>NZ_JBIDDQ010000015.1:0-196302 GCF_043195415.1 Streptomyces sp. Y7
CCCCCCCCCCCCCCCGGCGCGGCCCCGACCCCCGACGCGCGCCACCCGCACCCCCCACTCTCCGCCACAGGCCGCCGCAGGCACCCCCGGCACGGCCCGACCCCCGACGCACCCCCGGCACGGCCCCGACCCCCGACACACCGCCACGCGCCACCCGCACCCCCCACTCTCCGCCACAGGCCGCCGCAGGCACCCCCGGCCCACCCCCCGGGAGCTACGCTGCTGGTCATGACGCCCTCGGCCCCCACCCCCGCCTACCGTCGCCTCAGCGTCGAGGAGCGCCGCAGCCAGCTCCTCGACGCCGCCCTCGGCCTCTTCGCCCACCGCACCCCCGAGGACGTCTCCCTGGACGACGTGGCGGAAGCCGCCGGCGTCTCCCGCCCCCTCGTCTACCGCTACTTCCCCGGCGGCAAGCAACAGCTCTACGAGGCCGCCCTGCGCTCGGCCGCCGAAGAACTCCAGCACTGCTTCGACGAACCCCGCGACGGCCCCCTCCTCCCCCGCCTCGCCCGCGCCCTGGACCGCTATCTCACCTTCGTCGACCAGCACGACACCGGATTCAGCGCCCTGCTCCAGGGCGGCAGCGTCGTGGAGACCTCCCGCACCACCGCCATCGTCGACGGCGTACGCCGCGCCGCCGCCGAGCACATCCTCAGCCACCTGGACGTCGCCGACCCCGGCCTGCACCTGCGCATGACCGTCCGGGTCTGGATCACCACGGTCGAGGCGGCCTCCCTGATCTGGCTCGACGAGGGCAAGCAGCCCCCGATGCCGGACCTGCGCGACTGGCTGGTCGACCAGTTCGCGGCGGCGCTCGCCGTCACCGCCGCCCGTGATCCCCAGACGGCGGCCCTGGCGCAGAAGCTCGCGGACGACCGATAGCCGACACTGTTCCAGTGAAGACCGAAGACACCCCCTTCGAGGGCGGCCCCATGGACGGTCGCGTGCTCCCCGTCCTGCTGGGCATCACGAGCCACCCGCCCAAGACGTACCGCATCCCCGTCCCCGACCCGCACGGCGGCCCGCCCACGGTTCTCGTGTACCGCCGCGTCCCGCGCACCGAGGGCGCCCGCCCCGGCCTGAGCCGCCGCTGGAAGTACGCGTACGACCCCGAGGGAAAGCAGAGCGGCCGTCTGAAGTGGCCGTGGTCCAAGCCAGACACCACGCCGCCCGGCAAGCCACACGACCCGGACGAGTGACCTCGCTGCGCCGAACCGCGCACACCCGCCGCGCGAACCCGGCGCCCGCGTCCGATGCTCACGATGCGGAACAGAGAGCCTGTCCGCATCGGAGGTGATGACGTGTCAGGAAGGCTTCTGCGTCTGGCGTGTACGGCGGCGGCAGCCGCGACGGCCGTCACGCTCCTCGCCCCGACGCCCACCCTGGCGGCCCCCCACGCCCCGTCGGCCCCCACGACCCCCACGGCACCCGGCCCTCCCAAAGCCCCCGCCCCCCTCGACCCCCAGGAGCGGTCCACCGCAGAACTCCTGACGGACCTTCAGCGGCTGTACCGGGAGACCGAGCAGGCCACGGAGACCTACAACGCCACCGCGGAGAAGCTGCGCAGACAGCGCACCGAGGTGGCCCGCCTGGACACCGCCCTGGCCCGCGCCCGGCTGTCCCTGCACGACAGCAGGGGCGCGGCCGGCCGGCTGGCCCGCCAGCAGTACCAGAACACCACCGAGATCGGCCCCTACGTCCGGCTGCTGCTGGCCCGCGACCCGCAGCACGCCCTCGACCAGGGCCATGTCATCGGCCGGCTGGCCCGCGAGCGGGCCGAGACGGTGGGCCGTCTGACCGGCTCCGCACGCGAGGCCGCCGACCTGGCCCGCAGGGCGCGCGCGGCCCTCGACGGCCGACTCGTGCTCGCCGAACGCCAGAAGAAGGACCGGGACGCCGTCCTGAAGCGGCTGCGCAAGGTGGAGGAACTCCTGTCGTCCCTCTCGCCCGAACAGCTCGCCGCGCTGGCCCAGCTGGAGAAGGAGGACACCGCCGAGGCGCAGCGCGCGTTCCTCGCCTCGGGCGCCCTCGCCCACGACGACGACAAGCCGTCCTCCCAGGGCGCCCGGGCGATCCGCTACGCCAAGCGGCAGCTCGGCAAGCCGTACAAGTGGGGCGCCGAGGGCCCGAAGTCCTACGACTGCTCGGGCCTGACGTCGAAGGCGTGGGCCGACGCCGGCACGCGCATCCCGCGCACCAGCCAGGAGCAGTGGGCACGGCTCGACCGCGTCCCCCTGACCGAGCTGCGCCCGGGTGACCTCGTCATCTACTTCCCGGACGCCACCCACGTGGCCCTGTACCTGGGCAAGGGCAAGGTGGTCCAGGCACCGCGCACCGGGGAGAAGGTCAAGATCTCCCCGATCGCCTCGTACCCGGTCCTGGGCGCGGTACGCCCGAAGGTCACGCCCCAGCGACCTCACCGAGATACGCCGCCGTCTTCTCCGGATCGTAGAAGAAGTTCTCGAAGTCAGCCGGGTCGTTGAACCCGTTGGCGAAGCGGTCGGCGACCGGCTGGAGCTGGCCGGCGGCGCCGATGAGGTTGAGGATGTGCTCCGGCGGCGGCGCCAGCATGGCGTTGGTCCACTTGGTGACGTGCTGCGCGGTGTCCCAGTACCGGTCGAACGTGGCGGTCATCCAGGTCTCGTCGAACTCCTTGTCGCCGTGCTCCAGGATCGAGGAGAGGTAGGCGGCGGCGCACTTGGACGCCGAGTTGGAGCCCTGGCCGGTGATGGGGTCGTTGGCCACGACGACGTCCGCGACGCCCAGCACCAGCCCGCCGCCGGGGAGCCGCCCGATCGGGTTGCGCACCGTCGGCGCGTAGCGGCCGCTGAGCACGCCGCCCGCGTCGGTGAGTTCGACCTTGGTGGCGCGGGCGTACTCCCACGGCACGTACCGCTCCATGAGTTCCAGGGTCAGGGAGAGGTGCTCCGCCGGGTCCTTCACGCCGGTGAAGACGTCGAGCGGGCCGCCGGGTATGCCCTCCCAGAACAGGATGTCCGCGCGTCCGGAGGTGGTCAGGGTCGGCATGACGAACAGTTCACCGACACCGGGGACGAGGTTGCAGCGCACGCCCTCGGTGTCCGGGTGCTCCGGGCGCGGGCCGAGGCCGTGGACGTACGACACGGCCAGTGCGCGCTGCGGTTCGCTGTACGGGGAGCGCTCCGCGTCCCGCCCGAACATCTGGACGAGTTCGCCCTTGCCCGCCGACACCAGCACCAGGTCGTAGGTGCGGGAGAAGTAGTCGAGGTCGCCGACCGCCGCGCCGTGGATGACCAGTTGGCCGCCGCGCTGGGCGAACGTCTCCATCCAGCCGGCCATCTTCACGCGCTGGTCGACGGACTGCGCGAACGCGTCGAAGCGCCCGAGCCAGTCGATCGCGCGGGCCGCGGGGCCCTCGCTCCAGGAGCCGGGGGCCGCCACGGAGACGCCGAGTCCTTCGATCTTCGGGGCCTGGGACTCCCAGAAGTTCAGCTGGAGGTCGCGCTCGTGCTGGAGCGCGGTGTGGAACATGCACTGCGTGGACATGACCCGCCCGGAGCGGATCTCGTCCGCCGTCCGGTTGGACATCAGGGTGACCTCGTACCCGTGCGACTGGAGTCCGAGGGCGATCTGGAGTCCGGACTGACCGGCTCCGACGACGAGTATCTTCCGCATGCGGGTGGTGTCTCCTACAGGGATCGGGGACGGCTCGGGGAGGACGGGGCTACTCGGGGGTCACGTCCAGGGCATGGCCGACGAGGGCCAGCAGGGTCTCGATCCCCGAGATCCGGCGCCGCGCATCCATGATCATTACAGGTATGTGCGCGGGGATCGTCAACGCCTCCCGCACGTCCGCCGGTTCGAACAGCTCGCTGCCGTCGAAGTGGTTGACCGCGACGACGTACGGCAGCCCGCAGCTCTCGAAGTAGTCCAGCGCCGGGAAGCAGTCCTTCAGCCGGCGGGTGTCGGCCAGGACGACGGCACCGATCGCGCCGCGCACCAGGTCGTCCCACATGAACCAGAACCGCTGCTGGCCCGGCGTGCCGAACAGGTAGAGCACCAGGTCGTCGTCGAGCGTGATGCGGCCGAAGTCCATGGCCACGGTGGTGGTGAGCTTGCCGGGCGTGGCGGTGAGGTCGTCGGTCTCCTCGCTCGCCTCGGTCATCAGCGCCTCGGTCTGCAGCGGCGTGATCTCCGAGACGGCGGTGACCAGCGTGGTCTTGCCGACACCGAAGCCACCGGCCACGACTATCTTCGTGGCGATGGGGGCCCGGGTGCGGTCCGTCTGCCAGGACTTCAGGTCCTCATCGGTGTCTTCAAAGACGACGGAGTCCACTCAGCACCCTTTCCAGCAGAGCGCGGTCCGGCCGGCCCGTGCCGTGGCCGGTTCCCGTGCCGTACACCCGGATCTTTCCCTGGTCCGCGAGGTCGCTGAGGAGTACGCGGACCACGCCGAGCGGCATCTTCAGCAGCGCGGCGATCTCGGCCACCGTGCGCATACGGCGGCACAGTTCGACGATGGCCCGCAGCTCCGGCATCACCCTGGTGCTGAGGGAACCATTCGTCAGTTCCTTGCGCTCCTCGGGGGCTTCGAGCGCGGCCACGAACGTCTCCACGAGGAGGACGTGGCCGAACCGGGTCCGCCCGCCGGTGAGCGAGTAGGGGCGTACGCGGGCCGGTTTGCGTTCGCCGCCGCGGACGGGGAGCTGGGGCCTGTTCTTCGGGGCGTTGCTCATCGGGTACTCCCTGCGGCGGCGTCCTCGAGCGACTTCCGTAGCTCGCTGCGGAGTTCGGGGGTGAGGACATGGCCCGCACGGCCGACGAAGAGCGCCATGTGGTACGCCACCACGCTCATGTCGCAGTCCGCGGAGCCGTGCACGCCGAGCAGCGAGCCGTCGCTGATGGACATCACGAACAGGCTGCCCTCGTCCATGGCGACCATCGTGTGCTTCACCCCGCCGAACTGGATCAGCTTGGCCGCGCCGATGGTGAGGCTGCCGATGCCGGAGACGATGGTGGCGAGGTCGGCCGACGATCCTCGGGGGCCCTTGGGGCGGGAGGTGCCGGACCGGGAACCGTCGACGGGGGTCCCCGCGCTCGAGGTCGTTCGAGCGTGGGGGAGGTCGGGGTCGGAGGAGAGCAGGAGCAGGCCGTCGGAGGAGACCACCGCCACTGACTGGATGCCCGGCACCTCCTCGACCAGGTTCGTCAGCAGCCAGTGCAGGTTGCGGGCTTCACTGCTCAGTCCGAAGGTACTGGGCGCGGTCAACTGCTTGCCTCCTCGACAGTGCCCCCCGTGGCTTCCTCGGATACGGCTGGTGCGGCGTCCGGCGCCTTGTTCTGGGCCGTCTGCTCGGCGATCTCGGCCGCTACGTCGCGGTAGCCGGCCTGGGCGCCCTGGCGGAAGCCGCCGAGCCTCCTGCGGAGGGCTTCGGCGTCGACACCGCCGGTTCGCTGGCGCGGAGCCTGGGTGGGGGTGGTGATCTTCGGGGTGCGCTTGGGGAGGCCCTTGTCGGTGAGCTGCTCCTCGTCGGCGGTGCGGGTGTGTTCGGCCTCGGCCCCGCCTTCGGCGTATCGGTTCCCACCCGCACCACCCGTGCGACTCTCGTCGTCGGGTGCGGGTGGCCCCTGTGGGGCGTCCTCACCATCGGCGGCCGCGGACCCACCGACCGCCCGCACCGGGACGTCGGCCGTGGAACGCGCCGCCCGGACATCGGCCGGGGCACGCTCCGCCCGGACATCGCCCGTGGCGTGCGCCGCCGGGACGTCCCCCGCGGAACGCGCCGGGATGTCGCCCTCGGGCTGCACCGGGATCAGCAGTTCCATCGTGGTCTCGGCAGGGTGCTCGCGCTCCTGCTCGACCTCGATGGCCGGCTCGGCACGCCCCGACTCCGCAACGGCCTCGTCGGCGCCGGCGAAGTCCCCTACGGACCCGTCCGCGCTCCCGAACCCCCGCACGTCACCGTCCGCGCTCGCGCCCGCACCGCGCAGGCCCTCATCGGCACCCGCGAAGTCCCGCACGGACCCGGCCGCGTTCGAGGTCGTCCCTCGCGGGTCCCCGGCGGTGCCGGTCAAGTCCCGCACGGACCCGTCCGCGCTCCCGAACCCCCGTACGGCCTCGTCCGCGCTCGCCCCCGCACCGCGCAGATCCTCGTCGGCGCCCGCGAAGTCCCGCACGGACCCGGCCGCGTTCGTGGTCGTCCCACGCATTCCCTCATCGGCACCCGCGAAGTCCCGCACGGACCCGGCCGCGTTCGTAGTCGTCCCTCGCGGGTCCCCGGCGGTGCCGGCCACGTCCCGTTCGGGGTCGTCCGCGTCGGTGGTCGGCTGCTGAGTCGGCTCCTCGGGGTTCTCCGTCTCGCGGACCGCCCGTTCCGCCAGGGCCACCAGGGGGTCGGTGTCCTTCGTGCGGGTGCGCAGGACGTTGGAGTTGGCCTCCGCGTCGGCGCCGGGGAGGGAGAAGGCGGGGCCGGCGGTGTGGTGCGGGGTGTCCGAGGGGACCGCTGCGGCGGGGGCGGGGGCCAGCAGGTTCTTGGGGAGGACGGCGACCGCCGCGATCCCGCCCTGCTTCTGCTCGCGGAGCTGCACGCGGACGCCGTGCCGGTGGGCCAGGCGCGCGACCACGTACAGGCCGAGGCCGAGCCCCTCGTCGCCCTCCTGGTCGTAGGAGACCTCGGGGTCGAAGTCGGCGAGGCGGGCGTTGAGGCGGGTCAGGCGCTCGGCGGTCATGCCGATGCCCTCGTCCTGCACGGAGAGCATGACCTCGCCGTTCTCCAGCAGCCAGCCGGAGACCTCGACGGGAAGGTCGGGCGGGGAGAACGAGGTGGCGTTCTCCATGAGTTCGGCCAGCAGGTGCGAGAGGTCGTCCGCGGCGAACCCGGCGACATGCGCGTGCGGCGGGAGCGCGGCGATACGGACCCGCTCGTACCGCTCGATCTCGCTGACCGCCGCGCGGACGACGTCGACCAGCGGGACCGGTCCCGCGTGCTGCTGGACGTGCTCGGTGCCGGCCAGCACGAGGAGGTTCTCGCTGTGCCGGCGCATGACCGTGGCGAAGTGGTCGAGCTTGAAGAGGGTGGCGAGCCGCTCGGGGTCCTGCTCGCGCTCCTCCAGCCCCTCGATGACGGCGAGCTGGCGCTCGACCAGGCCGAGGGTGCGCAGGGCGAGGTTGACGAACGAGCCGCCGATGCTGTCCCGCAGGCGCTCCAGCTGCGCGGTGGACTCGCTGAGTTCGGCGCGCAGCCCTTCGCGGGCGTCGGCCATCTTCTGCCGCTGCCCGACCAGGTGCTTGCGGTCGGACTCCAGGGTGCCGATCCGCTCGTGCAGGGCTACGGCGTGCGCGTGCAGGGCGTTGACGGAGTCGACGACCTGCGCGAACTCGTCCTTGCGGCCCGTGAACTTGACGGGCTCCTCCGCCGCCGGGTCCTCGGCCTTCGCGAGCCGGGCGGAGCCGAGCCGCAGGACGGCGAGCGGCCGGGTGAGGCTGCGGGCCATGCCGGTGGCGACGCCGACGGCGAGCAGCATCAGCGCGCCGAGGATCGCGATGCGGATCTCCAGCGCGGTGACGTCGTCGTCGCGGAGCTGCTCCAGGGCCTTGGTGCGGCGGTCGTAGAGCGCGGACTCGGCGCCGCGCATCGAATCGACGCGGGCGGAGAGGGCGGCCCCGGCACGCTCGGTGTCGGTGGCGAGGTCCCGGTCGGAGAGCGTGGCCTGGTCGGTGAGGGCGGCGAGATACCGCTCGGCCGTGTCGACCTCGGGGCCGGTGACCGTGGAGTCGTACGAGGTGCGCGCACTCTTCTGAGCGGTGTCGCGGAAGTCGTCGAGGGCTGCGCCGGAGCGCAGCCGGGCCTGCTGGGCGGCTGCGCTCAGCGCGGCGCGCTGCTTGGCGTCGGCACCGGAGGAGGTCTCCTGCGTGCTCGCGAGGCCGGTGACCGGGTCGATGACGGTCTCGGTGGTGGTCGGCACGCTGAGCGCGGCGAGCAGCAGTCCGCGGGCGGCGGCGGCCTGCTGCACGGCGGAGTCCAGCTCGGCCAGGGCGTAGGCGCCCGCGCCCGCGCGCGGCGGCATCTGCTCGGCCAGCCGCTCCGCGAGCCGGTGGAGTTCGGTGATGGCGGCCGAGTAGGCCTCGTGCGACTCCAGGGCGGTGCTCTTGCCGGTGAGCGAGGAGCGCCGCAGGGCGGCGATGCCGTCGAGGTCCTCCCGCAGCGAGGCGGGCGCGTCGGTGTCGGCGCGCAGCTCCTCGACCTGCCGGTCGACGCGGGCGCTGCGCTGCTCGCTGGGCGCCTTGGACTTGGGTCGCCCGGCCGCGATGTAGGAGGTGACCTCGTCCCGCTCGTCGGCGAGGGAGTGCGCGAGGGTGAGCGCGTCCTCGGTCTGCTCGGCGAGGGTCACCAGTGCCTGGGAGTCGTGCAGTTGTCCCGAGGCGGCGACGATCGAGGGGACGCCGGCGCCGGCGATGGCCGCGGCGACGACCGCCACGGCGACGATCAGCCGGTTCCGTACGTGGGTCGGGCGCCCCTTGCCTGCGGGCGCGATGTCGGCGGTGGTGCCGGGAGCGGGCTGCGCGCCCCCCGCGGAGGCCGTCTGCTTGCCTGAGCGACGTGGCCGCATCTTCTGCACCGGTGCTCGCATTCCTGACTCGTGATACCCATAGGTCCGGATGACGCTCCGTCAACTGCCGTCGACGGTCCGTACACCCCTCCCCCAAGCTCTCGACCTAGCTCGAGCAGGGGATGCCCTCACCGGTCCCCGACCCTCCCAGTGCCGGTGGGCGACGGCCGCGCATCACCTGCCCCGCCACTCGAAGGAGTGAACCCCGGAGGGGAGTTGGCGGGCAAGTTCCTCCGGCTCACTCACATGCCCTGCACGGCAGGCCGGTTGGACGTCTGCGGCGGGCGATGGCAGTATTCGCCGCCACGTCTCGCCGGAGCACTGCATTCCACCCCAAATCAGGCGTCTGACCTGCGCGTGCGCGCCCGTCCGGCAACTGATGCGACCCCTTCGCTGACCTTGTGAAGGGCTCGTGCAGACTGGCCGGATGCGAACAGAGCTTGTTTCGGAGCCCGGTGTTCCGGCCCGCCCCAACGAGGACTTCGCAAGTGTCGGCCTTCCCGCCTCGGGACAGGGCGGCGCACTGGTCGTCCTGGACGGCGTGACTCCGCCGCGGGGCGAGACGGGCTGTCTGCATTCCGTCTCCTGGTTCACCGCGCGGCTCGGCGGAGCCCTGACCGAACTGACCGTTTCACTCACCGATGTTCCCCTGGCGGACGTGCTCGCCCGTGCCATCGCGCGTACCGCTGAGGCACATGCACAAACCTGTGACCTTTCTCACCCACGAACCCCACAGGCAACCGTGGTTCTGGCGCGCTGGTCGGCGGAGACGGTGGAGTACCTGGTCCTGTCGGACTCGGCCCTGCTGACGGAGTCGCCGGACGGCGCGGTCACGCCGTACCTGGACGACCGGCTGGCCCGCCTCCCGCGCGCGTCCCTGGCCACGGACGCCCTGATCGACGCTCACATCCGCAACAAGGAGGGCGGCTTCTTCACGGCCGCGGCGGATCCGTCGGTCGCGGCTCGGGCGGTGACCGGGGTCCTGCCGCGGGACGGCGTCCGGGCGCTGGCCGCGCTGACGGACGGTGCGTCGAGATGGGTGGAGAAGTTCCGGGAGGGCGACTGGGAGGACCTGTTCCGGTTCATCCGGAAGGAGGGGGCGCGGGCACTGGTGGAGCGGGTGCGGGCGCTGGAGCTGGCCGACGCGGAGGAGCGGACGTATCTGCGGCGGAGCAAGACGCACGACGACGCGACGGTCGTGTACGTGGAGTTGTGAGCCGCCCGCCCCCGTCCCCGGTCCCCTACTTCTCCATCCCCAGGTTGAGCTGGTTCAGCAGGCGGGCCAGCTCCGCCACTTCCCGGCGGTCCCAGTGCGAGAGCTGCTCGACGTAGCGGGCACGCCGGGCTTCGCGCACCTTGGCGACCCGCGACCGCCCCACCTCGGTGAGGTGCACCAACCAGGCCCGCCCGTCGGCCGGGTCCGGCTCGCGGGCGACCAGGCCCAGGTCCTCCAGGGCGCGCAGCTGCCGGGACATGGTGGCCTTGCCGACGCCGATGTAGGCGGCGAGTTCGGTGGCCCGCTGGCGGCCGGCGTCGTCCAGACGGACCAACAGCCCGTACGCGGCGGACTCCAGGTCGGGGTGGACCTCGCGGGCCATCTCGCCCTGCTTGGCCCGCGCGCGCCGGAAGAGAACCGTCAACTCGCGTTCCAGGTCGAGGAATTCGGGCTGGTCCAGACCACCACCGGACACTCCGGATCCGCCTCGCGGTCCGTCGCCGTTCCCGTCTTCGTGCACGTCAGCCCCTGCCTCGGTTTCCCGGTCCTGAAAGTTTCCGCCAACCGCCGTCATTGCCGCAGCTCCGTCAGTATTTCGCAGGCGTAGACCAACGGCAGCCGCCGGACCCCCTTCCACCTGCTCTTCTCGCTGCCTAGCTTCTCTATCAGAACGTGACTGGCATGCCCACGCCACACTTGCCCGCGGCTGCCGGTCACGGACACGCGCGACTTCCCCACCGAGCGTCACCGAGCCTGCGGAGGCACGCTATGCCCGTGCACAGACCCGAACCGCTCCGCCCCCGGCGCACCCCTGTCGCCGGGGTCCTGCTCGCAGCCGTCCTGACCCTGACCCTCCTCGTGCTGACCACCCGGCCCGCCTCCGCGTCGGCCGACGACCCCCCGTCCCGCGGCTCCGCCCACATGGGCGTGGGCGTCGCGGCCCATGACGGCGTCGAGGACTCCCCCGCCGCTGACCTGGCCGCCCAGACCGAAGGCGTCGACGTCTCCAGCCATCAGGGCAACGTCGCCTGGTCGACCCTGTGGAGCAGCGGCGTGAAGTGGGCCTACGTGAAAGGCACCGAGGGGACCTACTACACCAACCCCTATTTCGCCCAGCAGTACAACGGCTCCTACAACGTCGGCATGATCCGCGGCGCGTACCACTTCGCGACCCCGGACACCACCAATGGCGCAACTCAGGCGAACTATTTCGTCGACCACGGCGGCGGCTGGTCCCGCGACGGCAAGACGCTGCCGGGCGTCCTCGACATCGAGTGGAACCCGTACGGCGCCGCCTGCTACGGCAGGACGACGTCCGGGATGGTCACCTGGATCCGCGACTTCCTGAACCAGTACAAGGCCCGCACCGGCCGCGACGCCGTCATCTACACGGCGACGAGCTGGTGGAAGCAGTGCACCGGCAACTACAGCGGCTTCGCCACGGCCAACCCGCTGTGGGTCGCCCGGTACGCCGCCGAGGTGGGGGAACTGCCGGCGGGCTGGAGCTACTACACGATGTGGCAGTACACGTCCTCCGGCCCGACCGTGGGCGACCACAACAGGTTCAACGGGGCGCTGGACAGAGTCGTGGCGCTCGCCAACGGATAGCGCGGCGAAGGCCCGGACCTCCCTCACGGGGCCCGGGCCTTGCCTGTCCGGCCGCGTCCGTCACGCCGCGACCGGAACCTCGGGGGCGGCACCGTCGGTGGCCGGTGCCAGGGCCAGTTCCAGGACCTGGCGGACGTCGGTCACCGCGTGGACGTCGAGCTTGTCCAGCACCTCGGCGGGGACGTCGTCCAGGTCGGCCTCGTTCCGCTTGGGGATGACGACCGTGGTGACGCCGGCGCGGTGTGCCGCGAGGAGCTTCTGCTTCACGCCGCCGATCGGGAGGACCCGGCCGGTCAGCGAGACCTCGCCCGTCATCGCCACGTCCGTGCGGACCAGCCGGCCCGAGAGCAGCGACGCCAGCGCGGTCGTCATGGTGACGCCGGCGCTCGGGCCGTCCTTCGGGACCGCGCCCGCCGGGAAGTGGATGTGCACGCCCCGGTCCTTGAGGTCGGCGACCGGCAGTTCCAGTTCGGCGCCGTGGGAGCGCAGGAAGGACAGGGCGATCTGTGCGCTCTCCTTCATCACGTCACCCAGCTGGCCCGTCAGGGTCAGCCCCGCCGCGCCCGTCTCCGGGTCGGCCAGCGACGCCTCCACGAACAGGACGTCACCGCCCGCGCCCGTGACCGCGAGTCCGGTCGCCACGCCGGGCACCGCGGTGCGGCGCTCCGCCGGGTCCTGGGCGGACTCGGGCACGTGGTGCGGCCGGCCGATGAGCGCGCGCAGATCCTCCGCGCCGATCGTGAACGGCAGCTTCCGGTCGCCCAATTCGTGCTCGGCGGCCACCTTGCGGAGCAGCCGTGCGATGGAGCGCTCCAGGTTACGGACGCCCGCCTCGCGCGTGTACTCGCCGGCGAGCCTGCGCAGGGCGTCGTCGCCGATGGCGACCTCGTCCCTGTTCAGGCCGGCCCGCTCCAGCTGGCGCGGGAGCAGGTGGTCACGGGCGATGACGATCTTCTCGTCCTCGGTGTAGCCGTCGAGACGGACCAGTTCCATCCGGTCGAGGAGCGCCTCGGGGATGGCCTCCAGGACGTTCGCCGTGGCCAGGAACACCACGTCGCTCAGGTCGAGTTCGACCTCCAGGTAGTGGTCACGGAACGTGTGGTTCTGGGCCGGGTCCAGGACCTCCAGGAGGGCCGCCGCGGGGTCGCCGCGGAAGTCCGAGCCCACCTTGTCGATCTCGTCGAGCAGGACGACCGGGTTCATCGAACCGGCCTCCTTGATGGCACGGACGATCCGGCCGGGCAGCGCGCCGACGTACGTACGGCGGTGGCCGCGGATCTCCGCCTCGTCCCGGACACCGCCGAGGGCGACCCGGACGAACTTGCGGCCCATCGCGTGCGCGACGGACTCGCCGAGCGAGGTCTTGCCGACGCCGGGCGGGCCGACCAGCGCCAGCACGGCACCGCCGCGCCGGCCGCCGACGACGCCCAGGCCGCGGTCGCTGCGGCGCTTGCGCACCGCCAGGTACTCGGTGATCCGCTCCTTCACGTCCTCCAGGCCGGCGTGCTCGGCGTCCAGCACACCCTTGGCGCCCTGGATGTCGTAGGCGTCCTCGGTCCGTTCGTTCCACGGCAGTTCGAGGACGGTGTCCAGCCAGGTGCGGATCCAGGAGCCCTCCGGGGACTGGTCGCTGGACCGCTCCAGCTTGTCGACCTCCTTGAGAGCCGCGTCGCGGACGTTCTCCGGCAGGTCGGCGGCCTCCACGCGGGTGCGGTAGTCGTCGGACTCCTCGCCGTCCTGTTCGCCGTTGAGCTCGCGCAGTTCCTTGCGGACCGCTTCGAGCTGGCGGCGCAGCAGGAACTCGCGCTGCTGCTTGTCGACGCCTTCCTGGACGTCCTTGGCGATGGTCTCGGCGACATCCTGCTCGGCGAGGTGGTCGCGCAGTTGCTGGGTGGCGAGCTTGAGGCGGGCGACCGGGTCGGCGGTCTCCAGCAGCTCGATCTTCTGTTCGGTGGTCAGGAACGGCGAGTAGCCGGAGTTGTCCGCGAGCTGGGAGACGTCGTCGATGGCCTGGACACGGTCCACGACCTGCCAGGCGCCGCGCTTGCGCAGCCAGGCGGTGGCGAGGGCCTTGTACTCCTTCACCAGTTCGCCGACCTGTCCGGGCAGCGGCTCGGGCACGCTTTCGTCGATGCGCGTTCCCTCGACCCACAGCGCGGCACCCGGTCCGTTCGTCCCGGCGCCGATGCGCACCCGGCCGCGACCGCGGATCAGGGCGCCCGGGTCGCCGTCGGCCAGCCGGCCGACCTGTTCGACGGTGCCGAGCACACCGGTGCCCGGGTACGTGCCGTCGATGCGTGGCACCAGCAGCACCCGGGGCTTTCCGGGTGTGGAGCGGGCGGCGGCCTGGGCGGCCTCCACCGCGGCGCGTACATCGGCGTCGTTCAAGTCCAGAGGGACCACCATTCCGGGCAGCACTACCTCGTCGTCGAGCGGCAGCACGGGCAGGGTGAGCGAAGTGGACGTCGAAGCCATGATCTCCCCTTCGGCAGTCAAGTTGAGTTATGCCGACTCAATGCTTGGGGTGGCCCGAATGTTCCCCGGCCCGCGTTCGCTGTGAGCGATCATCGTCGGCACAGGCCGTGACCTCGCCTTTCGTAGGTGAACGCTCGCCGGGGCCCGTAGCTTCCGAGTGGGGCACAGGTATGAGGGAGAGCGTGAGGGAGAACGCCGCTCACACAGCCGGGACGGGCAGCGCCGCGCGCCACCGCCGCACGAGGGGCCACAGCCCGACCCCGATGACCAGGGCGATCAGATGCCCCCAACCGGTCAGCGGGTCGGTGAGGCGCAGCAGGTCCTGGACGAGCATCGCGCCGAACAGCGTCAGCACGGGCCACCGCAGCCACGGCCTCAGCAGCCCGGTCAGCGCGCCGATGCTGGTCGCGACACCGAAGCTGACGCCGTAGTCGAGGCGGTGCAGCGAGCTGTCGGGAAGGTGCCCGGCCAGCACCGCGAGCCCCACGGGCACCTCGGTCGCGAGGGTGGCCAGGACGTGCCCGAACAGGAAGACGACGGCCGTGCGGGCACCGCCGATCCGCCGCTCCAGCGCGGTCAGCACCAGCAGGAAGCAGAGCGTGTACGGCGCCACGATCCCGCCCGCGATCCACAGCGCACTGCCGAACAGCACCGTCACGGGCGTGTGCACGAGGTGCGCCACGTCGGTGCTGGAGCCCTGGTGGAGGGCGTGGACCAGCGAGGGGTCGGCGTAGGTGGCCATCAGTGAGGTGACGGCGAGGACGACGGCGTAGCCGAAGGTGAACGGTGTGCCGGTGGGGGTGGGGAGCAGCCGCCAGGGGCGCAGGGAGCGTGCCCGGGCTCTCGGGGCCGCGGCTTCACGTGCGCCCGCTTCGCCACCGGCGAGGTCCGGCGCCGGGGAGGACACGGCGGACGCGCCCACGGGCCGGCGCTGGCGCGGCATCCCGTCCAGCAGACCCGCGGTGTCGGGCAGACCGGCCGCACGGGAAGGAGCCCGCTCCGGGTCGGCCCCCGTCGCACCCGCAGCCACCGTCGGTTCCACGCTGAGGCGCTCCTTCCGTTCTCCCTCAGCGTTGGCCCGCTTCACCCTCCATGTCTGTGACGGTCGCCACACGACAGCCGATTCTCAGCAACCTCTCAAGAAGCAGACGCGTCCTCACGGGACGGGCCCGCGCGGGAACGCCCCGCCGGGAACGGGCTCACGCCTCCTGCGGCAGTCCCGTCCCCGCGACCGTGAGAGCGGGAACGGGCTCACGCCTCCTGCGGCAGTCCCGTCCCCGCGACCGTGAGAGCCCGCAGCAGCCGGTCCGCGTACGCCCGCAGCCGTCCGGCCATGTCGAAGCCCCGGGGATCGAGCACCCACTGGAGCTGGAGCCCGTCCATGACGGCGACCACTTCCTGCGCGACGGCCGCCGGGTCGGTGCCGGGTCTCAGTTCCCCGGCGTCGACGGCCCTGCCCAGCGTGACCGTGAGGTGCCCGACCACCTGGCCGTAGCGCTCGACGAAGTAGGCGTGCGCGGGGTGGCCGGGCTCGCCCGCCTCGGCGGCCAGGACGTTGAACATCCGGGTACGGCCCAGGCGCGTGCTGTTGTACTCGGCGATCGCCACCAGGACCCCGAGGCACTCGGCGGCCGAGCCGAACTCGCGGGAGAAGAACTTCGCCTCGTCGGCCTCGTCGGTGTGCGCGAGGACCTGCACCAGCAGATCCTCCTTGCTGCGGAAGTGGTGCAGCAGTCCGCCCTGGCTGATGCCGACGTCCTTGGCGATCCGGGCCAGCGAGGAGGCGTGGAAGCCCCACTGCGCGAAGTGCTCGACGGCCGCGTCCAGGATCCGCAGCCGGCGCTCGTCGCCGACGGCGTAGGTGCCGCGACCTGGGCTTCTGCCGACGGTTCCAGGGGTGTGCTCGCGCTCCATGGCGGTCACACTAGCCGACGCCGAATCGTTGATTACACGTGTAACCATCCCCTGTTTTCAAGCCGCGTGCAGCATGATTCTGGCCACCCGACGAAAACCTAGTACCCACTCGGTTTTGCTGCTTCCCTGATCGGGCCGGCGCGCAAGGAAGCGCGCCCGTCCCCCTGGAGGCCGCCATGGCACTGAGCCACGACGCCCCGCTCGACCGAACGGCGGCCCAGCCCGTCGAGCACTCCCCACGGCCCGCCCCCGCCCGGCTGGTCGCCGCCCTCGCCTTCGCCCAGTTCGGCGCGTATCTCGCCGTCCTCACCCCGGTCATGGTGACCCTCGCGCTGCGGGTGAACCAGATCGTCCCGGAGTCCGAGCGCGGCTCGGCGCTCGGTCGGGTGCTGTCCGTCGGAGCCCTGCTCGCGATGCTGGGCAACCCGGTCTTCGGCGCCCTCTCCGACCGCACCACCGGACGGCTCGGCCGACGGCGCCCCTGGCTGCTCGGCGGCATGGCGGCCGGCCTCGCCGGTCTCCTCGTCGTCGCCCTCGGGGGCAGCGTCACGGTGCTGATGCTCGGCTGGGCCCTCGCCCAGCTCGGCATCAACGCCACGCTCGCCGCCCTGACGGCGTGCATCCCCGACCTGATCCCGGTGCGGCAGCAGGCCCGCGTCTCCGGTGTCGTCGGCATGATGCTGTCGCTGTCGATGATCGCGGGCTCGGCGCTGGCGCAGGTGTTCAGCGGCTCGCTCGCCCTGGCCTTCCTGGTGCCCGGCGCCGTCGGCTTCGGGGCCGTCGCCGTGCTGGCCGCGGTGATGAAGGACCGCGACCGTCCCGCGCGCGTCGGCGCCTTCGAGCCGTACGGCCTGCGGGAGTTCCTGCGCAGCTTCTGGGTGAACCCGCGCCGGCATCCCGACTTCGCGTGGAACTTCGCCGGCCGGTTCCTGGTCTTCACCGGCGCCGCCTGTGTGACCAGCTACTCGGTGTACTTCCTGATGGACCGTCTCGGCTACGACGGCGACGAGGTCACCGACAAGGTCTTCCTCGGCACGCTCGTGCTGGTCGCCGCGACGGTGGCCGGTTCCCTGGTCGGCGGTCAGCTCTCGGACCGCTCCGGCCGCCGCAAGCCCTATGTGCTGGTGTCCTCGCTGGGCATGGCGATCGGACTCGCCGTCGTCGCCTCCGCCCAGTCGTTCACGACGTATCTGGTCGCCATGGTGGTCTTCGGCTTCTCCGAGGGCCTGTACCTCTCCGTCGACATGGCGCTGGCCGCCGCGGTGCTGCCCAACCCCGAGGAGTCCGCGAAGGACATGGGCGTGCTGAACATCGGCAACGCCCTGCCCCAGTCGCTCGTCCCGATCATCGCCCCGGCGCTGCTGACGATCGGCGGGGAGGAGAACTACAGCGCGCTGTTCCTGTTCGGCGCCGTCGCCGCCGTACTGGGCGCGCTCGCCGTCCAGTTCGTCCGCTCGGTCAAGTAAGCCCCTACGGAAGCAAGGCAGATCCAGCATGCCCAAGCCCACGTACCGCGATCCGAACCGCCCCGTCGACGAGCGCGTCGAGGACCTGCTGTCCCGCATGACGCTGGAGGAGAAGGCGGGCCAGCTCTTCCACTCGATGCTGACCATGCGGCCCGACGGGGGTCTCGCCGAGGAGGGGCCCTTCCTCCGGTACGGCACCACGGAGCTGGTCACCGGCCGGCATCTGACCCACTTCAACCTCCTCGGCCAGGGCGGCGCCCGCGAGATGGCCGAGTGGGCCAACCGGCTCCAGGAACTGGCGGCGGGCACCCGGCTGGGCATCCCGGTCACCCTGTCCACCGATCCCCGCCACGCGTTCACCGACAATCCCGGCGCGTCCTTCGACGCGGGCGACTTCTCCGCGTGGCCCGAGCCGCTGGGGCTGGCGGCGATCGGGGACGCCGGGCTGGTGGAGCGGTTCGCGGACACGGTCCGGCGCGAGTACCTGGCGGTCGGGTTCCGCGTCGCGCTGCACCCGCAGATCGATCTGGCGACGGAACCGCGCTGGTCGCGGCAGTCGGGCACGTTCGGCTCGTCGGCCGAGGTCGCGAGCGAGCTGGTGCGCGCCTACGTGCGCGGGCTCCAGGGCGAGCGGCTCGGCACCGACTCGGTCGCCGCGATGGTCAAGCACTTCCCCGGCGGCGGCCCGCAGAAGGACGGCGAGGACCCGCACTTCCCGCACGGCAAGGAGCAGGTGTACCCGGGCGGCATGCGGGAGTACCACCTCAGGCCGTTCGCCGCCGCGATCGAGGCGGGCTGCTCGCAGGTCATGCCGTACTACGGCCAACCCGTGGGCACGGACTGGGAAGAGGTCGGCTTCGGCTTCAACCGGGGTGTGCTGACCGGCCTGTTGCGCGAGCGCCTCGGCTTCACCGGCATCGTCTGCACGGACTGGGGCCTGCTGACGGACGCCGACATCATGGGCGAGCCGCACGCGGCCCGCGCGTGGGGCGTGGAGCACCTGACCGTCGCCGAGCGCGCGGCGAAGGCGCTGCACGCGGGCGCGGACCAGTTCGGCGGGGAGCAGTGTCCGGAGGTCATCGTGGAACTGGTCCGCTCGGGGCGCGTCCCCGAGGAGCGGATCGACGACTCCGTACGGCGGCTGCTGCGCGAGAAGTTCGTGCTCGGCCTCTTCGAGAACCCGTACGTCGACCCCGCCGCGGCCGAGGAGACGGTCGGCGCGAGCGAGTTCAGGACGCTCGGCGAGGCGGCCCAGCGACGCGCCGTCATCCTCCTGACGAACCGGGCCCTGCTGCCGCTGCGCGGTCGCCCGAATCTGTACGTCCAGGGCGTGAGCGCGCAGGCCGCGGCGGCGTACGGGAACGTCGTCGGCGATCCGGCCGAAGCCGATGTGGCTCTCCTGCGGCTGCGCACGCCCTACGAGCAGCGCCCCGGCGCCTTCGAGTCCTTCTTCCACTCGGGCTCGCTGGCCTTCCCCGAGAACGAGCTCAAGGAGATCCTGCGCCTGGTGGACACGGTCCCGACGCTGGTCTGCGTCAACCTGGAGCGCCCCGCCGTACTCCCCGAGATCGCCGCGCGCGCCGCCGCCCTGATGGCCGACTTCGGCGCGAGCGACACGGCCGTGCTGGACGTCGCCTTCGGGCGGGCGCGGGCCGAGGGGAGGCTGCCGTTCGAGCTTCCGCGCTCGATGGCGGCGGTGGCGGCGGCGCGGCCGGACGTGCCGGACGACACCGAGGACCCGGTGTTCCGCTGCGGGCACGGGCTCACCCTCTGAGTAATTCCCCCGGCCGACCGGGCTGGAGCTGCGAGGATGGCTCGATGCCCACCTCCCACGACATCCCCGAAGTCCTGGACCGCCGCGAGGGCCCGCACGGCGAGATCGTGCTGCGGCGGCACGGCGACCTGCTTCAGATCATCGCCAACGGCTGCTTCCTGATGGACACCTCCGACGGGCGTTCGGAGCGGCTCCTGGTCGACGCGGCACTCGCCGCGCTGGACGGCAGGCCGGGGCCGCACCTGCTGATCGGCGGGCTCGGCGTCGGCTTCTCGCTCGCACACGCCGCCGCCGATCCCCGCCCGGGACGGATCGCCGTCGTCGAGCGCGAGAGCGCGATTATCGGCTGGCATCTCGACGGGCCCTTGGCGGACTTCTCCGCCCGTGCCGTCGCGGACGCGCGCACCGAGATTCTGGAAACGGATCTCGTGGCGTACGTACATGAGACTTCCGACACGTATGACGCACTCTGTCTCGACATCGACAACGGCCCCGGATGGACCGTCACGGAGGGCAACGAAACCCTCTACTCACGGGCCGGACTGGCGTCCTGCGCACGGGTGTTGAGGCCGGGCGGGGTCCTCGCGGTATGGTCCGCACAGCCCTCTCCGGAATTCGAAGAAACCTTGCGTAATGCCGGATTCCAACAGGTGCGTACCGAAGAGATCCCCGTTGCCCGGGGCGTTCCGGACGTCGTACACCTCGCCGTACGACCTGGATAGCCGTGGCACGGTGACTCCCCGTACTCTGCTTCCCTGACGCGGATCATTCAAGCGTCAATCGCAAGCATGAGCAGGCATAGCCAGTCAGCGGGATCACCCCACGGATTCCGGAAAGCAACTTTGGGGCGGGCGATGGAGCAGACACACACCTCCCACAACGGCACGGCGGCGACCCCGGGCGCACAGCGCCGGGTCCTCGTGGTCGAGGACGATCCGACCATCGTGGACGCCATCGCGGCCCGCCTGCGTGCCGAGGGATTCCTCGTGCAGACGGCCGGCGACGGTCCGGCGGCGGTCGACACGGCCGAGGCATGGCAGCCCGACCTGCTGATCCTCGACATCATGCTGCCGGGCTTCGACGGTCTGGAGGTCTGCCGTCGCGTGCAGGCCCAGCGGCCGGTTCCGGTGATGATGCTGACCGCGCGCGACGACGAGACCGACATGCTGGTCGGGCTCGGCGTGGGCGCCGACGACTACATGACCAAGCCGTTCTCGATGCGGGAGCTGGCCGCCCGCGTGCATGTGCTGCTGCGCCGCGTCGAGCGGGCCGCGCTGGCCGCCACGACCCCCCGGTCGGGCATCCTGCGGCTCGGCGAGCTGGAGATCGACCACGCGCAGCGCCGGGTGCGGGTGCGCAGTGAGGACGTCCACCTCACGCCGACCGAGTTCGACCTGCTGGTGTGCCTGGCGAACACGCCGCGCGCCGTCCTCTCGCGCGAGCAGCTGCTCGCCGAGGTCTGGGACTGGGCGGACGCCTCCGGCACCCGGACGGTCGACAGCCACATCAAGGCGCTGCGCCGGAAGATCGGCGCGGAGCGGATCCGCACGGTGCACGGCGTGGGCTACGCCCTGGAGACACCGACGCCATGAGCGACGGGCCGGCCGCGCGGCGAGGCCCCGGGGAGCCCTGGGGCGGCGTCAGTCCGTTCTCGATCAAGACCAAGCTGGGCGCTCTGGTCGTCATCGCGGTCCTGATCACCACAGGGCTGTCGATGATCGCGGTGCGCACCCAGACGGAGCTCCGCTTCATCACGGTCTTCTCGATGATCGCCACACTGCTCATTACGCAGTTCGTGGCCCATTCGCTCACCGCGCCGCTGGACGAGATGAACACGGTGGCCCGGTCCATCTCGCAGGGCGACTACACCCGCCGGGTGAAGGAGAACCGCCGCGACGAGCTGGGCGACCTGGCCGAGACGATCAACCTGATGGCCGACGAGCTGGAGGCCCAGGACCAGCAGCGCAAGGAGCTGGTGGCGAACGTCTCGCACGAGCTGCGCACCCCCATCGCGGGCCTGCGGGCCGTCCTGGAGAACGTGGTCGACGGCATCGCCGAGGCCGACCCCGAGACGATGCGCACGGCCCTGAAGCAGACCGAGCGCCTCGGCCGGCTCGTGGAGACCCTGCTCGACCTGTCCCGCCTGGACAACGGCGTCGTACCGCTGCGCATGCGGCGCTTCGAGGTCTGGCCGTACCTGTCCGGCGTGCTGAAGGAGGCCAACATGGTCGCCTCCGCGCGCGGCGGCATGGCCTCCGGCTCCGGCAGCCACACCCGTACGGACGTCCATCTGCATCTCGACGTCTCCCCGCCCGAGCTGACCGCGCACGCCGACCCCGAGCGCATCCACCAGGTCGTCGCCAATCTGATCGACAACGCGATCAAGCACAGCCCGGCGCACGGCCGTGTGACGGTCAAGGCGCGGCGCGGGCCGCTCCCGGAGTCGCTGGAGCTGGAGGTCCTGGACGAGGGTCCGGGCATCCCGAAGTCGGAGTGGCACAAGGTCTTCGAGCGCTTCAACCGGGGCGCGGTGCGCCGGCCGCACGGGCCGGGCAGCGACGGCGGCACGGGGCTCGGGCTGGCCATCGCGCGCTGGGCCGTGGATCTGCACGGGGGCCGGATCGGCGTGGCCGAATCCGATCGGGGCTGCCGGATTCTTGTCACACTTCCAGGGCAGCCTTCCGTTCAAAGTTGACGTAAAGTTCGAAGCGGAGTCTCAAGATCCACGTCGTTCTGGCTGACGGACACGTGTGATCAGGTCCAGACCTGCGCTTTTGGGGCGCCGGGTCGGGGTACCCCCATCCCTGAACAAGCGGAACCACGCTTGTTTCCCGCCATTTCCGGGCCCGAAACACGCTTTCTGATGTGACTTACGCGACGATGACCTTGCTCGACCTGACCTTCCCGGCCAGGGAGGCGTAGCCTTTATTCCCGCTGTCCATCACCTTGTGAGAAGCGGAAGAGGGCGGTTGCCGCCGTGTCGCCACAGTCCCCCAGTAACTCGAGCATCTCGACCGACACCGACCAAGCGGGCAAGAATCCCGCGGCCGCGTTCGGACCGAACGAGTGGCTCGTCGACGAGATCTATCAGCAGTACCTCCAGGACCCGAATTCGGTAGACCGAGCCTGGTGGGACTTCTTCGCCGACTACAAGCCCGGCGTCGGCGCCGCGGCTCCGGCGGGTACTGCGGCCGCGGGGGCCGCAGAAACCACCACGGCCCCCAAGCCCGCTCAGGCTGCCCCAGCCGCTCCGGCCGCCCCGTCGGTGCCCGCGCCGGCCCCCGCGGCCGCGCAGCCGGCGCCCGCCGCTGCGGCCCCGGCTCCGGCCGCCGCGAAGCCCGCCCCGGCCGCGAAGCCCGCTCAGCCGAAGAAGGCCGAGCCCGCCGCCGCCTCCGCCGAGGGCCCCGAGCTCGTCACCCTGCGCGGCCCGGCCGCCGCGGTCGCGAAGAACATGAACGCCTCGCTGGAGGTGCCCACGGCCACGTCCGTGCGCGCGGTCCCGGTGAAGCTGCTCTTCGACAACCGCATCGTCATCAACAACCACCTGAAGCGCGCCCGGGGCGGGAAGATCTCCTTCACGCACCTGATCGGCTACGCGATGGTGCAGGCCATCAAGGCCATGCCGTCGATGAACTACTCCTTCGCGGAGAAGGACGGCAAGCCGACCCTGGTCAAGCCGGAGCACATCAACTTCGGCCTCGCCATCGACCTGGTCAAGCCCAACGGCGACCGCCAGCTCGTGGTCGCGGGCATCAAGAAGGCCGAGACCCTGAACTTCTTCGAGTTCTGGCAGGCCTACGAGGACATCGTCCGCCGCGCCCGCGACGGCAAGCTGGGCATGGACGACTTCACCGGTGTGACGGTCTCCCTGACCAACCCCGGCGGCCTCGGCACCGTGCACTCCGTGCCGCGTCTGATGCCCGGCCAGTCGGTGATCATGGGCGTCGGCTCCATGGACTACCCGGCGGAGTTCCAGGGCACGTCCCAGGACACCCTGAACAAGCTCGGCATCTCGAAGGTCATGACGCTCACGTCGACCTACGACCACCGGGTCATCCAGGGCGCCGCCTCCGGCGAGTTCCTGCGGATCGTCGCGAACCTGCTGCTCGGCGAGAGCAACTTCTACGACGAGATCTTCGAGGCGCTGCGCATCCCCTACGAGCCGGTCCGCTGGCTCAAGGACATCGACGCCAGCCACGACGACGACGTCACCAAGGCCGCCCGGGTCTTCGAGCTGATCCACTCCTACCGGGTCCGCGGCCACGTCATGGCCGACACCGACCCGCTGGAGTACCGCCAGCGCAAGCACCCCGACCTCGACATCACCGAGCACGGCCTCACCCTGTGGGACCTGGAGCGCGAGTTCGCGGTCGGCGGCTTCTCCGGCAAGTCCCTGATGAAGCTGCGCGACATCCTCGGCGTGCTGCGCGACTCGTACTGCCGCACCACCGGCATCGAGTTCATGCACATCCAGGACCCCAAGCAGCGCAAGTGGATCCAGGACCGCATCGAGCGCCCGCACTCCAAGCCGGAGCGCGAGGAGCAGCTGCGCATCCTGCGCCGCCTGAACGCGGCGGAGGCCTTCGAGACCTTCCTGCAGACGAAGTACGTCGGCCAGAAGCGCTTCAGCCTGGAGGGCGGCGAGTCCGTCATCCCGCTGCTCGACGCGGTCCTGGACTCGGCCGCCGAGTCCCGCCTGGACGAGGTCGTCATCGGCATGGCCCACCGCGGCCGCCTGAACGTGCTGGCCAACATCGTCGGCAAGTCGTACGCCCAGATCTTCCGCGAGTTCGAGGGCAACCTCGACCCGAAGTCGATGCACGGCTCCGGCGACGTGAAGTACCACCTGGGCGCCCAGGGCACCTTCACCGGCCTGGACGGCGAGCAGATCACGGTCTCGCTGGCCGCCAACCCGTCCCACCTGGAGACCGTCGACCCGGTCATCGAGGGCATCGCCCGCGCCAAGCAGGACATCATCAACAAGGGCGGCACGGACTTCACCGTCCTGCCGGTCGCCCTGCACGGTGACGCGGCCTTCGCGGGCCAGGGCGTGGTGGCCGAGACCCTGAACATGTCGCAGCTGCGCGGCTACCGCACCGGCGGCACGGTCCACATCGTCATCAACAACCAGGTCGGCTTCACGGCGGCTCCCGAGTCGTCGCGTTCCTCGATGTACGCCACCGACGTGGCCCGCATGATCGAGGCGCCGATCTTCCACGTGAACGGCGACGACCCCGAGGCGGTCGTCCGCGTTGCCCGTCTGGCCTTCGAGTTCCGCCAGGCGTTCAACAAGGACGTCGTGATCGACCTCATCTGCTACCGCCGCCGCGGTCACAACGAGTCGGACAACCCGGCCTTCACCCAGCCGCTGATGTACGACCTGATCGACAAGAAGCGCTCGGTGCGCAAGCTCTACACCGAGTCCCTCATCGGTCGCGGCGACATCACCCTGGAAGAGGCCGAGCAGGCGCTGCAGGACTACCAGGGCCAGCTGGAGAAGGTCTTCACCGAGGTCCGCGAGGCCGTCACGGCCACGCCGGCCGCGGGACCGATCTCGGACCCGCAGGCGGAGTTCCCGGTCGCCGTGAACACCGCGATCTCCGCGGAGGTCGTGAAGCGGATCGCCGAGTCCCAGGTCAACATCCCCGACACCTTCCAGGTGCACCCGCGTCTGCTCCCGCAGCTCCAGCGCCGCGCGACGATGGTCGAGGACGGCACGATCGACTGGGGCATGGGCGAGACGCTGGCCGTCGGCTCCCTGCTCCTCGAGGGCACCCCGGTCCGCCTGTCGGGCCAGGACT
Source organism: Streptomyces sp. Y7 (assembly GCF_043195415.1). Lineage (NCBI taxonomy): Bacteria > Bacillati > Actinomycetota > Actinomycetes > Kitasatosporales > Streptomycetaceae > Streptomyces > Streptomyces sp. Y7. Next base: position 24,844 of record NZ_JBIDDQ010000015.1, read on the forward strand.
CCCAGCGCGGCACGTTCGGCCAGCGCCACGCGGTCCTCATCAACCGCGAGACGGGCGAGGAGTACACCCCGCTCCAGTACCTCGCCGAGGAGCAGGCCCGCTACAACGTCTACAACTCCCTGCTCTCCGAGTACGCGGTCATGGGCTTCGAGTACGGCTACTCGCTGGCCCGTCCCGACGCGCTCGTGATGTGGGAGGCGCAGTTCGGCGACTTCGTCAACGGCGCGCAGACGGTGGTCGACGAGTACATCTCGGCGGCCGAGCAGAAGTGGGGCCAGACGTCCGGCGTCACCCTGCTCCTGCCGCACGGCTACGAGGGCCAGGGCCCGGACCACTCCTCGGCCCGTGTCGAGCGCTTCCTGCAGCTCTGCGCCCAGAACAACATGACGGTCGCGATGCCGACCCTGCCGTCGAACTACTTCCACCTCCTGCGGTGGCAGGTGCACAACCCGCACCACAAGCCGCTGGTGGTCTTCACCCCGAAGTCGATGCTGCGCCTGAAGGCCGCCGCGTCGAAGACGGAGGAGTTCACGTCGGGTCAGTTCCGTCCGGTCATCGGCGACTCCACGGTCGACGCGGCCGCGGTCCGCAAGGTCGTCTTCGTGGCGGGCAAGCTGTACTACGACCTCGAGGCCGAGCGTCAGAAGCGCGGCGTCACGGACACGGCGATCATCCGCATCGAGCGCCTGTACCCGCTGCCGGGTGCGGAGCTCCAGGCGGAGATCAAGAAGTACCCGAACGCCGAGAAGTACCTGTGGGCCCAGGAGGAGCCGGCGAACCAGGGTGCCTGGCCGTTCATCGCCCTCAACCTGATCGACCACCTGGACCTGGCGGTCGGCGCCGACGTCCCGCACGACGAGCGCCTGCGCCGCATCTCGCGCCCGCACGGCTCGTCCCCGGCCGTCGGTTCCGCCAAGCGGCACCAGGCCGAGCAGGAGCAGCTGGTGCGTGAGGTGTTCGAGGCGTAAGCCTCCGGATTCCCGGCACGGTCCGATCGGAAGGCCCGGTTCCCAGTCCTCGCGGCTGGGAACCGGGCCTTCCGGCGTGCGGGGCCGCCTCCCCGCCCCACGCGCGGGTGCCGGGCAGGACTTATCCTCGCTGCATGTACTTCACCGATCGAGGCATCGAAGAACTGGAGAAGCGGCGCGGCGAGGAGGGGATCACCTTCGAGTGGCTGGCCGAGCAGCTGCGCACCTTCGTCGACCTGAACCCGGACTTCGAGGTGCCGGTGGAGCGCCTGGCGACGTGGCTGGCACGGCTGGACGACGAGGACGACGACCTGTAGAGGCACCGCCTCCTGCCCGGGCGCCCCGCACTGGGGCGCCCTTTGTTGTACGCGGCGCCGGACGGGGCGCCCTGTTGGGTGCGCGGTGCCGGACGGGGCGCCCACTGTGCCGGACGGGGCGTCCTTCGTTCGGTGCGGTGTGGCCCGGAAGGGCTCCGCAGGACGGCAGTCGGGCGCTCCTCAGTCCAGCGGCCGTACCACGCTGTACGCCAGGCCCAGCGCGCCGTCGACCAGCAGCAGCGCGCCCGCCGCGGCCCAGCCGGCACTGCGCTGCCGTAGCGCCCAGAGCGTGAGGGGCAGGCCCGCGGCGACCTGCGCGAAGGCCAGAGGGCGGGAGCGGGGGCCGCCGGCCCACGGGAGCCAGGGCCCGAGGCGGCTGCCCTGCACGGCGTCGATTTCCGCGCGGACGGCGTCGCGCCAGCCGGAGAACTCGATCAGGCGGATGTGCGGCTGGTCGCGGGCGGCGGCCTGGAGCGCGGCGGTGCTCTCGCCGGGGACGAGACCGGCGGGCAGGGTGACGCCCGCGCGCGTGAGGACGGCGATCAGGCCACGCATGCGTGCCCGCGCGTCGGCCTCGGTGTCGGGGCGGGTCAGTGCGTCGAGGGACTGCACGTCCAGGACCGGATCGAGGCCGAGGCGGGCGGCGAAGGTGTGCATGGCCTCGTCCATGCCGGCCGGGGTGCCGTTGGTGAGCCAGACGTAGCCGACGGGACGGCGGAAGCCCGAGGCCAGGGTGTAGCCGGCCCGGTCGGCGTCCCACCACAGGGCGAGGACGGGCCAGGGCGCGCCGACGGCGAGGGCCGTGGCCCAGCCGGTGAGGACGCGGTCGACCGGCTCGTCGCCGTCCAGCCACGGCCCGCCCTCGGGGACGAGCACGCTCCACTCCCGGCCGGCCGGGGCGAGCAGCATGTCCTCGCGCAGCAGCCGCGCGACGGGGGCGACGGACTCGGGTCCGGCGCGGCAGATCAGTAGGGCGCCCGGGGTGGGGCGGGCCTGGCTGGCGGACCGGGGCTGTTCCGTCGACATGACAACACGCTAGGCCGCTTTGTCCACCTCGCGTGATTTGTGATCACCAGAACGAGTGCCTTGACTTTCGATGTCCGCGATATATCGTGTTTCTTGGAAGACGCGATATGGCGTGTGTTGTGGTTCGTCGTGTCCGTCTTGTCTTCGTGTTCAGATCCGGCCCGTGCGGCCGTGTCCGGTCGCCCAGGAGGTCCGCACCATGTCCGAGTGGTCCGTAGCAGAGCCCAGGAAGCTCACCTTCGACGAGCCGGTGAGCGAGCTCCACGTACGCGTCGTCAACGGAACGGTGAACGTCGTGGGGACGGACGAAGGTTCCGCCCGCCTGGAGGTCTCCGAGATCGAGGGCCCGCCCCTGGTGGTGACCCAGCAGGACGGCACCCTGACGGTGGCCTACGAGGACCTGCCCTGGAAGGGGTTCCTCAAGTGGCTCGACCGCAAGGGCTGGCGCCGCAGCGCGGTGGTCTCCCTGGCGGTGCCGGCCGACACCCGCGTCGAGGTGGGCGTGGTGGGCGCCGGGGCGGTGGTCTCCGGGCTCCGCGGCCCGTCGGTCGTCAAGGGCGTCACCGGTGACACCACGCTCGTCGGCCTGTCCGGCCCGGTCCGCGCCGACACCGTCTCGGGGAACCTGGAGGCGCAGGCCGTCACCGGCGACCTCCGCTTCAACTCCGTCTCCGGCGATCTCACGGTCGTCGAGGGCTCCGGTTCCGCCGTGAAGGCCGACTCGGTGAGCGGCTCCATGATCATCGACCTCGATCCCGGCGGCCCCACCGACGTCCGCCTCACCAGCGTCTCCGGCGAGATCGCGATCCGTCTGCCGGCTCCGGCGGACGCCGACGTCGAGGCCAACACCGCCAGCGGCACGATCTCCAACGCCTTCGAGGGTCTGCGGGTGCACGGCCAGTGGGGCGCCCACAAGATCACCGGCCGGCTGGGCGACGGCACCGGCAAGCTCCGGGCGACGACGGTCTCCGGCTCGATCGCCCTGCTGCGCCGCCCGCCGCGCGAGGAGGAGCCGTGGGAGGCGGAGGCATGGGAGGACCCCGGGACCGACGCGGACCCGGTGGCCGACCCGGTGAACGGCGCACAGCACAGCTCGGGGGAGAATTCCGTCTCCGGCGGGGACGACGAGGAAACCGGCGCCCCGGCCGACGGCACGACCGACAAGAAGGTGCTCTGACATGCCTCCCGTCTTCGCCCACGGCCGCCTCCGTCTCTATCTGCTGAAGCTCCTGGACGAGGCCCCGCGCCACGGCTACGAGGTGATCCGCCTCCTGGAGGAGCGCTTCCAGGGGCTGTACGCGCCGTCCGCCGGCACCGTCTACCCCCGTCTGGCCAAGCTGGAGGCCGAGGGCCTGGTCACCCACACCACCGAGGGCGGCCGCAAGGTGTACGCCATCACGGACGCGGGGCGTGCCGAGCTGGCCGACCGCAGCGGTGAGTTGGCCGACCTGGAGCTGGAGATCAGGGAGTCGGTCGCCGAACTGGCCGCCGAGATCCAGGCCGATGTGCGCGGCGCGGCCGGCGACCTGCGGCGCGAGATGCGGGCGGCGGCCTCCGAGGCACGCAAGGGGGGCGGCGCCAGGGCGGAGACGCCCTTCGGCGACTTCTCCGACTTCACCGACAAGGAGGCGTGGCGCGCCGCCAAGGAGGAGATGCGCCGGGCCAAGCAGGAGTGGAAGGAGCAGGCCCGCCGGGCCAAGGACGAGAGCCGGCGGGCCCGCGAGGAGGCCCAGCGCGCCCGGCGCCAGGCCAAGGAGGCACAGGACCACGCCCGGGCCCAGGCCCAGGAGGAGGTCCAGCGCATCGCCCGCCGGGTCCAGGAACACGTACAGGACCACTTCGCCCGCGGCGACTGGCCGACGGGCGTCCGGGAGGGCCTGACGGAACTGGCCAAGGAGTTCGGCGACTTCGGCAAGGACTACGGCAGGGAGTTCGGCAAGGAGTTCGGCTTCGGCCGGCAGAGCGGCGGGCAGGGCAAGGCCAAGTCGGCCCAGCAGCGGCCGGAGTACTCCGAGACGCCCGAGGACTTCCCCGCCGACTACGAGCCCGCCTGGGCCCATGAGCCTCCCGGCGACGACCCTGCCCGCGACCTCGACCGGCTGCTCGACCGCTTCCGCGACGACATCCGCGACGCGGCACGGGACCACGGCGTGACACCGGACCAACTCCGCGACGCCCGCCGCCACCTGTCGGCCACGGCGGCCCACATCGGAGCACTGCTGCGCACGCCCAAGCGGTGACGCCGTAGGGGACGACAGGGCGTGCCTGTGGGTGCGAGTAGGGCGTGCCGGTTGCGGTCGAGTACGGGTAGGGCGTGCCGGGTGCGGGTAGTGCGTGCGCCGGTTGCGGTCGGGTGCAGGTAGTGCGTGCCGGTTGCGGGCGGGTGCGGGTGCGTGGGGGCTGGCCGCGCAGTTCCCCGCGCCCCTTGAGCGGCACGCAGCGGAGGCTTCCTCAGCGGCGCAGGGGCACTTCGCGACCAGTGCCCCTGGAGGGGCGTGCACCGGGTGCTCCTCAGGGGTGCAGGGCATGCGCGACCTGTGCCCCTGGAGGGGCGTGCACCGGAGGCTCCTCAGGGGCGCGGGGAACTGCGCGACCAGCCCCCACTCACCGGCACCCGCCCGGAGACCGCACCACCCCACGCACCCTCACCCGCAGCCGCACCGGCGCACCGCACACCCGCGCACCCGCACACCCGCCGGAGACCACCCCTCCATCCCCCCGCCGTCCCCCCTGATTCACCCGGCCTTCGCCTCTCCCCCGCCATAAAGCACCCGCGTAACCGTCTCGTACGTCACCCCGTGATCGGCGAGCACCTCGGCGGGTACGCCGGGGCGGCTGGTGAGGGCCAGCAGGATGTGTTCGTCGCCGATGTGCCGGTCACGGCGGGACGTGGCCACCCGCAGCGCCCGTACCAGGACGTCCTTCGCGTCCCGGCCGAACGGCCGATGCCTGGACCGTGCCCCCTTGCCGCCGCCCTTGGCCCGGTCCCCGGACATCGCCCCGACCCCGTGCACTTCCTCCACCCGGGCGACGATCTCCCCGACATCGATCCCGAGCCCGGCGAGCGCGTCGGCCTCGGCCTGCGACAGGCCACCCCGCCGCCGCGCCTCGCCCAGCGCGTCCCGTACGGACTCCAGCCACCGCCCGCCCCCGAGCGCGGCGAGGGCGAACGAGGCCCGGCCGCCCTCCTTGTCGAGCAGGGCGAGCAGCATGTGCTCGGCGTCGACGGCCTGCGCCCCGCCCCGCTCGGCCTGCTCCACCGCGCCCGTCACCACGGCACGGGCATCCTTCGTGAACCGCTCGAACATCAACGCCTCCCGTACTTCTTGTGCACGGCCTGCCTGGTGACCCCGAGTTCCGCGGCGATCTCCTGCCAGGACCACCCCTGGTTGCGCGCGCTGCGCACCTGGACCGCCTCCAACTGCTCCAGCAGCCGACGCAGTGCCGCGACGGCCCGCAGCCCGATCCGCGGATCGCGGTCTCCCGCCCGCTCGGCGAGATCTGTTGCTTCGGTCATGATGTCAATGTAGGTTGACAAGCCGGTCAACGTCAACCCTGGTTGACAAAAGGAAAAGCGGGCCCGGGGCAGAGCCCCGGACCCGCCGCAAGCGCCTCGGCGCGCGCCGTCAGTTGGTGAGTACGACCTTCCCGAACAGCTCGCCCGACTCCATCCGCTCGAAGCCCTCCCGGGCCCGGTCCATGGGCAGCTCCTCGTCAATGACCGGCCGCACACCGGTGGCCGCGCAGAAGGACAGCAGGTCCTCCAGCTCGTCCTTGGTCCCCATGGTGGACCCGACGACCTTCAGCTCCAGGAAGAAGATCCGCGTCAGCTCGGCGTGCGAGGGCCGGTCACCGCTGGTGGCACCGGAGATCACCAGAGTGCCGCCCGGCTTCAGCGACTTGACGGAGTGCGACCAGGTGGCGGCACCGACCGTCTCGATCACGGCGTCGACCCGCTGCGGCAGCCGGGCCCCCGACTCCACGGCCTCCACGGCACCCAGCTCCAGGGCCCGCTTGCGCTTGGCCTCGTCACGGCTGGTGGCGAACACCCGCAGCCCCGCGGCCTTGCCCAGCACGATGGCGGCCGTGGCCACCCCGCCGCCGGCGCCCTGCACCAGCACGGAGTCCCCGGGCCGTACGCCCGCGTTGGTGAACAGCATCCGGTACGCCGTCAGCCACGCGGTCGGCAGACAGGCGGCCTCCGCGAAGGACAGCTCCTTGGGCTTGGGCAGGATGTTCCAGGTCGGCACGGCGACCTGCTCGGCGAACGTGCCCTGGTAGCGCTCGGTGAGGATGGAACGGGGCTCCCTCGGGCCGACGCCGTGACCGCTCTGGCCGATCACGGAGTGCAGGACGACCTCGTTGCCGTCCTCGTCGACACCGGCGGCGTCGCAGCCGAGGATCATCGGCAGCCGGTCCTCCGGGAGGCCGACGCCCCGGAGCGACCAGAGGTCATGGTGGTTGAGGGAAGCGGCCTTGACGTTGACGGTGCTCCAGCCGGGCCGGGCCTCGGGAGCGGGACGCTCCCCCAACTCGAGGCCGCTCAGCGGCTGGTCGCGGTCGATTCGGGCAGCGTAGACGGCGAACATGGCGTCGACGATAGGTGGCGTTTGCAGCCGACGGAACGGCAGGGGGCTGTGACACACACCCTCTTGCCAAGGAATGCCCACCCGAACGGGTGATTCGGGGACCAGCAGAATCGGCCCCCCCCGAGTGGGCGGGGCCGATCAGGTCCTGTCGGTCGAGGCACCGGTCAGCGCCGGGCGACACCCTCGGCCCGAGCCGCCGCCGCGACGGCCGCGGTGACGGCCGGAGCGACTCGCTCGTCGAACGGCGACGGGATCACGTAGTCCGCCGCGAGGTCGTCCCCGACGACACCCGCCAGCGCCTCCGCGGCCGCGATCTTCATGCCCTCGGTGATCCGGGACGCCCGCACCTGCAGCGCGCCGGCGAAGATGCCCGGGAACGCCAGCACGTTGTTGATCTGGTTCGGGAAGTCGGACCGCCCGGTCGCCACGACGGCCGCGTACTTGTGCGCGACGTCGGGGTGGACCTCGGGGTTCGGGTTGGCCATGGCGAAGACGAAGGCGCCCTTCGCCATCGAGGCGACGGCCTCCTCGGCGACCGTGCCGCCGGAGACGCCGATGAAGACGTCCGCACCCTCCAGGGCCGCCTCGAGCGACCCGGTGATGCCGGCCTTGTTGGTGAAGGAGGCCACCTCGCGCTTGACCGGGGTGAGGTCCTCACGGTCGGACGAGACGACGCCCTTGCGGTCCGCGACGGCCACGTCGCCGATGCCGGCCTCGACCAGCATCTTGGCGATCGCGACGCCGGCCGCGCCGGCGCCCGAGATGACGGCGCGCAGGTCGCCGATGGCCCGCCCGCTCAGTCGCGCGGCGTTGCGCAGCGCGGCCAGCGTCACGACGGCCGTGCCGTGCTGGTCGTCGTGGAAGACCGGGATGTCGACCCGCTCCTGGAGCTTGCGCTCGATCTCGAAGCACCTGGGTGCCGAGATGTCCTCCAGGTTGACGCCGCCGAAGGACGGGGCGAGGCGCGCCACCGTCTCGACGATCTCGTCGACGTCCGTGCAGTCGAGCGCGATCGGGACTGCGTCCACGCCGCCGAACTGCTTGAAGAGGATCGCCTTGCCCTCCATCACGGGGAGGGAGGCTTCCGGACCGATGTCGCCGAGTCCGAGCACCGCGGTGCCGTCGGTGACCACGGCCACGACGGACGACTTCCACGTGTAGTCATGGACGAGTTCGGGCTGCTCGGCGATGGCGGTGCACACCCGCGCGACGCCGGGCGTGTACGCCAGGGACAGGTCGTCCTTGTCGCGGACCGGCACGGTGGCCTGCACAGCCATCTTGCCGCCGCGGTGCAGCGCGAACGCCGGATCGAAGGAATCGAGGGGCTCGACCCCGCCGTCCTGATCGGTATTGCTCCCGCTGCGAGGATTGACAATCTCCGCTGCCACTTTGTCTGACCCCTTAAGTGTTCATGGTTTGAGGGTGGGACCACTCCTGGTGAGAAGTGGGCGGGACCGCGTAAGGCCCTGCTCGTTGATACGTACGACGTACGACGTACGGACCAGTACGCGACGGGCGCGCCGCACACGCGCCCTGAGCCCCGGATGAGGGGTGTAAAGAACCTTCTTACCGGACGGACCGCACTGACGACGAGTCCAATACGTGCAAGATCACATGACGGCAAGGGAAACACCCGTACCGACGGACACGAATCAGACACGACCCGGCGGTGACACCGGTGTCATTCGTGGCCAAATAAGCGGACAATCGAGATCAGAAACCGCGAAGGGTGCCTGTCAGCCGCAAAACCTACGCACGACCGTTCCGCATCCCGAGACGCACCGAAGATCTTCCGGCCGGAAGGACAGATTCCCGCAGAAGGTGTTGTCAGGATGTAACGAACTGCGGTGGTTCGGGGGTAACCCGTTATCCGATTTTGACATGCCGAGCGCCCTGAATGCCTTAGTCCGAATGGCAAGATGCCGTAATCACACGAGGTCGCGGCACTCGAAGGTGTGTGCTCTCGTCGACCTAGGAAACCAAGGCCCTGCCGCTCCCAAGGCAGGTGCCGGCCCCATCGGCAACTCCACCCATCCGCCGGAGGAACCCACCATGACCGCAAGCACCACCCGTCGCACCACCGCAGCACGCTCCCGGCTCGCAGCGGTCGGCTCGATCGCGGTCGCAGGCGCCCTGATTCTCACCGGCTGCGGTGACCAGACCAACGACAGCGGCTCGGAGAGCACCGGCTCCAAGAGCGCGGCACCGCTCGCCGACAAGCTGCCCCAGGCGATCCGCGACAAGGGCGTCATCAAGGTCGGCTCGGACATCGCCTACGCGCCCGTCGAGTTCAAGGACGACTCCGGCAAGACGGTCGGCATCGACCCCGACCTCGCCGCCGCCATGGGCAAGCAGCTCGGCGTGACGTTCGAGTTCGAGAACGGCACCTTCGACAGCCTCATCACCGGTCTGCGCTCCAAGCGCTACGACATCGCCATGTCCGCGATGACCGACACCAAGGACCGCCAGGAGGGCATCGACTCCGACACCGGCAAGAAGGTCGGTGAGGGCGTCGACTTCGTCGACTACTTCACCGCCGGTGTGTCGATCTACACCCAGAAGGGCAAGAACACCGACATCAAGACCTGGTCGGACCTGTGCGGCAAGAAGATCGTCGTGCAGCGCGGCACGGTCTCCGAGGACCTGGCCAAGGCCGAGGCCAAGAAGTGCACCGGTGGCAAGACGATCACCATCGAGGCCTTCGACAACGACCAGCAGGCCCAGACCCGCCTGCGCGCGGGCGGTGCGGCCGCCGGTTCCTCCGACTTCCCCGTCGCCGCGTACGCCGTGAAGACCTCCGGTGGCGGCAACGACTTCCAGCTCGTCGGCGAGCAGGTCGAGGCCGCGCCGTACGGCATCGCGGTCGGCAAGAGCAACACCCAGCTGCGTGACGCCCTCAAGGCCGCGCTGGACGCGATCATCGCGAACGGCGAGTACGAGAAGGTCATCAAGAAGTGGGGCGTCGAGGACGGCTCCGTCACGGAAGCCACCATCAACGGCGGCAAGTGACCGCACCGAACAGCGGGCACTGAAAGGCAACACCTGTGACTGACATCGACAAGAAGGACGGGCCGGCGGATACCCCGCCGGCCGGTCCGGAGGCGATCAAGGCCATTCCGGTCCGGCACTACGGGCGGTATGTCTCCGCCGTCGTGGCGCTCGCCCTGCTGGGCGCCGTCGTGTACGCGTTCTCCCAGGGCAAGATCAACTGGGGCGCGATCCCGGATTACTTCTTCGACGACCGCGTCCTGGACGGCGTCGGCAGGACGCTCCTGCTGACCGTCCTCTCCATGGCGATCGGCATCATCGGCGGCATCCTGCTCGCCGTGATGCGCCTGTCGAAGAACCCGGTGACCTCGTCGATCGCGTGGTTCTACATCTGGTTCTTCCGCGGCACCCCGGTCCTGGTCCAGCTCATCGTCTGGTTCAACCTGGGCCTGGTCTTCGAGTACATCAACCTCGGCCCGTTCTACAAGAACGAGTGGTCGGACTTCATGACCCCGTTCCTGACCGCGCTGCTGGGCCTCGGCCTCAACGAGGCCGCGTACATGGCGGAGATCTGCCGTGCCGGTCTGCTCGCGGTCGACGAGGGCCAGACCGAGGCGTCCCACGCCCTGGGCATGAGCCACGTGAAGACGCTGCGCCGGATCGTGATCCCGCAGGCGATGCGCGTGATCGTGCCGCCCACGGGCAACGAGGTCATCAACATGCTGAAGACGACCTCGCTGGTCTCGGTCGTCCAGTACCCCGAGCTGTTCCGCGCGGCCCAGGACATCGGCCAGACCTCCGGCGCCCCCGCCGAGATGCTGTTCCTGGCGGCGGCCTGGTACCTGCTGCTGACCTCGATCTTCAGCGTCGGCCAGTACTACCTGGAGCGTTACTACGCCCGTGGGTCCAGCCGCTCGCTGCCGGCGACCCCGTTCCAGAAGATCAGGGCGAACGTGCTCTCCCTGTCCAACCGCTCGAAGCCGAAGGGAGGCACCGCATGACCGCCATGGTCAAGGCCGAGGGCGTCCACAAGTCCTTCGGCCCCGTAGAGGTCCTCAAGGGCATCGACCTGGAGGTGAAGCAGGGCGAGGTGTTCTGCCTCATCGGTCCCTCCGGCTCCGGCAAGTCCACGTTCCTGAGGTGCATCAACCACCTGGAGAAGATCAACGCCGGTCGGCTGTACGTCGACGGTGAGCTGGTCGGCTACCGCCAGAAGGGCGACAAGCTGTACGAGCTCAAGGACAGCGAGGTCGCGAAGAAGCGCCGGGACATCGGCATGGTGTTCCAGCGGTTCAACCTGTTCCCGCACATGACGGCGCTGGAGAACGTCATCGAGGCGCCGATCCAGGTCAAGGGCGTGAGCAAGGGCAAGGCCAAGGACCGCGCCAAGGAGCTCCTCGACCGCGTCGGTCTCGCCGACAAGGCGGGGAACTACCCCTCGCAGCTCTCCGGCGGCCAGCAGCAGCGCGTGGCCATCGCCCGTGCGCTGGCGATGGACCCGAAGCTGATGCTCTTCGACGAGCCGACCTCGGCTCTCGACCCGGAGCTGGTCGGCGACGTCCTCGACGTCATGCGCGACCTCGCCCAGTCCGGCATGACGATGGTCGTCGTCACCCACGAGATGGGCTTCGCCCGCGAGGTCGGCGACAGCCTGGTCTTCATGGACGGCGGCGTGGTCGTCGAGTCCGGCGACCCGCGCGAGGTGCTGACCAACCCGCAGCACGAGCGGACCCAGGCGTTCCTGTCCAAGGTGCTCTGACCGTACGACGGTGAAGGGGCGGTACGAGATCCTCGTACCGCCCCTTCGGCCTGTGCCCGGCCTACGGCAGCAGCCGCGGCGACACGACCAGCGCACGCAGCTGGTCCGCCGTCAGCGGCGGGGAGTCGAGCCGCGGGCCCACTGCCCACCTGGCGTCGAACCCGTCGGCGGCCTTGATCATGACCGCGTAGCCCTTGGTGAACAGCCGTACGGAACGCCAGGGCACGTCCCCGCGGCTCCCCCGCGCCGGCTCGGTGGACTCGCGTGCGTCGCCGTTCGGCAGGGTCTCGGGGACGCAGGTCGCCGACGCCCCCGGGACGTCCGGCGAGCACACCGGCCAGTCCTCCCGCCGGCTCGACAGGACCTGGATGGTGAGATACCCGACGCCGCCGTCCCTGTGGACGGCGTAGAGCCCGTCGTACGGTCCCTCGCCCACGACGTTCCCGATCTCGCGGACCTCGCCGGTCCCGGGCGGCAGCAGTCTCGCCAGGCGCTCGGCGGCGGAGGTGGGGGCGGTGAGCGCGGCCCCCGGCCGTTGCGGACCCTGCCACGGCAGCACCCCGGTGCCGACCAGGCTCACCAGGGCCACGGCCGCCGCGGTCCCGGTCACCGCCCCGCGCCGGCGCCACCGCACCCGCGCGGCCCGCGCGAACACCGCGTCAGCGCCGGGTCCCGACGGCATCTGGACGCCCTGGAGGGCCCGCCCCAGCAGTTCCGTCGCCCGCGGCACCTCGCGCTCGTCGATCCGGCTCATACGTGTTCCTCCCGCACCGCGGCCCGCAGTGCCGCGAGCCCTCTCGCCGTGTGGCTCTTGACCGTGCTCTCGCGCATGCCGAGCAGTTCGGCGGTGTCGGAGACGCTGAGGTCCTCCCAGTAGCGCAGCACGAGCACCGCCCGCTGCTTGGGCGCGAGCTGCGCGAGGGCGGCCCGGACCATGACACCGGTGTCGCTGTCCACGGCCCGCTCCGGCACGTCGGGGAGCTCGCCGTAGACCTGCTCGCGCCGCCAGAAACGGCGGCGGGCGGCGATGAAGGTGTTCACCAGCGTCTTGCGCGCGTAGGCGTCGAGGTTGTCCAGGCGCGCGTGCCGGCGTGCGCCCAGGACCACCTTGACCAGCGTGGTCTGGACGAGGTCCTCCGCCTCGTCCGGGTTGCCGCACAGCAGATAGGCGCTGCGGAACAAGGCCGTCCGTCTGCCCTCGACGAAGGCATGCAGTGACGCTTCCGCGCCCCCCGTCATCCCGCCCCCTCTCCCGCCCCTCCGAAAGGGACCGTCTCACTCCTTCCAGTGCGGTGGGGGACCTTTCCGGACGCGGAGGAGGCGGTACGAATTTCTCGTACCGCCTCCACGGGGCCGTGCCGCTTCCGCCGTGCCGTCCGCGTCGACCGCTACTTCAGCGCGAGGACCAGCGCGTCCGACGGCGAGCACCACACCGCCCGGGCCTCCCCGAAGCCCTTCTCCCGCAGCACGCGCGCGTGCCATGCGGCGGACGGCGTGTCGCCGTCGGCGTGCTCGCCGTAGATCTCGAAGCGGCGGGCCGTGGGCTCGGCCAGCAGCGGGTCCCGGGCGGCCAGCTGCCACCACTCGGCCCAGTCCAGGACACCCCGCGCCTTGGCCTGATCCATGCGGGCGTGGCGCTGGGCGCGCTCGGCGGCGTTGATCCGGGGCGTCGCGTCGTCGATCATGTGGTCCGCGTTCATGAAGACACCGCCGTCGCGGACCAGCTCCGCGACCTGACCGTAGAGGGCCGCGAGGGGTTCACGGTGCAGCCAGTGCAGGGCCGTGGCGGTCAGGACGGCGTCGTAGGAGTCGTACGGCAGTTTCGCCGTCCAGTGCGGGTCCTTGAGGTCGGCGGTGACGAACGAGACCCGCTCGTCCCCCGCGAAGGTGCCCTCGGCGATGGCGAGGAGCGCGGGGTCGAGGTCGACACCGGTACTGGTGGCCTCGGGGAACCGCGCGAGCAGCCGGGCCGTGATACTTCCCGTGCCGCACGCGAGGTCGAGCACGCGCGGGGCGGGTCCGGCGAGGGCCTCGACCATGTCGAGCATGATCCGGAAGCGTTCCTCGCGGTCGGGCATGTACCACTCCTGCTGCCGGTCCCAGCTCTCCTGCCAGGCGGACCAGTCGGCGGCCTGGGTGGTGGTGTCCGTGTCCGTCATCGAGCCCCTCCGTCGCGCACATGACGTAATACCCTGGAAGCACGATCAGCTCTTACCCGACCGCACCCCGACGATAGAACGCCTCCGTAAGGACTACAAGTGGAACTGGCCTATTACTCGGACTACGCCGTACGACTCGTCAACAGCGAGGACCCGGCCCGGGGCAAGGACTCGCTGACCTCGGTCGAGGCCGTCCGCGACCTGTTCGGCGTCAGCCAGGAGGCGGCCCGCCGGGCCACCGACGCGGACGTCACCCGCTTCCGCTCGGTCCGCGCCCGTCTGAGGGCGGTCTTCGAGGCGGCGGACCAGGGCGACGAGGCCCTGGCGGTGAACCTGCTGAACTCACTGCTGCTGGAGTTCCCGGTGAGTCCGCAGATCTCCGGCCACGACTTCCGGGACGACGACGGCCGGCCGCTGTGGCACATGCACCTGGCGGACCACCCGTCGAACGCGACCGCGGGCTACGCCGCCATCGCCGCGATGGGCCTGGCCTTCCATCTGACGGAGTACGGCGTGGACCGCCTGGGCCTGTGCGAGGCGGCGCCGTGCCGCAACGCCTACCTGGACACGTCCACCAACCGCTCCCGGCGGTACTGCTCGGACCGCTGTGCGACCCGCGCCAACGTGGCCGCCTACCGCGCCCGCAAACGCCTGGAGGCGGACCGGTCGGCGAACAGCGGCCGTACGGCCGACAGCGCCCAGCGGGCCAGCGCGAACGGAGAGCGCTGACCGGGCTTGCGCGGCCGGTAGCGCAGGCGGACCTTGCCCAGGATCAGCTCGTCGGGCACCACGCCGTAGTCGGTGCTGTCGCCCCCGGCGTACGCGTTGTCCCCCAGGACCCACCAGCCGCCGTCACGGCGCTCCGCCGCGCGCTTGACGACGAGCAGGTCCTGCTGGAAGGGGTGTCGCAGCACGATGACGTCCCCCGGCCGGATCCGCCCCCGGTGCCACACCACGAGCAGGTCACCGTGATACAGCGTGGGCACCATCGACGGCCCGGTCACCTCGGCCCACCCGAAGGGCCGGTCCGCCCGCCCGCGCTCGGTCTCCTGCGACAACTCCGGCATCCCCGGCACCTCCCCGGTAGGGTCCTCCACCAGTCTCAGTCTCACCCCGGACTTTTGTCCTAAGCCCATGGGGGCACTCGCGAAAACCCGTCTTGCAGGGAGTAATGTCCCACCTGAGAAGACGATCACGAGGAAGGAATGCTCCATGCTTTCCCGCCTGTTTGCCCCCAAGGTCAAGGTCAGCGCGCACTGCGACCTGCCCTGCGGCGTGTACGACCCGGCCCAGGCCCGCATCGAGGCGGAGTCGGTGAAGGCCGTGCAGGAGAAGATGGCCGCCAACGACGACCCGCACTTCCAGGCGCGTGCCACCGTCATCAAGGAGCAGCGCGCCGAGCTCGCCAAGCACCACGTCTCGGTGCTCTGGAGCGACTACTTCAAGCCCCCGCACTTCGAGAAGTACCCGGAGCTGCACCAGCTCGTCAACGACGCCCTGAAGGCCCTCTCCGCCGCCAAGGGGTCCACCGACCCGGCGACCGGCCAGAAGGCGCTGGACTACATCGCCCAGATCGACAAGATCTTCTGGGAGACCAAGAAGGCCTGACCCAGGGCTTTCTGGCTTCCCCAAGGGGCCCGACCGGTTCTCCGGTCGGGCCCCTGCCATGTGACCGAAGCCGACGATCACCGCCGAAGCGGACGAATACGGCGGCCCGACATGCTCGGGGTTCCGTGAGTCGGCGGTGATTGTCTTCACGCGGTGATCGCTGGCCCGCGATCACCGCGGTCCCGTAGGTTCTGGCATGTCCACCCCGTCGGCCGTCCTGTGGCCCGGGTGGCGTACGGGGGAAAGCTGAGCAGCACTCGAATCCCGTCCCGGCCCGCGCGGCCGTGGCGGTTCTCGTCGTGCGCTGCGAGCGCGGGCGAGTGGGATCACCTCATCCGGCGGCCGGCCCCCGTCGGACGGAATGTCGATCCCCTGGGAGAACGCCCGCTTGAACTCGGCCCCGATACGCGCGAAATCCCGTTTGCTCAGAGGCGTTCCGCTCCGGCTGGTCCCGTTCCTGTGGACCCTCGCCCTCGGCCTGTGGGGCCTGTCCCGGCAGCACAGCGTGTGGCGTGACGAGGCCGCCACCTGGCAGGTCGCGCGGCGGCCCGCCGGGGACATCTGGCAGATGCTCGCGCAGGTCGACGCGGTGCACGGCCTCTACTACCTGCTGATGCACGCCGTCTTCGCGTGCTTCGGGCCGGGCACCACCGCGCTGCGGCTGCCGTCCGTCCTGGCCATGGCGGTCGCCGCGGTCTGCGTGGCCGAGGTCGCCCGTCGGCTGGCCGGGATCCGGGCGGGCCTCGCGGCCGGGCTGGCGCTCGGACTGCTGCCCGCCGTGCAGTTCCATCTCCAGGAAGGACGCCCGTACGCGCTCGTCGCGGCGGGCGCGGGCATCTCGACCCTGTTGCTGGTGACGGTCCTTCAGGGGCGCGGCCGAGCCGTGCACTGGCTCGCGTACGCGGGCACGATCGCGGTGTGCGGGCTGCTGAACTGGCTGTCGCTGCTGATCCTGCCCGCGCACCTGGCGACGCTGGTGTGGACGCGGGCCCGGCGGCGGACATGGACGCGCTGGGCGGTGGCCTCGGCAACGGCCGTCACCGCCGTGCTGCCGTTGATCCTGTTCAGCCGCCGCCAGTCCGAACAGGTCTCCTGGATCCCTCCGTCGACCTGGCACATGCTGATCGGCCCGGCGGTCCTGCTGGCGCTCGGCGGTCTCGGGGTCCTGCTGGACCGGCCGCACACCGGGCGGCTGTCGGTCGCGGCCGTCGGGCTGCCGCTGCTGGCGGTGCCCCAACTCGGCCTCCTCGGGCTCTCCCTGATCCGGCCGCTGTTCCTGGACCGCTACATCCTGTTCAGCATGCTGGGCCTGGCCCTGCTGATCGGCACGGCGCTGGGCACGGCGACCCGGGCGGCCGGGCCCCGCCATCCGCGCGCGTCGGCGTGGCTCGTCCCGGTGCTGGTCGGCGTCGCGTTCGTGGCGCTGCTGCCGCAGTCGCTGGCCAAGCGCTCCCCGGACAGCCGGGTGGACGACGTGCTGGCCGTGGCGTCGGACGTACGGCGGCTGAAGGAGGCCGGCGACGCGGTGGTCTTCGTCCCGGCGGCGCGGCGCGACACCGCCCTGGTCTCCCCCGGTGCCTTCGCCGGGCTGTGGGACGTCGCGCTGGTGCGCGGCCCCGTGGCGTCGGGGACGTTGAAGGGTGAGGAGGCCGATCCGGCGCGCATACGGGCCGCGATGCTGACTCAGCGGCGGATCTTGCTGGTCACCGACGCGCCGGGGGTGGCGCGGGCGGTGACGGCGAAGCGCGACAAGGTGAAGACGGCCGTGCTGAGGAAGCACTTCAGGGTCGTCGCGGACCTGGAGGTCCGGGGGCGGCGGGTGACGGTGTACGAGCGGACCGGGACGGCGAAGGAGCCCTGCCGTCGCCGGGCCTCCCCCGCCGCACGGCACGTTCAGTGGAACTGCGGCACGATCAGGTAGATCCCGTACGCCACCACCGCGGCGCAGGCCACGAAGCACAGCCCGGCCTGGGCGAGGCCCACGGCGGACGTGCCGCCGCCCTCCTCGCGTGTCCCCTCGTGGCGGGCCAGGCCCAGCACGCCGAGGGCGAAGACGGCGACCACCGCCACGGTGACGGCGAGGCTCACCGCGGCGACCTGGCCGAGTGCGGTCCAGTCGAGGTTCATTGCTGTGAACTGCCCTTCTCTCAGTGGACCGTGGTGTCAGGCGGCCGTGCCGACCGGCGCCGGCTCCGTGCCGCGGATCGAGACCTCGTGGGTGTCGTTGACGTTGTGCGCGGACACCGGGTTGCGGCGGGAGACGAACACGATGCCGGCGGCGACGGCGGCACCGACCAGCGCCACCACGGCCGTACCGACGTTGCCGCCGTGCTTGACCGCGCTCGCCGAGACACCGCCGACCAGCGCGGCGGCGGGCAGCGTGATCAGCCAGGCCACGACCATGCGGCCGGCCACGCCCCAGCGGACCTCCGCGAGACGGCGGCCGAGTCCGGCGCCGAGGATGCTGCCGGAGGCGACCTGGGTGGTGGACAGGGCGAAGCCCAGGTGGGCCGAGGTGAGGATCACCGTCGTCGAGGCGGTCTCGGCGGCGAAGCCCTGCGGGGACTGGATCTCCGTCAGGCCCTTGCCCATGGTGCGGATGATGCGCCAGCCGCCGAGGTAGGTGCCCAGACCGATGGCGAGACCGGCGGAGGCGATGACCCACAGGGGCGGGCCCGCGTCATGGCCGAGCGCGCCCGCCGAGATCAGGGTCAGCGTGATGACGCCCATCGTCTTCTGCGCGTCGTTGGTGCCGTGGGCCAGGGAGACCAGCGAGGCCGAGGCGATCTGGCCGACCCGGAAGCCCCTGGTGACGGACTCCTTGCGGGCGCGAGAAGTGAGCCGGTAGGCCAGGTAGGTGGCGAGCAGCGCCGCGAGTCCCGCGACGAGCGGCGAGGCCACCGCCGGGATCAGCACCTTCTCGACCACCTTGTCGAAGTGCACGCCGTGGGAGCCCGCACCGACCCAGACGGCCCCGATGAGCCCGCCGAACAGCGCGTGCGACGAACTGGACGGCAGCCCCACCAGCCAGGTCAGCAGGTTCCACAGGATCGCCCCGACCAGGCCCGCGAAGATCATGCCCGGGGTGACGAGTGTGTCGTCGACTATGCCGCCGGAGATCGTTCTGGCGACCTCGGTGGACAGAAAGGCGCCGACGACGTTCAGAACGCCGCTGATGAGCACGGCCGTCCTCGGTTTGAGGGCCCCCGTGGCGATGGAGGTGGCCATCGCGTTCGCCGTGTCGTGGAAGCCGTTGGTGAAGTCGAAGGCGAGGGCCGTCACGATGACGACCGCCACCAGGAACGTGATGTGGTCCATTCCCCAATGCAAACAAGCGCGGACCAATGCGGGGCGAACTGACGGCAAAGCAAGTCCCAGGAGGAGGCGCGCGGTTGGTAAGGGTCCTGCAAAGCAGACGTGGTGACCGTTCGGCCTGTCGTACGGCCGCCTCGGCGCGGGCCGCACCGCCGGTTCTACGATCACCTCATGAGCATCCGCTGGACCTACGCGTTCATCGACCGTCCCGCCGCCGCGCTCGGCGCGGCCGGGGACTTCTGGACCGCGGTGACGGACACCGAACTGTCCGAACCACGCGGTGATCAGGGCGAGTTCACGACTCTGCTGCCCGGCGGCGGAGCGGACCCCTGTGTGAAGGCGCAGGGCGTCGAGTCGGGTCCGGGCGGCGCGCATCTCGACTTCGCCGTGGACGACGTCCCGCGGTTCGTGAAGTCGGCGCTGGCGCAGGGGGCCGGCCTTGCCGCCGACCACGACGGGTGGGCCGTACTGCGTTCCCCCGCCGGGCAGTTGTTCTGCGCCGTGCCCTGGCAGGGGGAGTCGGTGCGACCGCCCGTGGTGCGCGGCAGCCGGCTCGACCAGGTCTGCGTGGACGTACCGCCGTCCGCGTACGAGGCCGAAGTCGCCTTCTGGAGCGGGGTGCTGGCGGGCTGGGAGTCGGCGCCCGGTGCCCGTCCCGAGTTCCATGTGCTGCGCCCGCCGGCCGGGCTTCCGCTGCGCGTCCTGCTCCAGCGGCTCGGCGAGGAGCCGTCGGCCGCGGGACGGCCCGGTGCGGGGCCGCGCGCCTCCGCCCATCTGGATCTGGCCTGCGCGGACATCCCGGCGACCCGTGTCCGGCACGAGGAACTGGGCGCGGCCTTCGTCACCCAGGGGCCTCACTGGACGGTGATGCGCGATCCGGCGGGCGGGACGTACTGCCTGACGGGGCGGGACCCGGACACGGGCGGGCTGCCCCGCGCCGGCGCGTCCTGACGCAGCAGGGCGCCGGTGCGCTCCCGTCGGGTACGGCGTCCGCGCCCGCCGACCCCCGCCCCTGCGGCAGCGAGGGTGCCGGGTCGGCCTCCGCCCGGCAGTGGGACCCCGGCGGCTCGGCCGAGTCCCGCAACCACAGCGTCGCTCCGCCCGTCACGGCCACGAGGGCCGCCCAGCCACCACGGTCCACGGCCCCGGCCGACCCCGCTCCATCACCGCCCCGGCCGGCCCCGCTCCGTCACCGCCACGGCCGGCCCCGCTCCGTCACCGCCACGTTTCCACGTCCACCACCGCGGCGACCGGGATCGGCCCGTACACATGCGGGAACTCCTCGCCCCCGGGCTTCGGCGCCTCGTACTTCAGCGGAGCGTCCAGCAGCGCGGGGTCCACGACCAGCACCACCAGTTCGTCGGGGCCGTCGTAGGAGCCGTACAGGAAGGCGGCCACGGACGGGAGTTGGGCGCGGGTCGAGCAGTGGATGAAGCCCTCCTCCCGGAGCGTGCGGCCGCGCGTCGACATCTCGTACGTGCCGTGCTCGCGGGCCGCCTCCCACAGGGAGCGTTCGGTGATGTGGAGGATGCGGGTGTCTTCGGGCATGGCGTGAGGTTACGGCTTCAGCCGTGCCGCCCGCGCGTGCAGATAGCGCTGCTCGGGCAGGCTCAGCGTCTTGGCGGCGGCGGCCTCGTAGGCGGCGCGTGCCTCGTCATGGGCGCCGGCCCGCTCCAGGAGATGCCCGCGGACCGCGTCCAGACGGTGTCCGGCCCCCAGCTCGTCCTCCAGCGAGGCCAGTTCGGCCAGCCCGGCACGCGGTCCTCGGGCCATGGCGACGGCGACCGCGCGGTTGAGGCGCTCGACAGGGCCCGGGACGATACGCACCAGGACGTCGTAGAGACCGAGGATCTCCTCCCAGTCGGTCTCCTGCGCCGACGGGGCCTCGTCGTGCACGGCGGCGATGGCGGCGCGCAGCCGGTACGGGCCGGCGGGCCCCCGGGCCAGCGCCCGGGTGACCAGGGCGACGCCCTCGTCGATCGCGGCCTTGTCCCAGCGGTCGCGGTCCTGTTCGTCGAGCGGGACGAGTTCGCCGTGCGGTCCGGTGCGTGCCTCGCGGCGGGCGTCGGTGAGCAGCATCAGGGCGAGCAGGCCGGCCACCTCGCCGTGGTCGGGGAGGAGCCGGTGGACCTCGCGGGTCAGCCGGATCGCCTCGCCGGCGAGTTCGCGGCGCGTCAGGCTCGTGCCCGAGGTGGCCGTGTAGCCCTCGTTGAAGATCAGGTACAGCGTCTGCAGGACGGCGGGCAGCCGGTCCTCCCAGTTGTCGGGGCGCCCGAAGCGCACTTTGCGGACCTTCTGCTTGGCCCGGCTGATGCGCTGTGCCATCGTCGCCTCGGGGACGAGATACGCGCGGGCGATCTCCGCCGTGGTCAGACCGCCGACGGCGCGGAGGGTGAGGGCGATCTGGGCGGGCGGGGTCAGATCCGGATGGCAGCTGAGGAAGAGCAGGGTGAGGGTGTCGTCCTCGCGGGGCGCGCGGTCCGCCCCGGGCGGCGGGGCCGTGAACGCGTCCCGCGGGGCGAGCGCCGCGACCTTCTCCTCCCGGGCCCGGCGCGCCTCCTCCGCACGCAGCGCGTCGGTCAGCCGACGGGCGCCGACCCTGATCAGCCAGCCGCGCGGATTGTCCGGGACCCCGGTACGCGGCCACTGCTCGGCCGCCGCGAGGAGGGCTTCCTGTACGGCGTCCTCGGCGGAGTCGAAGTGGCCGTACCGGCGTACCAGCGCGCCGAGGACCTGCGGCGCGTGCCGGCGCAGCAGGTCCTCGGTCTCGGGTGTGGCGCTCATGCCCTCGGGTACGCGGGTGCGGCTCAGCCGACGTCCCCGGAGCCGTCGTCGATGGGCCGGATCACGACGGGGTACACGGGGGCTCCGGCGGGCTGGGGGCACTGCAGGACCCGCTCGGCGATCTCCGTGACCCGCTCCAGGCTCGCGCAGTCCAGCACCCAGTAGCCGGCCAGCAGCTCCTTGGTCTCGCTGTACGGCCCGTCGGTGATCACGGCCTTGCCGTCGTCGCCCAGGGTGACGTGCCGGGTCTTCGCGGGCTCGGTCAGCCCCTGTCCGTCGATCATCTCGCCGGACTCGGCGAGGTCGTCGTTGAGGGCCTGCATGAAGGAGTACATCGCCTGGACGTCCTCCTGGGTCCAGGCGACGGAGCCCGCGGATCCCTTGCCCTGCATCGCCTCGTAGTCCGCCTGCGTGCCCTGCACCATGACCAGGTACTTCATCAGTCCGCTCCTTCGCTTGCGTCGGCTCGGGCCACCCTCGGGGGCGGCTCTCACAGGGGACGTCGGAGCCGGGCCGGGATTCTCGACACGGGTTTCAGGAATTCTTCGCGGCGGGTGTGCCGGGCTGCTCGGGCTGATCGTCCGGGCCGTGCGGTTCCTCGTGCTCGGCGGCGCCTTCCTCGACGTAGGTGGCGCAGTCGGGGTTCCGGCACGGGCCGGCCACCCAGGTCGGGACCCAGGCGCCCAGGGTCTTGTGGCGCTTGACGACGGTGTCGACGGGCTGTCCGCAGTCGGGACAGACGTGCTCTTGGCTGCCCATGTCCTCAGGGTAGGGCGGGAGAGGGCTCAGCGCTTCCTGCTGTACGTACGAACCACGGCGCCGTTGCCGAACGCGCGCACGCCCTCGTGGACGAACTCCGTGACGGCGAAGTCCGAGCCGAACATCGGCATGCCGGTGCCGTAGACGACGGGGTAGGTCTTGATGACGAGTTCGTCGATCTCGTCGAACAGCGCGCCGGCGAGCTGCGAGCCGCCGCACAGGTAGATGCCCAACTCGCCGTCCTCCGCCTTCAGCTCGCGGACCTTGCCGACCACGTCGTCGGCGACGATCTCGACCTGCGGGTCGGGCGACTCGGTCAGGGTGCGCGAGGCGACGTACTGGCGCAGATGGACGTAGGGGCTGGTGACGCCCTCCTTCAGGGCCAGGTCGTAGCTGCTGCGGCCCTGGATGACCGTGTCGAACCGCCGGTTGGGCAGGTCGTCGAAACCGAGGGCGCGGCGGCCGGGGGTCCACACGGTCTCCGGGTGCTCCGCCTTGAGGAACTCCAGGAACTCCTCGTCGACGAAGGGGTACATCGATGTCGCGTCGCCGCTCGGGTCTCCGATGAAGCCGTCGATGGAGCAGGCGATGAAGTAGGTGAGCTTTCGCAAGCCGGTCTCTTTTCGTAGGGTGTCGCACAACCACTTCGGTTGTAGTGCTTCAGTTGTAGTACTTCGCTTGTAGTGGTTGCAAGCGCTTTTCTTGGAACGGCTGGAAGTGGGAGAGGGGATTCCGAATGGCGGGCAATCCGGAGCGCCGGGCCGCCCTCGTCGACGCGGGCGTCGAGGTGCTCGCTCGTCAGGGGGCGCGCGGGCTGACGTTCCGCGCGGTGGACGCCGAGGCGGGGGTGCCGGTCGGCACCGCTTCCAACTACTTCACCGGGCGCGACGACCTGCTCCGGCAGATCGACACCCGGCTGCACGTGCGGCTCGCGCCCGATCCGGAGGTGATCGCCGAGCTGCTGACCCGGCCCAAGGACCGCTCCCTGGTCGTCAGTTTCATGCACGACCTGATGGCCCGCGCGACCCGCGACCGCACGGGCTATCTGGCCCTGCTGGAGATGCGCCTGGAGGCCTCCCGCCACCCCGAGCTGCGGTCCTCCTTCACCAGGACCGTGCGGGGCGACCTGGACGAGGCCATCGGGTTCCACCGCGACGCCGGACTGCCCGGCGGCGACGAGGTCGTCACCGTTCTCTATCTCGCGATGCTCGGGCTGCTCCTGGAGCATCTGACCCTGCCGGACGTGCTGAAGGGCGTACTGCCCGGAGTGGGCGTGCCGGACGGGCTGGTGGAGCGGATCGCGGCGACGATCGTGCCGGAGAAGTAGCCGGGGCAGCGCACCGGAGAAGCGGCCGGGGCGGCGTGGCTGTGGCTGGGGCCGCGGTGGCTGGGGTGGCGGTTGTTTCAGGCGCGCGGCGCGCGCCACATCGGCCACATCTGGGGGCCGTCCGGGAGATCGAGGGGGCGGCCCTTGAGCACGAAGCCGAGCCGCTCGTACAGGTGCCGGCTGCGGGCGCTGCTCGCCTCCAGGTAGGCGGCCACGCCCTCCTGGTCGCAGCGTTCGAGGACCGACAGGATGAGCGCGGTGCCGAGACCCTCGCCCTGCCGTTCCGGCGCGGTGCCGATCATCCACAGGTACTCGTGGGCCTCGCCCTCGGGGTGGACGGCGGCCGTCAGCCGGCCTATCTGCTCGACGCGTTCGTTGGCCGGATCGACGGCCTCGCGCAGCCGGACGGGCCCTTCGTCGTCCTGATCGTGCGCCTCGGCCGGCACGGACATCCACAGCGCGCACGCCGTGCCGTCCTCGGTGACGTCTATCCGGCCGTGGGCGAGCACGATGTCGGTGAAGGCCGCCATGAGCCTGGGGTGCGTGGTGCGGCGGTGCTCGTCGCCCGGGAACACCCAGCCGCTGACCGGGTCGTCCTGGAAGGCCTCGTCCAGCAGCCGCACGACCAGCTCCCGGTCCTCCTCGCCCGCCGACCGGATCGCGACGCCCATGATGATTACCCGCCCCTTCGTCTCAACCGGCCTTGATCGTAGGGCGAATGCCGCGGGCACGGCGTCCACGGCCGCATTTTGACGAGATCCGGCCGTCACGGCGGGATCCGGCCTCGCGCGGGCCGGTGCGATCGTTCCGCGAGACGAGAACGGGCCCCGCACACCGTGGGGATGTGCGGGACCCGCCGGTCCGGAGCCGCCGGCCGTACGGGGTCAGGAACCGTACGGCCCCGGTGCTCCGGAGTCGCCACGACCGTCGGCATCCGCGCCCTTGCCGAGCGCGGTCGTCGACCGCCGCGATGTCGCGGGCACGGCGCTCGCCCGCCCTCTCAGCAGGCGGCCGCCGCGGCCCTCAGTTGCTGCGTCGTGTCACGAACTCGGCCAGGGCCAGCAGCCCTCCCGCGTCCTCCGGGTCCGGCACCGCCCGGGCCAGCTCCTGCATGGCCCGGGCCATCCGGTCGGCGGCCTGGGCCTGCGCCCAGTCACGGCCGCCCGCCCGCTCCACGGCGAGCGCCGTGCGCCGCAGGTCCTCGTTGTCGTACGGCAGTTCGTACAGCGCGGCCAGCTCCGCCGCGGCCGGACCGCCGGAGGTCAGCGCGGCGACCACCGGCAGGGATTTCTTGCGGGCGGCGAGATCCGCACCGGCCGGCTTGCCGGTGTGGCTCGGGTCGCCCCATATACCGATCACGTCGTCGATGAGCTGGAAGGCGAGCCCGGCCTCACGGCCGAACGCGTCCAGCGCCGCCACGTCCTCCGGTGCCGCGCCCGCGTACAGCCCGCCGACGGCACAGGCGCACCCCAGCAGCGCGCCGGTCTTGGCCTCGGCCATGGCGAGCACCTCGTCGAGGCCGACCTCGGCCGGGCCGCGTTTCTCCAGCGCCGTGTCCGCGTGCTGTCCGGCGCACAGTTCGACGACGCAGTCCGCGAGCCGGGCCGCCGCCGCTGCGGACGCCGGGTGCGGGTCCTCGGCGAGCAGCCGCAGGGCCAGCGCCTGGAGGGCGTCCCCGGCGAGGATGGCGTCGGCCTGACCGAACACGGCCCAGGCGGTGGGCCGGTGCCGACGGGTCGCGTCCCGGTCCATCACGTCGTCGTGCAGCAGCGTGAAGTTGTGGACCAGCTCCACCGCGACCGCCACCGGCAGGGCCGCCGCCCGCGCCGCCGGTCCGCCGAGCGCGGCGGCCGCCGTGAGGACGAGAGCGGGACGGATCGCCTTGCCGGCGTTGCCGGTCGCCGGCGTGCCGTCCGGGTGCACCCAGCCGAAGTGGTAGAGCGCGATCCGGCGCATGGACGGCGGCAACGACTCGATGGCGGCCCGCATCTCCGGGTCGACGCAGGCCCGCGCCCGCTCCAGGATCACCGCCGCCTCGGGACCGTCGAGCGGATCCGGCGTGCCGTCCCCGTCGGTCGCGATGGCCCCCCGCCCTTCGAGCGTCTCGGTGGACGGCCGCGCCCCGGGGAGGCGTTGCTGCGTCTCCGTCATGAACTCACCCATGGCATCGCCTCGGAGAGTCGGCGGACAGTGGCACTTCCGCTACGGCTGGGCGCCTACCCCGAGGGTCTACCCACGCGGGGGACGCGGGACACGGTGCCGCTCCGACAAGCGTGCGGGCGAAGCGGCGCCGGGCCGGGAAGGTCACCGCCAGCGCCCGATCTCGACGTTCTCCAGCACACCAAGGGCGTCCGGCACCAGCACCGCGGCCGAGTAGTACGCCGTCACCAGGTACTTGATGATGGCCTGTTCGTTGATGCCCATGAAGCGGCAGGACAGGCTCGGCTCGATCTCGTCCGGGATGCCCGACTGCTGCAGGCCGATGACGCCCTGTTCGTTCTCGCCCGTGCGCATGGCGATGATCGAGGTCGTCCGGGCGTCGCTGACCGGGATCTTGTTGCACGGGAAGATCGGCACACCGCGCCAGGTGGGGATGCGGTTACCGGCCATCTCGATGGTCTCGGGCACCAGCCCGCGCTTGTTGAGCTCGCGCCCGAACGCCGAGATCGCGCGCGGGTGGGCGAGGAACAGCTTGGTGCCGCGGCGCCGGCACAGCAGCTCGTCCATGTCGTCGGGGCTGGGCACGCCGTCGTGCGGCTGGAGCCGCTGGTCGTACTCGCAGTTGTTGAGCAGCCCGAACTCGCGGTTGTTGATGAGCTCGTGCTCCTGACGCTCCTTGAGGGCCTCCACGGTCAGCCGGAGCTGCTGCTCGGTCTGGTTCATCGGCTGGTTGTAGAGGTCGGCCACGCGCGAGTGGATGCGCAGCACGGTCTGGGCGACGCTCAGTTCGTACTCACGGGGCCTGGCCTCGTAGTCGACGAAGGTGTGCGGGATGTCCGGCTCGCCGCTGTGGCCGGCCGCCAGTTCGATCTCCCGCTCGCCGTACTTGTTGCTGCGCTGCTCCGGAATCGCCCGCAGCTGCTCGATGTGCTCACGCAGGGAGTCGGCGCGCTCCGCGACCTGTTCGACGTCCTGGCGGGGCAGCACCAGCACGGTGCACGCGGTGACCGCGCGGACGGAGTACTCCCAGATGGCGTCGGCGTCGAGCAGGGCCTGGTCACCGAGGTAGGCGCCGTCGGCGAGGACGCCGAGGGACTCGTCCTCCCCGTAGGGGCCGGAGCCGAGCTTCTCCACCCTGCCGTGCGCGAGCAGCAGCACCTCGTCCGTCCGGCTGCCGAAGGAGGCGATCACGGAACCCGCCGCGAACTCCCGCTGCTCGCAGCGCCGGGCGAGCTCGGAGAGCACGTCCTCGTCGTCGTACGACCGCAGCGCCGGCAGTTCGCACAGCTCGGCGGGGATGACCTCGACGCGATCGCCGGTCTTGACGAACGTGATGCGGCCGTCGCCGACGGCGTAGGTCAGACGCCGGTTCACCCGGTACGTGCCACCCTGAACGTTCACCCAAGGCAGCATGCGCAGCAGCCAGCGGGAGCTGATCTCCTGCATCTGCGGCGCGGACTTGGTCGTGGTGGCCAGGTTCCGCGCCGCCGCCGTGCCGAGACTCTGCTGCGGCTTGCCCTGCTCCGTGCGGACCTCTTCGCCTACCGACATAAGGAATTGCCCTCCCGGTCATGCGTCGACGCCGATCTGACGCCACGCATCGCCATCTGCACCACCGAGCCTTCCATCACGGAGCGTGCCGGTGCTATTACACGAAAGAGCGGGAATGGATCACTGAGCAGTGGGCAAATAGAGGGACCTTGTCCACTGTTGGTCCCGTCCGCAACTGTCCAAAACCGCTCGCACACCGTGCGAGACGAGGAGTCCCGTCTGCCCGTTTTCGGTAGAGCACCGGTACGAGGCGGCCGCGGCCGGCGGCCGGCGCACGGCGCGAAGGGAGCGGCCATGGCCACACCCATGTCCGCGAGCAGATTCCTGGAGAGACTTCGGACCGAGGGAACGACCGTCGTCGAGGTGGGCGACTGGGAGCACCACAACCGCAACCACGTGGGCCCGTGGGGGCCCGTCCACGGCGTGATGATCCACCACACGGTGACCCAGGGCAGCGCCTGGACGGTGGAGCTCTGCCGCGACGGCTACGAGGGCCTGCCCGGCCCGCTCTGCCACGGCGTGATCACCAAGGACGGCAGGGTCCACCTCGTGGGCTACGGCCGCGCCAACCACGCCGGTCTCGGCGACGACGACGTCCTGCGCGCGGTCATCGCGGAGACGGCCCTGCCGCCCGACAACGAGGCCAACACCGACGGCAACCGCCACTTCTACGGCTTCGAGTGCGAGAACCTGGGCGACGGGATCGACCCCTGGCCGGAAGCCCAGCTGGACGCGATCGAACGCGTCTCGGCGGCCATCTGCCGCCATCACGGCTGGACGGAACGGTCGGTGATCGGCCATCTGGAGTGGCAGCCCGGGAAGGTGGATCCCCGAGGGTTCACCATGGCCTCGATGCGCCGGCGGATCGGCGAGCGCCTGAGCTAGGGCGACTCCCGGCGCGCGCCCGCGGCCCGGCGCACCGGCGTGCACCGAGGTGGGGCGACAACGGCGTGCGCGCGACAATGAGCGGGTGCCCAGCCCCGACCCCGACACCACCCCCGACCTCACCACCCTCCGCCCCCGGCTCCCCTCTCCCCTGCAGGAGCCGACGGACGAGCGGTTCACCCGCCGCGGCCTGCGTCTGCTGCTCAAGCGGGACGACCTGATCCATCCGGAGCTGATCGGCAACAAGTGGCGCAAGCTCGCGCCGAACCTCGAAGCCGCCGCCGGCCGCACCGTGCTCACCTTCGGCGGCGCCTACTCCAATCACCTGCGCGCCACGGCCGCCGCGGGCCGCCTCCTCGGTCTGCCCACGGTCGGCGTGGTGCGCGGCCAGGAGCTGGCCGACCGGCCCCTCAACCCGTCACTGGCCCGGTGCGTGGCCGACGGCATGCGTCTGCACTTCGTCGACAGATCGACGTACCGCAGGAAATCCGAGCCACGGACCCTGGCCGCCGTGCTGCGCGCGGCGGACGCCCGGGACGCGTACGTCGTCCCCGAGGGCGGCAGCAACGCCCTCGCCGTGCGAGGATGCCGCGCGCTCGGCGAGGAGCTGCGCGGCCGGGCCGACGTGGTCGCGGTCGCCTGCGGCACCGGCGGCACCCTGGCGGGTCTGGCGGCCGGCCTGGCGCACGGTCAGCGGGCACTGGGCGTGCCCGTCCTCAAGGGCGGCTTCCTGGAGGAGGACGTACGGCGCCTGCAGACCGAGGCGTTCGGCGGGCCGCGGGGCGACTGGCGGCTCGAGGACCGGTTCCACTTCGGGGGGTACGCCCGTACGCCTCCCGAACTCGACGCCTTCGCGCAGGACTTCGAACAGCGGCACGCGGTCCCCGTCGAGCGTCTCTATGTCGCCAAGTTGCTGTATGGGCTTGTCGCCCTCGCCGAGGAGGGCGCCTTCCCGCGCGGGACGGTGCTCGCGGCGGTCGTCACCGGGGCTCCCTTCTCCGAATGACCGGCCCTCACTCGGCCTCCCGGTAGGCGGCCGCCTCCTCCAGGTCCAGCCTGCGCAGCAGCGTGCGCAGCATCTCGTCGTCGATGTAGCGGCCGTCGCGCAGCCTCACGAAGACCGCGCGTTCGGCGCCGATCACGTCGCGGGACAGTCTGCGGTAGGTGTCGTCGACGGACTCGCCGGTGATGGGGTTGGCCTGGCCGAGACGTTCCCAGACGGAGTTGCGGCGGCGTTCCAGGACGGCTCGCAGCCGGTCGGCCAGCGGCTCGGGGAGGGCGTTGCGCTCGTCGGAGAGGAGTTCCTCCAGACGCTGTTCGGCGATGCGGGACGCCTGTGCCTGGGCGTTCGCCTCGGCCAGGGTCGCGGCCTGCGGGTCACGGCCGGGCAGCCGCAGCATGCGGATCAGCGGCGGCAGTGTCACCCCCTGGACGACCAGGGTGCCGATGACCGTGGTGAAGGTGAGGAAGAGGATGAGGTTGCGCTCGGGGAACTCGCCGCCACCGTGCACGGTGAGCGGGATCGAGAAGGCGATCGCCAGCGAGACGACCCCGCGCATGCCGGCCCAGGCGATGATGAACGCGCCCCGCCACGTCGGATTCGGCTCACGCTCCCGGATCCGCGCCGACAGCATGCGCGGCAGGAACGTCGCCGGATACACCCACACGAACCGGGAGACGACGACCACGAGGAAGACGGCGAGCGCGTACCAGGCGGCACGGGTGCCCTCGTAGGCGCCGAGGCCCTTGAGGACCACCGGCAACTGCAGCCCGATCAGCGCGAACACGGCCGACTCCAGTACGAAGGCGACCATCTTCCACACCGCGTCCTCCTGGAGCCGGGTGGCGAAGTCGACCTCCCACGCGCGGTGCCCCAGATAGAGCGCGACGACCACGACCGCCAGCACTCCGGAGGCGTGCACCTGCTCGGCGGCGGCGTACGCGACGAACGGGATCAGCAGCGAGAGCGTGTTCTGGAGCAGCGCCTCCTTCACATGGGTGCGCAGCCAGTGGATCGGCACCATCAGCACCAGGCCCACGCCGATGCCGCCGAACGCGGCCAGCAGGAACTCCCCGATGCCGCCGGCCCAGGTGGCGCCCTCTCCGACGGCGGCCGCGAGGGCCACCCGGTAGGCGGTGATCGCGGTGGCGTCGTTCACCAGGGACTCGCCCTGCAGGATCGTGGTGATCCGGGACGGCAGCCCCACCCGGCGGGCGACCGCCGTGGCGGCGACCGCGTCCGGCGGCGCCACCACCGCGCCCAGCACCAGCGCCGCGGTCAGCGGCAGCTCCGGGATGACGAGATAGACGACCCAGCCGACGGCGAAGGTCGCGAAGAGCACGTATCCGACCGACAGCAGCATCACGGGCCGCAGCTGCGCCCGCAGATCGAGGTAGGAGCTGTCCGTGGCCGCGCTGTGCAGCAGCGGCGGCAGCACCAGCGGCAGCACGATGTGCGGGTCGAGGGTGTACTCGGGCACCCCGGGCACGTACGACACGGCGAGCCCGGCCGCGACCAGCAGCAGCGGCGCCGGCACCGGCGAACGCCGAGCGGCGGCGGCCACCGCGGCACTCCCGGCCACCAGCAACAGCAGCGGCATCACATCCATACGACTCGCCCACCCTCACCCGCACCGTCAGCGGCGCCGACCCGCCGCTGCCCGCCACTCAACACGGAACGACACGCGCGCCCGCGCGCGCCCCTGCCGCCGCGCCCGTCCATGGTCCTCGCCCGCCCTCGTCCATCGTCACCGCAGCCCGCCCTCGATTTTCCGCGCGGGTCTGCGCGTGACCGTCGTAACCTGGCAATCATGAAACAGTGCACGCACGCCGACGCGCTGCCGCACCCGGAACCAGGTCCGCTCGGCGAGACCTGTCCCGAGTGCCTGGCGGAGGGTTGGCACCCGGTGCAGCTGCGGCTGTGCCTCACCTGCGGTCACGTCGGCTGCTGCGACTCCTCGCCGGGCCGGCACGCCACGGAGCACCACAAGGAGTCCGGGCACCCGATCATGCGGACCTTCGAGCCCGGCGAGGAATGGCGCTGGTGCTTTGTCGACCACGTACTGGTGTGACGGCGACGTAGGCTGGACGACCGGGGATCCGGACGGTTCGACCGTCTGACGTCTGGGTACGTCAAACCGGCGCGCGCTCTTCCCAATTGGGCCCGCAGACCCCCTAGCCACGGAGCGTATCCGTGTGTTTACTATGAGTGACAGCAAGGGGTTGGGGTCCTGGGGACAGGAAAGTTCAGAGCGCGATAGCGTCACCGCTGAACCACACATCGCGTTACCCCGGGGGGCGACCCTCGGCCCCGAGAAGCTTGTACCACCTTGGAGGTGAGGGTGTCCCAGATCGCAGGCGAGCCCGCGACCCAGGACTTCGTGGAAGTCCGGCTGCCGGCCGCGGGTGCCTACCTGTCGGTGCTGCGTACGGCGACCGCCGGCCTCGCCGCCCGTTTGGACTTCACCCTCGACGAGATCGAGGACCTGCGCATCGCGGTGGACGAGGCCTGCGCGATCCTGCTTCAGCAGGCCGTGCCCGGCTCCGTACTCAGCTGCGTCTTCCGGCTCGTCGACGACTCGCTCGAGGTCACCGTCTCGGCCCCGACCACGGACGGCCACGCCCCCTCCAGGGACACCTTCGCCTGGACCGTGCTGTCGGCCCTAGCGGGCAAGGTCTCCTCCGCCGTGGACGAGGACAAAACCGTTTCGATCAGCCTCTACAAACAGCGCGGCGCGGGACCCGGGCCGGCGTGAGGAACGGGGACGGGCCGGTGCGGGACGAAGAGCGCGGCACACGGGAGCTGCCGGACACTCCCCCCAGCTCGGGCGGAGCCGGAAGCGCGGGAGCGGGCCCTGACGGCCCGAACGGTTCCCGACGCATGGCGGACGGCATCGACGGCATCCCCGAGCAGGCCCGGCCGCACCCGGAGGACGACTCCGTGGTGACCGGTTTCCAGGGCGGCCCGGGGGACGACGGTGCTGTGCAGGGCGCGCCTCTGGGCGGGCGAATCGGGGTCCCCGCAGTCCCTGGGGGTCCTCCCGCTCGACCGAAGTCGAGAGTGAGGACGGAGGCGAGGGCTCGGGAGAGGGCGACGGGCGGGACGATGAGCGAGCACGAGCGAGACGCCGACCACGAGGCGACGGCCGCGCGCACAGCGCAGGCCGCGCGCACAGCGCAGGCCGCGCGCACCGCGCAGGCCACGCAGCACGACCCACAGGACCGCAGCGGGGCACGCGCCCTGTTCGTCGAGCTGCGCAAGCTGCAGGACGGCACCCCGGAGTACGCGGAGTTGCGCAACCAGCTGGTCCGTATGCACCTGCCGCTCGTCGAGCACCTCGCACGCCGCTTCCGCAACCGCGGCGAGCCCCTCGACGACCTCACCCAGGTCGCCACCATCGGTCTGATCAAGTCGGTCGACCGCTTCGACCCGGACCGCGGGGTGGAGTTCTCGACCTACGCGACCCCGACGGTCGTCGGTGAGATCAAGCGCCACTTCCGCGACAAGGGCTGGGCGGTGCGCGTCCCGCGGCGCCTGCAGGAGCTGCGTCTCGCGCTCACCACGGCCACCGCCGAGCTGTCCCAGCAGCACGGCCGCTCCCCGACCGTCCACGAGCTCGCCGAGAAGCTGGCGATCTCGGAGGAGGAGGTCCTGGAGGGCCTGGAGTCCGCCAACGCGTACTCCACGCTGTCCCTGGACGTCCCCGACACCGACGACGAGTCCCCGGCGGTCGCGGACACCCTGGGCGCGGAGGACGAGGCGCTGGAGGGCGTCGAGTACCGCGAGTCCCTCAAGCCGCTCCTCGAGGACCTCCCGCCGCGCGAGAAGCGGATCCTGCTGCTGCGCTTCTTCGGCAACATGACCCAGTCGCAGATCGCGCAGGAGGTCGGCATCTCCCAGATGCACGTGTCCCGCCTGCTGGCCCGCACGCTGGCCCAGCTGCGGGAGAAGCTGCTGGTGGAGGAGTAGCGGCCGCCGAGGAGCAGCGGCTGTCGGCTACTTCTGATCCGGCGCGCTGCCGGGCCCCCGGATCCCGAGGGCCTCGGTCGTCGCCGGATTGACCAGCAGTACGAGCGTGGCGATCGCCGTCGCGGCGATCGCGATGCCCGCCGGAATGGCGATGCTGTCCGCCTGCAGCAGGCTGTAGGCCACCGGCAGCGCCAGGATCTGGGTGATGATGGACGGCCCCCGGCTCCAGCTGCGGCGGCCGAACAGCCCGCGCGCGGCGAGCAGCGGCAGCAGCGCGAGCACGACCAGGGTCACGCCGAGCGTGACGGCCTGCCGGCGGTCGTCCGGATCACCGGCGAGCCCCAGCACGAGCACCCAGACTCCCCCGACGGTGAGGCCGACGCCTTCCAGAGCGGTCAGCACGGCCGCGTACGTCAGCCGCCGCGGACGCGGGTCGGCGGTTTCCGGGGTGGTGGGGTTCTGCTCCTTGGTCACCCCTGAAGGGTAGCCCTCCGCATCGCGGCCCCCTCGGCGCAGGTTCCCCCACGAACCGGCCGCCCGCGATCACCCGTGTCGAGGCTCACGCCCCATCTCTTACTTGATCCCTACCTCGACCTGTGCCCGGTACCACCCAGTAGGTACGCTGCAACCCATGCGTGCACTTCTCGTGGTCAATCCGGCAGCAACCACCACAAGCGCACGTACGCGCGATGTCCTGATCCACGCGCTCGCCAGCGAGATGAAGCTGGAGGCGGTCACCACCGAGTACCGCGGCCACGCCCGCGACCTCGGCCGGCAGGCGGCGGAGAGCGACGACGTCGACCTGGTGGTCGCTCTCGGCGGCGACGGCACCGTGAACGAGGTCGTGAACGGACTGCTGCACAACGGCCCCGACCCGGAGGGCCTCCCCGGTCTCGCCGTGGTTCCCGGCGGCTCCACCAATGTCTTCGCCCGCGCCCTCGGTCTGCCCAACGACGCGGTGGAGGCGACCGGCGCCCTGCTCGACGCGCTGCGCGAGGGCCGCGAACGTACCGTCGGCATGGGTATCGCGGCGGGCACACCGGGCACCGAGGACGAGGGCGTTCCGGCCAGATGGTTCACCTTCTGCGCGGGGCTCGGCTTCGACGCGGGGGTCGTCGGCCGGGTCGAGCAGCAGCGCGAGCGGGGCAAGAAATCCACGCACGCCCTTTATCTGCGCCAGGTGGTACGCCAGTTCCTCCAGGAGCCCAATCGCCGGCACGGCACCATCACGCTGGAGCGTCCGGGCGAGGACCCGGTGACCGATTTGGTGCTGTCCATAGTCTGCAACACCGCTCCGTGGACGTATCTGGGTAATCGTCCGGTGTACGCGGCACCTAAGGCTTCGTTCGATACGGGTCTCGACGTACTCGGTCTCAGCCGGATGTCCACGGTCGCGGTTGCCCGGTATGCAACCCAGTTGCTCACTTCGTCCCCCGAGCGCGGGGCCCACGGTAAGCACGCACTCACACTTCACGACCTGGACCAGTTCACCTTGCATTCGAAGGTGCCATTGCCCCTTCAGATGGACGGCGACCACCTCGGGCTGCGTACGAGCGTGACGTTCACAGGCGTACGCCGTGCACTGCGTGTGATTGTGTGAGCGGAACGGGCGAAAGTCCTTTCACTCGAACGTTTAGGCCAGGATCCACCCCATGGAAGTACGGCTGTGACCTAGTCGACACCGAGGAATCAAAAAAAACTTTCCGGAAGGGGTTGTATCCGCCGCTGAGGTTTGCGAGTCTCTACGTGGCGGTCGGGACAGCCCGCAACACCGGCGTCCACTGACCACCGGAACCCCTCTTCACATCACAGGACCTCGCCAGGCAACCTGGCGGTCGGCCCTTCACTTGTTGAGGGATTCGTGAAAGCGTTCACATTCACAAGCAATCAGCACGTAATACCAAGGAGAGGTAGCAGCCATGGACTGGCGTCACAACGCCGTTTGCCGCGAGGAAGACCCCGAGCTCTTCTTCCCCATCGGCAACACCGGTCCTGCGCTGCTGCAGATCGAGGAAGCCAAGGCCGTCTGCCGCCGCTGCCCCGTTATGGATCAGTGTCTGCAGTGGGCGCTCGAGTCCGGCCAGGACTCCGGCGTCTGGGGTGGTCTCAGCGAGGACGAGCGCCGCGCCATGAAGCGCCGCGCCGCCCGCAACCGGGCCCGTCAGGCCTCCGCCTGACACACCCGCCCCGCTAAAACAGCCTGAGCTTGGCGGCGCGTACAGCGAGTACGCATCTCCCGCCCCCGAGCCGCAGCGCGCAGTACCCCGATGCGCTTACGCTTTGCGAACAAGCAGCAACGAGCACGAGCCCTGGACCTTCTGGTCCAGGGCTCTTTGCTGTCCCGTGTCACTTGTGCGGCCGCACCGGGATGTCCAGGATCACCCTGGTCCCCCGCTCCGGCGCCGGGACCATGTCGAACGTGCCGCCCAACTCGCCCTCGACCAGGGTGCGTACGATCTGCAGACCGAGGTTGCCGGCGGTGTGCGGGTCGAAGCCCTCGGGCAGGCCCACGCCGTCGTCCTGGATCGTGACCAGGAGGCGGGCCTGCTTGGTCGTGCCGCCGCGGACCGCCGCGACCTCGACCGTTCCGGTCTCACCCTCGCGAAAGCCGTGCTCCAGGGCGTTCTGGAGGATCTCGGTCAGGACCATGGACAGCGGGGTGGCGACCTCGGCGTCCAGGATGCCGAAGCGGCCGGTGCGCCGGCCGCCCACCTTGCCGGGCGAGATCTCGGCGACCATGGCCAGCACCCGGTCGGCGATCTCGTCGAACTCCACGCGCTCGTCGAGGTTCTGGGAGAGCGTCTCGTGCACGATCGCGATCGAGCCGACGCGCCGTACCGCCTCCTCCAGTGCCTCGCGCCCGCGTTCGGACTCGATGCGCCGGGCCTGGAGGCGGAGCAGGGCCGCGACCGTCTGGAGGTTGTTCTTCACCCGGTGGTGGATCTCCCGGATGGTCGCGTCCTTGGTGATCAACTCCTGCTCACGGCGGCGCAGTTCGGTGACGTCCCGGAGCAGGACCAGGGAACCGATGCGGGTGCCCTTGGGCTTGAGGGGGATCGCGCGGAACTGGATGACCCCGTCGTGGGCCTCGATCTCGAAGTTGCGGGGCGCCCAGCCGCTGGCGACCTTGGCGAGCGCCTCGTCCACCGGCCCGTGGGTCGGGGCGAGTTCGGCGGTGGTCCTGCCGAGGTGGTGGCCGACGAGGTCGGCGGCGAGCCCGAGGCGGTGGTAGGCGGACAGCGCGTTCGGGGAGGCGTACTGGACGAGGCCGTCGGCGTCGAGGCGGATCAGGCCGTCGCCGACGCGCGGCGAGGCGTCCATGTCGACCTGCTGATTGGCGAACGGGAACGATCCGGCCGCGATCATCTGCGCGAGATCCGAGGCGCTCTGGAGATACGTCAGCTCCAGCCGGCTCGGGGTGCGCACGGTCAGCAGGTTCGTGTTCCGCGCGATCACCCCGAGGACGCGTCCGTCCCGTCGTACCGGAATCGACTCGACGCGGACCGGTACCTCCTCGCGCCACTCGGGGTCGCCCTCGCGCACGATCCGGCCCTCGTCGAGCGCGGCGTCCAGCATCGGGCGCCGGCCGCGCGGGACGAGGTGACCGACCATGTCGTCCTGGTACGAGGTGGGGCCGGTGTTGGGCCGCATCTGGGCCACGGAGACGTAGCGGGTGCCGTCGCTGGTCGGGACCCACAGCACGAGGTCGGCGAAGGAGAGGTCGGAGAGCAACTGCCACTCCGAGACCAGCAGGTGGAGCCACTCGAGGTCGGAGTCGTCGAGGGCCGTGTGCTGGCGTACGAGTTCGTTCATGGAGGGCACGTGGCCGAGCGTACCTGGCGGTACGGACCTGGCCGGAAACCAGCCGCTGTGCAGGGGATCCCGCCCGGAAACACCCGCGGGCCGCGGCGCCTGGGAGGGACCCTCAACCCTCCCGGCACCGCAGCCCGGAGCAATATCGGCCGTGGGGTGTGCGGTCCCGGTCGGCCGAGGATGAGGACCCGGGGCAGTCAGGGCAGAGAGCTCCGGTTCCTCGGTCCGCCTTCCTGTGCGGGGAAGACGGAAGTCGGTGCGTTCTCGTAGCCACGCACTCCTTCGCATTGTGGACTAGACCACTCTGGTGTGTCCATGCGTGGGAGCGTGTTTGCTGTTGACGTTTTCCTCGCGGGCTCCGAACCAGTTGAGGAACTGATAGGACGCCCTGGCATACACCACGCAGCCTAACCCGTGTGGGTTCATGTGCGGGGCCAGATGGCCAGGGCAATTTCCACGAGTGCCTCCAGTTCCTCCCGGCTCGCCCCGTCGCGCGCCGGTTGTGACATGCCCAGGACCATCGCGCCCCGCTGTCAGCGCGTCTCCGTCACCTTCGCCAGGGCACGGGGCGAGTCCGGGTCCTGGCCGCGGGCGATGGTGACCTCGTAGGCCAGGAGCTGGAGCGGGATGATCTCCAGGATCGGCTGGACCTCCTCGGCGACGTCCTCGGTGGGCAGGACGAAGCCGGCCGATGCCTGTTCGACCTGGTGCCGGGGGCCGATGACGACCAGGTCGGCGCCGCGGCCGCGGAGCCGGTCGAGGACGGGCCGCAGGGCCTCGCCGCCCTTGCCGTCGGGCACGACCGCGATGACCGGGGACACGTTGTCGACCATGGCGAGCGGGCCGTGCAGGAGGTCGGCGCCGGAGTAGGCGAGCGCCGGGATGTAGCTGGTCTCCATCAGCTTGAGGGCGGCTTCCTTGGCCGTGGGGTAGCCGTAGCCGCGGGAGGTGATCACCATGCGCTCGGCGAAGCGGTAGCGGGCGGCGAGGGTGCGGACCTCGTCCTGCCGGGCGAGCAGGCGCTCGGCGAGGTCCGGGAGAGCCTCGGCGTCGGTGCCGTCGCCGTCGCGCAGACCCTCGACGAAGAGGTACAGGGCGAGGAGCGAGGCCGTGTAGGTCTTGGTCGCGGGAAGCGCCCGTTCCGGTCCGGCCATGATGTCGAGGTGGTACTCGGAGACTCCGGCCAGGGCGGAGTCGGGGTTGTTGGTCACCGCGAGGGTGATCGCGCCGGCCTCGCGGGCGGCCCGCGTCGAGGCGACCAGGTCCGGGGAGCCGCCGGACTGGCTGACGGTGATGACGAGCACGTCGGTGAGGTCGGGGCGGGCGCCGTAGGCCGTGGTCGTCGACATCGAGGCCAGACCGCAGGGCAGACCGAGGCGGATCTCCAGGAGGTACTTGGCGTAGAGCGCGGCGTGGTCGGAGGTGCCGCGGGCGGTGAGCAGGACGAAGCGCGGCGAGCGGGCGGCGATCTCGCGGGCGACCTGGCGGACGGCGGGGGCGCCCTGGGACAGGCCCCGGCGCAGCACGGCCGGCTGTTCGGCCATCTCTCGGGCCATGATCCGGCCCGGGAGCTCGTTGTGCGGGGCCTGGGGGTCGGGCGGGTACGGGGTCGAGGTGGTCATGGGCCCTTCCTGCTCTCGCGCGCTGCGTACCGGGCTGGTGCGTGTCCGTCGGACCGTCGCCTGCGGGCCGCGGTCCGGTCGGAGGGGACCGTTGTCCGTCGGACCGTCGCCCGCGGGCCGCGGTCCGGTCGGGGGAGACGGTTCGGGCTGACAGTGTCCATTCCACTCCCCCCTGCGCGATGACGCCTGCCCGACCCGCACTCGAAATGTCGTCGTCGGCATGTCCGTGGGGCTTGCGTTCACCTGGGCCTCGTAGGGTCCGCTCTGTTAGATTGGTCTAAACCACATGCCCTTTCAGGGTGCCCATCGAGACTCTCTTCAGATCGGCAGGCCCAGCGTGGAAGTTGTCATCGTTCCGGACGCCAAGGCGGGTGGCGAGCTGATAGCCGAGGCCATGGCGCGGCTCCTCGGGCGCAAGCCCGACGCCGTGCTCGGCGTGGCCACCGGGTCGACGCCGCTGCCCATCTACGCGGCGCTGGCGGCCCAGGTGCGCTCCGGTGCCGTGGACGCCTCGCGGGCGCGGATCGCACAGCTCGACGAATACGTGGGACTGCCGGCCGACCATCCGGAGTCCTACCGCTCGGTGCTGCGCCGCGAGGTGCTGGAGCCGCTCGGGATCGGGATGGACGCGTTCATGGGTCCGGACGGCACGGCCGAGGACGTGCAGGGTGCGTGCGAGGCGTACGACGCGGCACTGGCCGCCGCCGGGGGCGTCGACCTCCAGCTGCTCGGGATCGGGACCGACGGGCACATCGGGTTCAACGAGCCCTGTTCTTCGCTGGCTTCGCGGACGCGTATCAAGACGCTGACCGAACAGACCCGGATCGACAACGCGCGGTTCTTCGACGGGGACATCGAGCAGGTACCCCACCACGTCATCACGCAGGGCATCGGCACGATCCTGGAGGCGCGGCACCTGGTGCTGCTGGCCACCGGCGAGGGCAAGGCGGACGCCGTCGCGGCGACCGTCGAGGGCCCGGTCGCGGCCGTCTGCCCGGCCTCGGCACTGCAACTGCACCCGCACGCCACGGTCGTGGTCGACGAGGCCGCGGCGTCGAAGCTGAAGCTGGCCGACTACTTCCGGCACACCTATGTCAACAAGCCGGACTGGCAGGGGATCTAGGGGCGGAACCGTCCGACCGGTTCGGTGCTCGCGGGCTGCGGTTCCTGGTGAGCCGATCGGGCCCGCGGGCCGGAGCAGTACGACGACACAGCCCGCTCCCGACGACGAAGAAGGTGCCGGTTCCCCGCGCGGGGAACCGGCACCTTCTTCGTCGTCAGCCCTGCTCCCCCGCGATGACCTCCGCCGCCGCCCGTCCGCACACCCTGGCCGCGCCGTACGTGGCGATGTGCAGGGCGCCTCGGGCGGTCGCCTGGGGGACGCCCATCTCGACCACGATCGTGTCGGGGCGGGCCGCCAGCAGGTCGTCCAGGGCCGTCGCCATCCAGGGGTGGCGGTGTTCGTCGCGGACCACGGCCACCACCCGACGCCCCTCGGCCGCCGCCAGGACCGCGCGCCCCGCGCCCTCGCCCGTGTAGCTGCCCGTCTCCGTGCCGGGGATCAGGCGGGCCAGCTCGGCGGCCACACCCCACGGGGTCTCGTCGCCGACCGCGATGTTCGCGACCGGGGTGAGGGCGGCGACGAACGGTGCCTCGGTGAGCGGGGTGAAGGGTGCCGAGGCGGTCGGCCTCAGGGCCCGGCGGGCCGCGACGAGGCCGATGTCCGTGCGGCCCTCGCTCTCGGCCGCGGGCGTCGCCGTCGCCGTCCAGCGGGCCAGTTCGCGGACGTTCTCCGCCGCCTCCGCCAGCCGGGCCTCGGGGAGTTCGCCCGAGCGGACCGCCGCTACCAGGGCGTCCCGCAGGCGGCGTACCGTCTCGTCGTCCGCGAGTCCGCCGCCCACGCAGATGGCGTCGGCGCCCGCCGCGATGGCCAGGACGCTGCCGCGTTCGATGCCGTAGGTGGCGGCGATGGCCTGCATCTCCATGCCGTCGGTGACGATCAGTCCGGTGTAGCCGAGTTCGCCGCGCAGGAGGTCGGTCAGGACCGTGCGGGACAGGGTCGCCGGGTGGTCCGGGTCGAGGGCGGGGACGAGGATGTGCGCGCTCATCACCGCCCGCGAACCGGCCGCGATCGCCGCGCGGAACGGGGAGAGTTCGCGGTCCGCCAGCGTCGAGGCGTCCGCGTCGATGCGGGGCATGGCGTGGTGGGAGTCGACCGCGGTGTCGCCGTGACCGGGGAAGTGCTTGGTGCAGGCCGCGACGCCGGCCGACTGCAGGCCGGTGACGTAGGCGGCGGTGTGGCGGGCGACCAGCGCGGTGTCGGCGCCGAAGGAGCGCACCCCGATCACCGGGTTCGCCGGGTTGGAGTTCACGTCCGCCGACGGGGCCCAGTTGAGGTTCACCCCGCAGGCGGCCAGGCGCCGGCCGAGCTCCGCGGCCACCTCACGGGTCAGCTCCACGTCGTCCACCGCGCCGAGGGCGTGGTTGCCGGGGAAGCTGGAGCCGGCCCTGACCTCCAGTCGCGTCACATCACCGCCCTCCTCGTCGATCGCGACCAGGACGTCGTCCCGCTCGCCGCGCAACTGGGCGGTCAGCGCGGCCAGTTGCTCGGGCGAGGCGATGTTGCGGCCGAACAGGCCGACGGAGGCGAGGCCCTCGCCGAGCCGGCGCAGCAGCCAGTCGGGGGCGGTGGTGCCGGTGAAGCCGGGCTGGAGGACCGTCAGCGCGTCGCGCGTCAGGGTGTCGGTGCCGCTGGCGAATGTCGTCATCGGGTGGCGTTATCCCTTCACGGCGCCGGCCGTCAGACCGCTGACAGCCCTGCGTTGCAGGAAGACGAAGAGGATCAGGATCGGAATGGCGAACAGCGACGACGCTGCCATCGTGGCGCCCCAGTCGTTGCCGAAGGCGGTCTGGAAGCTGGACAGCCACAGTGGCAGGGTCTGCGACTCCGCCTCCTTGTTCAGCACCAGGACCAGCGGGAATTCATTCCAAGCGGTGATGAAGCCGAACAGGGACGTGGACATCAGGCCGGGCGCGAGCAGCGGCAGGATGACCTTGACGAAGGCCTGGGAGCGGGTGCAGCCGTCGACCATCGCGGCCTCCTCCAGTTCCCGGGGCACCGCGGCGACGAAGCCGCGCAGGGTCAGGATGGTGAAGGGCAGGATCATCATCATGTAGAAGACCGTCAGCGGCACGAGGCTGTTCAGCAGCGACGCGTCCCGCACGATCATGTACATCGCGATGATCATGACCTCCCAGGGCGCCATCTGGGCCAGCATGAAGCCGATGATGAAGCCCCGCCGCCCCTTGAAGCGCATCCGGGCGAGCGCGAAGGAGCCCGCGAGCGCGATGACCAGGGC
This sequence comes from Streptomyces sp. Y7, assembly GCF_043195415.1. Lineage (NCBI taxonomy): Bacteria > Bacillati > Actinomycetota > Actinomycetes > Kitasatosporales > Streptomycetaceae > Streptomyces > Streptomyces sp. Y7. The sequence goes on from NZ_JBIDDQ010000015.1 coordinate 66,802, forward strand.
GAAACCGACCGCGCACAGGGTGACGATCAGCGAGTTGGAGACGTACGTCCAGAAGTGGTCGACGCCGGTCGCCTTCTTGAAGTGTTCGAAGGTGAAGTCGGTCGGGAACCAGACCGGGTCCTCCGAGATGATGTCGCCGGTCGGCTTGAAGGCCGTGGAGAACATCCAGTACACGGGGAAGACGAAGCCGATGAACAGAACGACGGCCGTGACGTTGGGCCACAGGCGGCCGAAGAGTGAGCGCTTCACAGCTCGTCCTCCTCTTGCTTGAGCACGATCCTCAGGTAGTACGCGGTCAGGCCGAGCAGGATCAGGATGGTCAGGACGGCGATCGCGGCACCCATGCCGTAGTGCTGGTTGCCGACGCCCTCGATGTAGGCGTAGACGGGCAGGATCTCGGTGAGCCGGTCGGGGCCGCCGCCGTTGATGGTGAAGACCTGCACGAACGCCTTGAAGACCCAGATGATCTCCAGGAAGGTCGTCGCGTAGAGGAAGGGCCGCAGGAACGGCAGCGTCACCGTGGTGAAGCTCTTCCACACGCCGGCCCCGTCCAGCGAGGCGGCTTCGTACAGCTCGCCGGGGATGGTGGTCGTGGCCGCGTAGAGGTTGATCGCGACGAACGGGATCGACATCCAGACGATCAGCAGCGTCACCACGAAGAACGTCGACATCTGGCTGCTGGTCCAGCTGTAGTCGGCCATGGAGTGCCAGCCCAGCTTGTCCAGCACCCAGTTGACGACGCCGAAGCGCTGCGCGAACAGCCACTGGTAGACGGTGCTCGCGGCGACCACGGGCATCGCCCAGGCGAGCACGAGTCCGACCAGCAGCATGACCCGCATCCGCCGGCCGAGGCGGGCGAGCAGCAGGCCGATCAGGGCGCCCAGGACCATGATGAGGCCGACGTTGACGGCCGTGAACAGGATCGAGCGCAGGGTGACGCGCCAGAAGTCCTCGCCGGTGAGGACCTGCTTGTAGTTGTCGATGCCGTTCCACTCGGTGACGTGCTGGATCAGCTGCGCCATGTTGAGGTTCTGGAACGACAGCAGGACGTCCTTCAGCAGCGGCCAGCCGAGCAGCAGCACGGTGGCCGCGCAGGCGGGCAGCAGCAGGAGGTACGGGGTGAGCGCGCCGATGCGGGACGCGGCTCCCGGCCGCGGCCCGGCGGAGCCGCTGTCTGCTTTCTTCACCACGTCCACCGGACCGGAGGGCGGCCGTTCGGTCTGCACGGTCATGCTCGCGATCTCTCTTCTCGACCTACGTACGAGGACCCGCGTACGGTCGCCGGGGCGGGGGGCGTCACGCGCTTCCCCCGCCCCGGCGCGAACCCGGTGCCGTTACTGCTGCTGGGCCAGACGCTTGTTGAACTCGTCCTCGACCTGCTTGGCCGCCTCGGCAGGCGACTTACCGTTCAGCACGGCGGTCATGTACGTCTTGACCGGGTTGGGCGCGTTCTCCACGGCCGCCCACTCCGGGATCAGCGGCGTCGTGCCACCGCCCGCGGCGGCCGGCGCGGCGGCTTCGGCGACGGCGTTGCCCTTCAGGTTGGACTGCAGGGCCTCCTTGTTCGGGATGACGCCGTTGAGCTTGGCCAGCTCGCCCTCGTACTTGTCGGACAGGGCGATCTTCAGGAACTCCTTGGCCAGCTCCTGCTTCTTGCTGCCCGCGGCGACGGCGAGGTTGGAGCCGCCGAGGAAGACACCCTCGGGCTTGTCGGCCGTGGCACCCGGGATGGTGAAGTAGCCGATCTCCTTCTCGATCTTCGGGTTGGCCTCGATGGCGATGCCGGCTTCCCAGCCCATGCCGATGAAGGCGCCGACGTTGCCCTTGCCGAAGACCTCGCCCTGCTGCGGGGTGGCCTCGTCCTTGTCCTTGGGCGCCTTGGACAGCGCCTGGAACTTCTTGTACGTCTCCATGGCGGCGGCGACCTTCGGGTCGTCGAGGTTGGAGACGTACTTGTCGCCGTCCTTCTTCACCAGCTCGGCGCCCTCACCGATGGTGAGACCCACGAAGTGGTACCAGTTCTGGCCGGGCAGGTAGATGGGCTCGGCGTCGGTCTTCTCACCGATCTGCTTGAGGTCGGCGTAGAACTCGTCGCGGGTCTTCGGGGTGTCCTTGATGCCCGCGTCGGCCCAGACCTTCTTGTTGTAGAGGACGACGCGGTTGGCGAAGTACCACGGGGCGGCGTACTGCTTGCCCTCGTAGATGGAGGACTCGTTCAGGGACTCGGCCCAGTCGCCGCCGATCTCGGTCTTGAGGTCGGCGAGGTCGGCGAGGCCGCCGGTCTTGGCGTAGGCCGGCGTCTGGGTGTTGCCGATCTCGAAGACGTCCGGCGGGTTCTCCTCGGACAGGGCGGTGGTCAGCTTCTGCTGGATGCCGTTCCACTGCTGGATCTCGAACTTGACCTTGGCCTTCGTCTGCTTCTCGAAGGCTGCCTGGACGTCCTTCTGCCACTGGTCCGGGGAGGATCCGTCCATCACCCACACCGTGAGCGTCTCGCCCGCGTAGCCGTCGGCGCCGGCCTTGTCGCCGCCGTCGCCGTTGTCGCCCCCGCACGCCGCCAGGGAGATCATCATGCCCGCGACACCTATCGCGGAAATCAGCTTGCGCTTCACGCCACCCTCCTCAGGGATGCCACAAACCCCCCTGCCTCCCCGCACGAGCGTTGGGCCGGGACCTGGACCAATGGTGTAGACCAGTACGGGGAGCTTGGACCAGACCAGAAAGCGTGTCAAGGGGCGCGGAAAGGGGCCTGACCAGCCGTTATGCGACCTACATATGAAGGAACCTTTAAGTAAGAAGCCAGCGAAAACACCAGGGCCGGAGTACTCTCGTCCGCTAGACCACTTGGCACTGTGGACTAGACCAAAAGAGACGGCGACGGTATATAGAAGGGATCACGATGTGACCCGCATCCGGAGCCGGGAAGGCGAAGCATGAGCACCGACGTCAGCAGTGCGGAGAACGAGAACGGCGCCACAGTCCGTACCGCCCGCGTGCCCAAGTACTACCGCCTGAAGAAGCACCTCCTCGACATGACGGAGACCCAGGCGCCGGGTACTCCCGTCCCGCCCGAGCGCACCCTGGCCGCCGAGTTCGACACCTCGCGCACGACCGTCCGCCAGGCCCTGCAGGAGCTGGTCGTCGAGGGACGCCTGGAGCGCATCCAGGGCAAGGGCACGTTCGTCGCCAAGCCGAAGGTCTCCCAGGCACTCCAGCTCACCTCCTACACGGAGGACATGCGCGCCCAGGGCCTGGAGCCGACCTCCCAACTGCTGGACATCGGCTACATCACCGCCGACGACCGGCTCGCCGACCTGCTCGACATCACGGCCGGCGGCCGGGTGCTGCGCATCGAGCGGCTGCGCATGGCCAACGGCGAGCCGATGGCCATCGAGACGACCCACCTCAGCGCCAAGCGCTTCCCTGCGCTGCGCCGCAGCCTCGTGAAGTACACCTCTCTCTACACCGCGCTCGCCGAGGTCTACGACGTCCATCTCGCCGAGGCCGAGGAGACCATCGAGACCTCGCTGGCCACCCCGCGCGAGGCCGGCCTGCTCGGCACGGACGTGGGCCTGCCGATGCTGATGCTCTCCCGCCACTCCCTGGACCGGGACGGACAGCCGGTGGAGTGGGTGCGCTCGGTGTACCGCGGGGACCGGTACAAGTTCGTGGCGCGCCTGAAGCGGCCGCAGGATTAGGCCACTTGCGGTGGTGCACGCGGTGTAGCGCATCCCCCTTTCCTGTTCTACGTTCCTCCCGTCGCCGCATGGACGGGAGGACCACCCGGTGCGTACCGCGAACCCCCGAACCGTCGTCATCTGGACCCTGGTCGCACTGGTCGGTGCGGCGGGGTGGACCGTGCTCGCGCTGTCCCGGGGCGAGGAGGTGTCGGCCGCCTGGATGGTCGCGGCCGCCCTCGGCTCGTACGCCATCGCCTATCGCTTCTACGCCAAGTTCATCGCGTACAAGGTCCTGAAGGTCGACCGGACCAGGGCCACCCCGGCCGAACGCCTGAACAACGGCATCGACTTCCACCCCACCGACCGCCGGGTGCTGCTGGGCCACCACTTCGCGGCGATAGCCGGCGCCGGCCCGCTGGTGGGGCCCGTGCTGGCCGCGCAGATGGGCTATCTGCCCGGCACGATCTGGATCATCGCCGGCGTCATCTTCGCGGGCGCCGTCCAGGACATGGTGGTGCTGTTCTTCTCCACCCGCCGCGACGGACGCTCGCTGGGGCAGATGGCGCGCGAGGAGATCGGCCCGTTCGGCGGCGCGGCCGCGCTGCTGGCCACGTTCGTCATCATGATCATCCTGCTGGGTGTGCTGGCCCTGGTCGTCGTCAACGCCCTCGCACAGTCCCCCTGGGGCACCTTCTCCATCGCGATGACGATCCCGATCGCCCTGCTGATGGGCTTCTACCTGCGGGTCCTGCGCCCCGGCCGGGTCACCGAGGTCTCCCTGATCGGCGTCGGCCTGCTGCTGCTCGCCCTGGTCGCGGGTCGCTGGGTCGCCGAGTCGTCCTGGGCCGGCACCTTCACCCTCGCGCCCTCGACGCTGGTCGTCTGGATGGTGGCGTACGGCTTCATCGCCTCGATCCTGCCGGTGTGGATGCTGCTCGCACCGCGCGACTACCTGTCGACCTTCATGAAGATCGGCACGATCTTCCTGCTCGCCCTCGGCGTGGTCGTGGCCCTGCCGACGCTGAAGATGGACGCGGTCACCGACTTCGCCTCACGCGGTGACGGCCCGGTCTTCGCGGGCTCCCTGTTCCCGTTCGTCTTCATCACCATCGCCTGCGGCGCCCTGTCCGGCTTCCACGCGCTCATCTCCTCCGGCACGACGCCGAAGATGATCCAGAAGGAGACGCAGGTCCGGATGATCGGCTACGGCTCCATGCTGATGGAGTCGTCGGTCGCCGTGATGGCGCTCATCTCGGCGAGCATCATCGACCCGGGCCTGTACTTCGCGATGAACGCGCCCGCCGGGGTCATCGGCGACACCGTGCAGAACGCCTCCCAGGTCGTGGGCAGTTGGGGGTACCAGATCTCCCCGGAGGCGCTCGCGCGCGCGGCGGAGAACGTCGAGGAGGCGTCCCTGCTCTCCCGGACCGGCGGCGCGCCCACCCTCGCCATCGGGGTCTCGGAGATCTTCTCGCAGGTCACCGGGGGCGGCCTGCGCGCCTTCTGGTACCACTTCGCGATCATGTTCGAGGCGCTGTTCATCCTGACCGCGCTGGACGCCGGCACCCGGGTGGGCCGGTTCATGCTCCAGGACATGCTCGGCAACGTCTACCGGCCCTTCAAGAACATCAGCTGGAAGCCGGGTCTGGCCGTCACCAGCGCGATCGTGTGCGGTCTGTGGGGGTACTTCCTGTGGGTGGGCGTCCACGAGCCCCTCGGCGGCATCAACCAGCTGTTCCCGATCTTCGGTATCTCCAACCAGTTGCTCGCGGCCGTCGCGCTCGCCGTCTGCACGACCCTGCTGGTGAAGTCGGGGCGCCTGAAGTGGGCCTGGATCACCGGGGTTCCGCTCGTGTGGGACGCGACGGTGACGCTGACCGCCAGCTGGCAGAAGGTCTTCTCCAGTGACCCGAAGGTCGGCTTCCTCAAGCAGCGCCAGGTCTTCCAGGACGCCATCGACCGCGGCGAGGTCCTGCCGCCCGCCAAGTCCATGGACGACATGCACACCGTGGTCACCAACTCCACCGTGGACGGCGTCCTCACCGCGGTCCTGGCGATCCTGATCGTCGTCGTGATCGCCGACGCCACCCGCGTCTGCGTCCGGCACATCCGCCGCCCGGCCCTGTCCACGCTCAGCGAGGCACCGTACGTCGAGTCGGAGATCATCGCCCCGGCGGGGCTGTTCCCGACCAAGGAGGAGAAGGAGGAGGAGCGCGATGCGCTCGCTGCGGCGCGTACTCCTTAGCGTCCGCTGGTATCTGCGGGAACTGACCGACGAGTCGGCGTACGACCGCTATGTCGCGCATGTACGGCATGGGCATCCGGAGGCCCGGGTGCCCTCCCGGCGCGACTTCGAACGGATGCGGACGGACCGTCAGGAGGGCGACCCACGGCAGGGGTTCCGCTGCTGCTGACCGCACCGCCGACGAACGGCTGCCGTGCACACCATTCCTCCACATCCGATATGCGGACAGGGTCTTCCGCTGTCGTTGCACCGTCACCTACATTGCCCGGGCGTTTCTCAGGTGATCAGTGAGGGGACGGAGCCGTCAGATGTCAGATGCCCCAGAAGTGAACAGAGGGCCGGTGGTGACGCCTGTACGGGTCGTCATCGCGCTCTGTCTCGTCGCGCCCTTCGTGGCGATGCTGTGGGTCGGTTCGTATGCGAAGACCGACCCGGCGTTCGCCGGCATCCCGTTCTTCTACTGGTACCAGATGCTCTGGGTGCTGCTCTCCACGCTGCTGACGATGGTGGCGTACAAGCTGTGGCAGCGTGACCAGCGCGCCCGCGCCTCGCAGAAGGGTGGTGCGGCGGAATGAACGACGGCGTGAACGGCGTCGCGCTCGGCGTCTTCATCTTCTTCTTCCTGGCCGTCACGGTCATGGGCTTCCTGGCCGCGCGCTGGCGCAAGGCCGAGAACGAGCAGAGCCTCGACGAATGGGGCCTGGGCGGCCGGTCGTTCGGCACCTGGGTCACCTGGTTCCTGCTCGGCGGCGACCTGTACACGGCGTACACCTTCGTGGCGGTCCCGGCGGCGATCTACGCGGCCGGCGCGGCGGGCTTCTTCGCGGTGCCGTACACGATCCTGGTGTACCCGCTGATCTTCACCTTCCTGCCCCGCCTGTGGTCGGTGTCCCACAAGCACGGCTATGTGACGACCTCGGACTTCGTGCGCGGACGCTTCGGCTCGAAGGGCCTGTCGCTGGCGGTCGCGGTCACCGGCATCCTGGCGACGATGCCGTACATCGCGCTCCAGCTCGTCGGCATCCAGGCCGTCCTTGACGTGATGGGCGTCGGCGGCGGCGAGAACACGAACTGGTTCATCAAGGACCTGCCGCTGCTCATCGCCTTCGGTGTGCTGGCCGCGTACACCTACTCGTCGGGTCTGCGCGCCCCCGCGCTGATCGCGTTCGTGAAGGACACGCTGATCTACATCGTCATCGCGGTGGCGATCATCTACATCCCGATCAAGCTGGGCGGCTTCGACGAGATCTTCGCCAAGGCGGGCGAGGCGTACAGCCAGACCAACCCGGCCACGGGCGCGCCGCGCGGTGCGCTGGTCCCGGCCGAGGCGGGTCAGTGGACGTACGCCACGCTGGCGCTGGGCTCCGCGCTCGCGCTGTTCATGTACCCGCACTCGATCACCGCGACGCTGTCCTCGCGCAGCCGTGAGGTGATCCGCCGCAACACCACGATCCTGCCGCTGTACTCCCTGATGCTGGGCCTGCTGGCGCTGCTGGGCTTCATGGCGATCGCGGCCGGCATCAAGGTGCAGAACGGCCAGCTGGCGATCCCGCAGCTGTTCGAGAACATGTTCCCCGACTGGTTCGCGGGCGTGGCCTTCGCGGCGATCGGTATCGGCGCGCTGGTGCCGGCGGCGATCATGTCCATCGCGGCTGCGAATCTGTTCACCCGCAACATCTACAAGGACTTCATCAAGCCGGACGCGACTCCCGCGCAGGAGACCAAGGTCTCCAAGATCGTGTCCCTGCTGGTGAAGGTGGGCGCGCTGGTCTTCGTCCTGACCATGGACAAGACGGTCGCGATCAACTTCCAGCTCCTGGGCGGCATCTGGATCCTGCAGACCTTCCCGGCCCTGGTCGGCGGCCTGTTCACCCGCTGGTTCCACCGCTGGGCCCTGCTCGCCGGCTGGGCGGTCGGCATGATCTACGGCACGGTCGCCGCGTACGGCGTCGCCTCCCCGACCCAGAAGCACTTCGGCGGCTCGGCGAAGGAGATTCCCGGCATCGGCGAGATCGGCTACATCGGTCTCACGGCGTTCGTGCTCAACGTGGTCGTCACGGTCGTCCTGACCTTCGTCCTGAAGGCCGCCAAGGCCCCGGAGGGGATCGACGAGACCAGGCCGGAGGACTACACGGCCGACGCGGGCGACCCGGGCGTACAGGTGGAACTGCCGCCGGCCACCGCGGGCTCGTCCCACTGACCCAGGCCGTACCACGGCCGGGCGTACGCGCTAACTGCGCGTACGCCCGGCCATCTGCTGCCAGAAGCCGTCGAGTTCGTGCACGCGCATGCTGACCCAGCCCGGTGTCTTCCTGCGCAGCACCCGGGGCAGATGGCGGCGCATCCGTCCCGGCAGCAGGGCCTGCTGCTGCCGGCAGAACGGCTCCCTGATCTCCCCGCGCGGCACACAGCCCTGGGGCGGGTACGGGCAGAGCTGGAACTTGCAGTCGGGCAGACAGGTCGAGCCCGGTGCCGGCGGGTCCGCCATGCCGGCCCGCAGCTCCGGCCGCAGCGGGCCGCGGTCGCTGCGGATGCACGGCGGGAGGGACGTCCCCGGCTGCTCGGCGCGCGTCATGCGCTCCTCGACCTCGTCCGGGTGCCCGTCCCGTTCGATGAGGTTCAGCATCACCAGCACATCGGCGACCAGTCGCTGGGCGCGCGCGTCGAGGGTGCTCCAGCCGACCGAGGGCGGGATCCACAGGTTGTGCTTGCGGTACCCCTCGGGGTTGCCGGTGCGCGCGCCGATGTTGTCGGCCACGCCCTTCTCGTCGATCCAGAGGAACCGCTCCGGCTGCCCGGTCTCCAGCGCGAGGGCCACCAGGTCCCCCGCCTCGGCGACGAACGGATGCAGGGGCCGCCGGGGCGGGCCGCCGTTCGCCTCGGGGTGCCCCGGGGCCCGGTTCGCCGTGCCGGCCATCGACAGCCAGCGCTCCACCGTCTGTACGGCGGTCGTCCCGCCCAGCGCCCGGGGCGACTCGCCCCCTCCGTCGGAGGCGTCGCGCCCCGCCGTCGTACGTGCCTGCTGCTCATGGACGCCCACGCTGTCGGGCAGCTTCCACAGGCACAGCGCCTGGAGCAGCATGACCTGCGCGTACCAGCACCGGGACTGCTGCAGCACGGTCTCCGCCTGCCGGATCAGGTCGGCGCGACCGCCCTGGTAGGCCTGCGGATGCCGGATGCGGCGGTTGGCCGCGTACTTGAATCCCTGGGCCAGCGCGGCCTCCAGGGCGAGCGGCAGATCGGGGGATCCGTCCGTGGCCTTCGGGTCCAGATGGCGCAGCCACTTGGTGAGCCGTTCGCGGGCCTCGTCGTGGTGCGCCTCGTCGACGGAGCCCAGCAGCATGGGGATCATCCAGGCACGCATCGCGAACTCCCGGAGCAGATCGACCCGTTTCCCGCGGTACTCCTGGTTGAGCGAGCGCCGGTCCTGCTGGAGCCGGGCGATGCGCTCGGTCCTGGCCTGTGAGGGCGCGCCCGAGGCCCGTGCCCGTGCCATGCGCCCGGCCCACTGCTCGTACTCCTGCCGCTTCCAGGTCTTCAGCCCGGTGAGCCGGTCGTTGTACTCCCGCACCGGGTCGGTGCTCAGCCCGACCCGCCCGCGGATCACGGCGAACGCGGGGTTGCCGCCGGTGCCGAACTCCTGGGCGGCGGCCAGGCGTATCGAGTACGAGGGCTCCTCCACGCCGATCTGGACGAGCTGTTCGTACAGCGGGGTGGTGTCGACCCGGTCGGAGACGCTGCGCAAGGCGGCTCCGAGTTGCCGGAGCAGCCTCAGCTTGGCGTCGTCGAGGCTGCGCGGGTCGCCCTTGAAACCGGCCCAGGTCCTGCGCACGTCGTGCAGGATGTCGCTCAGCAGCCGCGGATCGTCCTCCACGCTCTCGATCTCCACGGCGGCCGCGTAGAGATCGAGGGCCTTCGGATCGTCCGTACGGCGTTCCGCGGCCCTGCGGAGCCGGTGGGCCAGGGTGTGGTCGCGCACGCGTGAGCGGCGAAGCCGTTCCTCGACCTCCCTCGTCACCTCGGCCCGGACACTCTCCCGGCGGGCCCTGACCCGCGCCGCCCGCCGGCGCGACAACAGCACCAGGGCCATGAGCAGTTCACGGCTGGGGCCGGGCGGCTGGAGCACATGGTCCACGAGCTCTCCGGCGCCCCGCTCGCCCAGCTGCCGCAGCACGCGGTAGCCGAAGTAGGCCTGGATGATGCTGTGCGGGAAACGGACCTTGCGCTCGAAGCCCTCCACCAGTCCGAGCCGGTCCGCGTTGCGCGCGATCCGGGCGAGGGCGGAGCGGCACTGGTCCATGTTGCCGCCGCGCAGCCGCGCCCGCTCGTCCGGGCCGATCCGCCGGCACAGCACGTCCCAGATCTGCTGGCGGTGCCACTCGGAGAAGACGTTCCCGCGTCGGCCGTACCGGTCGAAGGCGCGGCCGCTGGTCCACAGGTGCTCGGCGCGGGCCTGCGCGCGGCGCATCGGACCGGGGTGGACGTCGGAGTCGAGCAGTTCCCCGAGGCCGACCTCCAGCTTGTCCTGGAGCAGTCCCACGCAGGCCAGGGCCGAGACCACTTCGAGGGCGTCGCGGCGTTCCCGCCGGCTCAGCGCGACGTCGTGGCGCAGCCGGCCCTCGCACAGGGCCTCGTCCCAGGTCTCCAGCAGCCACAGCCGCAGCATGCCGCGGTCGCGGCTGCGGGTGTTCATGTGCTGGGGGTCGTCGTCCGGCCGGTCGTGCTCCAGGGCTCCGTGCCGGTGCAGTTCACGGGCTATCTGGAGGTAGACGGGCGACTCGGTCACCTCGGCCGTCTCCACGATCCAGTCCACCCGGCGTTCGTCCGTCTCCGGGACGCGGGCCCGGACGAACCGCAGGGCCTCCTCCTCGCTGAGCGGTTCCAGCTCCACGATCGCGGCCGGGGTGCTCTCCAGCGGGCTGTGCGGACGGGAGGCGATGACGAGGGGCAGCTTCTCCTCGTAGGCGCGCTCGATGGCCCGCCGGATGATGTTGTCCCGATCCTGCTCGAGGCCGTCGCCGAGGAGGGCCTCCTCCAGTCCGTCGGCGATGACGACCGGTTTGTCGTCGGCGAGCAGTTGCTGCCAGACCCGTTCGGTCTTGGTGCGCGCGAGGATGCCCCGGGGGGCCTCGTCGATGAAGCGCTGCTTGGCCATGCGCTCGAAGTTCAGGTCGGCGCCGCCGTTCGCGTCCCGCAGCCGGACCGGCACCGGTACGGCGTTCTGCTCCGCCAGCAGTTCGGTGAGCCGTACCAGGACGGCGGTCTTGCCCACGCCGACGCCGCCGACCAGCAGATAGGGCCTGCGGGTGTCACGCTCCCGCAGCCGTTCGGCGATGACCTGCGCGATCTCCTCGCGGCCCACGATCTCGGCGGTGTCCGGGCCCGCGGTGAGCACCAGCCGGTGCGGGTCGTCCCGCGCCTTGGCGAGATAGCGCCGCTTGGTCCACCGGTACCACCAGAACAGGAAGAGCGCGGCGGCGATCGACGCGGCGAGCACCGGGCCGAGGAAGCGCAGGACGGTGTCGAATCCGTCGTTGCCCTTCCGCCACCTCTCGAAGTCGGTGGTGTGGCCCGAGAGCACGATGTACAGGCCCTCCACGACCCAGGCGAGCACGGCGAGCGCGGCCACCGTCCAGATGGTCCGGGTGACGTTGGTGTAGGTGAACCACCGGCGCCACTTCCTGGGTCGGGAGGTCCCGCCGCGGGCCTCCAGACGGATGGTCAGCCTGTGCCAGTGGCCCACGAGCCCCTGCCTGACCCAGGTGCCCGCCCGTCTCGGAGCCAGCGTCGCCATCGGCGCGTTGCGCGGCCGCTTCCTGCCGGGCGGGCGACGGACGACCCTCGTCATCGTTCGCCTCCTTCCGAGAGAGGCTCTCGAAACGGAGCGACCGCGGGGCGCCGGCACCTATCTCCATGGAAGCACTCCCAGAACTCCCCGCAACCCGGCGGTCCTCGGCGGAAAACCGCAGGCCCGCCGCCGTGGCCCTCCGGCAGACTCGGGCCATGGACATCGTGATCCGGCCGGTGGAACCCGGCGAGTTCGACACGCTCGGCGAGATCACCGCCGGCGCCTACCTGCGGGACGGACTCCTCGACTTCGGCGAGAGCGACGCGTACCTCGGCGAACTCAGGGACGTGGCCAAGCGCGCGGCCGCCGCCGAGGTGCTGGTGGCCGTCGCGGACGGCGGTCTGCTGGGCGGGGTGACCTTCGTGCCGTGCGGCGGCCCCATGGCCGACATCGCACGCCCCGGCGAGGCCGAGATCCGGATGCTCGCCGTCGACCGCGCGGCCCGTGGGCGGGGCGCCGGCGAGGCGCTCGTCCGCGCCTGCGTCGACCGTGCCCGGGCCACCGAGGGCTGCGCACGGATCGTCCTGTCGACCCAGCGCACCATGCGCGGAGCCCACCGGATCTACGAACGGCTGGGTTTCGTTCGCACACCCGAGCGGGACTGGAATCCGGTACCGGAGCTCGACGACATCACTCTTCTCACCTATGAGTTGACGCTCTGAAACCACCGCGACACAACATCTGGGGGTGGCGTGGCGGGTGAGCACAAGATGTATGCTCATGCTCGCTGTCGCCGCAGGGGAATCCGGTGCGAATCCGGAACTGTCCCGCAACGGTGTACTTGTGCATGTCTGTTCCCACGGACGCGCACAGGAGTCAGTCCGAGGACCTGCCGACAGCGCGCCCGGCCGACCGGCCGGTGCGCCCTGACGTCCGGGCCTCGTGGAATGGGTCGGTGGACGCGACGCCGTGTGCGCTCGTGTGCTGCCCCCTGCCCTCCGCAAGGCCCCCGTGCCGAGCGAGGGAGAGCCCCCACGTGACCATCGCGCCAGCAGACCCGGCCTCAGCCGTCTCACCGGTCCCGACCGACGAGGACGCCCCCGGAACCGTGTTGCTGCGGCTCCTGGCCGAGCTGACCGCCGACCTCCCCGACGCCGACCCCGGCCGGGTCGCCGCCGCCGCGCTGCGCGGCCGGTCCGCCCGGGCCGACGACACGGAGCTGCGCGAGCTGGCCACCGAGGCGGCGGCCGGTCTCATCTCCGAGGACCCCGCCTACAGCAGGCTCGCCGCCCGGCTGCTGACCATCTCCATCGCCGCCGAGGCCGCCTCGCAGGGTGTGACGTCCTTCACCGAGTCGGTCACCGTCGGACACCGCGAGGGCCTCATCGCCGACCGCACCGCCGAGTTCGTGCGTCTGCACGCGGCCCGCCTCGACGCCCTGGTCGACACGGCCGCCGACGACCGCTTCGGCTACTTCGGCCTGCGCACCCTGCACAGCCGCTATCTCCTGCGGCACCCCCTCACCCGCAAGGTCGTCGAGACGCCCCAGCACTTCATGCTGCGCGTCGCCGCGGGTCTCGCCGAGGACGACACCGCCCGCTCCGTCGACGAAGTCGCCGCGCTCTACGGGCTCATGAGCCGCCTCGACTACCTCCCCTCCTCCCCCACCCTCTTCAACTCCGGCACCCGGCACCCCCAGATGTCGTCCTGCTACCTCCTCGACTCCCCCCTCGACGAGCTGGACTCCATCTACGACCGCTACCACCAGGTCGCCCGCCTCTCGAAGCACGCCGGCGGCATCGGCATCGCGTACTCCCGTGTCCGCAGCCGCGGTTCGCTGATCCGCGGCACGAACGGGCACTCCAACGGCATCGTCCCGTTCCTGAAGACCCTGGACGCCTCGGTCGCCGCCGTGAACCAGGGCGGCCGGCGCAAGGGCGCGGCCGCGGTCTACCTGGAGACCTGGCACTCCGACATCGAGGAGTTCCTGGAGCTGCGGGACAACACCGGTGAGGACGCCCGCCGTACGCACAACCTGAACCTCGCGCACTGGATCCCGGACGAGTTCATGCGCCGGGTCAACGCCGACGGCCAGTGGTCGCTGTTCTCGCCCGCCGACGTGCCCGAGCTCGTCGACCTGTGGGGCGAGGAGTTCGACGCGGCCTACCGCAAGGCCGAGGAGCGGGGCCTGGCGCGCAAGACCATCCCGGCCCGCGACCTGTACGGCCGCATGATGCGCACCCTCGCGCAGACCGGCAACGGCTGGATGACCTTCAAGGACGCCGCCAACCGCACCGCCAACCAGACGGCCCTGCCGGGCCATGTCGTGCACTCCTCCAACCTCTGCACGGAGATCCTGGAGGTCACCGACGACGGCGAGACGGCGGTCTGCAACCTGGGCTCGGTCAACCTCGGCGCTTTCGTGAGGGACGGGGACATCGACTGGGAGCGGCTCGACGCCACCGTCCGAACGGCCGTCACCTTCCTCGACCGGGTCGTCGACATCAACTTCTACCCGACCGAGCAGGCGGGCCGTTCCAACGCCAAGTGGCGCCCGGTGGGCCTGGGTGCGATGGGCCTGCAGGACGTCTTCTTCAAGCTGCGGCTGCCGTTCGACTCGGCCGAGGCGCAACAGCTCTCCACGCGCATCGCCGAGCGGATCATGCTCGCCGCGTACGAGGCGTCCGTCGACCTCGCCGAGCGCAACGGCCCGCTGCCGGCCTGGGAGAAGACGCGTACCGCACAGGGTGTGCTGCACCCCGACCACTACGGCGTCGAGCCGTTCTGGCCGGAGCGCTGGGCCGCGCTGCGCGACCGTGTCGCCACCACCGGCATGCGCAACTCGCTGCTGCTGGCCATCGCGCCCACCGCCACCATCGCGTCCATCGCCGGTGTCTACGAGTGCATCGAGCCGCAGGTCTCCAACCTCTTCAAGCGCGAGACGCTCTCCGGCGAGTTCCTCCAGGTCAACTCCTACCTGGTGGACGAGCTGAAGGCGCTGGGCGTCTGGGACGCCCGCACCCGTGAGGCGCTGCGCGACGCCAACGGCTCGGTGCAGGACTTCGCCTGGATCCCGGCGGACGTGCGGGCGCTGTACCGCACGGCGTGGGAGATCCCGCAGCGCGGCCTGATCGACATGGCGGCGGCCAGGACCCCGTACCTCGACCAGTCGCAGTCCCTGAACCTGTTCCTGGAGACGCCGACCATCGGCAAGCTCTCCTCGATGTACGCGTACGCCTGGAAGTCGGGCCTGAAGACGACGTACTACCTGCGCTCGCGCCCGGCGACCCGCATCGCCCGCGCCGCACAGGGCCGGTCCGCCCAGGCCGAGAAGACCATCCCCGTCCAGCAGGTCGCCGAGCCCGACGCCGTCGCCTGCTCCCTTGAGAACCCCGAGTCCTGCGAGGCCTGCCAGTAATGCCCAGCAACCAGAACCTGCTCGACCCCGGCTTCGAGCTGACCCTGCGCCCCATGCGCTACCCGGACTTCTACGAGCGCTACCGGGACGCCATCAAGAACACCTGGACCGTGGAGGAGGTCGACCTCCACTCGGACGTCGCCGACCTCGCGAAGCTGTCCGAGGGCGAGCAGCACATGATCGGCCGGCTGGTGGCGTTCTTCGCGACGGGCGACTCGATCGTGGCGAACAACCTGGTGCTGACGCTGTACAAGCACATCAACTCGCCCGAGGCGCGGCTCTACCTGAGCCGTCAGCTCTTCGAGGAGGCCGTGCACGTCCAGTTCTACCTGACGCTGCTGGACACCTACCTGCCCGACCCGGAGGACAGGGCGGCGGCCTTCGACGCCGTCGAGAGCATCCCCTCGATCCGCGAGAAGGCCGAGTTCTGCTTCAAGTGGATCAACGAGGTCGAGAAGCTGGAGAGCCTGCAGACCCAGGCCGACCGGCGTCGCTTCCTGCTGAACCTGATCTGCTTCGCCGCGTGCATCGAGGGCCTGTTCTTCTACGGCGCCTTCGCCTACGTCTACTGGTTCCGCAGCCGTGGCCTCCTGCACGGCCTCGCCACCGGCACCAACTGGGTGTTCCGCGACGAGACCATGCACATGTCCTTCGCCTTCGACGTGGTCGACACCGTCCGCAAGGAGGAGCCGGAGCTCTTCGACGACCAGCTCCAGGAGCAGGTCACCGACATGCTGAGGGAGGCCGTCGAGGCCGAGCTGCAGTTCGCGCGCGACCTGTGTGGTGACGGCCTCCCGGGCATGAACACCGACTCGATGCGGCAGTACCTGGAGTGTGTCGCCGATCAGCGTCTGACGCGGCTCGGCTTCGCCCCGGTGTACGGCTCCGAGAACCCCTTCTCCTTCATGGAGCTCCAGGGTGTTCAGGAGCTCACCAACTTCTTCGAGCGGCGTCCGTCGGCGTACCAGGTGGCGGTGGAGGGCACCGTCGACCTCGACGAGGACTTCTGAGCCTCGGCCGCGTCGCGTTCCTGGGCCTCCCTGATCTGACGGTCGATGCGCCGGTCGTGCACGATCCCGATCAGTGACGGGAGGACCAGGAGCACGAACATTCCCAGCACGACGACCATGGCGAGCAGTGTCTGTGTCTGTTCTGTAGTCATGACACCACTGTCGCGCTGGACACTCCTTACGAACAGTGGCAGGACTGCCGTGAACCCTCGATTTACTGCCACTTCCGAGGCACACTGGCAGCATGCTGAAGAACGTCGCCGCCGTCCTCCTCGACGGTGTGCACCTCTTTGAAATGGGCGTCGTCTGCGAGGTGTTCGGCATCGACCGCAGCGACGAGGGGCTGCCCACGTACGACTTCGCCGTCGTCTCGGCGGAGGGGCCGACGCTGGGCACCCATGTCGGCGGACTCTCCGTCTCCACGCCCTACGGTCTGGAGCGGCTGGAGGAGGCCGACCTGATCGCGGTACCGGCCGGCAGCGACTATGCCGTGCGCGACTATCCGCCCGAGCTGCTGGCCTGCCTGGTCAGGGCCGTGGAGCGGGGCGCGCGGGTGCTCAGCGTGTGCTCCGGCGTTTTCGTGCTGGGCGCCGCCGGACTGCTCGACGGACGACGGTGCAGTGCGCACTGGAAGCACGCGGACGACCTGTCCCGACGGCACCCGGAGGCGGTCGTCGAGCCGGACGTGCTCTATGTCGACGAAGGGCCGGTGGTCACCAGCGCCGGCACCGCCGCCGGCATCGACGCCTGTCTGCACATCGTGCGCCAGGAGCAGGGACCCGAGGTCGCCAACAAGATCGCCCGGCGCATGGTGGTGCCGCCGCACCGCGACGGCGGGCAGGCCCAGTACATCGAGCGCCCGCTGCCGCGCTCCCAGTGCGACACGGTCGGCGAGGTGCTGGCCTGGATGGAGCGCCACCTCGACCGGGACGTCACGGTCGAGCAGCTCGCCGAGCGCGCGCACATGTCCCCGCGCACCTTCGCCCGCCGCTTCCAGCAGGAGACGGGGACGACTCCCTACCGCTGGATCCTGCGCCAACGCGTACTGCTGGCGCAGGAGTTGCTGGAGGCGACGGACGAGACGGTGGACGCGATCGCGGGCCGAACGGGGTTCGGCACCGCGGCCGCGCTGCGTCATCAGTTCGTCCAGGCGCTGGGGACGACACCCCAGGCCTACCGGCGGACGTTCCAGGGACCGAGCGCCGCGTAGTCACTCACTGGCTCTGCCGTGCCACCGGCCTGAGCAGCAGCGTGTGCGGGTGCAGGGTGATGCCCACCCGGGTCGCGTCGTTGGAGCCGGACACCTGCTCGAAGCGGTACGCGGTGGACAGGGCCGACGTGATCAGCGTCAGCATCGCCATGGAGAAGTGATCGCTCGGGCACTTGCGGTTCCCGACGCCGAACGGGCTCATGGCGTATTTCGGTACCTCCTTGGCGCGTTCCGGAAGCCAGCGGTCCGGGTCGAAGTCGAGGTTGCGCGCGTAGGACTTCGGGTCGCGCTGCACGGCGTAGGGGCTGTAGACGATGTCGGCCCCGGCCGGAATGCGATAACCACCGAGTGACGTATCGGTCACCGCACGTCGTGTGAGAATCCAGATCGCGGGGCGCAAACGCATCGCCTCCACCACGACATTGTTGGTGTGCCGCAGGCTGCGGACGTCCCCGAATGCCACGGGACGCCCGCCGGTGACGGATTCGACCTCCGCGCGCACCTTGTCGGCATGTTCCGGATGTTCCGCGAGCACATGGAGCAGCCACAAGATCGTGGAGGCCACCGTTTCGGCGCCCGCGGTGAATATCGCGACGACCTGATCGTGGATCTCCTGCTCCCCGATGGGGTCGCCATTCTCGTCCGTCGCCTCCAGCAATGCGGTCAGCAAATCGTCCGGCTTTTGACCGGATGCCCGGCGTTCGGCGACGACCTCGTCGACCAGGAGATGGAAATCGGCCAGGGCGCCGTTGAATGCGCGGTTGGCTGGGAGAGGCAGCTTGTAAAGCGGCCCGAGCGGGATCACCATGCGCCGGTACATACCGCGGAAGAGCGTGTCGAGCGCGGCGCACAGCCGGTCGGCCCGCTCGTCCATGTACGCGCCGCGCAGCAGACACCGGGCGACGACGCGCACCGCGATCCGGAAGGACTCGGCCGTGCAGTCGACCGTCTCGCCGGGCCGCCAGCGCTGCGTCAGCGCATGCGCCTCCTCCTCCATGATCGGCCCGTAGCCGGGGATCGCGTCGAGCCGGAAGGCGGGCTGGATGGTGCGCCGCTGACGCCGGTGGCGGGGGCCGTTGGCGGTGGCCACGCCCTCCTTGCCGAGCAGGCTCTCCAGGGACTCCCACAGCGGCCCGGCGATGTGGAAGTCGGTGCTCAGGGCCAGCGCGCCGGTGAGGTCGGGCGAGGTGACGGCGTACACCGTCTTGGGTCCGAGCTTGATCCGTACGACGTCACCGTGATCGCGCAGCGTCGTCACGAAGGCCAGCGGATCACGGAGCATCCGCCAGCCGTGGCCGAGAAGCGGAACTCCGCCGCCCGCGAGGGGCGGTTCACGCAGTTCCGAGGCCGCACGGGGCTGGGCCTCGGGGCGTACCGACTCGACGGTCATTTCTCACCTGCCGCTTCGTTGTTGACGTACGGGGGCGTGGACCGGTCGTCCCAGCTGTCCACCCGGTAACGGCCGGACTCGTGGTGGAACCAGTAGACGGAGCTGAACCAGTTGCGCATATTGCCGACGCAGGCGCGCACGGCGGCGCAGAGTTGCGCCCCCCACAAGGTGCCGTCGGCGAGCAGCCCCGCGAATTGCAGAGCCTCGCGCTCGGCCACGAGGAAATCGGCGACGCAATCCTCGACCCGTCGCCTGACTTCCGTCACCGTCTCTTCGAGCGTCAGCCCCTTGTGGGTGATGAGACTGATTCCGAGATTGTGTACCTCGTCGCCCGCGATCTCCTTCGGGAATGAACACAGATCGTTGTACCAGGCGGCGAATTCCTGACTCAGTAGAGCCGCCCGTCGAAATGCGGGATGTTGCCGCACGGAGTCCGGCAGTTCCATTCCTGCGCTCGGCTCCAGCAGATCGGTCCAGATCGCGTGGGCGAACGTGAGCCGACGCAGTTCGAGGTATTCCTCGACGGTGGGTATTGTCCCTGTGCTGCGGTTGTGGAATTCCTGGTCGTAGGCCTCGATCACGGCATGGAAGTGCCGGGCGAAGCGGATGTTCCAGCTGTGCGGCAGGAACGAGTACAGCCGCGTCACGGTGTCCGCGAGCCCCGCGACCAGCGGGTCCGCGTGGTGCAGATGGTCCTGCGGGGAGTCGAGCGCCAGATGCAGCAGGTCCCTGAGCCGCCGCCACGCGCCGGCTCGCTGATGGACGATGTCACGGTCATGGCGGTCGTCCCAGACGAAGAACCACGCGCTGTAGTCCGCAATCGCCTGGAGCACCTCGTCGGGGGCCCCTATGTAGTACCCCGCCATCAGGTCCGTATAGCAAAGGCCGTCGGCATATTCTTCGACCTTGTCGGCCGGCATCAGACGCTTTTTCAGCAGCCAGGCACGGGTCTTCTCCTGGAGCCGGGGCCAATACGGATGCAGTTGCCTGGGAAAGGCCGCTTCGATCATCGGGAGAGAGAGCGACGGTGGAACCGGGACCGCCGTCGGTGTCGCTGTGGTGCTGTCCGAGAAAGCATGCACGAACAAACTCCTCTCAGCCGCCAGTTGTGCCGTCGTGCACGCCCCTCCCGCTGTGCCGGGCGTGCGCCGTCGCGTATCCCCGCACTTCCATTCAGCACCATAACTGACCGTTTTGGGAACGGATTTGCTTCTTTCACTACCCCCGAGTGCCGAGATTCTCCCTCTTTGTGACTGGATTTGGATCACTACTTGCGTGTAAGGGTTCGAACATGCGACGGACATGCGAACGGCGCCTGGTCAGGAGGGGGAACCTGACCAGGCGCCGTGCGTAGGGGACTTGTGGGGCCGAAGGGCCGTGCTCAGTCGTTGGCGACCACGGGGTAGCGGGGCTCGTTCTCGGCCATCTGCCGCAGCGCGTCCTTGCGCTCGCGCTTGGAGAGCCGGTCGATGTAGAGGTAGCCGTACAGGTGGTCCGTCTCGTGCTGCAAACACCGAGCGAAGTAGCCGGTGCCACGGACCTTGATCGGGTTGCCCTTCTCGTCCTGCCCGGTCACCTCGGCGTAGTCGGGCCGGGCCAGCGGCGCGTACGCGGTCGGCACCGACAGACAGCCCTCGTTGCTGTCGTCCAGCCGGCGGCGCTCCGCGGGCAGCTCGACGAGCACGGGGTTGCAGACGACACCGACGTGCCGCTCGCCCTGGTCGTCCTGGCAGTCGTAGACGAAGACCTTCAGGTCGACGCCGATCTGGTTGGCGGCCAGGCCCACGCCCTCGGCGGTGCGCTGCGAGGCGAACATGTCCGCCACCAGCTGGTCCAGCTCGGCGCCGAACTCGGTGACGTCCTTGCACTCCTTGTGCAGGACCGGGTTCCCCACCACGGTGATCGGCCGCGAGGTGCCGCGCTCACGCCAGGCGTTCTCGCGCTCCTCCGTGTCCTCGGTGTCGACGACGAACCCCTCGTCGTCCACGGGGAGCACGCCCGCGTGCTGCTGCTCGGTGTCCTGCTGGGCCATGACCGACGTATGCCTTCCTGCACAAGAAAAAGAGGGGTGATGCTGATACAGGGTACGGGGGACGCGCCCCGACAGGGGCGCGGGGAAATGTGCGACCAGCCCCACACAGCCCGCGGCCTGCGGACGGCCTCGCCCTCGACGCGACTAGCAGACTTCTTCCAGATCCCGCCAGTCCCGGGAGTCCGGACTGTCCGCAACCCACCCGTCCAGCAACCCCCGAACCAGCCCGGCCGGCGCAGCCACCCCGCACTCCCGCTCCGGCACCCACAGCTGCCCGTCCGTCCGGTGCCCGAGCGGCCCCGGATGCCCCGGCTCACTGTGATCGTGCGGATCCAGATGCTCCCCGTCACCCTCGTCCGACGGCATCCGCGACTCGGAGCACATCCGGCACAGCAGCCGCACGGAGGACGACCAGTCCTCCGCCGCGAACCCGGCGTCGGCGGCGAGCTGCTCCAGCGCGTCCCGGTCGGCCTCGGTGGCGGCCTCCAGGAGGACCACCCAGGTGGGCACGGGTGAGGGAGCCCACAGCTCGATCTCGTCGAAGACGGGGAAGGAGTGCCCGGCCGCCGTGGTCCGCTCGCCGTGCGGCACCCCGTCGTGCAGCACGACCTCGCCCCAGCGCCGCCCGGAGGACGGCAGCGGAATCGACAGCACCTCGATCCGGGCGGGGTCCAGCCGCCGCCCCCACACGACCTCGGCCTCCCCCTCCGGGGACAGCCGTACCGCCGCGCTGCCGAGGTCCATGCCGGCCGGCTCACCGGACTCGGTCGCCCCGCCGGGCACCCGCAGCCCGTACGCCTGCCAGGCCCGCCGGGCCAGTGGCCAGTCCTGCAGCGCGGTGGCGGCGATGCCGACGTTCCACCAGTCGGGCGCCCCGGTCTCCCGGTCCAGCAGCGCCACGGCACGCAGTCCGGCCGCCCGGGCCTGTTCCCAGTCGTGCCGGAACTTGTGCAGCAGCGCGAGGTTGAACCAGGACTCCGAAAGCCAGGGCTCCAGATCGGCGGCACGTGTCAGCAGCGCGCCCGCGTCCTCGTACCGGCCGTCGCCGATGAGCGTGAAAGCCCGGTCGGTGGCCTGCCGCCAGGAGGCGGAGGGCCGGTGCCGTCCCTTGCCGAAGATCCTCACGATTCCCGCCTGCCAGTTCCGTGGAGTGGGCTGGCTAGTGCTCGCCCCCGGACACACTCTCATTCGCATCCAACCACGTACGGCTGGAAGGGCGCTCATTACCCATGGGTTACCCAGCCACGGCCGGTGTCAGACCGCCCGTCCGTCACCCTCCACCACCCTGCCCGAGGCTCCCCCGGAGCCGCATGCCCGACGGCATCGCCAGCGCGCCGGCCCGACGACTCGACAGGACCCGCGCCAGCGATCCCACCACTTCCGGTGAGTAGTCACCGGAAGTACCCAGCCGCAGCTCCTCCAGGGCCTTCAGCGGGCCGTCCGGCCCGGCGTCCCGCGCCTTCTCCTCGTAGGCGTTGACCGCCCGCACGATCCGCGCGGCGACCGGCTGCTCCGGACCGGGGTCGGCGAGCCGCTCCACGACCGTCGCGACCTGCGGACTCACCCCGGTCTGCCGTACGACCGCGCCGCCGAGCAGCGCGATCCTGCGCTGCTCCTCGACGGGCAGTACGGCGGTGGCGCCGGCCGGCACCGGGTCGACCAGGCTGAGCTGCCCGATGTCGTGCATGAGGGCCGCGTACTCCAGCACGGTGAGCTCGGCCTCCGACAGACCCAGGTCCCGGCCGACCTCCCGGCTGAGCTCGGCCACCCGCCGGGCGTGTCCCGCCGGGGTGTACCCGGCGATCTCGGTGGCCCGGGCCAGGGAGGCGATGGTCTGCCGGTAGGTAGTGCGCACGGCGGCGTACCGGCGGACGGACATCTGGGTGAGCAGCAGGGGCAGCGAGAAGACGGGCAGCGCCCACAGTCCGACCACGGCGACCGCCAGCGCCATCACCGCGCCCGTCGCGCAGACGGCCGATCCGACCCCGAGGGTCGCCCGCAGCTGGTCCCGCAGCAGCGGCCCGAACGGCCACCGGGTGCGCGCGTGCGCCAGCGCCGCCGCGAGCACGGCGTCGCACAGGGTGGTGAGGGTGAGGATCGCCAGCAGGAGCAGCGCGTAGGAGGTGCCCCAGCCGTGGAACGTGCCCTGGTTGAACAGGGGTTGGAAGCAGGCCGCGGCGAAGCCGACGGTGAGCACGCGCCGGGCGAGATGGTCCAGCACGGGCCGGCCGCGCGCGATGTGCGGGACGCTGCCGAGCAGCGAGGCGGCCAGGACGACCCCGATGACCTGGGCGACGCCGTGCTCCGAGGGCTCGCCGCCGCTCTCCCCGAGCAGGGCGTACGCCAGCGCGGCGGCTGCTCCCAGCGGCGCGGCCTCCCTGCCCTCGGCACCGGTCCAGCGGGTGAGCTCACCGAGGGTGACGAGCACCCCGAAGGCGAGGGCGATGCCGCGGTCGACGAGGCCGCCCCCCAGCATGCCGAGCAGACAGCCGGCGGCGAGCAGGGCGGCACAGCCGTGCACGAGGGTGAGCAGGGCCGGTGGCCGCGGGCCGCTCATCGGTGCGCTCCGGGGGCGCCCGCGACCTGCGGACGGGGCACGGGCGCGGGGCTCTCGTCGGCGGTCACGGCGGGGTGCCAGCCGTGCTGGTCGACGGCCCGTACGAGGGCGGTGACCATCCGGGGGTCGAACTGCGAGCCCGCGCACTTCTCCAGCTCGCGCAGGGCGACGGGCACGGGCCGGGCCCGTGAGTAGGAACGCGTCGACGTCATCGCATCGAAGGCGTCCGCGACGGCCACCACCCGCGCCGACTCCGGGATCTGACTTCCGCTCAGTCCGTAGGGGTAGCCGGTGCCGTCCAGCCGCTCGTGGTGATGCAGGACGGCGGCCCGTGCCTCGCCGAGGAAGGAGATCCCGCGGACCATCTCGTGTCCGTACTCGGGGTGCAGCTCGATGACGCGTCGTTCCTCGGGCGTCAGCGGCCCGTTCTTGCGCAGCAACCGGGTGGGCACGCCGAGCTTGCCGACGTCGTGCAGGATCCCGGCGAAGCGGAGCACCTCGATGCGCTCGTCGGCCAGGCCCAGCTCACGGGCGATCATCATGGTGGCCCGGCCGACCCGCTCGCTGTGGCCGCGGGTGTAGCCGTCCTTGATGTCGACGGCCTGGACGAGCGCCCGGATGGTGGCCTGGTGGGCCGAGCGTTCCCGGTGGTACTGGGCGGACGCCCACCACGAGACGCACATCGGCAGCAGCACGAGCAGCGCGGAGACGGGGCCGTAGGGACTGCGCCACAGCACGGCCATCATCAGCCCGGCGAGACCGTGCACGGCGATCGGGGCGAGCGAGCGCGGGAACAGCCCGCGCCAGGCCCGGCGTACCGGCCGGCGCTCGGCGAGCGCGAGGATCCCGCCGTCCAGCGCGGTCAGGACCACGCAGAACGTCAGGACCGCGGCTCCGGCGTGCACCAGCACATGCGGGAAGTCGGCCGCCACCACGGCCTCCCGCTCGCCCAGCGTCCGGTACACCCATGCGGCCGGCCACACGGCGACCACCAGCTGGGCGGCGCGCCACAGCCGCCGCAGCGGCTGGGGCCTGCCGCCGGCCGGGGCGATCAGCGCCCCCGGCACCGCGACCAGCGCGGCGGCGGACGGTGACAGCAGGAAGGCGGCGGCGAGGAGCACCGGGTAGAACGAGCCGGACAGCCGCTCACCCCCGGCGTAGAGCGCGGCCAGCAGGACCACGGCCCACCAGGGGGTGCGCGTCGACGGCAGTGCGTGCAGACACCACAGGGCACCGAGAGCGACGAGGCCGATGTAGACACGGGCCCGTACGGGTGTCGCTTCCATACGCCCCTCCCCGGCCGCGCGCTTCAGGCATGGGAGCCTAGGGCGGCGAGGGGGAGGTTCGTGGTGCTACGACCGGGGGATTAGCACGTTCGAGTGACGGGCGTGCGTTCAGGATTCCTGTGGCGCTGCCGAGACGTCGTGCTCGGGCACGGCCTGTCCGGAACGGATCAGATCGAGCCGTCCGAGGACCTTCGCGCGCAGGTCGGTGGGCACGTCGTCATGTCCGCAGCACCGCTTGACCAGCTTCTTCACGGCCTCTTCGAGCCCGTACTTCTCCAGGCACGGCGAGCACTCCTGGAAGTGCTGCTTGAACTTGTCGCGGTCGACGTCCGGCATCTCGCTGTCGAGGAACTCGTAGAGATGATCGAGTACCTCAGAGCAGTCCGTCTCGTGCGGCTCTCCGCAGCTCATGAGCCCGAGCCTTTCGCTTCGTTCGACTCTCCGGCGCCGGCCGGGACCAGCCCGCGCTCACGGGCGTAGTCCTCGAGCATGCCGCGCAGTTGACGGCGGCCCCGGTGCAGCCGGGACATCACCGTACCGATGGGTGTCCCCATGATGTCCGCGATCTCCTTGTACGCAAAGCCCTCTACGTCGGCCAGATACACGGCGATGCGGAACTCCTCGGGGATGGCCTGGAGCGCTTCCTTCACGTCCGAGTCCGGCAG
The DNA here is from genome assembly GCF_043195415.1 of Streptomyces sp. Y7. Lineage (NCBI taxonomy): Bacteria > Bacillati > Actinomycetota > Actinomycetes > Kitasatosporales > Streptomycetaceae > Streptomyces > Streptomyces sp. Y7. The sequence continues at coordinate 92,083 of NZ_JBIDDQ010000015.1, forward strand.
GTGGTCGAGCGCCTGCGACTCCGCGGAGCGCAGACCCGTCGACATGTGCGACTCGGCACGCGCGAGCTGCCAGTCCTCGATCTCCTCGGCCGCGGAGCGCTGGGGTTCACGCTGCTTCTTGCGGTACGAGTTGATGAAGGTGTTGGTGAGGATCCGGTACAGCCACGCCTTGAGGTTGGTGCCCTCGCGGAACTGGTGGAAGGACGCGTACGCCTTGGCGTACGTCTCCTGCACCAGGTCCTCCGCGTCGGCCGGGTTGCGCGTCATGCGCAGTGCGGCCGAATACATCTGGTCGAGGAATTCGAGCGCGTCCCGCTCGAAGCGCGCGCTGCGCTCGGCGGTCGACTCCGTGGACGGGTCCACGCTCGTGCCCAGGCCCTCGGGCTGCTCCGCCTGGCCGTTGTCGGTCCCTGCGTCGGTACCGGGAACCGGACCCACCTCCTCAAGATTGCGGGCAGGGCCGAAACCGGTCCCACCTGAATCGGAGGATAGACGACCTGCCGTACCCGCCGCCCCTCGAATAGGAGCGGTCTTGGCCGCGTGCAGCACCGTCCAGTCCAGGTCGGCGCGGCTGCTGCGGCTCTGGCAGTGGGTCGAACCCATGCGGCGGACTCCCTCTCCTACGACATCGGCGCTGGTGCTTCAGCACCCGTGTCCGCCACAACAGAGGCCGGGTCCGCATCATTCCCGAAGCTTTACCTCAGTGACCCGGCCCACTTCACCGCCGCGTCCGTGATGATCGCCACGGCCTCGTCCTGGCCGAGGGGCGCCCGCTTGGGCACCGCGAAGCCGTGATCGCCGTACGGCACCTCGACCAGTTCGTGGTCGCCGGCCGGGAACTCCTCGGGGCTGCCGAAGGGGTCGTTGCCGCCCTGGACGACGAGGGTGGGCACCCCGGCGCCGAGCAGTTCCTCGGCGCGGGACTTCTCGGGCCTGCCCGGCGGGTGCAGGGGGAAGCTGAGCGCGAGCACGGCGTGCGCGCCGAGTTCGACGGCGGTACGGCAGGCGACGCGGGCGCCCGCGCTGCGGCCGCCGGAGATCACGGGCAGCCCCGGCGCGGCGAGCGCGGGCCACACGCCCCGCCAGCCGACGTCCAGCGTCCTCGGCGCGGGCGCCACCTTCTTGCCGGCCACCCGCCAGGGCTGCTCGACGAGGGCGACGGTCACGCCGTGGGCGGGCAGGACCTCGGCGAGCGCCACCAAATCACGCGCCCCGATGCCGCCGCCGGCGCCGTGGCTCGCGGCCAGGACCAGCCGTGCCTTCTTCGCACGGTGCCAGGTGATGCGGGCGTCCCCCGCATCCGTACCGATGATCTCGGTCGTCACATCAGACTCGGTCGTCACGTCAGAAAAGTGTGCCCTCTTCGGGCCCGTCCAGCTCCTTCAGCAGCTCCGGGCCGTTGTTGCGGACGTTGCTGACCAGCGTGGAGACGGGATAGGCGCGCATCAGCCCGGCGGGCGGCGCGGTCAGCAGCGTGCGCAGTTCCTCGGGGTCCTTGCGGGACGGGTCGAGCCAGGCGTCCCAGCGGTCCGGTGTCAGCATCAGCGGCATCCGGGGGTGGATCTCGGCGAGCGTGTGCGGGCCCTCCTCGGGCGCGACGGCCAGCGGGGTCGTCTCGGCCTCCGTGGTGATGACGGAGCAGGTCACCCACCAGGCCTGCGGGTGCTCGTCCGGCAGCGTGCTGTCCCGCCAGAACTCGTACAGTCCGGCCATCGCGAACACCGACCCGTCGGCGGGCAGCACGAAGTACGGCTGCTTGCGCGGCCGTTTCCGCTTCCCCTCGACCTCCAGGTCCCGCTCCTGCGTGCCGGTGACCCACTCGTAGTAGCCGTCGGCGGGGATGATGCAGCGCCGGGAGGTGAACGCCCGCCGGTACGACGGCTTCTCGTGCACCGTCTCCGCGCGCGCGTTGATCATCTTGAAGGCGCTCTCGGGGGTCTTGGACCAGCTGGGCACCAGTCCCCACTTCAGCTTGCGCAGCTGCCGGACCGGCCGCGGGTCGTCCGCGTCCTTCAAGGTGCGGTCGAGGACGACGTGGACCTCCTTGGTCGGAGCCACGTTGTAGTCCGCCTCGAGGGTCTCCTCGGGCTCCCACTTCTCGATCTCGAAGATTCCCGCGAGATCCTCGGGCCCACGACTGGCCGCATACCGTCCGCACATCTGCAATCACCCCTCCGAGCTGACGTTCAAGAGTGGCAGACCGCTTCCGCACGAGCCACGGCGCTCCGCCGTCGATCAGCCCTTCCGGTCTTCCGCCGTGAGGTGTGCGGCGAAGAACTCGTCGATGCGCCGCCAGGCGTCGACGGCGGACTCCGGGTGCGGCCTGATCCCGGCGACACGCATCAGCGGACGCAGGGCGCGCGGTCCGACCTCGGCGTCGTTGAGGAAGGAGTGCCCGGCCCGCGGGTACTCCTTGACGTCGTGGACGACGCCGAGCCGGTCGAGCGCCGCCTCCAGTGCGGGCGCCGCGCCGCGCAGCGTACGGTCGCGGGCCCCGTAGCTCGCGACGACGGGGCAGGCGCCGTCGAGCGCCGCGTCGAGATCCTTCGGCGGACGGCCGTAGTTGACGGAGGCGGCGTCGAACTCGCCGTCGCTCAGCGCGAGGAGGGCGAACGAGCCGCCCATGCAGAAGCCGATGACGCCGATCCGCCCGGTGCAGTCGGGATCCTGGGCGAGGCGGGTGCGGGCCGCCCCGATGTCGTGGAAGGCACGGCCGTGTCCGGACAGGGCCGCCCGGAAGGTCGGCACCAGGCAGCGCACGGCCCCTCCGTCGGTGAAGAGGTCCGGCATCAGGACGAGGTACCCGGCGCTCGCGAGCCGGTCCGCCTGGCGGTGCATCACGTCATTGACGCCCAGCGCCTCGTGGACCACGACGACACCGGGCCACGGGCCCGGCCCGGCGGGCCGGGTGAGATGGCCGGTGAGCCGACGGGAGCCGCCGCGGGCGGCGCTGAGCCCGGTGAGGTCGACGGTGGTGGTCGTGACGGGCATGCGGTCCTCCGGAGGAGGGGCGTGGACGGGACGGCCGGGCCGAAGCCTACGGCGCGATGAAGGGTCCGACGTTCTTGCGGAAGTCCTTGGGCCGCACTTCGTTGTAGTACTTGTCCGCGTCCTCGCCCTCCGAGGTGAGCATGTACACCGGGCACTCGTCGGACCTGGCCTCCCCCGTGTGCCGGTACAGCTCCTTGCCGGTGCGTGCCTCGACGACCTTCAGGAGGTACGAGGTGTTGTACGTGCGCACCTTGAACGGTTTGCCGTCGTCACCCTCCATGTCGCACACCTTGCCGGTCGCGGTCGCCTTGGTGCGCTCGACGCAGACGACCAGCTCGGCCTTGGCCGGCTTGGCCGCGTAGCCGAGGAACCAGCCCTTGGGGTAGTCGCCGGCGGACGGCTCGGACTGCGACCAGTCGTCACCGGACCTGTTCATGAGCATCGCCGGGTGCACGGTCTTCTTCGTGCGGTCGTACGCGGGCAGCCCCGGGTAGCCGAGCCCGTCCGTGCACACCCGCTCCAGGTCCGCGGCGAACGCCGGTACGTCCGGTCCGTCCGCCGCCGAGCCCGTCGACGGCGATCCGCCGGAATCCCCTCCCGTACCGGCGGTGAGCGACGAGCACCCGCACAGCGCCACGCCCAGAAGCCCGGCGGTGATCCATCCGACGCCACGCGGCGTTGAAGACATGTCGGCAACCCCCGATCGAAGAAAGAACAGCAGGCAGGGCATGTCCCCCCGAGCCATGCCCTGTCCCCCGTGCCCTGCTGGAGGAAAGCGTGCCGCCCGCCGGCCACCGCCGACATCGGGGAAGAGCCCCCATGTAGTGGCGCGGCCCCTGTGACTTGTGGGTACTACGCTGTACGCGCTCGAAGGAGTATTCGACGGGGACCGGCGGGGCATCCCGGAAAAGGGCTGGGACATCCCGGAAAAGGTCGCAGGGGGGCCTGAGTGTCGTCGTTGTCGTCATCGGCGCTGGTCGGCAGAGAACCGGAGCGGGACCTTCTGACCACGGCCGTCGCATCGGCGGGCGAGGGGCGGGGCTCGTCGGTCTTCGTGCTGGGCGAGCCGGGCATCGGCAAGTCACGCCTCGTCGAGGAGACCGCCGCCGCCGCCATGAGCTCCGGATTCCGGGTGCTGCGCGGGCGGGCCGCGTCCGCCGGACGCGCCGTGCCGCTGCGACCGCTGGCGGAGGCCGTGTTCTCCGGACTGCGCGGCGAAGGGGCGCCCGAGGACGGGGACCTCGGCCCCTACGAACCGCTCCTGTCACGGCTGTGCGGGCTGGCGCCGCAGGACGGCGCGCCGCTGGTGGGCTACGCCGAGGCGGTGCTGCGACTCCTGACGGCCCTCGGACGCTCCGGCGGCTGTGTCCTGGTGCTGGAGGACCTGCACGACGCGGACGCCGACACGCTCACCATCGTCGACTACCTCACGGACAACCTCCCCGGCCGGCGGGCCGTCCTGCTGGCCACGCTGCGCGGGGGGCCCGGTCCCGCACTCGACCTCGCCGAGGCCGCCGCGTCCCGCCGTTCGGCCCGCACTCTGCGCCTCGCCGGCCTCGGCCCCGCGCACACCGCGGAACTGGCGGCCCGCTGTCTGGGCCACGACGACGCGGGCAAGGTGCCGGCGGCCGTACTGGACCGGCTGCACGCCGTCTCCGAAGGCGTCCCCTTCGTCGTGGAGGAGCTGCTGACCGCCATGGTCGACAGCGGCAGCCTCGTCCGGCGGCGGGGCGACGGCTGGACGGTGACCGGCTCGCTGGACGCCGGTGTGCCCGCGACGGTCGCCGCCGCCGTCCTGCAGCGCGTGGACCACCTGGAGCCGCCCGGCGTCGCCCTTCTGGAAGCGGCGGCCGTGCTGGGCAGGCGCTTCCCCGTGGACATCGCCGCCCGCGTCGCGGGAGTCGACCGGACGACGGCGCTCCGCCAGCTGCGGCAGGCGGCACACGCCCATCTGGTCACCGACGGCGCGACCGCCGAGGAGCCCGGCTGGCACTCCTTCCGGCACGCCCTGACCGCCGACGCCATCAGCCGCCGGCTGCTGCCCGCGGAACGCGCGGCGCTCTGCCTCGCCGCCGCCGACGCGATCGAGTCCGCCGACGCGACAGGGCCGCTGCCACGGGACGCCGGCCGTCCTGCCCGGCGGGCCGTGGAGCCCGACGGCCTGATCGGCGGTGGCCCGGGCGACGACCTGTACCGCCTGGCCGCGGAGCTGTGCGTCGCCGGCGGGCAGCGGGCACGGGCGGCCGTCCTGCTCACCCGGGCGGGCCGGCAGGCGGTCCTGCGCGGCGCTCTGCTGACCGCGGTGGAACTCCTCGACCGGGGCCTGGAGCTGACCGCCGGCGCGACGGACGCCCCGCCCGAGGCCGTGGCCGGGCTGCTGGAGGAGCTCCTGGGGACGCTCGTCCTCACCGGCGACGTCCGGCGCGTCCCGGAGCTCGGCGACCGGCTGGACCGGGTGCTGACCGCGTGCGGCGCGCCGCCCGTCCGCCGCGCCGCGGGCTTCCTGATCCGGGCCAGGGCCGCGGCCACCGCGCAGCAGTGGGAGGAGGGCCTGACCTCGGTGCGGCGGGCACGGGAGCTGCTCGGCGCCGAGCCGGACCCGGCGTCCCGCGCCGCCCTGGACTCGGTCGCCGCGCACCTGGTGCTCAACTCGCGGCGCCCGGACCGGCTGGAGAGCGCCAGGGCCCTGGCCGAGGGGGCCGTGGCGACCGCCGAGGCGATCGGGCTGCCGGAGGTGAGCTGCAAGGCGCTGAACATGCTGGGGTACTGCCTGCGGCCCCTGGACCTGGCCGAGACGGAGAAGGTCTTCGAACGCCTGGTGGCCACGGCCGACGCCCATGCGCTGCCGGTCTGGCGGATACGCGGCCTGCTGGAACTCGGCGTACTGGACCGGATCCGGATCACCGGGACCGATCGGCTGCTGGCCGCGCGCAGGGCGGCCGAGGAGACCGGTGCCGTGCTGATGACGGCCTGGGCCGACATGCATCTGGCGCAGGCCCACGTGCTGCGCGACGAGCAGGACCGGGCCCTGGAGGCCGCCGGGCGGCTGCGGACGACGGCCCGCAGACTGCGGCTGGGGGAGGTGCAGCTGATCGGCGTCGGAGTGGACGCCATCATCGCCGCCTCCCGCGGCGAGCGGGACAAGCTCCAGGCCGCGCTGCACGCCATGGAGAGCGCGTTGGCCGGACGGAGCGCCGGAGCGCTCTGGGGCTACGCCGACACCTCCGTGTGGGGCTGGGCCCAGGGCATCTGCTCCCTGCTGCGCGAGGAACCCGAACGGGCGCTGGCCGAGTTCACCGAGGCGGACCGGGCCATGCGCGCCCTGCCCAGCACCCGCGGGGTCACCGGATTCCTGGGCCCGTACCTGCTCCTGCGTACCGTGCGGGGCGCGGCCGGCTGGGCGGAGCTGGACGGGCCCGTCGCGGACCGGCTCAGCCAGGTCCACTGGGACCGGCCCTTCGCCGGGTGGTCCCGGGCCGTGCTGCTGGGCCGCGAAGGCCGCGCCGGCGAGGCCGCCAAGGCGGCCGAGGAGGCACTGACCGGGACCGAGGCCATCCCCCTGGCCCGTCACCTGTGTCTGCGCCTGGGCGCCTCCGCGGCGCTCGCCGACGGCTGGGGGCACCCCGTCGAGTGGCTGTCCGCCGCCGAGCAGTTCTTCCACGACCGGGGCACGACACGGGTGGCGGCGGCCTGCCGCGCCCTGCTGCGGGAGGCGGGCTCGCCCGTTTCCCGCCGTCGCCGGGGCCACGACTCGATTCCGCAGGAGCTGCGGCGGGCGGGGGTGACCGCGCGGGAGTACGAGGTGCTGCGCCTGCTCGGCCGGGGACTCGGCAACCAGGAGATCGCCGAGCACCTCTTCCTCTCGCCACGCACCGTCGAGAAACACCTCGCGAGCCTCAGGAACCGCACGGACCGGAGCGGCCGGGCCGCCCTGATCGCCCTGGCCCGCCGCTACGCCGGCGGGCAGTGACCCGGTACGCCTCGGCTCATTCCCGACTCCCGCGCTGTGACCTGTGCGTTTGCCACGAGGAACGATCGCTGCCGGGCCGGCGTCTCAGCTGACGCCCATGCGCGCGTGCCACACTGCCAGATTCCGTCCGACCCCAAGGGAGCCAAAGCCCTCCATGGACAGCACCGCATCCGCCTCGCTCGCCTCCCTCTGGGACGAGGTCGCCGGCACCCAGCCCGACCCGGATCTGTGGGTGGTGCTCGCCACACTGGTCGCCGCGCTCGCCGTGGTCGTCCCGCACAACCTGTGGCGCCTCTCGCGCAACGCCATCACCATCGCCCATGAGGGCGGCCACGGCCTGGTCGCGCTGCTGACCGGCCGGACGCTGACCGGCATACGCCTGCACTCCGACACCAGCGGCCTCACCGTCAGCCGCGGCAAGCCGCACGGCATCGGCATGATCCTCACCGCGGCCGCCGGCTACACGGCTCCCCCGCTGCTGGGCCTGGGCGGCGCAGCGCTGCTGGGCGCGGGCCGGATCACGCTCCTGCTGTGGCTGGCGACCGCCCTGCTGGTGGCGATGCTGGTGATGATCCGCAATGCCTACGGGGCACTGACGGTGTTCGTCACGGGCGGCACGTTCGTGGTGGTGTCGTGGCTCGCGGGACCCCAGATCCAGGCCGCGTTCGCGTACACCGTGGTCTGGTTCCTCCTCGTGGGCGGCGTCAGGCCGGCCTTCGAGCTGCAGGCGAAGCGGTCACGGGGCGGGGCGGGCGACTCGGACGCGGACCAGCTGTCCCGGCTGACGCATGTGCCGGCGGGGCTGTGGCTGTTCCTGTTCCACGCGGTGTCGCTGTGTTCGCTGATAGGCGGGGGAAGGTGGTTGCTGGAACTGTGACGCGCCCCGAAGGGCAGCGTCTGCGGAGGCGCGGCGAACCGCGCGACCGGCCCCCACGGCGCCGCACCCGAGCCCCCGCCTGCTTATAAAGTGAACCCATGGCCCAAAACCCCGCCGCACACACCGCCCTCTGGCCCGCCCCGCACGCGAGCGGACCCGTCGACGCGACGGTCCACGTGCCGGGGTCCAAGTCGGTCACCAACCGCGCCCTCGTCCTCGCCGCCCTGGCGAGCGAGCCGGGCTGGCTGCGCCGCCCGCTGCGTTCCCGCGACACCCTGCTGATGGCCGGCGCCCTGCGCACCATGGGTGTCGGCATCGAGGAAGGCGTCGGCCCGGAGGGCACCGGCGAGGCGTGGCGGGTGCTCCCGGCGGGCCTGCGGGGCCCGGCCACGGTCGACGTCGGCAACGCCGGCACGGTGATGCGCTTCCTGCCGCCGGTCGCCGCGCTCGCCGACGGTCCCGTCCGCTTCGACGGCGACCCCCGGTCGTACGAACGTCCCCTGCACGGAGTGATCGACGCCCTGCGCGCCCTGGGCGCCCGGATCGACGACGACGGCCGGGGCGCGCTGCCGCTCACCGTGCACGGCGGGGGTGCGCTGGAGGGCGGCGCGGTGGAGATCGACGCCTCGTCGTCGTCCCAGTTCGTGTCGGCGCTGCTGCTGTCGGGACCGCGCTTCAACCAGGGCGTCGAGGTCCGGCACACCGGCTCCTCGCTGCCCTCCATGCCGCACATCCGCATGACCGTGGACATGCTGCGCGCCGTCGGCGCCCAGGTGGACACCCCGGAGTCGGGCGGCGAGCCGAACGTCTGGCGGGTCACGCCGGGCGCCCTGCTCGGCCGTGATCTGACCATCGAGCCGGACCTGTCCAACGCCCAGCCGTTCCTGGCGGCGGCGCTGGTGACCGGCGGCAAGGTGCTCGTCCCGGACTGGCCGGCCCGCACCACCCAGCCCGGTGACCGGCTGCGGGAGATCTTCACCGAGATGGGCGGTTCCTGCGAACTCACCGAGTACGGGCTCGTGTTCACCGGTTCGGGTGCCGTGCACGGCATCGACGTGGACCTGAGCGAGGTCGGCGAACTCACCCCGGGCATCGCCGCCGTGGCGGCGCTCGCGGACTCCCCCTCCACCCTGCGCGGGGTCGCGCACCTGCGGCTGCACGAGACGGACCGGCTGGCCGCGCTCACCAAGGAGATCAACGAACTCGGCGGTGACGTGACCGAGACCGCCGACGGCCTGCACATCCGCCCGCGCCGGCTGCACGGCGGCGTCTTCCACACCTACGAGGACCATCGCATGGCGACCGCCGGCGCGATCATCGGCCTCGCGGTCGACGGCGTGCGGATCGAGAACGTGGCCACGACGGCGAAGACCCTGCCGGACTTCCCCGAGCTGTGGACCGGGATGCTCGGGGCGTAGGGACACCGCCATGCGCCGCTACGGCAAGCACACCGACGAGGACGACATCCGCACCCGCCCGGGACGCCGGAACACCCGACCCCGTACGAACATCCGGCCCAAGCACGAGGACGCCGCCGAGGGCATGGTCCTCACCGTCGACCGGGGGCGGCTGACCTGCCTCGTCGACGACCGGGTCGTGATGGCGATGAAGGCCCGCGAACTCGGCCGCAAGGCCGCGGTGGTCGGGGACCGGGTGGCACTGGTCGGCGATCTGTCCGGCAACAAGGACACCCTCGCGCGCATCGTGCGGATCGAGGAGCGCAGTTCGGTGCTGCGCCGCACCGCCGACGACGACGATCCGTTCGAGCGGGTGGTGGTCGCCAACGCCGACCAACTCGCCATCGTCACCGCCCTCGCCGACCCCGAGCCGCGGCCCCGGCTGATCGACCGCTGTCTGGTGGCGGCGTTCGACGGAGGGCTCGAACCGCTGCTGGTGCTGACCAAGTCGGACCTGGCGGCACCGGACGAAATCCTGGAGCTGTACGGGGCGTTGGACATCCCCTACGTCGTCACCAGCCGTGCGGAACTGGAGGCCGGGGACGCCGCGGACCGGGTGCGCGAGCAACTGGGCGGCCGGGTCACGGCGTTCGTCGGCCACTCCGGCGTGGGCAAGACGACCTTGGTGAACGCTCTGGTGCCGCACGAGCGCCGGCGTTCGACGGGGCATGTGAACGCGGTGACGGGACGCGGCCGGCACACGACGACGTCGGCGCTGGCCCTGCCGTTGCCGGAGATGGACGGCTGGGTGATCGACACCCCCGGGGTGCGGTCGTTCGGCCTGGCACACGTCGATCCCTCGCGGGTGATCCACGCCTTCCCCGACCTGGAGTCGGGAACCGAGGGCTGTCCGCGTGCGTGCAGTCATGACGAACCGGACTGCGCGCTGGACGACTGGGTCGCACAGGGGCACGCCGATCCCGCGCGGTTGTACTCGCTGCGACGACTGCTGGCCACGCGTGAGCGCAAGGAAGGCGACTGAGGAAGGCGGCTGAGGAAGGCGATTGACCTTCGCGTTGTTTGTCTTCCTGTGAGTCCGGTAAAGGCATAATCGCACCGAGCCGGATCCAAGCCTGACGAAGCGGTCACAGTACGTGGGGATACGGGAGGACAGCACATGGCGTGGCTGCTGGTCATCGTGGCGGGGCTGCTCGAAACCGGCTTCGCCGTCTGTCTGAAGCTGTCGCACGGCTTCACCCGGCTCTGGCCGACGGTCGCCTTCTGCATCTTCGCCCTCGGCAGCTTCGGACTGCTGACGCTCTCGCTGCGCAAGCTCGACGTCGGGCCGGCGTACGCGGTGTGGACGGGGATCGGCGCGGCGGGCACGGCGATCTACGGCATGGTCTTCCTCGGGGACATCGTGTCGACGCTGAAGATCCTGTCGATCACGCTGGTGATCGTGGGCGTCATCGGCCTGCAACTGTCCGGATCCGCGCAGTGAGGCCCGTCCGTCCCACCGGGTCAGCCCGGCAACTGCCGGTACAGCGCGCTGCGTACGAGATCGGCGACCCCTCCCTCGCCGGGTGGGGCGGCGACACAGGACAGGGCCAGCCGCACGACGAGTTCGCAGGAGCGGGCGAGGTCGGCGGTGTCGGGCTTGCTGTTGCCGGGCCCGGCCAGTACCGATACGGCGCGGTCGCGCACGATGGCCACGAAGTCACCGGGTGACGGCAGGGGCCCGTCGGCGCGGCGCTGCGCCGGGACCGCCGAGGAGGACGGGACGGCGGACAGGGTCGGCGAGGGCAGGCGTTCGCCCCAGCAGCCGGTGAGCATGGCGCGCACCAGGGCGTTGTCCCGGGCGAGGCCGGCGGTCCACTCCGCGGCGGCGGTGAGGCGGTCGCGGGCGTCGCTGGGGGTGGCGAGGGCGCGGTCCACGCCGGCGAGGTAGCCGTCGGCCTCCCTCCTCACGAGCGCACGCGCGAGCCCTTCCTTGCTGCCGAACTCGTTGTACAGCGTCTGCCGGGACACTCCGGCCGCCGCGGCCACGTCCACCATCCGCACGGCGGACCACGACCGGCGCGCCAGCGCCGTGAAAGCGGCGTCCAGCAGGGATTCCCGCGCTGCAGGCATCTTCGCCTCCCGGGGAGGAGCGACTCTGCGCCCAGATTTGACGCGCACGGGGGCACTGTCAAGGGTTCGCGAGGGCATGCGGGGGCGCCAGGGGGCCGGGGCGCGCGGGTCCCCGCCGACCGAGAGGACGCACGGCGGGCGGCATCGAAGCCGTCGACCGCGCCTCTCCCCGACGACCGAGCAGACGCTCGGCACACGGCGACGAAGCCGTCGACCGCGCCTCTCCCCGACGACTGAGTACACGCTCCGCAGACGGCGACGAAGCCGTCGCGGCACCCTCGGGGACTGAGCAGGCGCTCGGCAGACGGCTGCCGGCCACCCGGCCGCGCCTCTCCTCGGGGCGGGCAGACAGGCCGAGCACACGGCGCACCGATGGTATGCACACGGGCACCCCGCCAACCGTGCACAACCCGCCCACGAGCCCCTGGCCTAGTAGCCCCAGCCCGACCACGGCAGATAGCGTTCGTCCCATGCCGGACTACCTCGACGATCTCCGCCTCGCCCACGTCCTCGCGGACGCCGCCGACGCCACCACCATGGACCGATTCAAGGCCCTCGACCTCAAGGTCGAGACGAAGCCGGACATGACCCCCGTGAGCGAGGCCGACAAGGGCGCCGAGGAGCTGATCCGGGGCCAGTTGCAGCGCGCCCGCCCGAGAGACGCGATCCTCGGGGAGGAGTACGGCGTCGAGGGCACCGGGCCCCGCCGCTGGGTCATCGATCCGATCGACGGCACCAAGAACTACGTGCGCGGCGTCCCCGTCTGGGCCACGCTCATCTCCCTCATGGAGGCCGTCGAGGGCGGTTTCCAGCCGGTCGTCGGTCTCGTGTCGGCGCCCGCGCTCGGCCGGCGCTGGTGGGCCGCCAAGGGACACGGCGCCTTCGCCGGCCGCAGCCTGTCGTCGGCGTCCCGGCTGCGCGTCTCCCAGGTCTCGAAGCTGTCGGACGCCTCGTTCGCGTACTCCTCGCTCGGCGGCTGGGAGGAGCGGGGCCGGCTGAACGGTTTCCTCGATCTGACGCGCGAGGTCTGGCGCACGCGCGCCTACGGCGACTTCTGGCCGTACATGATGGTCGCCGAGGGTTCGGTGGACATCTGCGCCGAGCCCGAGCTCTCCCTGTGGGACATGGCCGCCAACGCGATCATCGTGACGGAGGCGGGCGGCACCTTCACCGGCCTCGACGGCCGCCCCGGCCCGCACAGCGGCAACGCCGCCGCCTCGAACGGCCTGCTGCACGACGAGCTCCTGGGGTACCTCAACGAGCGCTACTGAGCGCCCCCTTGTTGACCCCCTCTTTACCTGTCACTCTGAGAGTCCCCCCACTTGTGAATTTGTGAATCCATGAACAATCGGTGCGGGGGCACATCAGGAGGTGGCTCCATCCATGCTCGTACGTGACGCCATGAGCACCGTGGTCCTCACCATCGGCCCCACCCACACCCTTCGCCAGGCAGCCGCACTCATGTCCACCCGCCGGGTCGGCGCGGCCGTGGTCCACGACCCCGACGCGGGCGGTATCGGCATCCTCACCGAACGCGACATCCTGAACTCCGTCGGCCTCGGCCAGAGCCCGGACGCCGAACGCGCCCATGACCACACCACCACCGACGTCGTGTTCGCCGCCCCGGCATGGACCCTGGAGGAGGCGGCCCGCGCCATGGCGCACGGCGGCTTCCGGCATCTGATCGTCCTGGACCGCGGCGAGCCCGTCGGCATCGTCTCGGTCCGCGACATCATCCGCTGCTGGGCACCCGTACGACAGCACGTGCCCGCCTGAGCACGCACGACGGGCCGGGTCCCCGAAGGAACCCGGCCCGTCCGCCTCGGCAGGCGATCCAGTGCTGGTGATCAGCCGCGCAGGGCCTGGACCGCGGCGTCCAGCCGCTTGCCGAAGTCGTCGTCCGCCCGGCGGAAGTTGTCGATCGCCCGCTCGACGATGTCCTCGCGCGAGACCGGCGCCAGGGCACCCGCCAGGTTGGCGATCAGCCGCTCCTTCTCGTCCTCCGACATCAGGCGGTACAGGTCGCCCGCCTGCACGAAGTCGTTGTCCTCCGCGTGGGCGGGGGCCTCGTGGTTGCCGGTGCCGGCGGTGAAGCCGGCGAACGGCTGCCACAGCGGGCGGTCCGTCTGCGCCGGGCCGCCGAAGCTGTTCGGCTCGTAGTTCTTCGCGCCGCCGTGGCGGCCGTCGTACAGGGAGCCGTCACGGGAGTTGGTGCGCGCCTCGGTGGCGTGCGGGCGGTTCACCGGCAGGTGGTCGGCGTTGATGCCGACGCGGTAGCGGTGGGCGTCGCCGTACGCGAAGAGGCGGCCCTGGAGCATCTTGTCCGGGGACGGCCCGATGCCGGGCACGAAGTGCGCCGGGGAGAAGATCGACTGCTCGACCTCCGCGAAGACGTTCTGCGGGTTGCGGTTGAGCTCCAGCCGGCCGATCTCGATCGGCGGGTAGTCCTCGTGCGGCCACACCTTGGTGAGGTCGAACGGGTTGAAGCGGTACGTCGCCGCGTCCGCCGCCGGCATGATCTGCACCTGCACGGTCCAGCTCGGGAACTCCCCGCGCTCGATGGCCTGACGCAGGTCGCGCTGGTGGGAGTCGGGGTCCTCACCGGCGAGCCGGTTCGCCTCCTGCTGGGTGAGGTTCCTGATGCCCTGGTCGGTCTTGAAGTGGTACTTGACCCAGAAGACCTCGCCCGCCTCGTTGTTCCACTGGTAGGTGTGCGAGCCGTAGCCGTTCATGTGGCGGTACGACGCCGGGATGCCGCGGTCGCCGAACAGCCAGGTCACCTGGTGCGTCGACTCGGGGCTCAGGCTCCAGAAGTCCCAGACGTTGTCCGGCTCGGTGCTGCCCGTGTACGGGTCGCGCTTCTGGGTGTGGATGAAGTCCGGGAACTTGATGGCGTCCTTGATGAAGAACACCGGGGTGTTGTTGCCGACGAGGTCGTAGTTGCCCTCCTCGGTGTAGAACTTCAGCGCCCAGCCGCGCGGGTCACGCACGGCGTCCGCCGCGCCGAGGTTGCCGGCCACCGTGGAGAAGCGCAGGAAGGTCTCGGTCTGCTTGCCGACCTCGGAGAGGAAGGCGGCGCGGGTGTACGGGGTGACGTCCGCGGTCACCGTGAAGGTGCCGTAGGCGCCGGCGCCGCGTGCGTGCACCACGCGCTCCGGGATGCGCTCCCGGTTGAAGTGGGCGAGCTTCTCCAGCAGGAGCTGGTCCTGGACGAGGACCGGGCCGCCGATGCCCGCGGTCTCGCTGTTCTGGTTGTCGGCCACCGGAGCACCGGCCTCCGTCGTGAGCGGTCCCTGGGTCACATGCGCCTCCTGCGTAGGTTCGAGCAACTCCAGCCACTCCTGTCCAGTAGCCGAAGATGATCCGATCCTATACTGGACTTTGTCTAAGTCAAACAGAGCTCCAAAGTCACACCCATTCGGAACCTGGTCCTCCTCTGTTAAGGTGTTCTCCATGAGCGACCTTCTGGAACGACTGCGCGGACGCGGATGGCGGATGACCGCGCAGCGCCGCGTCGTGGCCGAGGTTCTCGCCGGCGACCACGTCCACCTGACGGCGGACGAGGTGCACGCGCGGGCCGTCGCCAAGCTGCCCGAGATCTCCCGGGCGACCGTCTACAACACCCTGGGCGAGCTGGTCACCCTCGGCGAGGTGCTCGAGGTCTCCACCGACAAGCGCGCCAAGCGGTACGACCCCAACGCCCACCGGCCCCACCACCACCTGGTCTGCGCCCAGTGCGGCTCCATCCGGGACGTCCACCCGACGGGCAACCCGATGGCCGACCTCCCGGCCTCCGAGCGCTTCGGCTTCACGGTCTCGGACGTCGAGGTGACGTACCGCGGCATCTGCCCGAACTGCGCGAAGGCCTAGCCTCCACCTTTCCCGAGCCCCGGCACCGATGAGTGCCGGGGCTTCGTGCTGCCCGGGATGCGGATGGAGCACGTGCGGGCGAAGTGCGTGCGGGGTTCCGGAATCTGACGGGCCGTCATATGGTCGACGACACCCACACGTCCGTTCCGCACTCCGCGAGGAGACAGAAGTGGGAGAGCCGTATCCCAAACTCAGAGCGAACGACCTGACGCGCGCCTTCGGCCGGACCCCCCACACCGTCCACGCCCTCGGCCCCCTCGATCTGACCGTCGCCCCCGGCGAGTTCGTCTGTGTCGTCGGCCCCTCCGGCTGCGGCAAGTCGACCCTTCTGCGCATCGCGGCGGGCCTGCTCCGCCCGAGCACCGGCACCCTGGAGATCCGTGCGACGAGCCCGCGCCCGGCGGCGA
This sequence comes from Streptomyces sp. Y7, assembly GCF_043195415.1. Lineage (NCBI taxonomy): Bacteria > Bacillati > Actinomycetota > Actinomycetes > Kitasatosporales > Streptomycetaceae > Streptomyces > Streptomyces sp. Y7. Next base: position 107,725 of record NZ_JBIDDQ010000015.1, read on the forward strand.
TGATCTTCCAGGACTACGGCATCTACGACTGGAAGTCCGTCCGCGCGAACGTCCGCTTCGGCCTGGACATCCAGCGCGTCCCGCGCCGCGAGGCGAACGCCCGAGCGGACGAGTGGCTGGCCCGCATGGGCCTGTCGGACTTCGCGAACGCCTATCCGGCGGCCCTCTCCGGCGGGATGCGCCAGCGCGTGGCGATCGCCCGCGCCCTGGCCGTGGAGCCCGAGATCCTGCTGATGGACGAGCCCTTCGCCGCGCTGGACGCCCAGCTGCGCACGATCCTCCAGGACGAACTCCTGGACATCACGCAGTCCCTGAGGACCACCACGCTCTTCATCACCCACAGCCTGGAGGAGGCCATCGTCCTCGGCGACCGCGTCCTGGTGATGTCCGCCCGGCCGGGCCGGATCATCGCCGAGCACCGCCCGCCCTTCCCCCGCCCGCGCACCGGCGGCATCCGCGCCACTCCCGAGTTCACCGCCCTGAAGAGCGAGCTGTGGGACCTGCTGCGGAAGGAGGCCGTACCGGCATGACGACGCTCACCAAGCCGCCCGCCGAGTCGGTCCTCGTCCGCCGCCCGGGCCCACGCGAACTGCACCCGGCCCGCACCCACCGCCGCCGGCGCGCGCTGGAGCTGTCCCTGGCGCTCGCCGTGCCCGTCCTGCTGCTCCTGCTGTGGCAACTGGCCGCGGCCCAGGCCTGGATCGACGACCGGGTCTACCCGGCCCCCTCCACGATCCTCGCCGACGGCTGGGACCGGGCCGCGGCCGGGGACCTGTGGCCGGACGTGTGGGCCACCCTGAAGCGGGTCGTCGCGGGATACACGGCCGGCACGGCGGCCGGCTACGCCCTGGGCCTGCTGATGGGTTCCCTGTCGCTGGTACGCGCCGCGCTGGAGCCGCTGCTGGACGCCCTGTACGTGGTGCCGAAGCTGGCTCTGCTGCCGGTCTTCCTGAACATGTTCGGCCTGGGCGAGGGCCCGCAGGTGGCCCTGGTGGCGGCGACGGTGTTCTTCTTCGTGTGGATCTCGACCATGTCCGCGGTGATGTCCGTCCCGGCCGGCCACCGTGACGCGGGCCAGGTCTTCGGCGCCTCGCGGTGGCAGATGTTCCGGCACGTGCTGCTCCCGGCGTCGCTCCCGTCCGTCCTGGTGGGCGCCCGTATCGCGGCAGGAGTCGCGGTCCTGGTCATCGTCGCCTCGGAGCAGATCGCCGCGACGAACGGGCTGGGCCATCTGATCTTCGACTCGCGCGCGCTGTTCCAGAACGACGTCATGTTCGTCGGCATCGTCTGCGTCGCGGTCCTCGGCGTTCTCTTCTCCGAGCTGATCCGCTTCGCCGGACGCCTGCTCACGCCCTGGGCACCGAGGGACCGAGGAAGGGGCCAGTCATGAGAAGAAGGCCACCTCCGTACGGCGTTCTCCTCGCCGCGGGGGCCCTGCTGGCATCGGCGGCCTGCTCGCCGCCGTACGAGTCGGACTCCTCGTCGAAGGCGGTCGGCGACCGCACGATCCGCCCGGTCGACGGCTGCGGCTCGAAGGCGTGGACCGACCCGAAGGACCTCTCCCCCGACCGCGTACCGGCCCGCTGTCTGCCCGGCGCACCTTCCCCGCAGCCGCTCGCCGAGCCCCGCGAACTGACGATCGCCACGGGGACTCTGAGTGCGGAGTACGTGGCCCCGCTGCAAGTGGCGCTCGACAAGGGGGAGTTCAAGAAGGAGGGCCTCGACGTCACACTGAAGGTCCTGCCGACGCCGGACGCGCTGCCCCTGCTGGCGAAGGGGGACATCGACGCGCTGTGGGCGGCTCCGGAGGCGGCCGTCATGAACGGCGTCAAGGGCGGCTTCGACATCAAGTGGGTCGCCGGGAACTTCTCACCGGCGCCGAAGTCGAAGAGCGGTCTGTGGGTGCGCCTGAAGGAGGGCGAGAGCGCGAACCAGGTCGCGATGGCCGGCCGCAGGATGGGCACGATGATCGGCAAGGGATCGGTCATCGCCTACCCGATGGAGAAGGCGCTGGAGAAGCACGGCGGCGGTCTCGCCGACATCCGGTACCAGCAACTGGGCTCGGCCGACGTCCTCACGGCCCTCCAGAACGGCGGCGTCGACTCCGCGTGGCTCCTGGACCCGGTCTGGCGCAAGGTGGACGGCGAGCGAGGGTACGCCTTCCTCGGCGGCCAGCCGCGCGGCGAGCCCCTGGGCGGCATGCTCTACGGCCCCGCGCTCCTCCAGGACGACGTGGACGCGGGGGTGGCCCTTCTGCGGGCCTACATCCGCACGCTGAACACCTACTTCGCCGCGGACTACAAGCAGGATGCGACCTTCGTCACCTACCTCGCCGAACTCCTCGAGGCGGACGAGTCGATCCTCCGATCCACCCCGTCCCTGGTCATGGACTGGGAGATCCGCGCCGCGACGACGACCCGTCTGCAGGCGGCCTACGAGGCCCAGGGCGTCGCCGAGGGAAGTCCGCTTCCGGAGTCGCGAACGGTGAACCGCGCCCTCTACGAGGAAGCGGTGGGCCACCGGCCGTGACCCGCCCCACCCCCGAACACACCTAGGGCCGGGATCCTTACGGATCCCGGCCCTAGGTCTTCAGTAGCGGGGACAGGATTTGAACCTGCGACCTCTGGGTTATGAGCCCAGCGAGCTACCGAGCTGCTCCACCCCGCGTCGGTGAACGCAACATTACGTCAAGGACGCGGACAGAGGCAAATCGCTTTTCCGGGAGCCGTGGATCGAGGCTGACCAGCACGTTCCAGTGCGGGTCCGCTAACGGCTCCCAGCCCGTCCGGCGTTTGAGGACGAGGCCCGTTCAGGGCCGAAGCGGGGGTCCGGGGGCGGCAGCCCCCAGGACGGCCGGGGTCGAAGGGGCAGCGCTCCTGGAGGACGGGACGGGCAGGGGCGGAGGGGCGAAGCCCAAGGCAGCGGCCACAACGCCCCGCACCCGGCACCCCCTCACGCCGACAGCTCCTCCCGCAGAGCGTCCCGCAGCCGCGCCGCTCGCTGAGCGACCTCCTCCGGCCCCAGGCTCACCGCCCGGTCGGCCCACCGCTTCCCCTCCGCCAGCTCCCCGCGACGCGCGTAGACCAGGGCGAGCCGCAAAGCCGACCGCCCGTGCCCGGCGTCAGCCGCCCGCGTCCACCACACGGCCGCCTCGGGCTCGCTGCCCTCCCGGGCCAGCAGCAGCCCCAGATTGAACGCGCCGTTGCGCGACCCGGCCTCGGCAGCCGCGCGGTACCACCGGGCCGCCTCCACCACGTCCCCCCGGGCCGCGGCCAGCATCCCGACCCGCACCTGCGCCCGCCGGTGCCCCTGGGAGGCCGCCCGCTCGTACCACTCCTCGCACTCGGTCTTCTCGTGCGCCGGCTCCCCCAGCTCATGCGCGGGCTCCGGCGGCCGCCGCGCGTCCAGCACGGTCGCCAGCCGGTACGCCGCCTCGGGACTGCCGCCCCCGGCCGCACACCGCAGATGCCGCTCCGCCGCCAGTTCGTCGCCGTCCCGCAGCCGGGCGATGCCGACCTGCAGGGCCGCCTCCGTGTGTCCGGCGGCCGCCGCACGCTCGTACCAGCGCAGCCCGGCCCGCTCCTCGCCCCGCCCGGCGTACAGGATCCCGAGGTTGAACGCGGCGTCCACGCTCCCCGCCTCGGCGGCCTTGGAGAACCAGGGCTCGGCACCCGAGGTGTCCCCGCCCTGGAGCAACAGGATCGCCAGCGCGTTCGCCGCCTCGCGGTGACCGGCGTACGCCGCGCGCCGGTACCACTGCTCGGCCTGCGCGGTACGCGACTGCTCGGCGCAGAGCAGCCCGAGGTTGTACGCGCCGTTGACGTCGCCGGCGTCCATCGCGGCCCGGTACCACCGCTCGGCGGTCTGCGTCTCGCCGCGCTCGGCGTGCAGCGCGCCCAGCGCGTTCGCGGCGTTGCCGTCGCCGTCCTGCGCGGCCCGCAGCCACCACACGGCGGCGCTCTCGGTGTCGCCCGCGTCCCGCAGCAGGAAGCCGAGCGCACAGGCGGCGCGCGCCTCGCCGTCCTTGGCGGACGTCAGGTACCAGCGCCCGGCCTCCTTGAGGTCGCCGCGCTTCTCCAGGATCGCGCCGAGGTGCAGCGCGGCCCTGCGGTGCCCGCGTGCGGCGGCCTGCCGGTACCACTGCTCGACCTCGTCCAGGACGGCGGCGTCCGGCTCGACACCGTTGTCGGCGCCGTCCTCGCCCGTCCGCGTCGCCTGCCGGTCGAGAGCGCGCGCCAGCCGGTACGCCGCCTCCCGGTGCCCGCGCTCGGCCGCAGCCCGCATCCACTGCGCGGCCCGGTCGTCGCTGCGGTGCTCCAGCAGATCGGCGAGCGCGTACGCGCCCAGCGTGTGCCCCTGCTCGGCGGACTGCCGCAGCCAGTACTCGGCGGCGGGCTCGTCGCCCCGCTCGCGGTGGTGGCGTCCCAGCGCGTGCGCGGCCGCGGCCGACCCGGCGACGGCGGCGATCCGCCACCATCCGGCGGCCTCGTCGGCATAGCCGCGCTGGTGCAGAAGGACGCCGAGGTTGTTCGCCGCCGCCCGGTCCCCCGCCGCGGTCGCGGCCCGCAGATGGGGCTCGGCCCCGTCGAGGTCACCGCGGCGCAGCAGCATGGCCCCGAGGACGCTCATCGCCTCGACGTCGCCGGCCTCCGCGGCGAGCAGCCGGCGCGCCTCCTCGGCGGCCTCCCCCGTCTCGTCCTGGTCGGCCGGCCGGTCGAGGGCGAAGTCGCCCTCCGGTCGCACCAGTTCACCCACCGGCTGCGAGGCACCGCCCGTCGGACGCGAGGCATCGTTCTCCGGCTGCACGAAATCGCCCGTCGGCTGCACAAAGTCGGCAGGCTGCACAAACCGCCCTGTCTCCAACAGAGTTGCCTTGTCCCCCATAACGTCCATCGTCGCACCACCTGCAACCTGGGTACACCTGGTATACCGCAGCCAGTGAGGTCACTTCAGCGTTTTGTCGACATGCCCACAGAGAGACAAGTCAAACACAGTTCGCTCAACTCCCCACGGCGGCACGACCGTCCCGGCCCCCGGCACATGCGTTCGCACACCACGAAGGCCCGGATCCTTAAAGGATCCGGGCCTTCGCTGTCGTACGAAATGTTCGCCGACTTCAGTAGCGGGGACAGGATTTGAACCTGCGACCTCTGGGTTATGAGCCCAGCGAGCTACCGAGCTGCTCCACCCCGCGCCGTTGTGAAGCAACCGTATCACGGCGCGGGGTGGGCTATTCGATCAACCGGCTGTCGCTAGGTGCCGGTGGGGCTGCCGCTCGGCTTGGGACTCGCGCTCGGGCTCGCGCTCCCGCCGCCTCCGCCCGAGCCGCCGCCGGTCCTGTCCGGCTGCGACTGCGCGTCCTCGGCCCGCTGGAGCGCGTCCTCCAGATCCTTCTGCGCCTTTCCGTACGCCTCCCAGTCGCCCTTCTTCAGGGCGTCCTGGCCGGCCTCGAAGGCCTTCTGGGCGTCGTCGAGCGCGTCCTGGACCGTCGGGTTGTCGGACGTCGGCGGAGGCGTCGTACCGCCCTCCTCGTCGCCCTCGTCCGGTGGCTGGGTGGTGGCGCCGTCCGCTCCGAAGACCTTGTTCAGCGCCTCGCCGAGCGTGTCCTCGAAGGCGGTGGTGCCGCCGTAGGACACCAGCACCTTGCGCAGCAGCGGGTACTTGAGTCCGCCACCGCGTACGTAGACCGGCTCGACGTAGAGCAGTCCGCCGTCCAGCGGCACCGCGAGCAGGTTGCCGTACTCGACTTCGGAGTCGCCGCCTCTGAGCAGCCTGATGGTCTCGGCGATGTCCTGTTCGGAGTTGAACTGGCTCTGGACCTGGCTGGGGCCGTTGACCGTGGTGTTGGTCGGCAGTTTCAGGATTCTGATCTTGCCGTAGTCACCCGTGCCCGCCTCGGCGTCGACGGCCATGAAGGCGCTGAGGTTGTCCCGGCCGTTCGGTGTGAACGTCGTCGTCAACGAGAACGCCTGCGCCGCCTGATCGGGCATCTTCATGCTCAGGTAGTACGGCGGCGTCGCGCTGCCCGACTTGTTGGTCGGGTCGTCCGGCACCTGCCAGACCTCGCTGCCGCTGAGGAACGTCGTGGCGTCCTTCACGTGGTAGCGGGTGAGCAGCTCGCGCTGGACCTTGAACAGGTCCTGCGGGTATCGCAGGTGGGCCATCAGCGACTTGGAGATCTCGCTCTTGGGCTCCACGGTGTTCGGGAAGGCCTTCATCCAGGTCTTCAGCACCGGGTCCTTGGTGTCCCACTGGAAGAGCTTGACCTCGCCGGTGTAGGCGTCGACCGTCGCCTTCACCGAGTTGCGGATGTAGTTGACCTGGTTCTGCTGAGCCACCACCGCTCGGTTGTCGTTGGTGGCGGTCAGCGAGTCGGCCGTGGTGTCGCCGAGGGTCGTACGGGACGAGTACGGGTAGCCGTTCGTCGTCGTGTACGCGTCGACGATCCACTGGATACGGCCGTCCACGACCGCCGGGTAGGCGTCGCCGTCGATGGTCAGCCACGGGGCGACCGCCTCGACGCGCTCCTTGGGCGTGCGGTTGTACAGGATGCGCGAACCGTCGCCGATCGCGCCCGAGTACAGGATCTGCGGCTCGCCGAACGCCACCGCGTACGCGGCCCGGTTGACCGGGTTGGAGAGGCTGACGCCGCTGTCGGCCTTGTAGCTGTAGGTCTTCTCGCCGCTGTCGTCGGAGTAGTCGATCTCCTTCTGGGGACCGCCGACGATCGAGTACATCGTGGTCTTCTCGCCGTAGTAGACCCGCTGTTCGTACGTCCCGAGGTCGCCCTTGGACGGCAGGTCGGACTCGGTGAAGTCGGGGCGGCCCTGCGCGTCGGCGCTGGTGCCCTCGGCGGCGACCACGCCGTAGCCGTGGGTGTAGCGGAAGTGGTCGTTGATCCAGTTCCGCTTCGGGATGCCGTTGAGATTGATCTCACGCAGACCGATGACGGTGTCCTGGTCCTTGCCGTCCTTGGCGTACCGGTCGACGTCCAGGTTTGTCGGGAACGCGTAGTAGTTCCTGATCTGCTGGAGCTGCTGGAACGTCGGCGAGACGATGTTCGGGTCCAGGATGCGGATGCTCGCCGTGGCGTCGACGTCGTCGCGCAGCTTCGTCTTGTCCTCGGTCTTGCTCGTGCCCGGGTACTCGGTGACCTGCGTGCCGTCGATGCCGTACGCGTCGCGCGTCGCCTTGAGGTTCTTCTCGACGTACGGCGCTTCCTTGGCCTGCTCGTTGGGCTGGACCTGGAACTTCTGCACGATCGCCGGGTACAGGCCGCCGATGAGGATCGCGGAGAGCACCATCAGGCCGAAGCCGATGACGGGCAGCTGCCAGGTGCGCCGCCACAGGGTGGCGAAGAACAGCAGCGCGCAGATCACGGCGATGCAGAACAGGATCGTCTTGGCCGGCAGATAGGCGTTGGCGTCGACGTACCGGAGGCCGGTCCAGTTGTCGGTCGCCTTGAAGTCGCTGGACTTCACGGCGAGTCCGTACCGGTCGAGCCAGTACGCGACCGCCTTCAGGGCGACGAAGATGCCGATGAGCACCGACAGATGACCGGTGGCGGCGGCCGTGGCGCGCGCGCCCGGGCTGGTGATCCGCAGCCCGCCGTACAGGTAGTGGGTGAGCGCGGCGGCGATCACGGAGAGGATCGCGGCGGCGAAGCCGAAGCCGAGCAGGAACCGGTACCAGGGCAGGTCGAAGGCGTAGAAGCCGACGTCGAGGTGGAACTGCGGGTCCTTCTCACCGAAGGGGACGCCGTTGACCCACATCAGCCAGGTCCGCCACTGGCTGGAGGCGGAGGCGCCGGCGATCAGCCCGACCAGTGCGGTGATCGCGAGCAGCAGCCACTTCTTGTACGGCGCGATGCCCATGCGGTAGCGGTCGAGGCTCTGCTGCTCCATCGACATGGCGCTCAGCGGGGGGCGCAGCCGGTGCGCCAGCCAGATGTTGAAGCCGACCGCGAGGGCCATCAACAGACCGAAGACGAAGAAGAGTCCGATCTTCGTCCACAGCGTGGTGGTGAACACCGAGGAGTAGTTCACCGACCGGTACCAGAGCCAGTCCGTCCAGAAGCCCGCGAACATGGTGAAGGCCATGCCGAGGACGGCGAGCACGCCCAGTGTCATGAGCAGGGTCCGGACACGCCGGGACGGGCGGCCCACTCTGATCCGTGGCCCGGTCGGGCCTCCGCCGCGGTCCGGCATCTGGAAAGCCAAGGTTCGCACCCCGAAGTTCGCTGTTGGTCTGGGTCAGGCCCGCGTCTTCGTGGACCCTCCGTGGCCCCCCGTGATCGTGGGCCCACATCTATGCAACTTACTCACCGTTTACTCGGTTCCCGATTCCGGCCAGGAACGAGAGAGGATTGTGACCATGTCCAACACTCCCATGGCTGCGAACCCGCTGACCCGGGCCGTCCTCGAGATCGACGAGTACGCCTCCGGCCTCGGCTGGGACCAGCCCGCCCGCCTCTTCGCCCTCGTCGACACCGCACGGCTGCGAGTCCAGGAACCCGGCCTCGCCGCCCAGCTCGGCCTGGGGGACGAGGAGGCGACCTCCGGCCTGACCCCGATCGAGCAGGACGAGATTCCAACGGGCAAGCAGCTCGACGAGTTCCTCGGCACCATCGCCTGGCCCGACGCGGTGGCCGGCTGCGCGCTCACGGTGGAGCGCCTGATGCTGCCGCCGTCCGCCGAGACGCAGGTCCCGCAGGGCCTGAGCGACGCGAAGCTCGCGAAGTGGGTGGCGGAGCACCCGGAGCGTCAGGAGGTCCGGATGACGGTCGCGGTCCTGCGCGACGGCACCCGCGAGTCGGCGCTGCGCCTGCGCGAGAAGGACACCCCGACGGAGGTCCTCACCGGCCCGGACCTCGTCCCGGGCCTGGCGGAAGCGCTGACGGCGACCTTCGAGGACTGAGGCCCGGCGGTCCCGCCACTCGGTCTTCCGGTACGACGACGGGGGCGCCCCTCGGTGTGAGGGGCGCCCCCGCTGCCGTGGCGATGCCTGCCGGTCAGCTCTTCGTCGTGCACCGGGGCAGGTCGGCGGTGTCGCCGGAGCGGATGTCCTCCAGGGCGCCGAGGGCGTCGTCGATGGTGTCGACCTTGACGAGGGTGAGCCCGCCCGGGACGTCCCTGGCGGCGGTCGCGCAGTTGTCGGCGGGGGTGAGGAAGTACTGGGCACCCTTGTCGCGCGCGGCGATGGTCTTCAGCTCGATGCCGCCGATGGGGCCGACCTTGCCGGCGTCGTCGATGGTGCCGGTGCCGGCCACGAACTTGCCGCCGGTGAGGCTGCCCGGGGTGAGTTTGTCGTAGAGGCCGAGCGAGAACATCAGGCCCGCGCTGGGGCCGCCGACGTCGGCGAGCTTGATGTCGATGCTGAACGGGAAGGTGTGGTCGGTCCCGGCGGAGATCCCGACGATGGCGCGCTTGTCGCCGCTGTCGGTGGACTCCGCGGTCCTGATGGTGACCTTCTCGGTCTTCGTCGGCGTCCGGCGCTCCTTCTCCGCGGCCACCTGCTCCTTGGCGGGCACGATCGTGAAGACGACGTCCTGGCCGGGCTTGCGCTTGGTCACCAGCTCGGCGACGTCCCCGGGCTCCTTGACCGTCGTACCGTCGACGGCCTTGATCACGTCACCGGCGTGCAGCTTGCCCTCGGCCGGGGTGCCCTTGACGACGGTGGAGACGATCACCCAGCTCTGCACCGGGATGTCCAGCGCCTTCAGGGCGGCGACCTTGGCGCTCTCCTGGGACTGGCTGAACTCCTCGGCGTTCTCCTGGGTGGACTGCTCCTCGGTCTTGCCGTCCGGGTAGAGCGTGTCGTGCGGGACGACCTTGTTGTCGTGCGCGAGCCAGCCGTAGACGGCCTCGACCAGGTTCATCTTGTAGTCGGCGCTGGTGACCCGGACGGTGGTCATGTTGAGGTGACCGCTCGTCGCGTACGTCTTGCGTCCGGAGATCTGCAGCACCGGCTCACCGTCGTGATCGCCGAGGGTGTTGACGGTCGGCCCCGGGGACATCTCCGCGTACGGCACGGGAATGAACACTCCCGCGCACAGGAGCGCGATCAGCATCAGGGTGGAGGCGAGCATCGTCGCGGTGCGGCGTGGCATGACAAGACAGTACGTGACAGTCCTGTCAGAGCCCCGTCAGGGCCGCGATCCCGGATCCGTGATCATGCGTGGCGCCGTCGTGGGGCGATCATGTGCGGGAGGAGGACTTCTCCATGGCCGCGCGGAAGCGGGCGTAGCCGTCGAGCTCCGGGCCGTCGCCCCGCGCCCTGCGGGTCCGGTTGGCCCAACTGCCCCACAGGCCGGCGATGACCGCAGCCACGAGCGGAATCAGCAACCAGGCGAGCGCCGCCATGCCGTCCTCCCATCCCCAGTGAGTGACCGCAACTGACTGATCAGCAGATTAACCACTGGCACTGACAACGCTCACGCCAGGGGTGCGGTTACGCAAGCCGAGTGGGGTGGACGGGGCTTCGGGTGGGGCGCGGGAGGCTCGTGGGCCGCTCAGCAGGCGCCGACCCACTCCTCCGTACCGTCCGCGAACTTCTGGTGCTTCCAGATCGGCACCTCGTGCTTGAGATCGTCGATCAGCTTGCGGCACGCCTCGAAGGCCTCGCCTCGGTGGGGGCAGGAGACGGCGACCACGACGGCGAGATCCCCGACCCGGAGGTCGCCGACCCGGTGGACCGCGGCGAGCGCCCGCACCGGGTACTCGGCGACGACCTTCTCGGCGATCCGCCGCATCTCGGCCTCGGCACTGGGGTGGCACGAGTACCCGAGCTCGTCGACATCGGCACCCCCGTCGTGGTTGCGCACGGTGCCCACGAACAGCGCGGTCCCACCGGCGGCGTCGTCCCCGACGGCACGGAAGACCTCGTCCAGGGAGAGAGCCGTCTCGCGAACGGCGATGAGCTTGACGGGATCCTGAGCGCCCTGCTCACCGGGGTGATCGTTGGTAGGTGCCATGGTCCCATCGTGCCCCACGCGTGCGAGGACGGGGAATAGCGTCATCGCCCGGCACACGCGTGTGCGGCTTTGGAGCCTCCTACAGGCCGGCCCGCCGCGGGCCGGCGCTCAGATCCGCCGCCTGGCCTTCCGGGCCCGCCGTACGACCGCCGCCGCGCCCAGCAGGGCCACCGTCGCTCCCGCCGCTCCGGCGGCCGTGGCGTCCTTGCGGCCGAGCCGCCTGCCGGCCACCGTGTGCCTGCCGGAGACCTCTTCCAGCAGCTCAGCGAGGACTTCCTCGTTGGTCCACTGCGGCCGCCAGCCGGCGTCGTGGAGCCTGCTGCCGCTGACCACCCACGGATACATCGTGTAGGCCAGGTCCCCGGCCGGGGAGGGCGTGAGCCCGATGCGGTGCAGACGGGCCGCGGCGCCCAGCGCGACCGCCGAGGGCAGTTCCATGCGCCGGATCCCGCTGAGCTCCTCGACCTCCTCCTGCTCCAGCCAGCCGTCGCAGCCGACGGCGAGTTCCCCTTCGACCTTCTCCAGGACGGCGTACTCGAGGGCGCTGCACAGGTCCTCGACGTGACAGAACTGCCAGGCGGGCCGCGAACCGGCGACGACGAGCAGCCGAGGCGACTCGAAGTACCTGGTCAGCGCGGTGTCGGTGCCGCCCACCAGCACGGCGGGCCGCACGACCGTGACATTGAGTCCCGGGTGGGCCCTGGGGGCCCGCCGCGCGAGCCGCTCGATCTCCAGGAGGTCGCCGACGCCGGTGGCCTCGGCCGTCGCCCGGAGTTCGGCGTCCTCGGACAGCGGCAGCTCGTTGTCGTCGAGCGCCCCGTAGACCATCGCGGAGGTGCACAGCACCACCCGGTGGATCCCGGCGGCCGCGGCGGCCGTCAGGACGGTCTGCGTCCCCCGAACGTTGTAGGCCGTCCGCGCGGCGGCATCCGTCTCCAGATCCAGGTCGAGCGCCAGGTGCACGACCACGTCGGCGCCCCGCAGCTTCTCGGCGATGGCGGGGTCCCGCACATCGAGGATGTGCCACTGCGCGGCGGCGCAGTCACCGCGCCGCTCGTCGATGGCGATGACCTGCTTGACCTCGTCGGACGCGACCAGCCGCTCGGTGAGCAGCGCGCCGATCCCGGACGCGGCACCGGTCACCGCGACGACGGGTCCGCGCACGCCGCGCGCGGCGTGCGGGGTTGACTGGTTTCGCGCTGCGCGAACCTGCGGATCAGGGGAACTCACCGGGCGTCTCCAGCGGTTGTCTTTAGTACGAACGCGAGTGACGCGTACGTACCAGGTGGCATCCATCCTGCCGCAGGCCGAGAGTCGGCGAAGCACCGAGGCCCGATCGCCTCGCGGTGTCTACGCTGGGTGGTGTTATCGGGCAGTCGTGCCTCCGGCGCCAGCCGGTGGCCTTAACAGCCGAGGAATCCCGTGAGTGACACCCCATTCGGATTCGGCCTTCCGCCGGAGGAGCCGGACGACGGCGACGAGGGCAAGAAGAAGGACCAGCAGAGCGGTGGTGGTCAGGGACCGGCCAACCCGTTCGGTTTTGGCGGGCTGCCCGGTGCCGGCGGCATGGGGGGCGGTGCCGACAATCCGTTCGCAGCCATGTTCGGTTCGCTGAACCCCAACGACCTGGGCGCCGCCTTCCAGCAGCTGGGCCAGATGCTCTCCTACGAGGGCGGCCCGGTGAACTGGGACATGGCCAAGCAGATCGCCCGCCAGACGGTCTCCCAGGGCACCGCGGACGGCACGAAGGACGCGAGCGTCGGCCCCTCCGAGCGCACCGCCGTCCAGGAGGCCGTACGCCTGGCGGACCTGTGGCTGGACGACGCGACGTCCCTGCCGTCCGGCGCGGGCACCGCCGTCGCGTGGAGCCGCGCGGAGTGGGTCGAGGCGACCCTGCCCGCGTGGCAGGAGCTCGTCGACCCGGTCGCGGAGCGGGTCGGCACCGCCATGGGCGACGTCCTGCCGGAGGAGATGCAGGCCATGGCCGGCCCGCTGATCGGCATGATGCGTTCGATGGGCGGCGCCATGTTCGGCACGCAGATCGGGCAGGCCGTCGGCGTGCTCGCGGGTGAGGTCGTCGGGTCCACCGACATCGGCCTGCCGCTCGGCCCGGCCGGCAAGGCCGCGCTGCTGCCGGTGAACATCGAGACGTTCGGCAAGGACCTGGGCGTGCCCAAGGAGGAGGTGCGGCTGTATCTCGCCCTGCGCGAGGCCGCCCACCAGCGCCTCTTCGCGCATGTGCCGTGGCTGCGCTCGCACCTGTTCGGCGCTGTCGACGGCTACGCGCGCGGGATCAAGGTCGACACCGCCAAGCTGGAGGACGTGGTCGGCCAGTTCGACCCGCAGAACCCCGAGCAGCTTCAGGACGCGCTCCAGCAGGGCATGTTCCAGCCGGAGGACACCCCGGAGCAGAAGGCGGCCCTGGCTCGTCTGGAGACGGCTCTGGCGCTCGTCGAGGGCTGGGTCGACGCGGTGGTCCACGCCGCCGCCAAGCCCCGTCTGTCGTCCGCCGACGCGCTGCGCGAGACGCTGCGCCGCCGGCGTGCCTCGGGCGGCCCGGCGGAGCAGACGTTCGCCACGCTGATCGGTCTGGAGCTGCGCCCGCGGCGCCTGCGTGACGCCTCGCGCCTGTGGGCCTCGCTGACGGACGCGCGCGGTGTGGACGGCCGTGACGCCCTGTGGGCGCACCCCGACATGCTGCCGACGGCCGGTGACCTGGACGACCCGGACGGTTTCGTGCACCGCGAGCACCTCGACTTCTCCGAGCTCGACAAGATGCTCGGCGAGGCGGCGAGCGGCTCCGGCGAGAAGCCGAACCTGAAGAAGGACGACGACTCCGAGGGCGACGACGCAAAGGGCGACGACACCGAGTGAGCCTGTACGACGACGCGGTCCTCGTGCTGAAGGGGTACGAGGACCAGGAAGAGCTGCGCCGGACGTATCTGGAGCATCTGGAGACGCACCCGGACGGCATGTGGAAGGCCTGCGCCGACGGGCACATCACGGCCAGCGGCCTGGTGATCGACCCCTCACTGGGTCGGGTGCTGCTGACACTGCACAAGAAGCTGCGGATGTGGCTTCAGATGGGCGGCCACTGCGAGCCCTCCGACGACACGCTGGCGGCGGCCGCGCTGCGCGAGGCGACCGAGGAGTCCGGTGTCGCGGGGCTGTCGCTGCTGCCGGGCGGCCCGGTGCGCCTGGACCGGCATCACACGCCGTGCGCCTGGCATCTCGACGTCCAGTACGCGGTGCTGGCCCCCGCGGGCGCCGTGGAGGCGATCAGCGACGAGTCGCTGGACCTGCGCTGGTTCGCCTACGACGAGGTGGCGGACGTCGCGGACGAGTCGGTCGTACGCCTGCTGGAAGCGACCCGCGCCCGCCTGTGAACGCGCGAGGGGCGACCGCGGCAGGCGGTCGCCCCTCGACACTCGGCAGGCGGTTCGCTCCTCGACCCAGGCGCGGGTCCCGCCCCGAAAGGGGCCCGGGGAACTGCGCGACCGGCCACACACGACCCGCGGCCGTATGACGACGCGCAAGCCCCCGAACCCTCGGCCCGACCCGCGGAGCGATCAGCTCCAGACGTTGCCCTGGTTCTGACCTCGCGCCCCCTGCTGCCCCATGCCGTACTGGGCGGCGAGGCCGGAGCCGATCTGGGCGTTCTGCGGCGGCAGCAGTTCGCTCGGCTGGACCAGCGCGAAGCCGGCGCCCATGAAGCTGAGCTCCCAGCCCTCGCCGGTGCTGCCACGGCGCCGCCACACCCCGGAGGAGTGCGTCTGGGCCTGCATCTGCACCCGCAGCGCGGTGGACCAGGCGACGATCGCGTCCGCGTCGCAGTTGACGTACTTGTCCGGCGTCACCTGCATCATCAGCGGCATGCCGGAGGTCATGAGGGCGACCTTGCCGCGGCCGGTGATGTTGAGCTGGTACTTCCCCGAGCCGGAGATGCCGTAGAGGCTGTCCACGGCGATGACCTCGTGGTGCAGCGTGGACTCCATCGCCAGCACATAGCTGCTGTCGACGGTCAGCCCGTCCTGGTCGACGTCCATCAGGTGGATGTGCTGCTTGAGGTTGGCGAGGTAGACCGTGCCCTGTCCGTGACAGCGCATGAGGTCCAGGCCCTCGCCGGTGTGCGCACGCGCGCGTCCCTGCTGGTTGCTCTGGTACTCGGCGTCGAACTCGACGAGTCCCTGGTAGGCGACCATCGTGCCCTTGCGGGCGAGGATGTCGTCGTGACCCTCCAGGTTGACGCGGAGCATCTGCTTGTTCTGCAGGCTCCAGCGGTCCTGGGTCTGCTGGTCGTTGTAGGCGAAAATCGGGCTCTGCATGGCGTTCTCTCGCTCCCCCTCAGCCCCGGACCCGGAGGCGGTCGGTGCTGTCCTCGCTGGGCTGGACGACGACGATGCCCTGGCCGGAGAAGGCCATCTGGTAGGCCTCGCCGCTGCCCCGGCCGATGAGCGACTGCGCCTTGAAGCTGCGCTTGCCCTTCACCTTGAGGTTCGGGGACCAGGCGACGAGCGCGTCGGGGTCGACGTACGTCTCGTCCTCACCGCCGCCGCAGTCGACGACGATGGGCTTGCCCCGGGAGGTCAGCGCGACCCAGCCCTGCCCGGAGATCTTGGTGTTCCACAGGCCCTGCCCGGCGAACTTCGCCAGGCCCTTGACCCGCTCGACGCCCCACGTGAGGTGCGCGTCGAAGGCGAGCAGGTTGGTGGCGTTGACGGAGATGCCGTCGCCGTTGAGGTTGATCACGACGACGTTGGCGCCGTAGTCGGCGAGGTAGAGCAGTCCGTCGCCGGAGCACTTCATCAGCGGCGCGCCTTCACCGGTGAGCCAGTCCTTGGCGATCTGGCGGACGGCCGGCGGGTTGGGCTCGTACTGGACGAAGCCTTCGTAGGCGACCATCGAGCCCACGCGCGCGAGGAGGTCGTTCCCCGTCTGCATGGCGACCTTCAGCATGTGGTTGCCGTGGTTCTCCATGCGGGCGGAGACCGGTGCGGGGGCGTAGCCCGCGAGCGGCTGGTTCATGACGGGCTCTCCCTCAGATCTCGTACGGCTGGACGACGATGAAGTTGCCGGGAGCGGCCCGGAACTGCAGGTTCACGCTCTCACCGGTGTCGCCGGGGTAGGCGTTGCGGCGCATGCGGACCTGGCTGGAGACGACCACCTGCGCGGCGGACGACCAGGCGACCACGGCGTTGCAGTCGGCGAACGTCGTGGGCGTCACCGGCAGCACCACGGGCGTGCCGTGCGTCTTGACGACGATGGTGCCGGTGCCTGTGAACTGCATCGTGAACAGCGCGCCACCGGGGATGCCGTGCCCCTCGATGCGGCGGACCTCGTACTGAAGGCTCTCGTCGAACGCGAGGACGTTCTCCGCGGAGACGCAGATGCCGTCGCCCTGGAGCTCGATGGGGTGCAGCATCGTGGAGTTCTCGGCGAGGAACACCTGGCCCTGGCCGGTGCAGCGCATCAGCTGCATCTCCTGGCCGGTCGCGTTGCCCACGATCCGGCCGGCGAAGCCCGCGCCCTTGTAGCTGAAGTCGACCTTGCCCTGGTAGAGCACCATGCTGCCCTGGCGGGCGAGTACGGGCTGACCGCCGATGCCGAGGTCGACGCGGACCAGCTTCTTGTTCTGCTGCGTCCAGCGCTGACCGGTCGGCGTCTCCTTGAACTGCTGGAGCGCGGCGGCCACACCGGGACCCTGGGGCGTGCCTTGCGGGGCACCCTGCGGGGCTCCGTAGGGCGCCTGCTGGCCCGGGACCTGCCCGTAGGGAGCCTGCTGGCCGTACCCCGGGGGCGGGGTGGGCTGGCCCTGGCCGTAGCCGGGGGGCGGGGTCGGCTGGCCGTAGCCGGGCGGCGGGGCCGGGGCCTGCGGGGCCGGCGGCGTCTGGGGGTAGCCGTAACCGGGAGGCGGCGGCGCCGAGGGCTGACCGTAGGGCTGCTGTCCGGGCTGGCCGTACGGCGCGGGCGCCGGGGCGGGCGGCGGCGGGGCGCCCCCGGGCGGCGTCATGGGCGCGACGATGGTCGGCTGGGCGTGCACCGAGGGTGCGGGCGCCGGGGACGGGGGCGGCGGGGTGGAGCCCGGCGGAGGCGCGAAGCCCTGCGCCGCGGGCTGCGGCGCGGGGGCGGGTGCCGGGGCGGGCGGCGGTGCCGCGCCCGCGGGGGCGCCGAACGCGGGAGGCGCGGCGGCCTGGGCCGGGGGCGCGAAGCCGGGCGAGGCTCCGGCCTGGGGCTGCTGCGGCGCGGCGGGCGCCTCCTCCTCGGCGACCTCGCCGCCGAAGTTCTGCAGCAGCGCTTCCAGGCCACCGTCGAAGCCCTGGCCGACGGCGGCGAACCGCCAGACGTCCTTCAGGTAGAAGTCGCCCAGCATCACGGCGCGTTCGGTGGAGAACTCCGAGCCGTTGAAGGCGTACCGGGCCACCTCCTCGCCACCGGCGACGATGCGGATGTAACCCGGGCCGACCTGCGACATCTGCCCGGCGCCGTCGATCGTCGCCGTGAAGGACAGCTTCTGGATCTGCGGGGGGATCCTGTCGAGCGTGACCCGGAAGGACTCCGTGTCACCGGCCTGGTTGCCGAGGAGCTGGATGGCTTCCTCGGGCGACTTCGGCTGGTTGAAGAAGACGAAATAGCGGTCGTCCGAGAGCCGTTCGTCGGCGTCGAGACCGAAGCAGCTGATGTCGAAGCTCAGCCCTGGGGCGGCGATCTGTACGCCTACGTACAGATCCGTGCCCGCGGTGAGGTCACTGATCTTGGCCTTGTGGCCGCGTTGGAATTCCCTGGCCATGCGTAACGACCGTCCCCCATCCCGAATGTAAGTGCGTCGCGCCAGGCTAACGGCAAACTCGGACATCGGACGAAGCCGGTACAGACCCGGTACACAACCTGCGCCCGGCCGAACCTGAAGCACCGCGCGGGGCCGCTTCACGGGCTGCGCACGAGCCGCGTCACCGGCGATGTCACCGATGGCGCCGGACAACGGAATGCCTCCGTCGTCGGCCCCTCGGGCTCATTCGCCGCGCGCACCGGGCAAATGGGGCAACCGCTCGGCCGCGACCACGCCTTCGAGATAGCCCTTCGCCCGCTCGGTACGCGGATACGCCTCCAGCAGCCGCCAGAAACGGGGCCCGTGCCCGGGCACCAGGAGATGCGCGAGTTCGTGCAGGAGGACGTAGTCGACGACGTATTCGGGCATGCCCTGCAAGCGGTGCGAAAGCCGAATACTGCCCTCGGCCGGGGTGCACGAACCCCAGCGGGTGTTCTGGTTGGTGACCCAGCGCACCGAGTTGGGCCGCGCGCGACCGCCCAGATACTGGTCCGAGAGCCGCTCGGCGCGCTCCGCCAACTCCGCGTCACCGATGACCCGCTTGCTCTCCTGCGCGGCCAGCTTGTCCAGCATGACGTTCACCCAGCGCTGCTCCTCCGCCTCGGACATCCGGGCAGGGATGAGCACGACGGTGCGATCGCCCTCGCGGTACGCCGAGACCGTCCGGCGACGCCGGGCGCTCCTGCGGACCTCGATCGCGTTCGCCCCCGAGCCGCTCGGTGGCGGGCTCGTCGTACTGCGCTGTGGCGTTCCGGCGCGGTGCAGTGGGTCGGCGGACACGCCCCGACGTTACCCGCTGCACATGGGGGAAGTCCCGACTCCGGGACGGTTCGATCCCGATCCCCCACCATGCGTTTGATTTGTACGACGAATATCCACCGCCTGTGGACAACTTTCCGCACCACCGGCCGTATCGCGGCATCCTGAAATCCGTCGGCGAAGCTGCGACCGAGCTTCTCCGCCGCACGCGAATGTTCCACGACGGCTACGGGGGCCTGTTCATGTATGCGGGTAATTCGACCGATTCAGTCATTCCGGCCGAGCCGTCCACGCCGACGACTCCAGCAACTCGCCCAGCCCCACCGGATCCCCCGACTCCAACTCCAGGAACGCCACCGACCCCACGGGCGCCCCAGGTGAAGCCGTCTCTGCGGCGCGGCTGGCGCGACCTCAACACCGTGCAATTCGGGATGACTCCGGCACACGCGCTGACACTGGGCCCGATCGACACCGCGACGGGCAGCTTCCTCGACCTGCTCAACGGCACCCGCGGACTGGAGCTGTTGCGCGAGGAAGGCCGTCGCATGGACCTGCCGGACGGCCATGTCGACGCACTGGTGCGCCGCCTCGCGGGAGCCGGACTGCTCGACGACGCGAAAGGGGGCGGCCCGGCCGGCGACGCCCTGCGCCGCAAGAAAGAGGTACTGGACCGACTGCGCCCCGACCTGGCGTCACTGTCCCTGACCACATCCGAACCGGGTGCGGCGATGAGCCGCCTCACCGCACGCCGCTCACTGAACGTCCAGGTGCAAGGCGCCGGACGAGTGGGGTCGACGGTGGCCTCACTCCTGGCGGCAGCCGGCGTCGGCCACATCGACGTGCGCGACGTCGGCCGGGTCGAGCCGTGGGACGTGACGCCCGGCGGCCTGCCCGCGGAGACGGTCGGCGACCGCAGGGACGAAGCCGCGCGGCGCACGGCACGCCGCTGCGCACCGGACCGCCCACCACGCCGCGGCGCCCACTCACCCATGGGAGAGGAGACCAGTGGCCACTCCCTCGTGATCATCGCGCCCCGGGACGACGTAGCCGTGCACGCGCCCTCACCCTCCGCCGCCGAATCCCTCGTCTCCTCCGGTACACCCCACCTGTACGCCGGTGTCGTGGAGGCCACCGGTGTGGTCGGCCCGCTCGTGCTGCCCGGCGAGACCGGCTGCGCCGGCTGTCTGCACGAGGGACGCACGGACCGGGACCCGGCATGGCCCCGGCTGATCACGCAGTGGCGCTCGGGCTCGGAGAGGGCGCGCGAGGTGCGGCCCTGCGACCTCACTTTGGCCACCACCGTCGCCGGTCTGGCCGCCGCGCACGCCCTTTCTTTTCTGGACGGCCTGGTTCCGTCCAGCGTGGGTGCACGCTGGGAAGTGTCACTACCCGCTCTGACCTGGCACGCCCGGCCGGTGTGGGCGCATCCGGCATGCGCGTGCGGCGCCGCGGAGAAAGGTGAGGGAGAACACCCCTCCGAGGACGGGCAGTGGCGCGAGACAATGGCGGAGCAGCGGCCGTCGAAGGAGTCACGCCGTAGGGCAGACGCGGAGCGGCCGACTGGGACCTGGAGGGCGCATGTCTGATCTTCCCCGCAAGGCGGTCACCCGTACCGCCAAGCTC
Source organism: Streptomyces sp. Y7 (assembly GCF_043195415.1). Lineage (NCBI taxonomy): Bacteria > Bacillati > Actinomycetota > Actinomycetes > Kitasatosporales > Streptomycetaceae > Streptomyces > Streptomyces sp. Y7. The sequence goes on from NZ_JBIDDQ010000015.1 coordinate 127,905, forward strand.
GCCGCGCTCCCGCTCGGCTTCGCCGGACGGGCGACATGGGGACTGGGCAAGCGGATCGTCGGCGAGTCCGCGGAGCTCGTCGGCCGCGAGCTGCAGCAGCGCACCGCTGAGCAGATGTTCAAGGTGCTCGGCGAGCTCAAGGGCGGCGCCATGAAGTTCGGGCAGGCCCTGTCCGTCTTCGAGTCCGCTCTGCCCGAGGAGATCGCCGGCCCGTACCGCGCCGCGCTCACCAAGCTCCAGGAGGCAGCGCCTCCGATGCCGACGCGCACCGTGCACTCGGTGCTGGCGGAGCGGCTCGGCGAGGACTGGCAGGACCTGTTCCTGGAGTTCGAGGACAAGCCGGCCGCGGCCGCCTCGATCGGCCAGGTGCATCGCGGGGTGTGGCACGACGGGCGCGAGGTGGCCGTCAAGGTGCAGTACCCGGGAGCCGGCGAGGCCCTGCTCTCCGACCTGAACCAGTTGAGCCGCTTCGCCCGGCTCCTGGGCCCCCTGATCCCCGGCATGGACATCAAGCCCCTGATCGCCGAGCTCAAGGACCGGGTCTCGGAGGAACTGGACTACGGCCTGGAGGCACAGGCCCAGCAGGCCCACGCGGAGGAGTTCGCCGGCGATCCCGACGTCGTCGTGCCCGCGGTGGTCCACCAGTGCGAGCAGGTCCTGGTCACCGAGTGGATCGACGGCATCCCGCTCTCCGAGGTGATCTCCGACGGCACCGAGGAGCAGCGCAACCGTGCCGGTCAGCTCCTGGCCCGCTTCCTCTTCTCCGGTCCGGCCCGCACGGGCCTGCTGCACGCCGACCCGCACCCCGGGAACTTCCGCCTCCTGCCGGGAGACCCCGACGACGAGGGCGACTGGCGGCTGGGCGTCCTGGACTTCGGCACGGTCGACCGCCTCCCGGGAGGCCTGCCGACACCCATCGGCGACTCCCTGCGCATGACCCTGGACGGCGACGCGGACGCGGTCTACGAACTCCTCTGCGAAGAGGGCTTCGTCAAGGAGTCCATCGACCTGGACCCCGACGCCGTCATGGACTACCTGCTGCCGATCATCGAACCGGCGCAGATCGACGAGTTCACCTTCACCCGCGGCTGGATGCGCAGCCAGGCCGCACGAGTCGCCGACCCCCGCTCCCCCGCCTACCAACTGGGCAAACAGCTCAACCTGCCCCCGGCGTACCTCCTCATCCACCGGGTGACACTGAGCACGATCGGGGTGCTGTGCCAGCTGGGCGCGACGGTACGGCTGCGCGAGGAACTGGAGGAGTGGCTACCGGGATTCGTCCTGGAGGAGCCGCCCGCCGAGGAGGACTCGGCAGCGGAGGCGTGAACTGACGCCGGTGCCGGCCTACCACCAGGCCGAGTCCAGCCGGCCCTCGATCGCTCTCAGGTTCTCTCGCGAGCATGTGTCGCAGATGTAGCGCCGGGTGCCGTTCTCCACGGAGCAGGTCCAGGTGGGTTGCGGGGACCGAGCCTCGGTGCCGCAGTGGGCACACACGAGGGACTGGGGCTCTGCGGTGGAGCCGCCGTTTTCACTGCCTCTGTCACTGCCTCCGGAAAGACTCGTCACTCGGCGACGATACCGCCGCCTCTTCCGATCGCCGGGGACAACGCACCGCGGGGGCCGGTCCGTTCATACGGACCGGCCCCCGCGGGGTGTAGTCATCGCCTCCCTGGTCGGGAGGCAACCGCATGGCGGCGGCGTCGATTACTGCATGACCGCCATGGCGAGCGCGCGGCGGGCACGCATCGAGGCGCGCTCGGCCCTGCGCTGCATCCGGCGCGCGGACGCCAGGCGCACGGCCCGGCGTTCCCGCACCGCCTCGTGCTGGCGCTCGTGCATATGCGCACGAGCCAGGGCTTCTTGGATGAGTTGCATCTCTCGGTTCCTGTTCTGACGCGAGTCGTTCGCGCCACTGATGGTGAAGTCTTCAGGCTTGGTGCCTGCGAGCTCGTTGGTGGACGGCTTCATCGGGGCCTGCTTCTGGGGGTCGTGCGTGAGGGGACGGTCGATCGTGCCTGCGGTGTTCATGCCGTGACCGGGTTCTTGCGCGGGCGACCACGCGGCCGCTTCCGGGCGACGACAACACCCTGGACGAACAGCTCGCCACCCCAGACGCCCCAGGGCTCACGCCGCTCCTTGGCGCCGGCGAGGCAGGCCTCGATCAGCGGGCAGGTGCGGCAGAGGGACTTGGCGTACTCGACGTCCGCCGGCGACTCGGCGAAGAAGACCTCCGGGTCGTAGGAGCGGCAGGGGACGGGTACGCCGAGGTTCTCGATGGCGTCGTCGAGCGCGGTGAGCGCGGTGAGCGCAGTGAGCGGGGTCAAGGTGGAGTCCTCCGTGGAGCCGGGCTTGGGGATCGTGTCTGAAGGCGGTACTGACGGGGCGTGCGCTTCGAGTTGCACGGTTGGTCTTCCTCGTCTGTTCGTTCCGGCCCTGTTGGGCCGGTTGGCGGCTGGTACCGGGTTCTTTTCTTGTCCCGAGGCCCCTTCGCTCTGTCATCCCCGTTGGAGGACAAACAGAAGGGCCGCGGATCCCGGATGGGGTTCCGCGGCCCTGAAGGCGCCGGCCTGATCGACTGTCAGGCTGGATCACTCCAGGGTTCTGGCCCACGGAAGGCCCACATCTGGTGGTGCTGCGTCGTCTGCTTCCGGAATCCGGCACCGGTCGCTGCAAAGGCATAGGCATGTGCCTTGGCCTCTACTGCCGCTTCCAGTGCCTTGGTCGGTCGCTCATTGCGCTCACGGACGGGAAGGCCCGCGAGAGACACGGAGGACGCCGGACGGACGGCACGGATGCCGGACAGACCGGTGCCCTGGTTCGAGGCGCTGAGCATGCACAGGGAAGCGACGACCGAGCGATCGGTCATTTTGGCGCTGCTGATGGAGCTGGCGTTGATGCTGATCACTGGACTCGCCTCCTCTCGGCGTCTCGGGGGACTGGCGTGAGCCAGTCCTGCGGGTATGCAAGTACAACACGGAATTGGGGCCTCCGAGAAGGCCTCCGTTCCCGTGGCTAAGAACCTATGGGGATTGCTGGGGCATGCGCAAACTATTTTTTCGACGAGTTGGTGTCATTCCCCGTCCTGGCCCTGCTCAAGCTCTTGGCCTGCGCAGATGGCCAGGACATCGGCTCCGTAGCGGTCCAGCTTGCGCTTGAGCACTCCTGGGATGCGCGACAGCTCATCCGGACCGGCCGGCTCCGCCTCGGCGATGGCCATCAAGGTTCTGTCCGTGAAGACGCAGAAGTCCGGCTGTCCGCTGAGCCGCGCCTGGACGCCCCGCCACTCGCGGAGGCGTTCGTAGAGGCCCTCGTCCATGTCGGAGGGGCAGTCCTCGCAGCGCATCAGCTTCATCTCGCCGGCGTCGGTGAGGGTGCGCCCGCAGACGCGGCAGCGGGCGGGGCTGCGCTGCGTCCGTCGCGGGGCGGCGTCCGGTCTGCTGGTGTATCCGCGCTCGACCCCGCCGGAGCCGCGGGCTGCGGCGCGTCCGACGGTGGCGGTGGAGCCGGGCCGCAGTCCGTCGAGGAAGCGGCTGGGGCGGCGGTTGGGCCGGCCGCCGGGGGCGCGGGTGAGTGCCCAGGAGACGTGGAGGTGGCGGCGGGCGCGAGTGACGCCGACGTAGAGGAGCCGGCGCTCCTCCTCGATCTGCTCGTCGGTCTTTGCGTAGGTGATCGGCATCATCCCTTCGGCGACGCCGACGAGGAAGACGACGTCCCACTCCAGGCCCTTGGCGGAGTGCAGGGAGGCGAGGGTGACGCCCTGGACGGTCGGGGCGTGCTGGGCGTTGGCCCGCTCGTCGAGTTCCGCGACGAGGTCGGCGAGGGTGGCGCCGGGCTTGGCGGCGGCGAAGTCCTGGGCGAGGTTCACCAGGGCCGCCAGGGACTCCCAGCGCTCTCTGACGGCGCCGGAGCCGGCCGGTGGCTCGGTGGTCCAGCCCTCCCCCGACAGCACGGCACGCACCTGGGAGGGCAGGTCGACGACGTCGTCGAGGAGGCTGTCGTTGCCGCCGAAGCGGGCGGCGCCGCGCAAGGCGATGCCGGCCTTGCGTACTTCGGGCCGGTCGAAGAAGCGCTCGGCGCCGCGCAGCTGGTAGGGGACGCCCGCGTCGGCGAGGGCCTGTTCGTAGGACTCGGACTGGGAGTTCGTACGGAACAGGATGGCGATCTCGCTGGCGGGGACGCCGGAGTCCATGAGTTCCCGGATGCGGCGGGCGGCGCCCTCGGCTTCGGCGGGTTCGTCCGTGTACTCGGTGTAGACGGGTTCGGGGCCGGCGTCGCGCTGGGAGATCAGTTCCAGGCGGTGGTCGGCTGCGCGTCCACTGGCCTGGGCGAGCAGGCCGTTGGCGAGGTGCACGACCTGGGGGGTGGAGCGGTAGTCACGCACGAGCTTGACGACCGTGGCGCCGGGGTGGCGGGTGCGGAAGTCGAGCAGGTGGTCGGGGGTTGCGCCTGTGAAGGAGTAGATCGTCTGGCTCGCGTCGCCGACGACGCACAGGTTGTCCCGTTCGCCGAGCCACAGCTCCAGCAGGCGTTGCTGGAGGGGGCTGACGTCCTGGTACTCGTCGACGACGAAGTGCTGGTACTGGGAGCGGACCTGGTCGGCGATGTCGTGCCGGTCCTGGAGGATGGCGACGGTGAGGAGCAGGACGTCCTCGAAGTCCATGACGGAGCGGTCGCGTTTGAGGTCCTCGTAGACGTTGTAGATCTGGGCGATCTCGGCCGGGTCGCGAGGGGCTTCGCGGCCGGCTTTCGCGGCGGCGGGGGCGTAGTCGGTGGGGACGGTCTGGGTGACCTTGGACCACTCGATCTCGGCGGTGACGTCCCGCAGCTCGTTGCGGTCGAGGCGGATGCGGCAGGCGGCGGCCGCGTCGGCGACGAGTTGGATCTTGCGGTCGACGAGGCGGGGCATCGAGCCGCCGATCGCTTTCGGCCAGAAGTACTGGAGCTGGCGCAGGGCCGCCGAGTGGAACGTACGGGCCTGGACTCCGGCGGCGCCGAGCTGGCGGAGTCGGCCGCGCATCTCTCCGGCGGCGCGGTTGGTGAAGGTGACGGCGAGCACGCTGGAGGGCTGGAGGATGCCTGCGCGGACCCCGTAGGCGATGCGGTGGGTGATGGCTCTCGTCTTGCCGGTGCCGGCGCCCGCGAGTACGCACACCGGTCCGTGCAGGGCGGTGGCCACCTCGCGCTGCTCGGGGTCGAGCCCGTCGAGCACCGCGTCGGCCGAGTCCGGTGCCTGCGGGAAGAGGGTGGAGTGCGTTGCTGGTGTCACACGGCCATGCTGCCAGGTCGCCGGAGACGGCTGTGCCGGTTGTCCACAGGCAGGCATCGATAGTCGTACCAATGCGGCAGGCGTCACGTGAGGGCCATACCCCGGGTGGGAATGGCGGCCCGGTCGCGTACGTTCCCCCTCTGGACGACCTGTTCCCCCGAGCTATCAGAGGAGCGCGCGAGACATGCAGGGCACTGTGACGATGTACAGCACCACCTGGTGCGGCTACTGCCAGCGGCTGAAGAAGCAGCTGGACCGCGAGGGCATCGCGTACACGGAGATCAACATCGAGCAGGACCCGGAGTCCGCGTCTTTCGTCGAGAAGGCGAATGGCGGAAATCAGACGGTCCCGACCGTGCTCTTCGCGGACGGTTCGACGATGACGAACCCTTCGCTGGCTCAGGTCAAGCAGAAGATCAGCGCCTGATCGCACCGTCGGTGCGGTCCTTGGAAGGCGGTCCCTGAGGCGCTTCAGGGACCGCCTTCGTGTGTGTCCGGGGGGCGGAGGGCGCTCGGGTACCGAGCGCCCTCGCGGATGGGGGTCGTCTCAGACGAAGCTTCTGGTCGGCAGGGGCTTGCCGTACCAGAGCTCGATGAGGCGGGCCGCGATGGAGATGCCGTAGGGCGGCAGGACCTCGCCGGACTCGAAGGCGACGCGCAGTTCCTCGCGGGAGAACCAGCGGGCCTCGTGGATCTCGTCGCCGTCGACCTCTACGTCGGTGGTGGTGGCGCGGGCCATGAAGCCGAGCATGAGGCTGGACGGGAAGGGCCAGGGCTGGCTGGCGACGTACTCGACCTGGCCGACGGTGATGCCGGCCTCCTCGAAGACTTCGCGGCGCACGGTCTGCTCGATGGACTCACCGGGTTCGACGAAGCCGGCGAGGGTGGAGAAGCGGCCCTCGGGCCAGTGGACCTGGCGGCCGAGGAGGATGCGGTCGTCCTCGTCGGTGACCGCCATGATCACGGCGGGGTCGGTGCGGGGGTAGTGCTCGGCACCGCAGGCGGGGCAGCGGCGGATGTGGCCGGCCGCGGCGATCACGGTGCGCTCTCCGCAGCGGGAGCAGAAGCGGTGGGTGCGCTGCCAGTTCTCCAGGCCGACGGCGTGCACCATCAGGCCGACGTCGCGCGGTGACAGCAGCAGGCCCGCCTCGCGCAGGCCGGCCGCGCGCGCGGACTGGTCGATGCGGCCGGGCAGGGCGTCCTTCTGGAGGGCGAAGTAGCTGACGCCGTCCTCGTCGATGCCGAGGAAGTAGCGGTGCGCCTCGGTCAGAGGGGCCTCGAACGAGGGGGTCATGACGAGTTCGGTGCGTCCGTCCGCCGTCTCGTCGATGAGGACCTGGCCGCCGGAGACCACGAAGCAGCGGGTGGTGGGGTGGCTCCACGCTGCCGCGAGCCAGGCCTCGTCGAGCCGGTGGTGGGCGGCGCGGTCGATGCCGCTCGGGGCGGTGAGCGAGATGGGTCGGTCGGCGGTGTGGTCGGTCCAGGTGGTCACGGGTGCTTCCAACTCCCCCAGTGGAACGGTGTGCTTCGGCGGGCGGATCGGCGGGACGTGGGACGGGAGGCGACCGGTCGCGGCAGGGCTGGGCGGTGCGGGGCGGCGTTTCCAGTGTGCCCCGCGCGCGATGCCTCTCCGGACGGGCCCGGTGGCTCAGGGCGCATGGCGCCAGGTCGCGGCCAGGTCGCCCCACAGGTAGGCGGTGGTCTCGACGCCCTTGAGGAGCAGGTCCAGCTCGACCTTCTCGTTCGGGGCGTGCCAGCCGTCGGAGGGGACGGAGATGCCGAGGAACAGCACGGGTGCGGCGAGGACGTCCTGGAGGTCTGCGGCCGGTCCTGAGCCGCCTTCGCGGGTGAAGCGCACGGGGCTTTCGAAGGCGCGGCCCATGGCCCGTACGACGGACTGCAGGGCCGGGTGGTCCAGGGGCGTCAGGCACGGGCGCGTGGCACCGGTGAAGGTGATCTCGCCGCGGACGCCCGCGGGTACCTGGTCGGCGGCCCAGGCGCGGACGGCCTTCTCGATGTGCTCGGGGTCCTGTCCGGCGACGAGGCGGAAGGAGATCTTCACCATCGCGGAGGACGGGATGATCGTCTTGCTGCCGGGGCCCTGGTAGCCCCCGCCGATGCCGTTGACCTCGGCGGTCGGGCGGGCCCAGATGCGCTCCAGGGTGGTGAGGCCGGCCTCGCCGTGGGTGGCGTGGGACTTGGCGGTGCGCAGCCAGCGCGCCTCGTCGAAGGGCAGCTCGGCGAAGAGCTCGCGCTCGCGGTCGGTCAGCTCGACGACGCCGTCGTAGAAGCCGGGGATCGCCACGCGTGCGTGCTCGTCGTGCAGGGCGGCGACCAGGCGGGCGGCGGCGGTCGCCGGGTTGGGGACGGCGCCGCCGAAGGAGCCGGAGTGGATGTCCTGGTCGGGGCCGTACAGCCGGATCTCGCACTCGGCGAGGCCGCGCATGCCGGTGCACACGGTGGGGGTGTCCTCGGCCCACATGCCGGTGTCGGACACGATCACGGCGTCGGCCGCGAGGCGCTGCGCCCGCTCCTCGACGAGGGCGCGGAAGTGCGGGGAGCCGGATTCCTCCTCGCCCTCGATGAGGAGCTTGAGGTTGACGGCGGGGGTGGTGCGGCCGGTGGTGGCGAGGTGGGTGCGGACGCCGAGTGTGTGGAAGAACACCTGGCCCTTGTCGTCCGCGGCCCCGCGCGCGTAGAGGCGTCCTTCGCGGACGACGGGCTCGAAGGGCTCGCTGTCCCAGCCGTCCTCTCGGGCGGCGGGCTGCACGTCGTGGTGGCCGTAGACGAGGACCGTGAGCGCCTCGGGGTCGTCGGAGGGCCACTCGGCGTAGACCGCGGGGGCGCCGGCCGTGGGCCAGACCTCGGTGGTCGGGAAGCCGGTCTCCTTGAGTTTGGCGGCGAGCCAGTCGGCGCTGCGGCGTACGTCGGGCGCGTGGTCGGGCTGGGCCGACACGGAGGGGATGCGCAGCCACTCGGCGAGGTCGTCGAGGAAGGCGGCACGGTGCTGCTCGATGTACGTGCGGACGGCGCTGTCCGGGGTCTGGCTCATGGTCACGAGCCTATCGGCCCGCACCGACATCCTGGTTGGGCGGTTCCTCACAGTTCACCTCGGCGACCGGCTCTTCGCTCAGCAGTCGCTCCAGGGCCGGCCGGCCCGGCAGGTCGTCGGGTCGTACGACCTCGCCGGTGCGGACGTACAGGAACGCGGCGTCCACGGACTCCAGGGGCACGCCCTGCTGCTCGGCCCAGGCGAGCCGGTACAGGGCGAGCTGGAGCGGGTCGGCGGTGCGGGTGCGGTTGGTCTTCCAGTCGACGATCTCGTACGTCGCCGCCTCGCCGTCGCCGGTCCTGTAGACGGCGTCGATACGGCCCCGTACGACGCGGCCGGCGATCGCGAGCTGGAAGGGGGCTTCCACGCGGTACGGCGTGCGGTGGGCGTACTCCGTGCGTTCGAAGGCGTCCTTGAGTGCCTCCAGGTCGCGCTCGTCGGCGATCTCGGCCTCGCTGCCGGGGAGGTCGTCCGGTTCCAGCATGGGCAGCGTCAGTTCTTCGAAGCGGGCCTCGACCCAGGCGTGGAATCGGGTGCCTCGACGTGCGGCGGGTTGTGGAGGGCGCGGCATGGGGCGCGCGAGTTCCTGTGCGAACCCGTCCGGGTCGGCGGCGAGACGCAGCAGCTGGGACGCGGTCAGCGAGGCGGGCAGGGGTACGTCCGTGACGCCCGCGCGGGCGCGCAGGAGCTCGCCGGTGAGGGCGTCGAGGTCGCGGTCCCAGGAGGCGATGGTGCGGGCTTCCTCGGGGGTGAGGGCCGGCTCCGCGGGGTGGGGGCGGACAGCGGGTTCCGGGGCTTGTGCCTGGTGCGGGATGGCCGGGGTCGGGCGGTCGGTGGCCCAGGAGTCCCAGTCCTCGGGGTTCTCGTGGTCCTGCGGCTCCTCGGGGTGCGGCTCGTCCGCGAACGCCTCGTCGTCGTCCGGCGGCGGGGGCCAGTCCGGGTCGTCGTAGGTGTCGGGGTCGTGGGTCGCGGCGGGGTGGCCGTCCTCGTGGGATGCCAGGTTCTCCAGGTGGGTCAGGACCGTCTCGGCGGCCGCGCGGCGCCGGGTCAGGGCGGCCGCGTCGAGGGGCAGGGGCCACAGCTGGTCGGCGCTCTCCCGGTGCAGGGCCGGGTTCTCCTCGTCCTCGGCCGGCTCGTCCGCCCACGCCTCGATCTCGCCGTGGCCGGCGGTGCAGTGGTCGTAGAGGGCGTAGAGGAAGTCGGAGGGGCCGCGCGGCTTCTTCTGGGTGGGACCCCACCAGTGGCCGGAGCCGAGGAGCAGGGAGCGGGGGCGGGTGAAGGTGACGTAGCCGAGGCGGAGTTCCTCGGTGTGCTGGTGGTCCTTCATGGCCTCGTGGAAGGCCTTCAGGCCGCGGGAGTCCCAGGAGTCGACGTCGGGGAGGGTGTCGGTGTCGCCGCGCAGTTCGTGCGGGAGCACCTTGGCCTGGGCGGTCCACTTCTCGCGGCCCTGGGTGCTGGGGAAGGTGCCGGTGACCAGGCCGGGAACGACGACGACGTCCCATTCGAGGCCCTTGGACTTGTGCGCGGTGAGCACCTTGACGGTGTTCTCGCCGCCCGGGAGGGCGTTGTCGAGGCCCTTCTCGTACTGGGCGGCGGTGCGCAGGAAGCCGAGGAAGGCCAGCAGGGACGCCTCGTTGTCGCCGGCCGCGAAGGAGGCGGCGATGTCGAGGAAGTTGGACAGGGTCTCGCGGCGGCGGGCGGCCAGCGCGTGCGGGGACGCCGACAGCTCGACCTCCAGGCCGGTGACGGCGAGGACCCGGTGCAGGACGTCCATCAGCGGGTCGGACAGGGAGCGGCGCAGGTCGCGCAGCTCGGTGGCGAGGCGGGCGAAGCGCACGCGCGCGTCCGGTGAGAAGGGCAGCCCGTCGTCGTCCCCTTCGCCGTCCAGTGGCGTCTCCAGGAACGTGTCGAGGGCGTCCGCGAGCGAGATGACCTCGGCGGGGTCGACCCCTTCGACCGCCTCGGCGAGCCGGCGGTCGGGGTCGTCGTCGCCGTCCACGCGCGCGTGGGACACCAGCACGCGCGCCCGGCGGCCCAGGAGGGCGAGGTCGCGCGGGCCGATACGCCAGCGGGGGCCGGTGAGCAGGCGGACCAGGGAGGCGTTGGCGCCCGGGTCCTGGAGGACCTCGCAGACGGCGACCAGGTCGGCGATCTCCGGCAGGTGGAGCAGCCCGGACAGGCCCACCACCTCGACAGGAACGTCACGGGCGACGAGCGCGCCCTGGATCTCGGCGAAGTCGGTCGCCGTACGGCACAGGACGGCGATCTCGCCGGGTGCCTTGCCGGTGTTCACGAGGTGGGCGACGGAGTCGGCGATCCAGTCGATCTCCTCGGCATGGGTGGGCAGAAGGGCGCAGCGGACGATGCCGTCGCGTTCGGCTCCGGGTGCCGGGCGCAGGGCCTCCACGCCCGCGTGCATGGCGCGCAGGGGCTCCGCGAGGCCGTTGGCGAGGTCGAGGAGGTGGCCGCCGCTGCGGCGGTTCTCGCTGAGGGCCTGGCGGGCGGCGGGACGGCCGTCGGCGCGGGCGAAGTGCTCGGGGAAGTCGTCGAGGTTGGCGACGGAGGCTCCGCGCCAGCCGTAGATCGCCTGGCAGGGGTCGCCGACGGCCGTCACGGGGTGGCCGGTGCCGGCCCCGAACAGGCCCGCCAGGAGGACGCGTTGGGCGACGGAGGTGTCCTGGTACTCGTCCAGGAGGACCACGCGGAACTCGTCGCGCAGGACGCGGCCCACTTCGGGGACCGCGGCGAGCCGTGCCGACAGGGCGATCTGGTCGCCGAAGTCGAGCAGGTCGCGTTCGCGTTTGGCGGCGCGGTAGCGGACCACCAGCTCGGCGAGTTCACGGCGGGCGGCCGCCGCTTCGGGAACCTTGCGCAGGTCGGCGTTGGTGAGCTTGGCGCTCTGGAGGGTGAGCAGCAGTCCGGCGTCGTGTGCGCGCAGGGTCTCGGGCCGTACGAGGTGCTCGGCGAGTTCGGCGTCCAGGTTGAGGAGGTCGCTGACGAGGTCGGCGAAGGAGCGGGTGAGGGCCGGGTAGGGACCCGGGGCTTCGCGCAGCACGCGCGCGGCGAGCTGGTAGCGGGTGGCGTCGGCGAGCAGCCGGGAGGTCGGTTCGAGGCCGATGCGCAGGCCGTGGTCGGTCAGCAGGCGGCCGGCGAAGGCGTGGTAGGTGGAGATCACCGGCTCGCCCGGCGGGTTGTCGGGGTCGATGACGTCGGGGTCCGTGACGCCGGCTTTCACGAGTGCCTTGCGGACGCGCTCGGCGAGTTCACCGGCGGCCTTGTTGGTGAAGGTCAGGCCGAGGACCTGCTCGGGGGCGACCTGTCCGGTGCCCACCAGCCAGACCACGCGGGCCGCCATCACCGTCGTCTTGCCCGACCCGGCTCCGGCCACGATCACCTGCGGGGCGGGCGGCGCGGTGATGCAGGCCGTCTGCTCCGGAGTGAACGGGATGCCGAGGAGCTCCTTGAGCTGCTCGGGATCGGTGATACGGGCGGACACCTCAGAGAGGCTAGCGGCGGGCACTGACAGCGGATGCCAGACCGCCTTCCGGGCCGTGAGAAGCGCAGGTCGGCACGGGTGGTGTGATCGATCACTCCGGATATTGACGGTGGGTCACTCGACCACGTGCCGCCCCTCGGGCCGCGCACTGCACGACGCCCGGAAAGCGCAGTGTGTGCAGTGTTGTCCCGCGGTGGGCGCGAACCGTTCGTCGAGGACCTTGCCCGCGGCGGTGGCGAGCAGGTCGCCGACCCACTCCCCCTCCGGGCCGTCCAGAGGCTGCTGTCCCTGCACCTTGGGCAGCGTCTCGCCGCCGTCGCGCTTGGCGGCGCCCTGCCGGAGCTGGACGAGTTCGGCGCCGCCCGGCTCGGGGTGCACGCCGTCGAAGGCGTCGTCGACGGCGCCCTCGCGGACGGCGAGCTGGTAGACGGCGAGCTGCGGGTGCCGGGTCACCTCGGCCGCGCTGGGTGCCTGCTTGCCGGTCTTGAAGTCGACGACGTAGGCGCGTCCTTCGCCGTCGGCCTCGACGCGGTCCATCTGGCCGCGGATGCGGACCTCGAAGTCCCCGGCCTCCAGGGTCACGTCGAAGTCGTGCTCGCTCGCCACCGGAGTGCGCCCCGCGCGGTCCATCACATGCCACTTCAGGAAGCGTTCGAGCGCCACGCGCGCGTTGCCCTTCTCCTGGGCCGACTTCCACGGCGCGTCGAAGGCCAGCGCGTTCCACACGGTGTCGAGGCGCTCCATGAGGACGTCGAGGTCGGCCGGGGTGTGCCCGGAGGCGACCTCGTCGGCGAGGACGTGCACGACGTTGCCGAAGCCCTGCGCAGCGGTCGCGGGCGCGTCGGCCTTCACCTCGCGGCCCAGGAACCACTGGAGGGCACAGGTGTTGGCGAGCTGGTCGAGGGCGCTGCCCGACAGCACCACGGGCTGGTCGCGGTTGCGCAGCGGCACCTTGGACTCGGTCGGCTCGAACATGCCCCACCAGCGGTAGGGGTGGGCGGCCGGTACGAGGGGGCGGCCGTCCTCGTCGGCGAGTGCCGCCAGTCGGGCCAGCCGGCGCGCGGCGGCTTCCCTGAGGGTGTCGGACACGCGCGGGTCGACGGTCGTCGCCCGCAGTTCGGCGACGAGCGCGGCGACGGACAGCGGGCGGCGGGGGCGGCCGGTCACGTCCCTCGGTTCCACGCCGAGCTCGGTCAGGAAGCGGGAAGGCTGGTCGCCGTCGTCGGCGGCGCCCTTCACGGCCGTCACGACGAGGCGTTCACGCGCGCGTGTGGCGGCGACGTAGAACAGGCGGCGCTCCTCCGCCAGCAGCGCCCCCGGAGTGAGCGGCTCGGCCAGCCCGTCGCGGCCGATGCGGTCGGCCTCCAGGAGCGAGCCACGGCGGCGCAGGTCCGGCCACAGGCCCTCCTGGACGCCCGCGACGACGACCAGACGCCATTCGAGGCCCTTGGAACGGTGCGCGGTCATCAGACGTACGGCGTCGGGGCGTACGGCACGCCGCGTGAGGGTGTCGGCGGCGATGTCCTCGGCGTCGATCTCCTCCAGGAAGTTCAGGGCGCCCCGGCCGCCGGTGCGCTCCTCCGCGCGGGCGGCCGTCGCGAACAGCGCGCACACGGCGTCCAGGTCACGGTCGGCGTTGCGGCCGGCTGCGCCGCCACGGCGCGCGGTCCGCTCCAGGCGCGCGGGCCACGGTGTGCCCTCCCACAGGTCCCACAGCGCCTCCTCGGCCGTACCGCCGCCCGCGAGGCGCTCACGGGCCTTGCGGAGCAGCGCGCCGAGCCGCTGGGCGCCACGCGCGTACGTGGGGTCGTGCACCGTCAGCCGCTCCGGCTCCGCCAGCGCCCGCGCGAGCAGGTCGTCCGAGGGCGGCGGCAGGGCGTTGCCCGCGGCCCGCTCCTCCTCGCGCAGAGCGCGACCGAGGCGACGCAGGTCGGCGGCGTCCATACCGGCGAGGGGCGAGGCGAGGAGGGTGAGGGCGGTCTCGGTGTCGAGCCAGCACGTGTCCGACGCCGTGGCCCCGGCGACCTGCGCCACGGAGCCGTCCGCGTCCCCGTCGACGTCAGAGCCGCCCGCGCCTCCCTCACCGTCAGACGCGTCTCCGGCCCCCTCGATGGCGGAGCCGTCCGCGTCCCCCTCACCGTCAGGCGGGTCTCCAGCCCTCTGAACGGCAGAAACGTCAGCGTCCCGCTCACCGTCATGGCCCGCGTCGCCGTCACCGGCACCGCCGCCCGGCGCCCCGGCGTCGCCGTCACCCTCACCGGCGCCCGGCCTCCCCGCCTCCGCCATGGCCACCGCACGCAGCGCCATGAGCAGTGGCGCCACCGCGGGCTCGTGTCGCAGTGGCAGATCGTCACCGTCGATGTCCAGGGGCACCCCGGCAGCCGTGAGCGCCCTGCGCACCGTCGGGATCGTGTGCGAGCCCGCGCGTACCAGTACGGCCATCTCGCCCCAGGGCACGCCGTCCTCCAGGTGGGCGCGGCGCAGGATGTCGGCGATGTTGTCCAGTTCGGTGCCGGGCGTCGGGTAGGTGAAGACTTCCACGCCGCCGCCCTCGCGGACCGGGGCGAGTTCTCGGTGCGCGCGTACCTTCTCCGCCGGGAGCCGGGTCAGTGGCATGCGCTGGGTGAGCAGCCGGGTCGCGGCCAGCAGGCCGGCGCCGGAGCGGCGGGAGGTGCGCAGGACCTCGACGGGCGCGGGGCGGCCGTCCGCGCGGGGGAAGGCGTGCGGGAACTCCAGGATGCCGTTCACGTCGGCGCCCCGGAAGGCGTAGATCGACTGGTCGGGGTCGCCGAAGGCGACCAGGCTGCGGCCGTCGCCGGCGAGCGCGTGCAGCAGCCGCACCTGCGCCGGATCGGTGTCCTGGTACTCGTCCACGTACACCGCGTCGTACTGCGCCGCCAGCCGCGCCGCGGTCCCGGGGCGGCGGGCGAGGAGCACCGCGCGGTGGACCAGTTCGGCGTAGTCGAGCACGCCCTGCAGGTCGAGCACGTCGAGGTACTCGGCGAGGAAGGCGGCCGCGGCACGCCAGTCGGGGCGCCCGATGCGGCGGGCGAAGGCGTCCAGGGCGTCGGGCGCGAGGCCCAGCTCGCGGCTGCGGGCGAGGACCGCGCGGACCTCGTCGGCGAAGCCCCGGGTGGTCAGGCAGGCACGCAGGTCGTCCGGCCAGCGCACATGGGCGAGTCCGAGCCGCTCCAGGTCCGGCTGGCCGGCGAGCAGCTCTCGTACGGTCACGTCCTGCTCGGGGCCGGACAGCAGCCGCAGTGGTTCGGCGAACAGGTCGCTGTCCTGGTGGGCGCGGACCAGGGCGTAGCAGAACGAGTGGAACGTCGTCGCCTGTGGCGCGCGGGCCGCCCCTATGCGCAGCGCCATGCGGTCGCGCAGTTCCACGGCGGCCTTGCGGCTGAACGTCAGCACCAGGATGCGTTCGGGGTCCCCTCCGCGGGCGATGCGGGCCGCCACCGACTCGACGAGCGTGGTGGTCTTGCCGGTGCCCGGACCTGCGAGGACGAGCATCGGGCCGGTGTCGTGGTCAACCACGGCGCGCTGTGCGGCGTCCAGACGAGGGGGAGCCACTCGCACCGCAGGGGTACGCACCAGGCGGTAAGCGCCACGGGTCCCCTGTCGCACCTGGGGGTGCGACAGGCGCCTGGTGGAGAAAGAGGAGCTCACGTGGTTCGCCGGTCCTGGTGGGAGTGCAGGTTGTCGCTGCCGGCGCGGGGCGCCGTCGTCGCTGGATGGTGGTCGGGTGTCGGGTGGGCGGCCCCTCGCGTGTGCGGGGCGGTGGCCGCGGGGTGAGGGGGACACGCGCAGCCGACGCTACGCCGCGGGATGGTGCGGAAGCAGGGCTTCCGATTCATCCCTCGGGGCACTCGTGTCACGTGCGTCCCTCGCATCACGAACGTACGTCATGTCACGGGCGTGCCCTGTTTCCCCCTTACGGATCACGGGACACACGGCGGGCGCTCCGATGGCGGAAGCTGTCAGGTGTGACCCTGTGCGCGTCCGCCGCCGTCCCACCGCGCCCGCTTCATGTCCAGGCGCGGCAGGTGCCCCTCAGCGGCTCTGCTCGCCTCCTTCAGGGGCGTGCCCTCCGCGCGGTAGTGCTCCAAGGCTCTGAGTTCGTGGCCGGGCAGCAGGACGCCGTCGGAGCGGACCACGCGCCACCACGGGACGGCTCCCCCGTAGAGGGCCATCACCCGGCCGACCTGCCGGGGACCGCCCTCTTCCAGCCATTCGGCGACGTCTCCGTACGTCATGACGCGCCCCGGCGGGATCAGCTCGCTGACCTCGAGGACCCGCTCGGCGTACTCCGGCAGCTCGCCGGCGTACTCCGGCAGCTCGCCGGCGTGCTCCGGGCCGCCGTCGGCGTACTCCGGACGGGCGTCGTCTTGGGCCGGGCGGGCGGCGTCCGGAAGGCTCTCCTCGCTCATCCGCCCCATCCTGCCCCACGGCACCGACAATGTGACTCGCTCGCCACTGTGCGTATCCCTCGCCCTGCGGCGGCGCTTCGGGCAGACTGTGCGCCCCCGCATTTGCACCCTGATGCCCCCGTGTGTCGGTGGAGCATGCCACCATCGTGCGGGCGGTGACTGGTGATACGAGATCAAGAAGAGACGATGAAGCAGCAGGGTGTGCACCCGGAGGGCGCGGAGAGCACCTCTGACGCTTCGTCGCGCCCCGGCACCGTGAACGCCGGCAAGAAGGACGCCGACGACAGCGACGACGCCACGCAGCACACCAACGACAGCGACGACGCCACGCAGCACATCAACGACGGCGACGACGCCGAGACGCACGGCGACGACGGCGACGACGGCAAGAAGCGCGAGGCGGGCAAGGGCACCGACCCGGGCGGGGCGGGCGGCCAGGCCGGCCGCAAGGCCGTCGAGGGGAAGGCCGCCTACGACCTCGAACTCGACGAGGTGCACGCCGACGAGGTCGAGGGCGACGAACCCTTGCTCCCCGCGCGCGTGCACCGTCCGTCGGACCTGATGCGGCTCCTGGTGGGCGTGCTCGGCATCGTGCTGCTGCTCGCGATCGCGGCGTTCGCGCACGGCACGACCTCGGGACTCGAGCAGGACATCAACAAGGGCACCGGACAGGCGCCCGACGTGTTCAGCAAGATGGCCGGGCTGGTGTCCAGCATCGCGATCCTGTTGGTGCCGGTCGCCTTCGCGATCGAGCGGCTGATCAAGCGGGACGGGCTGCGCATCGCCGACGGCGTCCTCGCGGCGGTCCTCGCCCACGGAGTGACGCTCGCCACCGACCTGTGGGTCGCGCGGGCCGCCCCGGACTCCATCCGGGACGCCCTCACCCAGCCCTCACCGGGCGACGTCGGCTCCCTCACCGACCCGGTGCACGGCTATCTCGCCCCGGTCATCGCGTACATGACCGCCGTGGGCATGTCCCGCAGACCCCGCTGGCGCGCGGTCCTGTGGGCGGTCCTCGTCCTGTACGCGTTCTCCATGCTGGTCACCGGCTACACCACGCCGTTCTCGATCATCCTGACGCTGCTGATCGGCTGGACCGTCGCCTACGGCACGCTCTACGCGGTCGGCTCGCCGAACGTCCGCCCGACCGGCCGGACGCTGATGGCGGGCCTCAGGCACGTCGGCTTCCGCCCGGTGAGCGCGGCCCGCGAGGAGCCCTCCGAGACCCAGGAGACCACCGACCGCGGCCGGCGCTACTTCGTCACACTCGAGGACGGTCCGCCGCTCGATGTGACGGTCGTCGACCGGGAACAGCAGGCCCAGGGCTTCTTCTACCGCGCGTGGCGCAACCTGACGCTGCGCGGCTTCGCCACCCGCAGCAGCCTCCAGTCGCTGCGCCAGGCACTGGAGCAGGAGGCCCTGCTCGCCTACGCGGCCATCGCGGCCGGAGCGAACGCGCCCAAGCTGATCGCCACTTCCGAGCTCGGCCCGGACGCGGTGATGCTGGTCTACGAGCACACCGGCGGACACACCCTGGACTCGCTGTCGGACGAGGAGATCACCGACGACCTGCTGCACGGCACCTTTCGCCAGGTCAAGGCGTTGCAGTCGCGGCGGATCGCGCATCGCCGGCTCGTCGGCGACGCGATTCTGGTGGATCGTTCCGGCAAAGTGATCATCACAGATCTGCGGATCGGTGAGATCGCCGCCAACACCCTGCTGCTGCGGATGGACATCTCCCAGCTGCTGGTGACGCTCGGCCTGCGCGTCGGCGCCGAACGCGCGGTGGCCTCCGCGGTGAGCGTGCTCGGCCCCGACGCGGTGGCCGACTGCCTGCCGATGCTCCAGCCCATCGCGCTGAGCCGCTCCACGCGCGCGACGCTGCGCCGGCTCGCCCGGGAGCGGGCCCAGCGCGAGCGTGACGCGGTGCTGGAGGCGTCCCGGCTGGCCAAGCAGGCCCGCAGCGAGGAGGCCACGGACGACACCGAGGTCTCACTCGACAAGACCGACACGAGCCTCGACAAGCCGGACAAGAAGACCGTACGCGCGCAGGCACGGGCCGAGAAGCGGGCCATCGACGACGCCATGGATGAGGCGCGCGAGGAGGATC
This sequence comes from Streptomyces sp. Y7, assembly GCF_043195415.1. Taxonomy (NCBI): domain Bacteria; kingdom Bacillati; phylum Actinomycetota; class Actinomycetes; order Kitasatosporales; family Streptomycetaceae; genus Streptomyces; species Streptomyces sp. Y7. The sequence continues at coordinate 146,259 of NZ_JBIDDQ010000015.1, forward strand.
TCCTCACGCAGATCCGGCACGCGGTCCTGCGCATCAGGCCGCAGGCGCCGGTCGAGCCGGCCCGCCTGGAGCGGGTGCGTCCGCGCACGCTGATCAGTCTCATCGCCGGTGCCATCGGCGCCTACTTCCTGCTGACGCAGCTCACGCACATCGAGTTCGGCCCGCTCGTGGCGAACGCCCAGTGGGGCTGGGTGGCCGCGGCCGTGCTGTTCTCCGCGGCCAGCTACGTGGCGGCGGCCATGGCGCTGCTGGGGTTCGTACCCGAGCGGGTGCCGTTCCGGCGGACGGTGGCGGCGCAGGTCGCCGGGTCGTTCGTGAAGATCGTCGCGCCGGCCGCGGTCGGTGGCGTCGCCCTGAACACGCGGTTCCTCCAGCGCGCGGGAGTGCGGCCGGGGCTCGCGGTGGCGAGTGTCGGCGCCTCGCAGTTGTTCGGGCTCGGCTGCCACATCCTGATGCTGCTGTCCTTCGGCTATCTGACCGGCACCGAGAAGACGCCGTCGCTGTCGCCGTCCCGCACCGTCATCGCGGGTCTGCTGACGGTGGCGGTGCTGGTGCTCGTGGTGACCTCGGTGCCGTTCCTGCGGAAGTTCGTCGTCACCCGCGTGAGGTCGCTTTTCGCGGGTGTCGTGCCGCGCATGCTCGACGTGCTCCAGCGGCCGCAGAAGCTGGTCACCGGCATCGGCGGCATGCTGCTGCTGACGGCCTGCTTCGTGATGTGCCTGGACGCGTCGATCCGTGCCTTCGGCAGCGAGGGGACCTCGCTCAGCATCGCTAGCGTCGCGGTCGTCTTCCTCGCGGGCAACGCGCTCGGCTCCGCCGCCCCGACCCCGGGCGGCGTGGGTGCCGTGGAGGCGACCCTGACCGTCGGTCTGATCGCCGTGGGCCTGCCCAGCGAGGTCGCCGCCCCCGCGGTGCTGCTGTTCCGCCTGCTGACCCTGTGGCTGCCGGTCCTGCCGGGCTGGCTGGCCTTCAACCACTTGACCCGTAAGGGCTCGCTGTAGCCCAAGGGGGCGCACGGGCGACCGTGCGTGCCGGGTAGGGACGGTGAGCACACGGTGACCGAGCGGGCCGATCACCGGCGCCGTCCTCGTCGTAAGAGAGACCCCGCAGGGCTTGTCGTACGAGGACCCGGTCGCCGTACGTTGTAAGGGCCCCGGAAGGTGGGGCGGCGCCGTACCTCGTACGGCCCGTGCCCCGAGCGCCCCACCACGTACGACCTCAGGATGGGACCATGCCGAAGCCTCCCCGGATGCGCGCCGCTGCTCTGACCGCCACCGCACTGCTGCTGTCCTCCCTGCTGGCCGGTTGCAGCGACGACGACCCCGGGAACGACGAGGACCTGACGGCCCAGGAACTGAACTGGAAGGACTGCCCGGCCCCCTCCCAGGCGCAGGGCGGCGGAGGCAGCCCGTCCCCGCTGCCGGACGACGGCACCTGGCAGTGCGCCACGATGAAGGCGCCCCGCGACTGGGACGACCCCGACGGCGACACGATCGGCATCGAGCTGATCCGGGTGAAGTCCAGCGGCGCGGAGAACCGGCGCATCGGCTCACTGATCTTCAACTTCGGCGGGCCCGGCGGTTCCGGAGTCACCACGCTGCCGGCCTTCGGCGAGGAGTACGAGAAGCTGCGCACCCGCTACGACCTCGTGAGCTTCGACCCGCGCGGGGTGGGCCGCAGCGCGCCCGTGCTGTGCGAGGACGACCAGCGGCTCGACGCCTACTTCCAGCAGGACACCACGCCGGACGACGCCGCCGAGCGGACCGAACTGGTGGACAGCACCAAGGAGTTCAACGCGGCCTGCGAGAAGAACTCCGAGGAGATGCTGCCGCACGTGCGCACCACGGACGCCGCCCGCGACATGAACCTGATGCGCCAGGTCCTCGGCGACGACAAACTGCACTACTTCGGCATCTCGTACGGCACCGAACTCGGCGGTGTCTACGCCCATCTGTTCCCCGACAAGGTGGGCCGTGCCGTCTTCGACGCGGTGGTGGACCCGACGCAGAACTCCGAGCAGGGCTCGCTGGGACAGGCCGCGGGATTCCAGCTCGCGCTCGACAACTTCGCCGCCGACTGCACCTCCCAGGTCGAGGACTGCCCGATCGGTGACACAGCCCAGGACGTGAAGGACCGCATCGCGAAGCTGCTGAAGGACCTCGACAGCAAGCCGATCGAGGGGATCTTCCCGCGCCAACTGACCCAGTCCGCCGCGACCAACGGCATCGCGCAGGCGCTGTACTCGAAGGACTTCTGGCCCTACCTCACGCAGGGTCTGGAAGAGGCGTACGACGGCAACGGCAGCACCCTGATGCTGCTGTCCGACTCGATGAACGGGCGCAGCGAGAACGGCGAGTACAGCAACATCACCGCCGCGAACATCTCCATCAACTGCGCCGACGACAAACCGCGGTACACGCCCGAGTACGTGGAGCGGAAGCTGCCCGAGTTCCGGTCCGCCTCGAACGTCTTCGGTGACTTCCTCGCCTGGTCGATGCTGAGCTGCACCGACTGGGCGGTGGCGGGCGCCGCCGAGCATCCGGACGTCAGCGCGCCCGGTTCGGCGCCGATCCTGGTCGTGGGCAACACGGGCGACCCGGCCACGCCGTACGAGGGCGCGCGGAGGATGGCGCAGGCGCTCGGCAAGGGCGTCGGTGTCGAGCTGACGTACAAGGGGCAGGGGCACGGCGCCTACGACAGCAAGAACAAGTGCGTGCAGGACGCGGTGAACGGCTACCTGCTGGACGGGAAGGTCCCGAAGGCCGGCACGGTGTGCTCCTGAGACCGGCGGTGCCGACATCGCGCTCGCCGGGCCCCGCCGGCACACCGCCAAGCGCACGAAGTCGCAGGTCAGAGAGTTATCCACAGGCTTCCACGGCCAGTTCGTGATCCGCCTACTATGGCCTGACAGCCATCCGCGGCACAGCGTGGACGGCCTGCGAGGGGGGAAGCGACATGACGCGTTTCGTACGGTGGGCGGCTGTGGCGGCCGCCTCCGCGCTCTTGGCGACGGGGTGCAGCGGCAGCTCCTCCGACGGCCCGCAAGCCGGTGACGGGGCGAGCGACGCGGGTTCGCCGACGCCCTCCGCCGGCTCGGCCTCCCCCGCGCTGCCCTCCTCCCTGACCTCCCAGAAGCCTGACTGGGGTGACTGCGAGGCGACCGGGGACTCTCCCGCGCCGGGCCACGAGTGGCAGTGCGCGAAGCTCAGGACGCCGCTGGACTGGGCGAAGCCGGACGGCAGGACGATCGACCTGGCGCTGATCCGCACCAAGGCCACGGGCGACGACAGAATCGGCTCGCTGATCTTCAACTTCGGCGGCCCCGGCAGCTCGGGGGTGTCGACGATGCCGTGGTACGCCACCAGTACTCCCGAACTGGGCAAGCGGTACGACCTGGTGAGCTTCGACCCGCGCGGCGTCGGCGCCAGCGAGGGCGTGCGCTGCCGCAGCGACCGCGAGATCCAGGCATCCGAGGCGGTGGACATCACACCGGACGACGCGGCCGAGGAGACCGCCTACTTCGAGGACGCCGCCGCGTTCGGCCGGGGCTGCCAGAAGGCCGAGGGGAAGCTGATGGCGCATGTGTCGACCACCGACACCGCCCGCGACATGGACCTGATCCGCCAGGTCCTCGGCGACCCGAAGATGCACTACTTCGGCATCTCGTACGGCACCGAACTCGGCGGCGTCTACGCCCACTTGTTCCCCCGCACCGTCGGGCGGATGATCCTGGACGCGGTCGTCGACCCGAGCGCCGACTCGCAGGGGCACACCGAGAACCAGGCCAGGGGCTTCCAGCGCGCGCTGAACAACTACCTGAAGTCCACCGGCCAGGGCGCCGAAGCGGGCACCCAGAAGATCGTGGACCTGCTGAAGCGGATCGACGCGAACCCGCTGCCCACCTCATCCGACCGCAAGCTCACCGAGTCCCTCGCACTCACCGGCATCATCAGGCCCCTGTACAGCGAGGCGAGCTGGCCGACGCTGACCAGCGCCCTGGAGGCGGCCGAGCGGGGCGACGGCACGGAACTGCTCGCGCTCGGCGACGACTACAACGACCGTGACGCGTCGGGCCGTTACGGCACGGGGACCCACTCGCAACGGGTCATATCATGCCTGGACGACAAGCAGCGGCCGACGGTCGAGGAGACGAGGAAGCTGCTGCCGCGGTTCGAGAAGGTCTCCCCGGTGTTCGGTCCCATGCTCGGCTGGGACACGGGCGGCTGGTGCCACGACTGGCCGGTGGCCGGACAGTACGACACCCCGGAGGTCAGCGCGCCGGGTGCGGCACCGATCCTGCTGGTCGGCAACACAGGCGACCCGGCGACGCCCTACGAGGGCACCCGCAGGATGGCCGACGAGCTCGGCAAGGGCGTCGGTGTGATGCTCACCTGGAAGGGCGAGGGCCACTCCGCGTACGGCAAGGGCAGCGACTGCGTCGACTCCACGGTGAACGCGTATCTGCTGCAGGGGACGGTGCCGAAGGACGGCAAGGTCTGCTCATGACGACGGCGGGGGCTTCGCGCACCCCTGGTGCGCGAAGCCCCCGCCGAGGGAGCAGGGCTCGCCCTGCGGGCGAGGCCGTCCGGTCAGTAGACGGGCTTGTCCGGCTCGATCTGGTTGACCCAGCCGATCACGCCGCCGCCCACGTGCACGGCGTCGGCGAAGCCCGCGGACTTCAGGACCGCGAGGACTTCCGCACTGCGGACACCCGTCTTGCAGTGCAAGACGATCTTCTTGTCCTGCGGGAGGCTCTCCAGGGCGGTGCCCATGAGGAACTCGTTCTTCGGGATCAGACGGGCGCCGGGGATCGAGACGATCTCGTACTCGTTGATCTCGCGGACGTCGATGATGTCGATGTTCTCGCCGTCGTCGATCCACTCCTTGAGCTGCTTGGGAGTGATCGTCGAGCCGGCGGCGGCCTCCTGGGCCTCCTCGGAGACGACGCCGCAGAAGGCCTCGTAGTCGATGAGCTCGGTGACCGTCGGGTTCTCGCCGCAGACGGCGCAGTTCGGGTCCTTGCGGACCTTGACCTGGCGGTACTGCATCTCCAGGGCGTCGTAGATCATCAGGCGGCCGACCAGCGGCTCACCGATGCCCGCGAGCAGCTTGATGGCCTCGTTGACCTGGATGGAGCCGATGGACGCGCACAGCACGCCCAGCACGCCGCCCTCGGCGCAGGAGGGGACCATGCCCGGCGGCGGGGGCTCGGGGTACAGGCAGCGGTAGCAGGGGCCGTGCTCGGACCAGAAGACCGAGGCCTGGCCGTCGAAGCGGTAGATCGAGCCCCACACGTACGGCTTGTTCAGCAGCACGCAGGCGTCGTTGACCAGGTAGCGGGTCGCGAAGTTGTCCGTGCCGTCGACGATCAGGTCGTACTGGCTGAAGATGTCCATCACGTTGTCGGCCTCGAGCCGCTCTTCGTGAAGGATCACGTTCACGTACGGGTTGATGCCCTTGACGCTGTCGCGGGCGGACTCGGCCTTGGAACGGCCGATGTCGGACTGGCTGTGGATGATCTGGCGCTGGAGGTTCGACTCGTCGACCTCGTCGAACTCCACGATGCCGAGCGTGCCGACGCCCGCGGCGGCCAGGTACATCAGCGCCGGCGAGCCCAGGCCGCCGGCGCCCACACAGAGCACCTTGGCGTTCTTCAGCCGCTTCTGCCCGTCCATCCCGACATCGGGGATGATCAGGTGGCGGGAGTACCTGCGAACCTCGTCTACGGTGAGCTCGGCAGCCGGCTCGACCAGGGGTGGCAGCGACACGGGGACTCCGTTGGTCGGTCGATCACTACATTTGTTCTCCTGGTAACAGTGCCATGGCCTTTTTCATTCCGAGACACCTGTTCCGATCCGCGAGACGATTTCGTCCCAGTAGCCGGGCATGGTCTCCCAGGGGTCGGTGCGTCCGCCCCGGTCGGTGTGGTCGGTGAACCAGATCGTCGCGGCGCCCTGCCAGCGCGCGATGCGCAGGGCCTCGTCGAGGTGGCCCAGGGGCACTCCGTGGACGAAGTGACAGAAGCGCTCGGGGGGATGGTCCGCCGTCCACTCCGCGACCTGCGACCAGCGGTAGTCGCGCCACGGGCCGGAGAAGGTGACGAGCTGGTCGGCGCACTCGGCGTACCCGGGGTGCGGATGGGTGCCGTGGCCCAGGACGATGTGGGCCTTGTCACGCAGCGCGCGCAGGGTGGTGATGGTGCGCAGGACCTCGGGCAGCGCGGTGCCGTCGGTCGGGCAGCGGTCCAGGAGGAAGCCGTCGACGCGGTACCAGTCGACATAGCGGTGCGCCTTGGAGATCACCTCGCCGAAGACGCGGGCGCCGTGGGCGGTACCGAGGTGGACCCGGTCCAGGTGGGCGATGTCGAGGCTGCCGAGGACGCGGATCCCCGCGTTGCGGAGCCGTCCCGCGGCTTCGAGGCAGTGGGGGTCGGGGCGGGCGCCGGGCCCGTCGGCGACGTTGAGGACGACCCAGTCCAGGGGGGTGCCTGGGCGGGCGAGTTCGCCCCATTCGGTGGGGGCGAGCAGGGGGTGGGCATAGCCCGGCACGCCGAGTCCCGTACGCAGACCGGTGCTCGGCGTGGTCCGTTTCATGCCGGTCAGATACGGCATGCCGCCTCCATCCAGATGTCGCCCAGGGACTCCTCGAGGTTGATGCGAGGGCGCCAGCCGAGGCGGTCGCGTGCGGTGCGGACGTCGGCCTGCTGCCAGCTGCCGCAGCCGTCCGGGTAGGCGACGGGGGCGGCGTGGGCCGCGTGCGTCGAGTGGACCGCGTGGGCGGTGTGCGTGGTCGCGTGGGCCGTATGGGTCACGTGGTCCAGGTCGGACCGGGGGTGCCCGATGGTCGGGCGCAACGGGCCGGGCGGGCCGTCGAGTTCGTGCAGGGCGCCGCCGTAGCCGGCCACGCGGGCGAGGATCGCGGCGGCGTCGCGCAGCCGTACGGCGCGGCCGGAGCCGATGTTGATGACGCCCTGCGCGGCGGAGAGCGAGGCGGCGTGCACGGCGCGGGCCACATCGCGGACGTCGACGAAGTCGCGCTGGGCGCCGAGGCCGGTGAGTTTGAGCTCGCCGTCGCCCGACTGCATGGCGCGGCGCATGGCTTCGGCGAGGCGGCCCAGGGGTGAGCCGGCGGGGGTGCCGGGGCCCGCGGGTGAGAACACGCGCAGGACGACGGCGTCCAGGCCGGAGCCCAGGACCAGTTCGGTGGCGGCGAGTTTGCTGACGCCGTACGGGCCGCCGGGTCGGGGGACGGCGTCCTCGGCCGTGGAGGAGCCGGGCTGGCTCGGGCCGTACTCGGCGCCGCAGCCGATCTGGACGAGGCGGGCGCCGCAGCCGCTGCGGCGCAGGGCCTCGCAGACGGTGGCGACGGCGACGGTGTTGTGGCGGGTGAGTTCGCGGGCACCGCCCCTCGTGGCACCGGCGCAGTTGACGACGACGCCGGGGTGGACCGCGTCGAGGAAGCGGGTGAGGGCGCCGGGGCTGCCGGACGCGAGGTCGAAACGGACGTCGGCGTCGTCGCCACGGCCCAGCGCGGTGAGTTGGACCGCGGGGTCGGCGAGGAGACGGTCGGCTACGAAGCGGCCCAGATAGCCGTTGGCTCCGATCAGCAGGACTCTCATCGGGCGGCTCCCGTGGCCGAGGGGAGGTCGGATCGGGAGGTGATCATTTGGGAGTCTCCTTCGAGGACTTCGGACAGGAGGGTTGCGGCGGTTCCGTGGGGGTGGGTGCCTGCGGTGACGCGCGCGGCTCGGTGGGGGTGCGCGTGTCGTGGCCTGCGGGGGTGCCGCGGGGGTGGGGCCCCGCCGGGGGTGTCCGTGGTCGGTCCGGTGGCGGCTCGGTGCCGTCGGACGTGCGGCGGCATGGGGGCCGGCCGCCGCGGGCGGACACTCCCCGGCGCGGCCGCTTCCCGCCGTACACGGGTGCGGCGGGTCGTGGGGCGGTGGCGCGTCAGCATGTGTCGTCCGCTCTCGTGTGCGCGGACGCTCGCGTCAAGGTGCGCAGGGCGTGCAGCAGCAGCGTCAGGGCGCCTGCTCCGCAGGCCGTCGCGGGGATGGCGGCCGGGCCCCAGACGTCGAGGAGGGCTTGGACGGGGGTGCCCAGCCAGGAGCAGCCCGGCAGGCGGGCGGCGAAGACGGTCGCGAGGGCGGTCACCTCGGCCGACGCCGCCGCGGTGAGCACCAGGGCGGGGGCGTGGGTGAAGCCGTGGGTGGTGAGGAGCCGGGCCAGGAGCAGGAGGGCGCCCAGCGTGAGGGTCTGGGCGTACGGGGTGGGCTCGTCCAGGACGGTACCGGTCAGCGCGAGCAGGGCCGTCAGAGCGCCGAGGTAGAGCGCGAGGGTGGCCAGGAGCAGGGGCTTGGCCGACGTGGCGAAGTCCTTCAGGGCCCGGCTGGCCGACAGTTTGTGGCGGGCCCGTACGGCGAGGAGGTGGGCGCACCAGGCGGCGGGGGCGCAGGACAGGGCGAGCGCCAGGACGGGGGCGACGGTGAGGGGCCAGGAGCCTTCGGAGGTGCCGGCGGGGAGGTTGTCGGGGCCGCCGGCGACGGCTGCCTGGAGGAGTCCGTCGCCGAGCAGGGCGTAGCCGAGGAGCCAGCAGATCCGGGTGGTCGTGGGGCGGGCGGCGTGCTCGCCGGCCAGGGGGCCCCGGGCCACGGCCGCGCGCAGGGCGAGGATCACGGCGAGGGTTCCTGCGGCGGCCGCGATCAGGCGGTTCTGGCCGTGGGTGAGGTGCATGCCGGTCACGGCCGCGGCGCAGAGGGCGCCGGGGAGCAGGGTGAGGACCATCCAGTCGGCGCGTGCGCGGGGCGTGGTGAGGGGCCGGGTGCACTGGGGTGTTTCCGCGTCGCGGGAGGTGCGGGCGTACATCTCCTCCGCCAGGGAGAAGACGTCACGGTGCAGGAAGCGGGCCGCCGTGCGATCGGTGACGCCGTGTGCTTCGAGGCCGGCCGCGATCTCCAGCGGGTCCACCGCACGCTCGCACAGGTCGCGGTGGCGGTGCATCAGGGCTTTGACCGGGTCGGCGCCGCCTCGGCGGTTGGGGCGAGGGGCGATGGTCGGCTCGTCGACGGACGTGACGTACGGAGCGCCGGTCGCGTCGTCCCGTACGTCGTCGTGCGCGGTGAGCCACTCCTGCGACCGCTCGTCCCAGGCGCCGAGGCTGGTCGGGGCGGCCGGACGATCGAACCCGCCCGGGCCGCTCGGCGAGCGCCCCCCGGCACCGAGAGCGCCTATGACGTCCTCACGGGCCCGCGGACCGCTCATCACATCCTCGCGACCGCCCGAGGTACCCGCCACGTCCGCGCAGTCACCCCGGTCGGTCACCGCACGCCCCGCGTCGCCCGGGCCGGCGGACAGGGCCGCGCCGTCCCCGGGGCCGCTCTCCACGCGCGCCCGGTCACTTGAAGCGCTCATCACTCCCCCGCCCTCACCGGAGCCGCCCGTCTCACGCCGTCCCTCGCTCCGCCCGCTCATCGCGCCCCCTCCGGAGCGGGGACGGGCGTGGCGCGTACGGGCGTGCCCGGAGGGCGCGGCGGGCCGCCCCGGGCCACCGGGCGGGAGGTTCGCTCGGTCCAGCGGCCGGGGACATGGGCCTCGGCGGGGACGGCGAAGGGGAGGGGCTCGCCGGTCTCGTCGAGGACGACGCGGCGGATCGGGGTGCGCGAGACGATCTCCAGGTAAATGCCGTGAAATGCCGCGACGTTCTGCTCGACGGTGAACAGTTCGAGCGCACGCGCGCGTGCCGCCGCGCCCAGGCGTTCACGGCGCTCGGGGTCGCGCAGCAGCGCCACGCACGCCTCGGCGAGCGCCCGCGGGTTGCGCGGCGGCACGACGAGCCCGGTGCCGCCGATGACCTCGACCACCGCTCCGACGTCCGTGGACACCGTCGCGCGACCGCTGAACATGGCCTCGACCAGGCCGATCGGGAAGCCCTCGACGACGCTGGACAGGACGGTCACCGCGCCGGAGGCGTACGCGTCGGCCGGGGTCGGGATGTCCGGGGCGCCGATCTCCTCGAAGGAGACCGGGTTGTCGCCGACCCGGTGCGGGCCCTCGGCCTCGTCGGGGAAGAGCTGCGCGGCCAGCGCCCGGCAGTGGCCGAGGTAGGCGGCGCCCTCGGGGCCCGCGGGGGTGCCGACGATCCGCAGACGGGTCTTCGGCTCCTCCTTGCGCACCTCGGCGAAGGCGTGCAGCAGCGACACCAGGTCCTTGGCGGGTTCGACGCGGCCGACCCAGACCAGCGAGTCCGGGTCCGCGCACCGCGCGCTCTCGCCGACCTCCGCGAAGCGGGCGGCGTCCATGCCGGGGTAGACCGTGCGGAGCTTGCCGCGGGCGGCGCCGCACCGTTCCTGCCAGCGGCGGGCGTGTCCGTTGCCGGGCGTGACGAGGGCGGCCCGCGCGTAGGCCTCGGCGGCCAGCCCGCCGTGGAAGGCGGCGAGCAGGGACCGCACGGCCGGCGAGGCGTCGGGGGCGGCCAGATAGTGCGTGCGCAGCCGGACGCCGTACTCGGTCAGCAGCAGCGGTACGCCCCAGAAGTGGTGCGCGAGCAGTCCGGGCAGGGCCGCGGAGCCGCCGGACGTGGCGTGGCACAGGTCGGCGGCACCGAGGCCGTCGTGCTCGTACCAGTCGAGCGAGAGGGGGCGCAGGGCGCGTTCCAGATGCGCGGCGACGGCCAGCAGATCGGGCACGCGCGCCTCGCGCGCCGTCCGCAGGGCGCCTCGGGACCGGCAGGCGCGCTCCAGGGCGCCCACGGCGGCCTCGGAGCGGAGCGCTCCCACGAGGCCGCCCTCGTCGCGGGCGAGTTCGGCGAGGCCGTACAGCGCGCTGCCGAAACGGTCCGCCTCAGTGGCCGACGCGCCCTCGGAGCCATCGCCGGTTCCGCTGCCGACCCCCGCGCAGAGCACGGCCGCCAACGCGCCGTAGTGCTCGGCGAACCGTCGGCGCGCGCGACGGCCGTACACCACTCCGTCGTCCTCGGCGGCCCACATCGGCGCGGTGCGTACCCGGCTGACCTGCGCCGGCAGCGGAACCCAGCCCTCGTCCTCCTGGCGCTCGCTGCGGCTGAGCGCGTAGATGTCGAACTCGTGCTGGCCGAGCCCGCGCACGAGCCGGTCGCACCAGAGCCTGGCGTCACCGCTCACATACGGATAGCCACCCTCCGCAATCAGTCCGATGCGCACGAGTACACCCCCGATCTCCCGTAAGGGGAGCCGCCGTTCCCGCGACGGCTCGCAGCGGGACGAACGTATGCGGACAAGGCGGTGGCGCGACGGACGGTTGTCCATCGCGCCACCAAAAGGGGTGAACGGTCGTAACTTTCCCGTGCGGGTCGCGTTCCGTCGCGCTAGGAGATCAAGTGCGCACGGATCGTCACACCTGAACTGCACGGACGGACCGGACGGTCACACAGCGGCCAACTCCCGTCGTGCGGCCCGCCGCTGAGCGGCGATCCGCGGATCGAGTGCCGGTACGGCGGCCAGGAGCCGTCTGGTGTACGGGTCCTGCGGATGGTCGTAGACCTCGTCGGCCGGTCCCTCTTCGACGATCCGCCCGCGCCGCATCACCGCGACCCGGTCGCTGACCTGGCGCACGACGGCGAGGTCGTGGGCGACGAACACGAGCGCAAGGCCGAGTTCGCGCTGCAACTCGCCCAGCAGCGCGACGACCTGGGCCTGGGTGGTGACGTCCAGCGCGGAGACGGGCTCGTCGCAGACGATGACGCGCGGGTCGGCCGCGAGCGCCCGCGCGATGCCGACGCGCTGGCGCTGACCGCCGCTGAACTCGTGCGGGTAGCGGTCGTAGTGCGCCCCTTCGAGCCCCACACGCTCCAGCAGCTCCCGCACCCGCCCCCGGATGCGTCCCTCCTCCAGTGCACCCCGTGCGCGGAGCGGGTCGGCGATCGACTCGCCCACGGTGCGGCGCGGGTTGAGGGAGGAGACGGGGTCCTGGAAGACCATCTGCACGGCCGGATCCACGCCCACGCGCACGTGCCCGTCGTGGCGCACCTCGCCCGCCGTCGGCTCCAGCAGCCCGACCAGCATGCGTCCCAGGGTCGTCTTGCCGCTGCCGCTCTCCCCGACGATGCCGAGGGTCTCGCCGCGGCGGATGGTCAGCGACACGTCGTCGACCGCCGTGAACGCCCGCTTCCCGCGCCCGAACTCACGCCGCAGACCGGTCGCCTCGAGGACCGCCCCGGCTGCCGGGGAGACCTCCGCGGCCACGGCGGCCTCCGCCTCACGAGCCCTGCGCGGCACGTCCACCCGGGGCACCGCGCCCAGCAGTTCCCGCGTGTACGACCGTGCGGGTGTCCCCAGGACGTCGTCGACCGGCCCGTGTTCCACCGCCCGCCCGTGCCGCATCACCAGCACCTCGTCGACGCTCTCGGCGGCCACTCCGACGTCGTGGGTGACGAGCAGGAGCCCCATGCCGGTCTCCTCGCGGAGCGTGTGCAGGAGGTCGAGGATCTGGGCCTGGACGGTCACGTCGAGCGCCGTCGTCGGCTCGTCGGCGATCAGCAGATCGGGCTCGCACGCCAGCGCCATGGCGATCAGCGCGCGCTGGCGCATACCGCCGCTGAACTCGTGCGGACGGGACCGGGATCGCCGTACCGCGTCCGGGATGCCGACCCGGTCCAGCACCTCGACCGCACGCGCGCGTGCCGCTCGTCGCGAGGCCCGCGCGTGCACGCGGTACACCTCGGCTATCTGGTCGCCGATCGCATAGTAGGGATCCAGGGACGACAGCGGGTCCTGGAACACCATCGCGGCCTTGCCGCCGCGCAGCCGCCGCAGTTCGTCGTCGGACGCCTGCTGTACGTCGACCCCGGCGACGCCGATCGAGCCGCCGACCCGCGCGCCCGTGCCCCGGTGCAGCCCGAGGAGGGCCGAGGCGACCGTGGACTTGCCGGAGCCCGACTCGCCGACCAGGGCGAGGGCGGCGCCGCGCTCCAGCCGGAAGGTGAGGCCGTCGACGGCACGCAGATCGCCGAAGTCGACCGTCAGGCCGCTCACTTCGACGAGCCCGCGCGCGGGAGCCTTCTCGATGTCGCTCATGCCAGTACCACCCGTCGGTCGGCCACCGCGTACAGCACGTCCGCGACGGCGTTGGCGACGACCACGAAGAACCCGATGACCAGGACCATGCCGACGACGACCGGAAGGTCGACCACGTTGACGGCGTGGACCAGTTCCTGTCCGATGCCGGGCAGGCCGAAGAGCGTCTCGGTGAGCACCGCGCCGCCGACCGCGCCGCCGAAGTTGTTGGCGTTCAGCGCGATGACCGGCGCGAGGGCTCCGCGCAGCGCGTGCCGCCCGATGACCGACCGCTCGCCGACGCCGTAGGCGCGGAAGGTGCGGATGTGGTCCTCGGCCAGCGTCTCCAGCATCGACGCCCGGGTCAGCCGGGCGAAGGCGGCGGCCTCGATCAGGGCGAGCGAGAACCAGGGCAGCAGCAGGTTCCACGCCCACTGTTCGGGGTCGTCGCTGAAGGCGACGTACTGCGGGAACGGCAGCAGTTGCAGCTGCCCGCAGACGACGATCATCAGGACCAGGCCGATGACGAAGACCGGCGTGGCCACGCCCGCGAGCGTGATGCCGGTCAGCAGCCGCTCGGAGAGCCGGCCGCGGCGCCACGCCGACAGGACGCCGGTGCCGACGCCGAGGATCAGCCACAGCACCATGGCGCCGAACACGAGCGACAGGCTGACCGGGAGCTTCGCCAGGATCAGCGCGGTGACCTGCTGGTCGCTCTGGTACGACAGCCCGAGGCAGGGCGCCGAGCAGTGCTGCACGGACGTGCCCGTCGAGTAGTCCTGGCCGGCGACCAGGCCCTGGAGGAAGTCCCAGTAGCGCGCGTACAGCGGGTCGTTCAGGTGCAGTTGCTCGGCGACCTGCTGCACCTGGGCGGGCGAGCAGCGTGGGCCGCAGGTGATCTGGGCGACGTTGCCGGGGGTGACGTAGAAGACGACGTAGACGATCACCGAGATGGCGAACAGGGTGACGACGGCGCCCAGAACGCGGCGCACGAGGAAGCCGGTCATGCCTTGGCCTCCCTCTTGCGACCGGTGCCGATGCGCAGCCGGGACGCCGCGCGCGGGTCGAGCGCCGTGCGCACGCCGTCGCCGAGGACGGTCAGGGCGAGGACGGTCACGAAGAGCGCCCCGGCGGGCAGCAGCAGATACTGCGGGGCGGCCTGGTACCAGACGTCGGCCGCGGTGAGCATCTGCCCCCAGGACGGCGTCGGGGGCTTCACGCCGACGCCCAGGAAGGACAGGGCGGCCTCGACGGTGATGTTGGCCGGGACGAGCAGCGCCGCGTAGGTGATGACGGGTGCGGCGATGCCGGGCAGCAGTTCGCGGCGGGCGATGCGCCAGGTGCCCCAGCCGCTGAGCCGGGCGGCGGCGACGTAGTCGAGCCCTTTGAGGGTGAGCGTCTGGGCGCGCACGATCTTCGCGATGTTGCCCCATGCGATCAGGCCGATGACGAGGGCGACCAGCACCGGTCGCGGGAAGCTCGACGGCACGATCGCGAGCAGGGCCAGCGCCATGATCATCAGCGGCATCGCGACGATGACGTCGGTGAACCGGCTGAGCACCTGGTCGACCCAGCGGCTGCCGAGCGCGGCGGCGACGCCCACCGTCACGCCGATGGCGACCTGGACGACCGTCGCGGCCAGCGCGACGCCGAGGGAGACCCGGGCGCCGTACACCAGCCGTGCGAACAGGTCCCGCCCGGTCTGCGGTTCGACGCCGAGCCAGTGGTCGGCGCTGACGCCGCCGAACGAGCCGATGGGCACGCCACCGCGCGCGGAGTCCACCAGGGTCGGGTGGTACGTGGTCGGGTCCTGGCCCTCGATCGCGGTGAGCAGGGGTGCGGCGAGCGCGACCAGGACGAGCAGCGCGACGACGACCGCCGCGACGAGGGCGGCGCGCTGCGTCCGCAGCCGCCGCCAGAACTGACGGGCCCCCGAGGCCCCCGGGGCGGACGCCCGGGGAGCCTCGACGGCGAGAACTGCCTCACTCACGGCGCTACTTCACCGCGACCTGGGAGATGTCCAGGACGCCGGTCCAGTCGCTGATCACGACGTTCTTGATGTCCTTGCCGTACAGCCGCTTGTAGACGGGGTGGAACAGCGGCACGGTCAGCGCCTGCTCGCCGATCTTCGCGTCCAGGGCGCCCCAGCGCTTCGCGGCGGCGTCGAGGTCGGTGAGCTTGTTGATCGCGTCGATCTCGGTGTTGACCGACTTGTCGTCGAGCAGACCGGTGTTGAAGTTCGCGCCGTCCTCGACGATCTGCCGGCCGTCGAAGATCGGGGCGAGGAAGGGACCGCCGGAGGGCCAGTCGGCACCCCAGTGCGCGAGGAAGAACCCGGGCTCGGTCTTCACGTTGTGGATCTTGTCGGAGTAGTCGTTCTCCTCCAGGCCCTGGAGCTTGACGGTGATGCCGGCCTTCTTCAGCGCGTCCTGGATCGCGGTCGCGATCTCGGGGCTGGTCTCGAAGTCCTTGGCGTTGGAGTGGGTCAGGGTGGCGGTGAGCCCCTTGGCGTACCCGGCCTCCTTCAGCAGTTCCTTGGCCTTGGCCGCGTCACCGGCGTCGCCCGCCGGAAAGTGGTCGTACCGGGTGTAGCCGAAGGACTTCTGGTTCGGCAGGAAGGTGGTGGCGGGCTCGGCCAGCGCGGAGCCGCCGGCGGCGTTGACGACCGAGGACCGGTCGATGGCGTACGAGATCGCCTGGCGCACCTTGGCGTTGTCGAACGGCTTGATCTTCGGGTTGAAGGCGATGTAGTTGGTGTAGCCGAAGTGCCCCGTGCCGACGCGGGCGGCCAGTTCCTTGTCGCCGGTCACTTTGGCGAGCTCGGCCGGGCCGAGGTTGGTGTCGGTGGTGACCGCGGCGGCGTCCGTCCCCTGGGACGCGGACAGCCGCTGGTTGATCACGGAGGAGTCGAGCCCGGACCGTACGTCGACCTTGTCGGGGTAGGCCTTGCGCTCGGCGTCCGTCGAGGCGGACCAGTGCGTGTTGCGCTCCAGGACGAGCCGCTCACCGTCGTTCTCGTTGGTCACGACCTTGTACGGCCCCGACGAGACCGGGTGCTGCTCGTACTTCGTGCCGGTGTCCTTGGCCTTGGGGACCGGCGTGAACTGCGTCTGCGTGGCGAGATAGGGGAACTCGCCCTCCGGCTTGTTCAGATGGAAGACGATCGTCCGCGCATCCGGCGTCTCGATCGCCGACAGGCCCTTCTTGTCCTTGTACGGCCCCTGGTAGTCGGCCGCTCCGACCAGCCAGTCCCGCAGGTAGGGGGCGCCGCCGGACAGCTCGGGCGCGAAGGAGCGCTCGATGCCGTACTTGATGTCGGCCGTGGTGATCGGGCTGCCGTCCTCGTACTTCAGGCCCTCCTTGAGGGTGTACGTCCACTCGGTGGCGTCCTTGTTGGGGCGCCCGGTGTCGGTGGCGAGGTCGGGGACGACCTTCGCGCCGGCCTCGCCGTTCTCGCGGTTGCGGGTGGTGAGGGTGCGGAAGACCAGGGAGGGGACGTTGCCGCCGCCGGAGGTGTAGAGCCGGGCGGGGTCGAAGTCCTGCTGGGGGTTGGAGTTCAGGACCGTGAGCGTGCCGCCCTTGTGGGGCGTGGAGTCGCCGCCGGCGCTCTTGGCATCGTTGTCCTCAGGGCCGCAGGCGACGGCGCCCGCTGCCACGACCAGGCTGACGGATGCCGCGGCCACGCGGCGCGCTATGACGGACGGTTGACGCATCGGAGACGACCTCTCGGATTGACGGATCTCGCCGGGCGTACCGAATGGCGAGACAGAGTGACGCGGAGTGAGACAGAAGTGAGCAGACGTCTGCCCCGGCGTCGGACCGTCGGGTCGTCAGGCACCCGCGAGCACACCACGGGACACAGGAGTCACGTGATCACGGGAGGGAAAGAGATCGCGACGCGAACGCCAGGGGCGAGCGTCAGCGACAGTGAATGTCGGCCACGCACAGAGCGGTCACGCCGATGAGCGCCAGCTCGATGGCGGCGCGAGAGGAGGCGTGACGGGACGACATGTGCAGAAATATGGATGATCTCGCTGCGCATGTCAATGTGACGTCGGAGTCACCCGTCAACTCCCGGGGTACGCCCAGGCGTTGGCCCGGCAGTGGATCCCGTCGTGGTCGAGGAACTTGGTCTGCTGCTGCATGACAGGGGCGAGCTCGCCGTCCTTGTCGCAGGTCACATGGCCGAAGCCGAGCCGATGGCCGACCTCGTGGTTGATCAGCATCTGCCGGTACTCGAGGATGCGGTCGTCGCCGTACGTCTCGGAGCCCTGTGCCCATCGGTAGGCGTTGATCATGACGCGCTCGGTGGAGGCCGAGTCGCACGAGACGTTGTCCTCGGTGGTGTCGAGTCCGGACTTGGCGCACCAGTCGGCGGTGGTGCCGGGGCTGGCGAGCGTGATCACGAAGTCGGGCTTGCCGGTGTAGATGCGCTCGAAGGTGCGGGCGCCGTTGTGGGCCCAGCTCCGGTCGTCGTTGAGTGTCTTCTGCACGGCGTCGGCGAACAGCTCGCCGTCGAGACCGAGCCCCTTCTCGACATCCACGCGGTAGGTGAACTTCTGCCCCGTGCCCGGCGCCTTGTCGACTCCCTGTATCGCGTCGAACTTGCCCGGGCCCCTGAGGGTCGCGCCGAGCGGGTACGTCACGGCCATCTTCTGGGCGTACGTCAGCGGCGCCACGGCCTCGGAGCCGGACTGCGTCGGCCGTCCGTCCCCGCGCGAGGCGGAGTCCCGTGCGTCGCGGGCCTGGTCGGTGGCGGATTGCGACTGGGTGTCGCCGTCGTCCCGCCCCTTCGTGACCTGACCTGCGACGACGACCGCCAGCACGGTGACGACGGCGGCAGCGGCGATACCGGTGAAGGCCCGTCCCTTGCCGCCCTGCGCCGCCGCGGGCACACCGGTCGGCGGGGCGTCGTCGTCGACGTCGGGGGCGATGCCGGTGTCCCGGTCGGTGACGGAGCCGTACGCGCCCGAGGCGTGCCCGGTCTCGACCGTCCTGGGCGCGAAGAGGTCGACGTCCTCGTCGAAGGCGTCGACGTAGTCCTGCCGGGGTCCCTCGGAGCGCGGCGCCCGCCGGGGGCGCGGCAGCGGAACACCGGTCGCGGGCGGCGCCCCGGCCGCCCCCGGAGTGACGGACGCGACCCCCGTACGGCCCCTCAACTCACCCCAGCCACCGCCGGGTTCACGCTGCTCGGGGTGGCTGCCGCGGGCCTGGGGCACGCCATGGGCGGGGGTACCGTCCGCGAACCGGGGCACGCCTTGCGCGGGCGTGCCGTCGGGGAAGCGGGGGACGCCGCGCGCGGGCGTGCCATCGGGGAACCGGGGCACACCCCGGGCAGGGGTCCCGTCGGAGAACCGGCGCACGCCGCGTGCGGGCGTGCCGTCGGGGAGCCTCGGCGTGCCGTGGACTGGCGTGCCGTCCGGCAGTCTCGGGAAACCCTGGGCGGGCGTGCCGTCGGGGAGCCTCGGAACTCCGCGGGCCGGTGTGCCGTCCGGCAGCCTCGGAACTCCGCGGGCCGGTGTGCCGTCCGGCAGCCTCGGGAAACCGTGGGCGGGAGTGCCGTCGGGGAAGCCCTGTCCCCCGTACGCCGGCATCCCCGGCCGCGTCGGAGCCGGGCCGGGGCGAGGGCCCGGAACCCTCCCGGGTCCGGCGGCACCAGGGCCCGCACCAGGCCCCGTGCTGGGACCCGCACCGGGCGCGGACGGCCCTCGCTGGGCAGCGCCCGGGTCCGGCTGCGCACCCCGTGCGCTCTGTCGTGCGGTGGTGTCCGCGGTGTCCGCGGTGTCGCGTTTGGCGCCCGACCCGCGACGGCTGTGGCGTCCCACGTCGCCCCTCAGCTCCCCGACTTCTCGGACGCGGCGTCGCCGGGACCGGCTGCGCTCACCCGCTCACGCGGGTTCACGGCCGGCGACTGCCCCGTCTCCACGAGGAGTTCGCGGAACGCCCGGGCGACGATCCCCGGGTACTCCATCATCGCCACGTGCCCGGCGTCCGGCAGAGTCAGCAGCCGGGAGTCGCGGAAGCTGTGTGCGGCCCTGCGGCTCATGCGATAGCCCACGAGCTGGTCCCGGCCGCCGTAGATGAGCAGGGTCGGCGCCAGCACCCGTTCGGCCTGGCGCCACAGCGCGTGCTGGCCGCCGAGGGTGTACGCGTTGACCAGCCCGCGCGCGGAACGCGTCATGGCGTCCCAGAAGTACGGCAGCTGGAGCCGGCGCTCCATCTCCTCGACCGCGTTGCGGATGCCTTCCGGCGTGGCGCGGCCGGGGTCGCCGTAGCAGAGGTGCATCACGCCGCGGACCCGCTGCTCCGCCGTCCATCCCCGGGTGAAGCGGGTGAAGAGCGCGGTCACCCCGGGCACCGCGAGCAGGCCGGTCGGCACGGCGGTGCGCTGGACGCGGATCTCCGGCAGCGCGGGCGACACCAGGGTGAGCGTCCGGACGAGGTCGGGACGCACGGCTGCGACACGCGTGGTGACGGCGCCGCCGAGCGAGTTGCCGAAGAGGTGCACGGAGCCGCGGCCGGAGGAGTCGAGATAGCGGATCACCGCGCGTGCGTGCGCGGTGATCGAGTAGTCGCCGTCGTCCGGTGGCGGTGAGTCGCCGAAGCCCGGCAGGTCGACCGCCTCGCCGTCGACCTCGCCCTCCAGCTGCTGCATCAGCGCCGACCAGTTCTGCGAGGAACCGCCGAGTCCATGGACGTAGAGCGCGGGCGCCAGCCCCTCGCGCGCGGGCGGTCTGGCCCGCACCGTCAGCGTGATCCCCGGCAGTCCGACCGATCGCAGCCGCTCACCCTCCGCGACCCGGACGGTCGCCACCTTGGGGAGCGCGCTGGCGGCCGGCGCGGACGGGAGCTCGGTCGAAGACATGCGGCAATGTTACGAGACGATCACGCAGTGGTTCATGTGTTCGCCGTCACAAGTCGACACGTACATGGCATCCGGACGAGTGGGAACCGGACACGCGCACTGCCCTGAGTGACGCAGCCCGGAGACCGCCGGGCCCCGAACCGGCTCCTGACGCAGATCCCCCGGCGGATCGCATAGCGTGCGAAACCGGTGTCTCCTAGGCTCGTACGCAGGGCACCCGGATGTGGACCCCTGGCGCACCCAGGGACGCCGTCCCCCCGGGGACGTTCTAGGAAGGGAGCCCGCCATGGCCGTCGATCCGACCGACCCCGACACTTTCGTGGACGAGGAAACCGACGAGTCCGAGGAGTTCGACGTCGAGGCCCCCGCGGCCGACGCGGCCGAGCAGCAGGCGGACGTCCGGCGCGACCGCGACGAGAAACTGACCGACGCGGACCGGGACCGGGCGAACGAGGCCGATCTGATCGAGCAGGCACGTGTCGTCTCCATCGACGAGGACGACTACCGGTGACCGCGAACTGACCATCGGTGACAGAGAATGATCGCGGGTGACACAGGACGACCACCCGTGAGAGTGCCGCTGAGCAGGAGAGAGGCCGTATGCTGCCCGCTCTGCCCGGGTTTCAAACGCTGTGCGCGACTTTCGCCACCGTCCGGTCCGTGAAATTCTGCGCTCGCACCGCGCACACCAGGGTTACCGAAAAGTACGATGGCCGCGCGGCGCACACCGCATGTGGACGACATTGGGAGGCGGCGTGACAGCCATCGAGCAGACAGAGGCGGCACGCCCGCGAGGCACGCGCCTGCCGCGCCGTGCCCGACGGAACCAGTTGCTGGGCGCCGCTCAGGAGGTCTTCGTCGCGCAGGGCTACCACGCTGCCGCGATGGACGACATCGCCGAGCGCGCCGGCGTCAGCAAGCCCGTGCTCTACCAGCACTTCCCGGGCAAGCTCGACCTCTATCTCGCCCTGCTGGACCAGCACTGCGAGTCACTGATCCAGGCGGTCCGCCACGCCCTCGCGTCGACGACCGACAACAAGCAGCGCGTGCGGGCGACGATGGACGCGTACTTCGCGTACGTCGAGGACGACGGCGGCGCCTTCCGCCTGGTCTTCGAGTCGGACCTGACCAACGAGCCCGCCGTGCGCGAGCGCGTCGACAAGGTCACGAACGAGTGCGCCGAGGCGATCTGCGACGTCATCGCCGAGGACACCGGCCTCTCGCGCGCCGAGTCGATGCTGCTGGCCTCGGGCCTCGGCGGCCTCGCGCAGGTCGTGGCGCGCTCCTGGCTGCACAGCGACCGCAGCGTCCCGCGCGACCAGGCGGTGCAGCTGCTGACGTCGCTGGCGTGGCGTGGCATCGCGGGCTTCCCGCTGCACGGCATCGAGCACCACTGACGCCGGGCTCGCCCCCGGGCACGTTTGTTCCCGCCCACTGTTCGCTGTTGGCGTTCTTGGTCGGAGCGTGTAGGTCCCCTCACCGGGCTAATGTGTGCTGGGTACGGCGCGGAAGGTCGCGCACTTCACTGACCGTCGGAGGGACATAGCCGTGGAGGTCAAGATCGGCGTGCAGCACGCGCCCCGCGAGATCGTTCTGGAGAGCGGTCAGAGTGCCGAGGAGGTCGAGCGGGCGGTGTCCGAGGCGCTGGCCGGGAAGACGCAGCTGCTCAGCCTCGTGGACGAGCACGGCCGCAAGGTCCTCGTCCCGGCGGACCGCCTCGCCTACGTGGAGCTCGGCGAGCCGGCTCCGCGCAAGGTGGGCTTCGGCGCGCTCTGACAGGGCGCCGACGCGGCAGACATCACGGGAGGGCCCGGCGACACCAGTCGCCGGGCCCTCCCGTTTTCGCTCGTCCCCTCCCCCGCCACGAATGGCGCACGGCCCGATCACGGAGGAGGATTGCATTCCGCAGGTCAGGGGTATGACGGGCTACGACCGTTTCGAGCAGGCCGGCCATGTGGGAGGGACCCCAACATGCTCTTGGAAGCGATCAGCTCCGCGATCCTCGGCCTCGCCCTGGCCTGGGCTGCCGCGCGCCGCCTGCCGCACCGGCTGCCCGCCCGCTCGCTGGTCCTCCCGACAGGTGTCGCGGGCGCCCTCTTCGGCGCCTTCATCACGCACACCGCGCTCGACTTCGGCAACCTCTTCGTGATCCTGATCGGCGCGGCGGTCGTCTCCGCCGCCTCCCTCTCCCTGCTGGTCCGCCCGGCGGGAAGACTGCGCCGCCACTCGGCGACCGCGTAGACCCCGAGAACCAGCGGCCGCCGGATCCCTGACGCCACCGGCCCCGGGGCCGTGGGAGCTACGCCGCGAGCCCCAGCGCGGCCATCCGCTTCGTGTGGGCCTCGGTGATCCGCGAGAACATCTTTCCGACCTCGGCCAGATCGAAGCCGTCCGCGACACCGCCCACCAGCATCGTCGACAGCGCGTCACGGTCGGCGACCACCCGCTGGGACTGCGACAGCGCCTCCCCCATCAGCCGCCGCGCCCACAGCGCGAGCCGCCCGCCGACGCGCGGATCGGCGTCGATCGCGGCCCGTACCTTCTCGACGGCGAACGACGCGTGCCCGGTGTCGTCGAGGACGGCGAGCACCAGCCCGCGCGTGTCGGAGTCGAGGCGCGCCGCGACCTCCCGGTAGAAGTCGCTGGCGATCGAGTCGCCGACGTACGCCTTGACGAGCCCCTCCAGCCAGTCCGAGGGTGCCGTCTGCTTGTGGAAGCCGTCGAGGGCGGCGACGAACGGCTCCATCGCCTGCGTCGGCTCGGCCCCGATCTCGGTCAGCCGGTCCCGCAGCTTCTCGTAGTGGTGGAACTCGGCCGACGCCATCTTCGCCAGCTCCGCCTTGTCCGCCAGCGTCGGCGCCAGCTTGGCGTCCTCCGCCAGCCGCTCGAACGCCGCCAGCTCCCCGTAGGCCAGCGCGCCGAGCAGGTCCACGACAGCGGCCCGGTACTGCGGATCGGCGGAGGCCCGCGCCCAGTCCTGGGCGGCGACCCCGGTGTGTTCTACGGCGGTGTCGGAGGCGTCAGAGGTGTGGTCAGGCGTCGTCATGAAGCGCACAATAGCCCGCCCGTCGCGTCACGGAAGTCCCTGGTCAATCACTGTGACGCCGACTACGTGACCAATTCGGCCATCGCATGTGCGCGTTTCCGGGGTATGGTGGTAATGCGCCCGCTGAGTACTCAGACGTATCTCGACGGGCCGCGCGTTATGAGGATGCCCGGTCGGTGGCCCGATCGGCTCCGACCCGACAGCCCTCCCCGGTCGTACGGCACAGTGCGTACGACGACCGGAGGGACACCCTCAGCGGTACGAGCGCTAGAGCGTCGGCAGTGGTCCCGTGCCCTACGGCCAGCCCGTAAGGCAGCCGACGTCCCCGGCACGGTCCGTCAAAGACCCCCCGCGCTCGCCTCGCACCGCGCACACAGAAGAGGCAGCACCCTGACTACGACTTTCCGAGAGCTCGGAATCCTTCCCGAGACCGCCGAGGCCCTTGAGGCCGTCGGCATCGTCAATCCCTTCCCCATCCAGGAGATGACCCTCCCCGTCGCCCTCTCCGGCACGGACGTCATCGGCCAGGCCAAGACCGGCACCGGCAAGACGCTGGGCTTCGGTCTCCCGCTCCTGGAGCGCGTCACCGTCCCCGCCGACGTCGAGGCCGGCCGCGCCGCGCCCGACGCGCTCACCGACGCCCCGCAGGCGCTCGTCGTCGTCCCGACGCGTGAGCTGTGCACGCAGGTCACCAACGACCTGCTGACCGCCGGCAAGGTGCGCAACGTCCGCGTTCTCGCCATCTACGGCGGCCGTGCCTACGAGCCCCAGGTCGAGGCCCTCAAGAAGGGCGTCGACGTGGTCGTCGGCACCCCGGGCCGCCTGCTGGACCTCGCGGGCCAGAAGAAGCTCAACCTCAAGCACATCAAGGCGCTCGTCCTCGACGAGGCCGACGAGATGCTCGACCTGGGCTTCCTGCCCGACGTCGAGAAGATCATCAACATGCTGCCGGCCCGCCGCCAGACCATGCTGTTCTCGGCGACCATGCCGGGCGCGGTCATCGGCCTCGCGCGCCGCTACATGTCGCAGCCCACGCACATCCGCGCCACCGCGCCGGACGACGAGGGCGTGACGGTCGCGAACATCGCGCAGCACGTCTACCGCGCGCACAACATGGACAAGCCGGAGATGGTCGCGCGCATACTGCAGGCCGACGGTCGGGGACTGGCCATGGTCTTCTGCCGTACGAAGCGCACCGCGGCCGACCTCGCCGACCAGCTCCAGCAGCGCGGCTTCGCCTCCGGCGCGGTCCACGGCGACCTCGGCCAGGGCGCCCGCGAGCAGGCGCTGCGCGCCTTCCGCAACGGCAAGGTGGACGTCCTCGTCTGCACCGACGTCGCCGCGCGCGGCATCGACGTCGAGGGTGTCACGCACGTCATCAACTACCAGTCGCCGGAAGAGGAGAAGACGTACCTGCACCGCATCGGCCGTACCGGCCGCGCGGGCAACACGGGTACGGCGATCACGCTCGTCGACTGGGACGACATCCCGCGCTGGCAGCTCATCAACAAGGCGCTGGAGCTGAGCTTCAACGACCCGCCGGAGACGTACTCCACGTCCCCGCACCTCTTCGAGGAACTGAAGATCCCCGCGGGCACCAAGGGTGTTCTGCCCCGCTCGGAGCGCACGCGCGCCGGGCTGGCGGCGGAGGAGGTCGAGGACCTCGGCGAGACCGGCGGACGCGGTGCGCGCGGTCGCGGAGGCCGGGGCGGCCGGGACGAGTCCCGTTCGTCCTCGCCCGACCGTGAGCGCTCGGCACGTACGCCGCGTCGCCGTCGCCGTACGCGCGGCGGTTCCCCGCTGGACGCGACGTCGGCGCCGGCCAACGGCTCCGCCACCGTCGAGGAGACGACCGAGGCCGTCCCGGCCGAGTCGGGCACCGCCTCGCGCACCCCGCGTCGCCGTCGCCGTACCCGTAACGGAGCGGTGTCGGAGGCGGCCCCGGCCACCACCGCCGCTGAGGCCGTCGTCGAGACGGCCGAGGGCCCGTCCCTGGACACGGCGGACGAGACCCCGGCCAAGCCGCGCCGCCGCCGCACCCGCAAGTCGGCGGAGCCGCAGGCGACTTCGGCGGAGACCGTGGCGCCCGTGACGGAGGCCGCGGCCCCCGTGGCAGAGGCCGTGCAGGCGTCGGAGCCCGCAACGGCAGCGCAGGCCGCGGAGCCGGAGGAGGCACCCGCCACCAAGCCGCGCCGCCGCACCCGCAAGGCGACGGCCGCGGCGGAGACCGCTGTGGACACCGCCGAGGCGGTGCAGGAGGCCGCGGAGACCAAGCCGCGCCGCCGGACCCGCAAGGCGACCGCCGAGGCGGCTGCCGACACGGCGGAGGCGGCTGTCGACACGGCCGAGGCGACCGAGGCGAAGCCCAAGGCACGCCGCACCCGCAAGGCCGCGGCCACCGCCGAGGCCCCCGCCGCCGACATCCCGGTCCAGACGGCCCAGGAGCCGGAGGCCACCGAGGCCAAGCCGCGCCGCACCCGCAAGGCCACGGCCGCCGCGGAGACCGCGGTCGACACCGCCGAGGCGACCGAGGCCAAGCCCAAGGCACGCCGCACCCGCAAGGCCGCGGCCACCGCCGAGGCTGCCGCGGACACGGCCGAGGGCACGGAGGCGAAGCCGCGCCGTACCCGTAAGGCCGCCGCGACCGTGGTGGAGCCGGAGGCCGCCGAGGCCAAGCCGCGCCGTACCCGCAAGGCCACGGCTGCCGCGGAGACCGCGGTCGACACCGCCGAGGCGGCGGAGGCCAAGCCCAAGGTGCGCCGGACCCGCAAGACCGCGGCGTCCACCAAGGCCGCCGAGATCGCCGAGATCCCGGCCCAGGCCACCCAGGAGCCGACGGCGGACGACGCCCCGGCCCCGCGCCGCCGCACCCGCAAGGCCGCCGCCACCGCGGAGACCACCGACGGCACGGCCGAGGCCACGGAGGCCAAGCCCAAGGCACGCCGGACCCGCAAGGTCGCGGCTGCCGCCGAGCCCACGGAGAGCTGATCTCCCGTACGACGGCCCGGTCCCACCTCCCGTGGGCCCGGGCCGTCGTCGTCCCCCCACTCGCCCGCACGACCGCCTGCGACCCGGGGCCTACAGCACCGCCCGGGGACGCCAGCCCCACACGCCGCCCCAGAACCACCCCGCGCGAGCCCGGACCCGTCGTCGTCCCCCCCACTCGCCCGCACGGCCGCCTGCGACCCGGGGCCTACAGCACCGCCCGGGGACGCCAGCCCCACACGCCGCCCCGGAACCACCCCCCGCGAGCCGAACCCGTCGTCGTCCCACCACTCGCCCACACGGGAGCCTGCGACCCGAGCCGCCCACACCACCGCCCGGGCATTCACCAGCCCCACCCGCCGCCCCAGAACCACCCCGCACGGGCCCGGGCCGTCGTCGTCCCACCGTTCGTCCGAGCCCATGCCTGAGGCCCTGGCCGCCCACAGCCCCACCGGGGACGCACCAGCCCCACGCTCCCCGTACGCCGCCCCCCAGTCCGCCCCCAGTCCGCCCTGCCCGGCGCACTCGGTCGCGTGGGTGTCCGCGGCGCGGAGGCACGGTGCCACGGCCGCCCACAGCACCGCCGGGAACCCCCCGGATCCACGCTTCAGCCCGTGCTGCCACGATCCTTCCGTCGGCAGGGCACGGGGAGTTCGAGGGCACCGGCTACCCTCCCCCTCGTGACCACCCAACCCGCCTTCACCCCGCCGCCGAACGCCCGTGCCTACCGCCTCGACACCTCCCGCGGCGCCTTCGCCGTCGTCGACCACCCCGTCGCCGCCGGCATCGACGCCCGGGGCACCGCCCTGCTGCTCCCCGGATTCACCGGCAGCAAGGAGGACTTCACGCTCATGCAGGAGCCGCTGGCGGCGCGCGGCTACCGCACGATCGCCGTGGACGGACGCGGACAGCACGAGTCGGACGGCCCGGAGGACGACGAATCGGCTTACGCGCGGGGCGAGTTGGCGAGGGACGTCCTGGCGCAGGCGGAGGCCCTCGGCGCCCGCGACACCCCGTTGCACCTCTTCGGTCACTCGCTGGGCGGCCAGATCGCCCGCGCGGCCGTCCTCATCGACCACACGCCGTTCCGGTCACTCACCCTCATGGCGTCGGGCCCCGCCCGGATCTCCGACTCCCAGCAGCAGCGCGTGAAACTCCTGCGGGACGCGCTCGCGGTGATGACGATGGCCGAGACCTGGGAGGCGATCCTCGCGATGGGTCCGCCCGAGGAGGTCGGCGGTCCGGCCAAGGGCATCGGCGGCCAGGACCTGCTGCGGCGCCGCTGGCTCGGCACGAAGCCCGCCCAACTGCTCGCCACGGGACGGCAGTTGACCACGGAGCCGGATCGCGTCGACGAACTCGCCGCCCTGCCGCTGCCGTTCCACGTCCTGTCCGGCGCCAGCGACGACACCTGGCCGGTCCCGATGCTCGACGACATGGCCGTACGGCTGAAGGCCCGCCGCACGGTCATCCCGGGCGCCGAGCACTCCCCCAACGCCGACCAGCCGCTGCCCACCGCCCGGGCGGTCGCCGACTTCTGGGACAGCCTCGCCCGCAGCTAGTACTGCGCCTGCAGATGCTCCCAGAACCCGTCGCGCAACGCGCGCCGCAGATCGGCCTGCCCGCGCAGGGAGTACTGGAGCAGTCCCTCGGCCTCCACCAGCAGGTCCTGGTCCACCGACCCGGGCAGATAGGGATGCCCGGGCAGCAGCTCCACGAGTGACTCCCGGCCGCGCGCCGCGAGCCACTTCGCCGCGATCTGCGCGCCGACGAAGCGGACGTCCTCCCGCGAGGGCCGGGGCCCCGCCCCCTCGTAGGCGGCGGCCGTGCGCCGGGAGACGTACGGCTTGAAGAAGTCGAGGTCGAAGGTGCGCTGGCTGTCGACCTCCCAGAGCAGCGGCTCGGCCTGGTTGCGGCCCTCCGGTGCCTCGATCCCCCACAGGTGCACCCGCGCCCCGTACCCCTGGGCCGCCTCGACCGCCGACACCAGGTCCTCGTCCCCGCCGAGCAGCGCCGCGTCGCTGATGGCGCGGTGCCTGGCCAGGGACTCCAGATCGGTCCGGATCAGGGAGTCGACGCCCTTCTGCTGGTTGTTGGCGTTGAGGTTCCCCAGGCGCACCTTCACATCGGGGAGCTCGGCGATCGACTGCTGCTCGGCGGTGTGGATGCGGCGCCGGGCGCCGTCGTACCAGTAGACCCGCAGCAGCCTGCTGTCCGCGAAGATCGTGCGGGCCCGGTCGATGAGCGCCTCGATCAGGCCCTCGGCGTCCAGGTCGAAGGCGCGGCGGTCCTCGGTGCCGGCGACCAGCCGCCCCGCGGCCGCGTAGAGATAGCCCGCGTCCACGAAGATCGCATGGGTCGAAGGCGTCTTCGCCACCTCGGCGAGCATGCGTTGCAGCAGCTCGTTGGTGCGGTCGATGCGGGCGGAGAGTGCGCCGAGGTCGTCGTTCATCACCTCCATTGTCCCGGCGGTCACGCTGCGAACACAACCGGTCCCGGTCAGTCTCCTCTTGATCGTCGACGCATCACCTACCGGTCGGTAGTTAGTCGTTCGAAAAATTTCTTTAGCGTAGGGAATGTTTGTAACGTGAAGCACGTTACCTAGGTGTGTAACCGAGTAGTTCTCCTCAGGAGGATGACCAGACGAAGGGAGAAGCCATGCGCTTCGAAATCATGCGACTCGACGAGTTCGACGGCACGCCCGTGGACAGCACCGTCGTGGACGCCGCCTCCGTCAACCGGATCGTTCAGCAGGCCGCCGCGACGGGGCAGCGACTGTGGATCCGACCCGCCGAGACCACGGCCTCGTAACAGCCGCGGAGCACCGAAGAAGCTTCGAAGCCCCCGTACGCCACTCACGGCGTACGGGGGCTTCGCGCGTCCGCGGCTCAGGCGCCCTGGATCACCTGGGTCACGCCGTTGATGATCTGCTGCACGGCGATCGCGGAGAGCATCATGCCCGCGAGCCGGGTCACCAGGACCACGCCGCCGTCCTTGATGACGCGGATGATGAGCAGCGAGTAGCGCATGACGATCCACAGCACGACATGGATGGCGACGATCGCCGACCACACCGACACCTGCGTCGCGGCGCTGTCGGCCTTCTGCACGGCGAGGATGACCGACACGATCGCACCCGGCCCTGCCAGCAGCGGCATGCCCAGCGGGACGAGCGCGACGTTGACGTCCTTGGTCTGCTTCGGCTCGTCGGTCTTGCCGGTGAGCAGGTCGAGCGCGATCAGCAGGAGCAGCAGCCCGCCCGCGATCATCAGCGCGGGGACGGAGACATGCAGGTAGTTGAGGATCTGGTGACCGAGGAGTCCGAACACCGCGATCACCCCGCCCGCGACACAGACGGCCTGGAAGGCCATCCGCTTCTGCACCTTGGCCGGCCGGCCCGCGGTGAGCGCGAGGAAGATCGGGGTGATCCCGGGGGGATCCATGATGACGAACAGGGTCAGGAACAGGGAGCCGAAGACGGCGACGTCGAACATGCGTGAGGGGCCTTGCGAGTGAGGGAGAACGCGCGGTGGGCAGGCAGCGCCGTGCGATGCCGCTACCGCGGGGGACAGTTGTTCCGCGAGGGGGAACGGACGGGCACGGCCGGCGGCGCCGGGTGCCCGGAAACGGACGTGAAGGTGATCGACCTGCGCTTGTGGGCCTAGGCCCCGCCGGTCCCCGGCACGGGGAAGGCCCCGGTCGCCCGGCGCGTGATCTCGCCGTACACCTCGGGATCCGTCGTGTACTCACCGAGCGCGCACGTCTTGCGGCTGCCGTGGTAGTCGCTGGACCCGGTCGGCAGCAGCCCGAGCTCCTTGGCGAGCCCGCGCAGCCGCGCGCGGGTGTCGGGGTCGTGGTCCATGTGGTCGACCTCGATGCCGTCGAGCCCGGCCGCGGCCAGCTCGGCGATCGCGGACTCCGGCACCGTACGGCCGCGCTTGCTCGCGGCGGGATGCGCGAACACGGTCACGCCACCCGCGGCCTTGACCAGCCGGATCGCCTCGAACGGGTCGGTCTCGTGCTTCGCCACATAGGCCCGGCCGCCGTCGGCGAGCCAGTCCTCGGTGAAGGCGTCGCCCACGCTCGGGACGACCCCGAGCTCGACCAGCGCGGAGGCGACGTGCGGCCGCCCGACCGAGCCGTCGCCGGCGATCCGCAGCACCTGGTCCCAGGTGACGGGCACACCCAGCTCGTTGAGCTTGGCGACCATGCCCTGGGCCCGGGGCACCCGGTCGTCCCGCACGAGCTCCCGCTCGGCGAGCAGCGCGGGCTCCTCGGGGTCGAAGAGGTAGGCCAGCATGTGCATGCTGATGCCGTCGATACGACAGGACAGCTCGGCGCCGGTGACGAGCGTGAGCCCGTCGGGCAGCGCGGCGAGGGCCTCGGCGTACCCGCGGGTGGTGTCGTGATCGGTGAGCGCCACGACGTCCAGCCCGGCCGCACCGGCATTGCGCACCAGCTCAGCGGGGGTGTCCGTACCGTCGGAAGCGGTGGAGTGGGTGTGCAGATCGATACGCACGACGCGAACTCCAGACGGGGACGGCAGGAAGTGGACGCTCAAGGATAACCAGATTTTCAACGACGCCTGTCACACCCGTACAGCCGAGCGCCCCTTACATCAGCCCACCCAGGGGCGCGGGAACTGCGCGACCAGCCACACACCACCCGCAGCCGCCCGACAAGCGACACCCCCGACCCGGTGGGCGCTACGGCTCCAGCAACCGCGGCGACAACGCCCCGCAGGGCACCAGCTCCACTTCGGCCCCCGCATCCCGCAGGTCCGTCAGCACGAGCTCGTCGTACATCAACAGCCCCGACTGCTCGGGCCACATGACCGCCCACAGCCACATCCCGAGCGCCTCCCCCGCGAACACGGCACGGTCGTCGGGCGTGCCCGACACATGCCACAGCGGTGTGGGCCGCCCGGCGGCGAGGACCTTGGCCTGGGGCGGCTTCTCGACGTTCATGTACGACCCGGGGTCCGGGCCGTCGATGCCGGCGTAGCGCGCACCGAGCCCGACTCCCAGCTCCTCCGCGACGAGGATCAGCTCGCCCATGCCGCCGAGCGGCCCGGGCCCGGAGCAGGCCACCACACTGCCTCTGCCGCCGCTGCGGTCGTCCCCCGCGCTGGCGACTCCGGTGAACAGCCAGCCGATCGGCAGCGGCCACGGCATCCACACGGGCACCTGCGTGCGGTGCACGACCACACCGAGGGCCTCGACGCTGGGCGGGATCACGGGCTGCACCGGATGCACGGTGCCGTGCAGGTCGCATTGCCAGGTGTCGGCGAAGAGTCCGGGAGCCCTGACCCGGCCACCACACTTCGGGCAACTGGGTTCGCCCCTCATAGGCCCCCACGGTCCTACCCCTCGTCCGCCACGTCAAGGACGATCACCCGTCCGGACGGAACCGGCACGGGAAACCCGGATCCGGCCGATATAGATGTAGCTTGCATTAATTAGCCTAGCTAACATATTCTGTGCAGTAGCCATCTACATCAGTCCGGATTGGAGAACGGTATGGACCCCTTCGACGCGGGAGCGGGCGGCCTTCTGCGGCAGCCGCGGGCCGTGTGGGCGACCGCCGGCGCGTCCGTCGTCGCCTTCATGGGCATCGGACTCGTCGACCCGATCCTGCCGTCCATCGCCGGCGGCCTGAACGCCACGCCCGGCCAGGTCTCCCTGCTCTTCACCTCGTACTTCCTCATCACGGCCGTCGCGATGCTGCTCACCGGCTTCGTCTCGAGCCGGATCGGCGGCCGCAGGACCCTGCTGCTCGGCCTCGCGTTCGTGGTCGTCTTCGCCGGGCTCGCGGGCACGTCCGGATCGGTCGGCGAACTGGTCGGGTTCCGGGCGGGCTGGGGGCTCGGCAACGCGCTGTTCGTCTCCACCGCCCTCGCCGTCATCGTCGGCGCGGCGGCCGGCGGCAGCGCGGCGGCGATCCTGCTCTACGAGTCCGCCCTCGGCCTCGGCATGGCGTGCGGACCGCTGCTGGGCGCCCTGCTCGGCGACGCGAACTGGCGCTACCCCTTCTTCGGTACGGCCTTCCTGATGGCCGTCGGCTTCCTGTGCATCGCGGCCTTCCTCAAGGAGCAGCCGAAGCCGGCCCGCAAGACCTCGCTGCTGGACCCGCTCAAGGCCCTCGGCCACGGCGGCCTGGCATCCGCGGCGGTCTCGGCGTTCTTCTACAACTACACGTTCTTCACCGTGCTGGCCTTCACGCCGTTCGTGCTGAACATGAGCCCGTACCGGTCGGGCGCGGTGTTCTTCGCCTGGGGCGTGCTGCTGGCGGTGTTCTCGGTCATCGTGGCCCCCCGCATGCAGAAGCGGTTCGGTTCGCTGAAGGTGCTCGGCGGGTCACTGGTGCTGCTCGCGGCGGACGTCCTGGTCCTCGGCTACGGCGACCACACCACCGCCGTCGTCTGCACGATCCTCTCCGGCGCGTTCATCGGCGTGAACAACACCGTCTACACGGAGCTGGCCCTGGGCGTCTCGGACGCGCCGCGCCCCGTGGCGAGCGCGGGCTACAACTTCGTCCGGTGGTTCGCCGCGGCGGCGGCGCCCTACTTCGCGCCGCGGATCGAGGAGTGGACCGGCAGCCTGCGCGTCCCGTTCGTGGTGGCGGCCGTCACCGCCGTCGCGGGCGCGCTCGTGGTCCTCGTACGGCGCAACGCGCTGACCCACGAGGCAGAGGAGCTGGAGACGCGGCACGCGACGCAGGACGGCGTCACGGTGTTCGCCAACTGACGCTTTTCAGCCACCGGTTGGTGAGGTTCCTCACTCAAGCGGGACGGACCTGCGGGCGGGATCCCGCAGGTCCGTCCCGCTGGTGAGCCAGCGCTCCTGGAGCGCCTGGGCGCCGTGCACCCGCTTCCAGGCGGCCTCGTTCGGCGTCATGGGGAGCAGCGGCAGGAAGCGCACGGGGTCCAGGGGCTCATCCAGCTCCAGGTCCTCGACCAGGCCGCCCGGCTCGGCGACCAGGACCGAGGTGAACGGGGCGCCGGGCCACAGCGGTTCACCGACGTCCAGCGAGGCACCCGGGGCCACGATCAGGCCCTCGACCTGCGGGGACGCGGCGAGCACGGCGAGCGGACGGAGCACCTTGTCGGTGTCGGCGATCCCGGCGCGCACCGACAGGACCAGCTCCGCGCGCGGCCCCTTGACCGGGTCGGCGACGACCGCGGTGGGGTCGCTCATGGGCTGCGCGGACATGCCGAGCGTGGCGTAGCGGACGATGTCGCCCTCCTGGAAACGGAGCACCTCGATGCGTTCCGTACCGAGGAAGGTGACCGCCGCGCGGGCGCCCGGTTCGCCCAGTGCGGTGCGCAACCGGGCTTCGACCAGAGGAAGAACATCAGCCATGCCGCGAGCATAGAACTCGTCAGTACAGGGCAAAGCAGCGCCTTGACACTGCAGTCGGCTGATAGTCTTGCCCGGTGTTCGGGGCAGCACGCAGAAGCGTCGCTATCGAGTCTCGACGCCGATGAAATCTCCCCTACGGGGAACCCCATACGGGGTATGGAACGTCCCTCACGAGGGACCGGCCGGAGGAGGTGGGGCTGTCATGGATCGAAGTCGACCGTGCAGTACCACTCGCTCTTCCCGCCGCTGATGTAGCTGATCCGGCTGTTCCGCTCCGGCTGACCGCCGTCCCTTCACGCTTGCGTCCTCCCACGGAAGAGCACTTCGTTTCGCTTTGCCTGATCGGTCTGATCTGAATCAGCAACGAAGCCCACCACCGCAACGGTGCGGTGCTCCCCGCTTTGTGGACGTGCCAAACATCCTGAGGTCAGGACGTCCCCATTCCGGGCAGTTCCAGCCGTGCTGCGGCCCTCCGAAGCTTCGTTGCCCGTTGCGAAGGAGCCTGCTCATGTCGATGATCCGAGACCTGCGCGCCGTGGTCCGTCCGGCCCGTACGTCGCTGCGCAAGGACAGCGGCGCCTACGACACCACCCGCGACCCCGCGACTCCCTCGGCCGTGGTCGACTGCGCCGTCTACCGCGACGGCCGCCGTCTGGAGACCGAGCAGCCGCTGACCCCGCACGAGGCGATGCGCCAGGTGCGGCGCGACGGGGGCTTCGTGTGGATCGGGCTGCACGAGCCCACCGAGGCCGAATTCTCCGGTATCGCCGGTGAGTTCGGACTGCACCCGCTGGCCGTCGAGGACGCCGTGCAGGCACACCAGCGCCCCAAGCTGGAGCGCTACGACGACTCCCTGTTCACCGTCTTCAAGACCATCCACTACGTCGAGCACGACGAGCTCACCGCCAACAGCGAGGTCGTCGAGACCGGCGAGGTCATGTGCTTCACCGGCCGGGACTTCTTCATCACCGTCCGGCACGGCGGGCAGGGCTCGCTGCGCGCGCTGCGGCACCGCCTCCAGGACGACCCCGAGCTGCTCGCCAAGGGCCCGTCGGCCGTGCTGCACGCCATCGCCGACCATGTCGTCGACGGGTACATCGCCGTCGCCGACGCGGTGCAGGACGACATCGACGAGGTGGAGACCGAGGTGTTCTCGCCCGGGCGCAAGGGCACACCGCGCGGCACCGACGCCGGCCGGATCTACCAACTCAAGCGTGAGGTGCTGGAGTTCAAGCGGGCGGTGTCACCGCTGCTGCGGCCCATGCAGCTGCTGAGCGAGCGGCCGATGCGGCTGATCGACCCCGACATCCAGAAGTACTTCCGGGACGTCGCCGACCATGTCGCGCGCGTGCACGAGCAGGTCATCGGCTTCGACGAGCTCCTCAACTCGATCCTCCAGGCCAACCTCGCCCAGGCGTCCGTCGCGCAGAACGAGGACATGCGGAAGATCACCTCGTGGGCCGCGATCATCGCCGTACCGACGATGGTGTGCGGTGTGTACGGCATGAACTTCGACTACATGCCGGAGACGCACTGGAAGTACGGCTACCCGGTGATCCTGAGCGTCACGGTGGCGATCTGTCTCGGCATCCACCGCACGCTGAAGCGCAACGGCTGGCTCTGACCGGAGCGGATCCGGCGCCCCGGCCGGCCGGGGCGCCGCTGGATAGTCTTGGGGCCATGACAAGCGAGCTGCTCGACCAGGCCCTCGTCGAGGAGGCCACCAAGAAGTCCGGCCTCATCTGGGTCAGGGGCCCCGGTGCCCCGGCCCGGGCGCTGTGGCACGTGTGGCACGAGGGTGCGGCCTGTGTCGTCGGCGACGGCCCGGGTGAGCAGCCGCTGCCGGGGCTGGCCGACGGGGCCGAGGCCGAGGTGACGGTCCGCAGCAAGGACAAGGGCGGCCGGCTGGTCTCCTGGACGGCGAAGGTCGTCGAGCTCGGCGCGGGCTCCGAGCAGTGGGAGGCGACGGTCGGCGAGCTCAAGGGCAAGCGTCTGAACGCCCCCGACGGCGAGGCGATGCCGGGGCGCTGGGCCCGTGAGTGCCGGGTGCTGCGCCTGGAGCCGACGGGGGCCGTAGCGGCGCTGCCGGAGGGGTCGCTGGCCGAGGCGCCGCTGCCGTCCGCGGCGACGACGCGTCAGCCTATTCCGGCGGGGTTGCCGCGGCTGCTGTTGAAGCGGCGTCGCTGAGACGTCGACTGCCGCGCCGTCGTGGCTGGTCGCGGTTCCCCGCGCCCCTGGGGCGCTGCTGGACCGCAGCCGAATCAGCCGCGCTGCTTCGGGGCGCGCTGCTACGACGTCGGCAGCTGCTTGCCGTAGTCCACGGTGTCGCCCTTCTTCGGCTTCTCCAGGGCGAAGTCCTTGCCCCAGTCGGAGAAGGTGAGGGTGCCGCCGCCGCCCGCCCGGGTCAGCAGCAGGGGATAGGGGTCACCCTCCAGGGAGACGTCGAGGGTGCCGCCGGAGCCCTTGTCGCCGGTGATGCGGATGGTGCGCAGGCCCGCCTGCTCGTGGTGGCCGTCCGTCTCCACCTTGCCGTGCAGCGTCAGCAGTCCGTCGAGGAGCACGTCCTTGTCCGTGAAGCCGCTGAACTTCTTGTACGCCGGGTCGCCCTGCGGCACCTTCACGAACTTGCCGTTCAGCTTGTCCACGGCCCCGGCGTCCGCCTTGCCGTCGTTGCCCGCGTCGCTCCAGAAACCGGAGTCGGCCTTCAGGTAGAGCTGCTCGCCGATCCGCAGCAACTGGAAGGTGGATCCCTGCGCGGCGACCGATCCCGTGGCTCCGTCGGCCTTGAGCTGCATGTCGAGCTCGTAGGTGCGCCCGGAGGTGACCACGTTGCCGGCCAGGTGGACCGCTTCGGCCGCGTCGGCGGCCGCACGGGCCTTGCGCTGGATGTCGGCGACCGGCAGCCTGCCGACCCCGTTGGTGCCCTCGTCCGGGTCCTCACTGCATCCCGTCAGTCCCGTTCCCGACACGACCAGGGCGCAGATGGCGGTCACCAGCGCGGCCCGGCGAGTACGACCCTGGGGCATCGCAGTCACAGGTGGGGCTGCCTTTCTGTCGTGGGACCTGAGCGGCGTACGGCAGCGTACCCGCACGTCACCCCCCGGGCGGAGCCGGTCCGTCCGGACCTCTCACCAGGGCGTATCGGATCCGGACGGGCTAGCCTGAAGCCCACCCGAGCGGGCAATTCGACAAAAGGCGGCACGGCAGCGCAGCCTCGACAGCAACACGCACACCCGGCACGCAAAGGAGCCTCAGCCATGGCAGCCGGCGCTCCCCGGATCTTCGTCTCGCATCTCGCCGGTATCGCCGTCTTCGACCCGAACGGCGACCAGGTGGGACGCGTGCGCGATCTGGTCGTCATGCTCCGGGTCGGCCGGCGTCCCCCGCGGCTGCTCGGCCTCGTCGTCGAACTCTCCACCCGGCGCCGCATCTTCCTGCCCATGACCCGCGTGACCGGCGTCGAGTCCGGCCAGGTCATCACCACCGGTGTGCTCAACGTCCGCCGCTTCGAACAGCGCCCCACCGAGCGCCTCGTCTTCGGCGAGCTCCTGGACCGGCGCGTCATCCTCGTCGAGACCGGCGAGGAGGTCACCGTCCTCGATCTGTCGGTCGGGCAGCTGCCGGCCCGCCGGGACTGGGAGATCGACAAGATCTTCGTGCGCAAGGGCGGCCGCAGCGGCCCCCTGCGGCGCGCCAAGGGCGAGTCGCTGACCGTCGAGTGGTCCGCCGTCACCGGCTTCTCCCTGGAGGAGCAGGGGCAGGGCGCCGAGTCCCTCCTGGCCACCTTCGAGCAGCTGCGGCCCGCCGACCTCGCCAACGTCCTGCACCACCTCTCCCCCAAGCGCCGCGCGGAGGTCGCGGCCGCCCTCGACGACGACCGGCTGGCCGACGTCCTGGAGGAGCTGCCCGAGGACGACCAGATCGAGATCCTCGGCAAGCTGAAGCAGGAGCGGGCCGCCGACGTCCTGGAGGCCATGGACCCCGACGACGCGGCCGACCTGCTCAGCGAGCTCCCGACGGACGAGCAGGAACGGCTGCTGAGCCTGATGCAGCCCGCCGACGCGGCCGACATGCGCCGTCTGATGGCGTACGAGGAGCACACGGCCGGCGGTCTGATGACGACCGAGCCGATCATCCTGCGGCCCGACGCCACCGTCGCCGACGCCCTCGCCCGCGTCCGCAACCCCGACCTGTCCCCGGCCCTCGCCGCCCAGGTGTACGTCTGCCGGCCGCCCGACGAGACGCCCACCGGCAAGTACCTCGGCACGGTCCACTTCCAGCGCCTGCTGCGCGACCCGCCGTACACCCTGGTCAGCGCGCTGCTCGACGAGGCGCTCGAAGCGCTGGAGCCGGACGCCGCGCTGCCGGTCGTGGCCGGGTTCTTCGCCACGTACGACATGGTCGCGGCCCCGGTCGTGGACGACTCGGGGTCGCTCCTGGGCGCGGTGACCGTGGACGACGTACTGGACCATCTGCTGCCCGACGACTGGCGGGAGACGGAGTTCCATCTGGACGAGGACACGGGTGAGGGGGTGCCAGGGCATGGTGCATGAGCGTGAGAGCGCGCGCGAGCGCACGGCCTCGGGCGCCACCGCGGCCTCCCGGGCGCCCCGCGCGCGCCTCGACCAACCCCGCCCGCCGCGCCGCCGGCTCCTGCCGGAGTGGGACCCGGAGGCCTTCGGACGGCTCTCGGAGCGCATCGCGCGCTTCCTGGGCACGGGACGGTTCATCGTCTGGATGACGGTCGTCATCATCGTGTGGGTGCTGTGGAACATCTTCGCGCCCGGCGTGCTGAAGTTCGACGAGTACCCGTTCATCTTCCTGACCCTGATGCTCTCGCTCCAGGCCTCCTACGCCGCCCCGCTGATCCTGCTGGCTCAGAACCGGCAGGACGACCGCGACCGGGTCAACCTCGAACAGGACCGCAAGCAGAACGAGCGGTCCATCGCGGACACCGAGTACCTGACCCGCGAGATCGCCTCCCTGCGCATCGGACTGGGCGAGGTGGCCACCCGCGACTGGATGCGCTCGGAGCTCCAGGACCTGATGAAGGAGCTGGAGGAGCGGCACAACGGTCACCGCGAGCACGGGGTATTCCCGGCGGATCGGTCGCGCGGACGTGACGTAGACGACCGCTGACGGCCTTTCCGGGGCATGGCTACCGGGCCGTACCATCGTCCTTATGGCTACGGAAGACGCGGTGCGCGAGGCACTGGCGACGGTGAACGACCCCGAGATCAACCGCCCCATCACGGAACTCGGGATGGTCAAGTCGGTGGAGATCGGTGCGGACGGTGCGGTCGCGGTCACCGTGTACCTGACGGTCTCCGGCTGCCCGATGCGCGAGACGATCACGCAGCGTGTGACGGACGCCGTCGCCGCGGTCGAGGGCGTCACCCGCGTCGACGTCACGCTCGACGTGATGAGCGACGAACAGCGCAAGGAGCTGGCGAACGCCCTGCGCGGCGGCACCGCCGAGCGCGAGGTCCCCTTCGCCAAGCCCGGCTCGCTGACCCGCGTCTACGCGGTCGCCTCCGGCAAGGGCGGCGTCGGCAAGTCCTCCGTCACGGTCAACCTGGCCGCGGCGATGGCCGCCGACGGCCTGAAGGTGGGCGTCGTCGACGCCGACATCTACGGCCACAGCGTGCCGCGCATGCTGGGTGCCGACGGGCGCCCGACCCAGGTCGAGAACATGATCATGCCGCCGTCGGCGAACGGCGTGAAGGTCATCTCCATCGGCATGTTCACGCCCGGCAACGCCCCGGTCGTGTGGCGCGGCCCGATGCTCCACCGCGCCCTCCAGCAGTTCCTGGCGGACGTGTACTGGGGCGACCTGGACGTCCTGCTCCTGGACCTCCCGCCCGGCACCGGTGACATCGCGATCTCCGTCGCCCAGCTGGTCCCGAACGCCGAGATCCTGGTCGTGACGACCCCGCAGCAGGCCGCCGCCGAGGTCGCCGAGCGGGCCGGCTCGATCGCCGTCCAGACCCATCAGAAGATCGTCGGCGTGGTCGAGAACATGTCCGGCCTGCCGTGCCCGCACTGCGGCGAGATGGTCGACGTCTTCGGCACCGGCGGCGGCCAGATGGTCGCCGAGGGCCTGACCCGCACGACCGGCGCGAACGTCCCGGTCCTCGGCAGCATCCCCATCGACGTCCGCCTGCGCGAGGGCGGCGACGAGGGCAAGCCGGTCGTCCTGACCGACCCGGACAGCCCGGCGGGCTCGGCCCTGCGCGCCATCGCGGGCAAGCTGGGCGGCCGCCAGCGGGGCCTGTCGGGCATGTCCCTGGGCATCACGCCGCGCAACAAGTTCTAGAGAACGTCCTCCGGGGAGCGCCCCGTCAGGGGCGCGGGGAACTGCGCGACCAGCCACAACGCATCCGCAGCCGCCGGACGTCATCAAGCGCTACGGCGAGGGGGCACCGAAATCCCACGGTGCCCCCATTGACCTACGCGTACTCCCCGATGTCCTTGATCACGGCGAACCCGAGCCCGTACGCGCTCATCCCGCGCCCGTACGCCCCCACGTGCACCCCCGCCTGAGTGGACCCGGCAAGCACCCACCCGAACTCGGACTCGCGGTAGTGGAAGGGCGTCGGCACCCCGTCGACCGGCAGGGACAGCGTCGACCACGCCGACCCGGCGAGATCGTCGGCCAGAGCCCACGCCGTCTCCGTCTGCTGCTCCAGCCAGTCGTCCCGCAGCGTGTGGTCCATCTGCCCGGGCCACGTGAACGTCAGCAGCCCGACGCCCGCGAGCCACGCCGCCGAGGACACCGAGGTGGCCTCCAGCAGCCCCGTTCCGTCGGCACTGCGCCGGGACGGATTCGCGGCGACGGTCACCACGACCGCGAACTTCTCCCGGTCCTCCGTCGCCTCGTTACGCACGGAGGGCTCGTCCCCGTGCCCGATCGATCCGTGTTCCACGGCCCCGTCGGCCGCCGTACCGACCTGCATCAGCCAACGCGGCCCCGTGAAGGCCTCATCGAGGCCGTACCACGGGAAGGGCGCCAGCAGGTAGCCGTCGACCGTGCGCCGGGCAGAGGGGACCTGCTGTCCGCTCTCCGCGGCCGGTTCCTGCGCGACTGCGCGACTAGTCGTCTGACTCGTCGTCTCCATGTGCCCGGACGCCTCCTCGCTCTCGCCGGACCAGCCCGGCCCGCCCCCCTTCGGGCGTACTCGTCCGGTCCGCACAACAACTCGGCAGCATAGCCACACCGCTCCGAGCAGCATGGAAACCGCCCGGCGCGTGGGGCGCACGGAGGGCGGGATCAGGCCGTGTGCGACCCGGGCGGAGTATGAGAAGCGTCACGTACGGGTGCCGACCGCTCCCGTGTTCGTACGGCTCAGGTGGCGTCCGCGTCGTACGGCGGGCGCTCCTCGCGGGGGCTCTCCGGCTTCTTCGTCATGTCGATGCTGCCGCCGGAGGAGCCCGAGGAGCCGGACGAGGACGGCGAGTCCGACTCACGGCTGTGCACGGCGTCGGTGACCTCGGCCATTTCCTTCTTCAGGTCGAAGCCGTTGCGGATCTCCTTGAGCCCCAGTTCATCGTTGTCCAGCTGCTTGCGGATGAACGTCTTGGGGTTGAGGTCCTCGAACTCGAAGTCCTTGAACTCCGGGCCGAGTTCCTGCCGGATGTCCTCCTTGGCGCTCTCCGAGAACTCGCGGATCTTACGGATCGTCCGCGTGGCGTCCTGGATCAGCTTCGGGAGCTTGTCCGGACCGAAGACGAGCACGGCGAGGACGATGAGCGTCACCAGCTCGAGCGGTCCTATGTCATTGAACACCTGAAGCTCCTTGCGATGTCCTCGGTCGGCTCCACGGTACCCGGCGATCCGCTACGACCGGTACTGTCCCGAGGCCTCCGAATGCGTGTGGGCGTGCGGTTTTCCGGGTTGTTTGCCTTGTCAGGGCCCGTGTGGGGGGTGACACGGCTCACGCTGAGAGGTTTCTGTGAGTCCCCGCCCCCGCTCAGCCACCGCTCGACGAGCCCAGGGTCAGGGAGATCGTGACCTCCTTGCCGCCGCGCTCCAGGGTCAGCTTCAGCCGGTCACCGGGGCGGTGGGCACGGGTCTTGACGATGAGTTCCTCACCGGAGTGGACGCGCTGCCCGTCGACCTCGGTGATGACGTCGCCCGGCTCGATGCCGGCCTTGTCGCCGGGGCCGCCGCCGGTGACCGCGGAGCCGCCGTCGCTGCCCTTGGTGCCCACGCGTGCCCCGTCGCCCGCGTAGTCCATGTCGAGGGTGACGCCGATGACCGGGTGCGTCGCCCTGCCGGTGTTGATCAGCTCCTCGGCCACGCGCTTGGCCTGGTTGACCGGGATCGCGAACCCCAGCCCGATGGAACCGGCCTGGGCGCCTTCGAGGTCGGATCCGGTGTCGGCGGAACGGATCGCGGAGTTGATGCCGACCACCCGGGCCCGGGCGTCGAGGAGAGGGCCGCCGGAGTTGCCGGGGTTGATGGGGGCGTCGGTCTGCAACGCGTCCACGTACGACACGTCGCTCGCGTCGCCGCTCTCGCCGCCGGCCGTGATGGGCCGCTCCTTGGCGCTGATGATGCCCGAGGTGACCGTGCCCTCCAGGTCGAACGGGGCGCCGATGGCGACGACCGGGTCGCCGACCTGGACGTTGTCGGAGTTGCCGAGCGGCAGGGGCTTCAGGCCGCTGACTCCGCCGACCTTCACGACGGCGAGGTCGTAGCCGCTGTCGCGGCCGACGACGGTGGCCTTGGCGGTGTCGCCGCTGTGGAAGGTCACGGATATCTCGCCGTTGTCGCCCGCGGGTTCCACGACGTGGTTGTTGGTGAGGATGTGACCTCGGTCGTCGAGCACGAAGCCGGTGCCGGTGCCCTGCTCCTCGCGGCCGCTCACATGGAGGGTCACGACACTGGGCAGTGCGCGGGCCGCGATCCCGGCGACGCTGTCCGGTGCCCGCCCGACGGACTCGGCGTCGGCCTGCGGCAGCTCGACGCCTCCCA
This sequence comes from Streptomyces sp. Y7, assembly GCF_043195415.1. Lineage (NCBI taxonomy): Bacteria > Bacillati > Actinomycetota > Actinomycetes > Kitasatosporales > Streptomycetaceae > Streptomyces > Streptomyces sp. Y7. Next base: position 188,517 of record NZ_JBIDDQ010000015.1, read on the forward strand.
GGCCCCCATTGCGCTCCAGATACGCCCCCACGACACCGCCGACGCCGCCGGACACCAACGCCAGCACCAGCGCCCCGACGAACAGCACCTTCTTGGCCCGCTTACGCCTCTGCTCCTTACTGGCGACAGCGACCCCGTTCTGCTGCAGCGGCGCCACGGGCCGCGCCGCGAGAGCCCAGGGGTCGTAGTTCTGCCAGGGATTGGCGGGGGGCGGCGCGTCGACGGGGACGGCGGTCTGCACGGGAGCGGGGGTGGAGGCAGGGGCGGGGACTGCGGTCTGAGCCGGGACGGCGGTGCCCGCGGGCGGGGTCTGAGCCGGGACGGCGGTGCCCGCGGGCGGGGCCTGGGCCGGCACGGCGGTATCGGCAGTCGCGGTCTGAGCCGGGACGGCGGTGCCCGCGGGCGGGGCCTGGGCCGGCACGGAGGTATCGGCAGTCGCGGTCTGAGCCGGGACGGCGGTGCCCGCGGCCGGGGCCTGGCCACCGAGCGAGTCGTCGGGGGCGGGGCGCGCCGCCTGAACCGGGGCGGCGAGGTCCGGAGCCGGCGCCTGGGCCGGGACCGGGATGCCCGAAGGCGGGGCGGCAGGGATAGAGGGCCCTGGCGGCGTCGCTACGGCCGTCCCGTGGGCCGGTGTGGTCGCCGGGTGCTGGACCGGCGGTGCGGGCGCCCAGGGGCCCGGCTCGCCGTAGGGCGGGGTGCTGTAGGGGTCGGGGTCGTGGAGGGGCTTGGGCCGCTCCACGACGGGGACCGCCGGAGCGGTTGCCTGCTCGGAGCGCTTGTCCGTGCTCACCGCTGCCGACGTGAGCTCCTCGGCCGGCCGAGCCAGCTCGAAGTCGCCCTCGTGGGAGGCCGTGCCGGCGCCGCCACTCGCGGCGGGCCGAAGCTCGAAGTCGCCCAAGTCGGAGGCCGAGTCGCCTCGGCCACTCCCAGCGGGCCGAAGTTCGAAGTCCCCGTCGCCCCAAGCCCCGCCGTCCCCGACCGCGCTCGCCGCCGGCCGTGCCAACTCGAAGTCACCGTCGGCGGAGGCCAAGTCACGACCGGCGGAGCCGATCTCACGGTCGGCAGAGCCTGTCTCACCGCCGTCGCCCGCGGCAGGCCGCAGCTCGTAGTCGCCGGAGGGATCCCCGGCGGAGACCCGCTCCCCGGCGCTCTCGGGTGCCGTCTCGTTCGGCGTCGGTGCCGTCTCGTCCGCCTGGCCCGAGGCCCCCTGCGGTCGAGGTCGGTTCCACCACTTCGCCTTCGCGGGCTTCCCCTCGTTCATGTTCTGCTTCCTACTCGCTGCCGACCGATGCTCGAGTAGGACGCGGGCCTTCCGAAGAACCCGCCCGAACGCGTTCCCTGGTTCCTCCGCAGGCCGCCACCGGGAGATGTCCCGGCGCCCGAAATGCCTACTCGACACTGCGCTGTCGCGCTCGGCTTCCCTCGGGAAACCGGCGACTTCGTGCTACCTCCCCCACCCGCACGCGGCGACAACGGCGACCGCGGTTCCTCGACTCCGCGCCCGGCCCGCAGGGCACGGCGCGCGGCCCACCCCGGATTCAATCAGGTTCGTGGGCCGCTGCGCAGAGGCCGGTCAGCGGTTGACGGCCGAGGAGGGGGACGACGTCGCGTCGGGGACGGGTGCGGCGAGCAGACCCGGGGTCGCGGTGATCCCGGCGTCCGAGGACCAGGCGGTCAGGGTGAGGGGCGGGGTCGCACTGAGCGGGCGTATCAGCGGGGACATGGCGGCCGCGCCGGCCACCACGGGTGCCGTCAGGCTGTGCATCTCCTGGTCGGCGCCCTGGGCCGGCATCCCGGGCAGCAGCGGGGCCGACACCTCGGTCGAGGCCGCCGGGGTGCCGAGCGTGCGCTGCCCCTGTCCCTGGGCGAGCAGCGGGCCCGCGCCACGGCGGCGCTGGTTCTCGGGTGCGGTCGCGGCGCCGGTGCCCTGCGTCCGCGTCGGCGTCACATTGCTGCCGCCCGAGCTGCCACGGGCCTCGGTGTCGGCCGGCACGCTGGTCGTGACTCCGCCCAGCGCGATGGCGGCCAGTGACACCGCGCCCGCCGCGACGAACGCGAACCGCATACGCGAGGACGCGGAGCGATCGGTGTCGGGACGGCCCACGGGGTGGGTGCGGAAGCCGCGGTCGGAGGCGGGGAGCGACGGGGCGTGCGGGCCCGCGGGAACGTATCCGAACTCGAAGCGCTCGCCGCGCTTCACGCCGAAGGCCCCGGTGGTGCCAGGGCGTCCGGACAGTCCGCCGAACCCTCCCCCGCCCAGCGGCGAGCCGCCGCCGTCCAGGTCACCTCCCCCGGGGAGGCCCTGAAGGCGGGCCAGGAAACTCTCGGAGGGAGGCGGCGGGGCCGCCTCCGCGAAGACGTTCTTCAGCCGGCGCTGCGCGTCGACCTCGGATTTGCACTTGGCGCAGGTCGCCAGATGGGCGAGAACCCGCTCGCGCGTCTCATGACCGAGCTCTCCGTCGACGAGGGCGGAGAGTCGGTCGCCTAGGTGCTGCTCGGCCAGGAGTCGTTCGGCCGGATTGGGTCGGGAGCCACTCACGCGGGCGCGCCCCCTCCCCCCAGCGCGGCCACACGCGGCACGAAGGAGCGGCGCTCGGCGCGCGCCTCCGGCGAGCGGTGGGCGAGGGCCTTGCGCAGCTGCGAGCGGCCCCGGTGGATACGGGAGCGGACCGTGCCGAGCTTGACGCCGAGGGTGGCGGCGATCTCCTCGTACGACAGTCCTTCGATGTCACAGAGGACGACGGCGGCCCGGAACTCGGGCGCGAGGGTGTCGAGGGCCTGCTGGACGTCCGCGTCGAAGTGGGCGTCGTTGAAGACCTGCTGCGGCGTGGGCTCCTTGCTGGGCAGCCGCTCGGCCGCGTCCTCCCCCAGCGCGTCGAAGCGGATGCGCTGCTTGCGGCGCACCATGTCCAGGAAGAGGTTGGTGGTGATGCGGTGCAGCCAACCCTCGAAGGTGCCCGGCGTATAGGTCGACAGGGACCGGAAGACACGGACGAAGACCTCTTGCGTGAGGTCCTCGGCGTCGTGCTGGTTTCCGGTGAGGCGGTACGCCAGTCGGTAGACCCGGCCGCTGTGCGTGCTGACGATCTCCTCCCAGGTGGGCGGAGTCCACGCCTGCCCGTCCGCGTCGGTGGAGAAGGTCGCGGTCTGGGCGAAGTCGCCGGCGTGACTGTGGTCAGCGGTGTCGTTCACGGATTTCGGCCTGCCCGCCGATCCGAGGAAGCGCCGCAGCACTCCTCCCCGATCCACAGGCGCAGCCGCACCTCCCCTGTCGGCTCTGGTGGTGTCCAGTGGAGCCCCTACCATAGCCACCTCGCCCGTTAGCTCCGGATAAGCGGTTTTACGAGAATTTGATCTCGGCCGGGACGGCTGGTGCGCCTGCGTCGGCGCCTGCTCGCGGCCTCGCTCGTCGTCGTGATCCAACTGTGTCCCCCCGCTCGTCTTCCCACCCCTCTAAACGCCTGGTCCCATCTGCGGGTTCCCGGCCGCAACGGATACAGTCACGCCCAGGCAACCACGGGGACAGGAGAGGGCCATTACCGGCAACCGGCAGACGAGCTGGGCGTTCGCCGACGCCTACGTCGCCGAGGACGACGTCCTGCGCTGGGCCCGGGACCGGGCCCGTGAGGCGGGGCTGCGCTCGGTGTCGCCCGGCACGGGCGCCGCGCTGAGGATGCTCGCCGCCACCGTGGACGCCAAGGCCGTCGCGGAGATCGGCACCGGTACCGGCGTCTCCGGGATCCACCTCCTGCACGGCATGCGCCCGGACGGCGTCCTGACCACCGTCGACCCCGAGCCGGAGCACCAGCAGTTCGCCCGCCAGGCCTTCCGCGCCTCCGGTTTCGCCAGCAACCGCGCCCGCTTCATCCCGGGCCGCGCCCTGGACGTCCTGCCCCGGCTCGCGGACGCGGGCTATGACCTCGTCTTCTGCGACGGCGACCGGCTCGAGTTTCTCGACTATCTCGCTGAATCGTTGCGCCTGCTGCGTCCGGGTGGCCTGGTCGCCTTCGAGGGCGTCTTCACCAACGGCCGCACGGTCGACTCGGGCCCTCAGCCCACCGAGGTCATACGTATCCGGGAGCTGCTGCGCGCGGTGCGCGAGAGCCAGGACCTGGTGCCCTCGCTGCTGCCGGTGGGGGACGGGCTGCTGTGCGCGGTCAAGCGCTGACCGTCCGACCCGACCGGCCGTACGTCATCGCGGGCGGAAGAGACACGCGAGGTTCCGCAGACGCAGCGACCCCGGCACCATGGGTGATGCCGGGGCCGCCGAAAAGGTAGGGTCGCTGCCGCGTCAGCCGACGACCTTCTTGAGGGCGTCGCCGAGCGCGTCGGCCTCGTCAGGGGTCAGCTCGACGACGAGCCGACCGCCGCCTTCGAGCGGAACGCGCATGACGATGCCCCGCCCCTCCTTGGTCACCTCGAGCGGGCCATCGCCCGTCCGCGGCTTCATGGCCGCCATGCTCGTTCCCCTTCCTGAAACCAGCTCATCGTCAAAGCCGACGGCCCCATGGAGGGCACGCACGTCTGACACAGACACGCGACACCGGCATCGAACACATTGCTTCCAAGCCATTATCCCGCATCTCAGGACCCGATGACCAACATCAGTCGGCATCGCTTGGGCAACGCACGCGAGCAAAACCACTCAATTCGGCGATGTGACTGCGATACTGCGCCACCGCACGCACTTCGGCCGAACGGAACCGGACGCAATTTCTTTGACGCAGGTCACACGTCCGGTCAGACCCGTTGTCCGTGATCTCCGCCATGCTGTCCTCAGACATTCGCGTACCGACCGGTACGACCGAACCGCGACAGCGGAGGGGATACGCCATGGCCGACACCGTGCTCTACGAGGTGAGCGACGGACTCGCGACGATCACGCTGAACCGCCCCGAGGCGATGAACGCGCTGAACGTCGCGGCCAAGGTCGCTCTGCGGGACGCGGTCCAGGCCGCGGCGGGCGACGACGCCGTACGGGCCGTGCTGCTGACGGCGGCAGGCGAGCGGGCGTTCTGCGTGGGCCAGGACCTGAAGGAGCACATCGGGCTGCTGATCTCCGACCGGGAGACCGGGTCGGGGCAGACCATGAGCACCGTGCGAGAGCACTACAACCCGATCGTGCGGGCGCTGGCCGGGATGCGGAAGCCGGTCGTGGCCGGGGTGAACGGGGTCGCGGCCGGGGCGGGCTTCGGGTTCGCGCTGGCAGCGGACTACCGGGTCGTGGCCGACACCGCGGCCTTCAACACGTCCTTCGCGGGGGTCGCGCTCACCGCCGACTCCGGGATCTCCTGGACGCTGCCGCGGGTGGTCGGCCCGGGCCGCGCCGCCGACCTGCTGCTCTTCCCGCGGAACATCAAGGCGCAGGAGGCGTACGAGCTGGGGATCGCGAACCGGCTGGTGCCCGCGGGCGAGCTGCGTGCGGAGGCCGAGAAGGTGGCGCGGGCGCTGGCCGAGGGGCCGACGGTGGCGTACGGGGCGCTCAAGGAGGCGGTGGCGTTCGGGCTGTCGCACTCGCTGGAGGAGACCTTGGAGAAGGAGGACGAGTTGCAGACGCGGGCCGGGTCTTCCGAGGACCATGCGATCGCGGTGCATGCCTTCGTCAACAAAGAGAAGCCGAAGTATCTGGGCCGATGAGTTCGGGGTGGCGCCGTCGGAGGCTGCGGGCCGGTGGGGGCTGGTCGCGCAGTTCCCCGCGCCCCTAATCGGCGCTTCGCGCCACGCATGATGCCAAGTGATCGTCGACCAGACCGCACGCCTGCATCAGGGCGTATGCCGTCGTCGGTCCCACGAAGCGCAGGCCCCGCTTCTTCAGAGCCTTCGACAGGGCCGTCGACTCCGGGGTGACCGCCGGGACGTCCGCCAGGGTCTTCGGGGCCGGGCGGGCGGCCGGGTCGGGGGCGTGGGACCAGATCAGGTCGTCCAGGTCGCCGGGGGTCCACTCGGCCAGCGCGCGTGCGTTGGCCATGGTCGCCTCGATCTTCGCCCGGTTGCGGATGATGCCGGCATCCGCGAGGAGGCGGTCCTTGTCGGCGTCCGTGAAGGTGGCGACCTTGGCGATCTCGAAGCCCGCGAAAGCGGCGCGGAAGCCCTCGCGCCGCCGCAGGATCGTGATCCAGGACAGGCCCGACTGGAAGGCCTCCAGGCTGAGCCGTTCGAAGAGGGCGTCGTCCCCGTGGACCGGGCGGCCCCACTCCTCGTCGTGATACGTCACGTAGTCCGGGGTGGACAGGGCCCAGGGGCAGCGCAGGGCGCCGTCGGGGCCCGCGACAGCCTCGCCGTCACTCACTGCTGGTCCTCCGGGGCGGGCTTCTCCATGGAGATGTGGCCGGGTGAGGGCTGGGCGCCGGCCAGGGCGGACTCCAGGTCGGCGATGCGGGCGTCACGCTCGGCGAGCTCGGCGCCGAGGCGGCTGAGGGCGTCGTCGACGTCGGCCATGCGGTAGCCGCGGGCGGAGAGCGGGAAGCGGAGGCTGTCGATGTCGGCGCGACCGACCGGGCGGTCCGGGGGCAGCGGGTCCTGGAGACGCTCGGGCGCGGCCTCCGGCAGCGGGCCGCCGCCCTCGCCGCCGCCCACCACGGCGAGCGTCACCGCGGTGACCACGACGGCCAGCGCGACGACCAGGAACAGGAACATAACCATCGCTGTGGCCCCCACGGTCCGGTGAATGCGTGCGGTCGAGTGTGTCAGGGTCCGATCGTGCCATGCGACTCTGACGGTTAAGGTCGCAGGCGGCCGAAAGGCCAGGACGTACCAGGACGCTCAAGGAGAGGTCACAGGGGATGCTCAGGCTGGGCAGGCGCGAGTTCGACGCGCACGAGCCGGTGATCATGGCGATCGTGAACCGGACCCCGGACTCCTTCTACGACCAGGGGGCGACGTTCCGCGACGAGCCGGCCCTCGCGCGCGTGGAGCAGGCGGTCGCCGAGGGGGCCGCGATCATCGACATCGGCGGGGTCAAGGCCGGACCGGGCGAAGAGGTGACCGCCGAGGAGGAGGCACGGCGCACGGTCGGGTTCGTGGCCGAGGTGCGGCGGCGCTTCCCCGACGTCGTGATCAGCGTGGACACCTGGCGGGCCGAGGTGGGCGCAGCGGTCTGCGAGGCCGGTGCCGATGTGCTGAACGACGCGTGGGGCGGCGTGGACCCCGGCCTCGCGGAGGTCGCCGCGCGCTACGGGGTGGGGCTGGTCTGCACGCACGCCGGAGGCGCGGAGCCCCGGACGCGGCCGCACCGGGTGACGTACGACGACATCATGGCCGACGTGCTGCGGGTGACCGTGGGACTGGCCGAGCGGGCGCTGGCGCTGGGGGTGCCGCGGGAGTCGATCATGATCGACCCGGGGCACGACTTCGGGAAGAACACCCGGCACAGCCTGGAGGCGACCCGGCGGCTCGGGGAGATGGTGGAGACGGGCTGGCCGGTGCTGGTCTCCCTGTCCAACAAGGACTTCGTCGGGGAGACCCTGGACAAGCCCGTCAAGGAGCGGGTGGTGGGGACGCTGGCGACGACCGCGGTGTCGGCGTGGCTGGGCGCGCAGGTGTACCGGGTCCATGAGGTGGCGGAGACCCGGCAGGTGCTGGACATGGTGGCGTCGATCGCGGGCCACCGGCCGCCCGCGGTGGCCCGGCGGGGGCTGGCGTAACGCCTTTCTTCGCCCCCGCCGCCCCTACCCGTCCCGTCCCCGGGGGCTGCCGCCCCCGGACCCCCGCTTCGGCCCCGAAAGGGCCTCGTCCTCAAACGCCGGACGGGCTGGAAGAACACACGCCGGACGGGCTGGAAGAACAC
>NZ_JBIDDQ010000016.1:0-194234 GCF_043195415.1 Streptomyces sp. Y7
GGGGGGTGTCCGTCCTCGGTCGGGCGGTTGCCGTGGCTCCAGAGGTGCTGTTTCTTGACGCCCGCCGCTGCGGGCGGACACCCCCCGGCACGTCCCCTTGCCGCCGTCCGCGGGTGCGGCTACATCTCGGCCCAGGCCCGCCGCAACGTCTGCTTTTCAGGGGCGCGGGGAACTGCGCGAACGGTGGGGACGGCAGCGGTCACGTCATGGCGCAGGTGCACCGCAACCCCCTTCTTTCAGGGGCGCGGGGAACTGCGCGAACGGTCGCGACGGCCACGGTCACGGCCTGACGCAGCTCCACTGCAACCCCCTGCTTTTCAGGGGCGCGGGGAACTGCGCGAACGGTTGTGACGGCCACGGTCACGTCGTGGCACAGGCCCACTGCAACCCCCTTCCTTCAGGGGCGCGGGGAACTGCGCGAACGGCCACGACGCACCCGCAGCCGCCGGCCCGTCAGTGACGTGGGGTGTCGGCGCCGAACGTGAGCATGCCTCGGCGCCGCATATGGAGCACGACGGCCGCACCCCCGGAGAGCAGCGCCAGCGCGGTCAGGGCCAGGGCACCGACCTGGGTGCCCGTGGCTGCCATGGAGCCGGTGCCGCCGCCACCGCCGGTGCCACCCCCCGTGTCGCCGCCCGCCGCGCCCCCCGTGTCGCCGCCCCCACCGTTCGTGCCGCCGGTGTCCGTCCCGCCGTCCGTGCCGGAGGAGTCGGACGGGGACGGCTCGGGGCTCTCGTCGGTCTCACCGGTCGTGAAGGCGAAGTCGACGGAGTGGCCGTCCGCCTTGTCCTCGGCCAGCGTCAGCACGTGGTCGCCGTCCGCGATGTCCTCCGGGACGGTGAACTCGTACTCGTCGACGGTCCCTTCGGCGTTCGCCGTCGCGTTCTCGAAGGTCTCCTCGCTCTCGGCGAGGGTGACCTTGACGGCGGCGTCCTTGCCGTAGCCGCGCGCGGTGATCCTCACCTTCTGGCCGGGCGTGAGGCCGGGGTTGGCGTCGAGGGTGTTGCCGTCCTCGTCGATCACTTCGAGGTCGGACGGATCGGTCGGGTCGGGGGAGGGCTCCTCGTCGGTGCTGGTGAAGTTGAAACTCGCGCGATGGGTGGCCGCGCCGCCCTCGTCGAAGGTCACCTTCGTGTCGCCGTTGATGGTGCGGTCGGGGATCGTGTACGCGTAGTCGACGACCGCGCCGTCGGCGTTCGCCGTCGCGTCCGGGAAGGTCGCCCCGGTCGTCGGGGACTGCGTCACCTGCACGGTGGACCCGGGCGTGAATCCCCGGACGGAGATCTTCACGGTCTGGCCGATGGAGAGCGTCGGCTTGTCCCCGAGGGCGTTGCCGTCGGCGTCCTTGGCCGTGAGGAGGTAGCCGATGCCCACCGGATCGCTGCCCTGTGCGTCGCTGAATGCCTCGGGGTCGGCCGACTTGAAGACGGCCTGGTAGGTGTGGGGGCCGCCGACGGCCGGCGCCTTGATGGTGAGCTCGGCTTTGCCGTCGGCCACCTCGTCGGTGCCGAGGGACGTCTCGCCCTCCTTGAACTCCACGGTGCCGGCCGCGTCGGCGGGGTTCACCGTGGCGGAGAGCTTGAGGTCGCCGTTGATGGAGACGCCGTCGGCCGCGGTCACGGTGAGGGTGGTGACCTTCTGCTCCAGCAGGGTCCAGGTGTCGCCGGTGACGCGGACCTTGGCCTGGAACCGGGGAACGGTGAGGCCGCTGCGGCACGACAGGCCCAGCGTGTACGTGCCGTCCAGCGACCCGGTGGCGATGAACTTCCGCAGCGCCTTCTCCAGGCTCTGCGGCGTGCCGGCGGACTGGAGGTTCACCGTGAACGGATCCGTGCCCTCCGGGAACGTCGCCTGCCCGATGACCTGCTGGGAGGTGGGGGCGTCGGGGTTGGCGTTCGGCTTGTACACGCGCAGGTACGCCGTGTTCGGGATACCCGGGCTCGACGCCGCCGGGCAGCCGGTGCTCGACGTGACGGACGTGGCCAGGGGATCGGTCGCGATCGTCCCCGTGGCCGGCGTGAGCGTGAACTTGCCGAGGTCCGTCGCGGCGTTGGCTCTGCCGGCGAGGGCGAGGACCCCGGCCAGGGCCGCACACAGCAACGCGCAGCAGGTCAACAGCGCCACCGGGGACCGGAGTTGCGCGAGTCGATGATTCATGTGGTGCTCCCCCCACGGGGTTTCGGTTGCGGATGGACAGGCCAGTGGGCCGGGCACCCCGTGGGTGCCCGGCCGTTGTGCGGGTTACTGCGCGGCGATCAGTTCTCGCCCTTGAGGGAGGTGCTGCCGCAGTCGGAGACGGTGCCGAAGCCGTAGACCTCGATCGTGGCCGTGTCCTGGCAGACCTTGGAGCCGGCGCCCACGAACGTGCCGGCGATCCCGGCCTCGCTCAGCCGCGCCGTCTCGACGACGTTGTAGACGGGGCGGCTGTACTCGCCGCCGTCGATGGTGTTGAGGACGGTGGCACCGTGCACGTCCTCGATCAGACCGCCGGTCTGGGCGGTGTACTTCGCCACGGAGTACGGGGCGATGTGCGCGGCGGACGTCAGCGCCCGGCCGTCGTGCTCCTGCATGGTGCCGACGCAGGAGCCCAGGGTCGGGTTGCCGATCTGGGTGAGGAAGAAGCTGCGCGTGCCGGAGCCGCTCTGCGGTACCAGCGGGGTGACGGGGTTGCCGTTCACCGACGTCACGGTGCACTCGTAGATGGCCTTCAGCTGAGCCGTGGTGAAGTTCACGCCGACCAGCGGGCCGTCCTGACGGACCGCCATCTTCAGCTTGTCCGACGCGAACGGGATCCAGGTCAGGTCCGTGCCGGCGGTCTGGACGCCGCGCGAGGAGCGGGCGAAGTCCAGGCAGCCGGTGCCGGCGTCGATGTCGTTGTTCAGTGCCGTGATGCCCTGCGAGGAGCCGTTCGGGCGGGCGATCTCACAGCCGTCCTCGCGGGTCTTGATGGGCGACGTGCCGGTCGCGTCGTACGACGCGATCAGCGTGCCGCCGTCGACGGACTCGCCGAGACCGTTCATGACGTCCTGCGTGGTGTCGGAGCCGACGCCGGCGAGGACGCGGTAGTCACCCGCGGCCGGGTCCGCCGAGGCGACGGGGGCCATGACACTGAGGCTCAGGGCGGCGGCACCGACGAGGGCACCGGCGAAAGCACGGGACTTGACGTTCACTTCTGTTCTCCTCCGTAGAAACGGATTGCGAGCAATGCGATGCACGGTCGAGCAGAATTCGGTTTTCCCGCGACCGACCCGTGGACCGGCCGGGCAGAACAATTCCGTGATTCAACATGGGCAGCCACCAATTCCAACCGCCCATCAGGTTACGAGTCCATTGCCTAGGCGAATCCAAGGGAATTCCCCGGATTGTGCGGAAATTCCCCGGAGCTCTCGGTCCTTCCAGGCCCCGGGGAATTCGCCGGCCGGGAGATGTCAGCCGCTGCCCGCCGTGCGTGCCGAGAGGCGCAGCATGACCGGGCCGGCCAGGGCCGCCACCCCGCCCGCGATCAGCACGCCGAGCAGCACCCAGCGGATCAGCCCCAGCACCTCGGAGGGGGTGAGGCCGCCCGACCGGGCCACGTTCTGCTTCGCCGGATCGGTCTCGGTCGGGGCGACCGAGGATGAGGGGGCGTCCGCGCCGCCGGGGCCGGCCGCCGAGCCGGCCGTACCGCCCGCCGCGCCTTCCGCGGGACCGCCGGTCAGGCCGCCGGTGCCGGTGCCGCCGGAGAGGCCGCTGACCGCCGTGTCGCCGCCGGTACCGCCGTGCGCCGCGCCGCCCGGTCCGGGCGTATCGGTGGACGGCCCGTCGCCGGGGTCCGGCACGCCCTTCTCCAGCCGGTCGGCGGCGCGCTCCGCCTGCAGGCGCAGAGCGGGGGGCAGCGGCGCGTATCCGTAGGGCAGTTGGCCGTTCGCGGTGCCCTGGGTCTGCCCCTTGTCGGCCGCGTACCGGATCACCCGGGCGTAGTCCTGCCGTGCGTCCTTCGCCTGCTCCAGCGAGGACGCCGCGTACACCACGGCGGTCAGCGGATAGGCGCCGTCCCTCATCCTCGCGGGGGCGGGCTTCTTGACACCGGCCACCTGCGAGTCGGGCATCTGGGAGACGGCCTTGAGCAGGGAGGCGCCGGCGGGCTTGACGTACTGCCCGTCGGCGTCGGGCAGGGCGGCGGCGTTCAGCTGGTAGCGCCAGGCGGAGACGTTGTCGACGATCCCCATCTGACGCTGGTCCACCGGAGTCGCCCGTTCGACCGTCGCCCACTTCGTGAGGTTCTGGTTGGCGGTGCACTCGAAGGCGGTGCCGATGTCCCCGCGGCGGATCTTCACCGCCCCGTCATGCATGTCGGTCGCGTACGGGACCACTTCCTGCCCGGTACGGGCCATCGTGAGCCCGGCGGCACCGCCGCTGCACGGCACGTTCGTGGGCGTGAGGTCGGCCTTGGGGAAGTAGTCGAGGGAGTCCGAGATGACCCCGTCCTCGAGGTATTCGGGATTGACCTTCATACCCCAGGGGTCCTTTTTCCCTTCGAGGAAGTTCTTCGCGTCCGGGTCCGCGAGAATGTACTCCCACATCATCCGGGCCGAGTCGGTGTTCTCCGAGGTGATGACCATGCCGATCGGCGATTTGAAATCCGCTCCCGCGAAACCGGGGTTGAGCTTCAGGAATTCCGGGTCCCCTCCGATGTATTTCGGATTGCCGGACAGGTAGGCGGGGACGGGATCCTGCGAGGAGACCAGGCTGCTGGGGTAGGACTGGGTGAGCGCCTTGGCCAGGAGTCTCTGGTTGAGTTTGAGCTCCTTCAGGGGCGTGTAGTTGAAGGATTCCTTCTCGTACATCCAGACGAAGGCGACCGTCAGGCCGCTGATCGCGACCGGCGCGTGCACCACCTGGGCCGCGCCCTCGGCCGGCTGTACGGGGTCGAGCGTCATGGCGAGCCCCGGCGCGCCTGCGCCCGGTGTCAGCACGGCCTCCCGGGCGTGCGACTCTCCGGACTGGGTGTACGTGAACCGGTGGGTGCCCGTCCGGCACAGCTCGCTCTGCCAGGCCGTGACCGCGTCGGTGGCCAGCTCGGAACCCATGATCACGCGCTCCGGCTTGTCGGGGTCGCAGGCGGTCGCCACCGGCTCGAAGTCGAGCCGGAAGACGATGCGCTGGTTCCAGTTCGACAGGCTGAGCGCCGAGGTGAGGTTCGGCCTGGCCTCCGAGCCGCCGTCCGGCTCGTGCTCGCCCCTGGGCACCACGACCAGCCAGCACGGCCGGACCGCTCCGCTCGACGCCTTGCGCGCTCCGCAGCCCAGGTACTCCGACTCCAGCGCGGACTTCATCTCGAAGACCGCCTCGCCCTCGCCGTTGCCGTCATTGGGCAGCCACGAGAGGGAGTTGGTGTCCCCGGCGGTGAAGTAGGTGCTTTCCAGGGACGTCGTGGTCGCGGGACCGCTCACCGGCTTGAAGGGGACGAAGGTGGCGCCGAACCGGTCCGTCTCGAAGTCGTCCGTCTCCACGGGGTCGGTCGTCGGCGAGACCTGACGACCGGTCCCGGGCGGGATCCTGGCCTCGTTGCCGAACTCGCACTGCGTCCGGTCGGGCCCCTTGACCGGGTCGTCGCCCCAGCACTGCATGATCTGCAGGAAGTTGTGCTTGGCCGGGGTCTTCGGCGCGGGTTTCCCACCCGTCCAGGACACCTTGACGCCCTGCCACCGGAGCCCCTGGGTCTGGTGCACGGTGACCTCGAGGTCCGAGAAGTCGTCGTACGGGCCCTTGGCTCCGCTCTTGGTCACCGCCGAGGTCCCGGTCGTCGCCGCCCGCGCCTGGTCCGCCCCGTCGGGCAGCGGCACCAGGGCGAGGGTGACGGCGGCGAGGATCGATCCCACGCCGAGCCCGATCCGTCGGCGGCCGGGAGTCGTCCCCGGCCCGGTTCTGCGTATGCGTACCGTCGGCACTCTCATCCGAACTCTCCCTTGCGGCGGTTGCGTGCCGCGAGGGCCCGCGCGGTGAGCGGCGGTCCGATGACGACCGCGACGAGCAGGACGGCGGACAGCGCCATCAGGGCGCCGCGCAGCCCGAAGGCGTTGCCGGAGGCGAGGCTGACCGGGTTGGCGGCGACGGAGGTGTCGCCGGTGCCCGTGCCGTCGGCGCTGACCAGCTCGCCGGTGTCGGGGTCGATCACTCCGCCGGAGGTGCCGCCGGCCGCCGCACCCCCGGTCGTGTCGGGCTGTCCGTCACCGTCGGTGTCGGCGGAGGCACCGCTGCCGCCGGTTCCCCCCGTGGCTCCCGCGCCGCCGGTCGACGCCCCGGTCCCCGAGCCGCCGGTGGCGCTGCCCGCGCCCCCGGAACCGCCGCTGCCGCTGCCGCCCTGGGCACCCGGCTTGACGGGCGTGTCCGTGCCCGCGGCGCCGGCGGTGCCGTCGGAGCACTGCGTGGACCCCTTCTTGTCGCAGGACTTGGGGAAGGGGGCGTTCTTGATCAGGGTGTTGACGCCGCCCGAGAAGGTGGGATTGCGGCAGTCGTTGATGTTGATGGAGCCGGTGGGCGCGCCCGGCACCTTGCGCAGCTGGTCGAAGCCGGCCTGGACGAGGTTCTTCGGCAGCGGCGAGTAGCCGAGCTGCTCCGCCTGCTGCTGGCCGTCGCACAGGAAGTAGCGGCCGAACGTGCCCAGTGAGTTGCCCTTGGCCTTGGTGAAGCCGGACTCCTCCTTGGTGGGCAGGATCATGTAGCTGTAGCTGGACAGCGGGTAGGTGCGGGCGTCGGCGTTGCGGTAGACGCCGTCCAGGATCTGCGTCAGGTAGTTGACGGACCGCGGGTTGTCGTTGATCGCGGCCTTGGTCAGGGCGACGGCGACGCTCGCGGCGGTCGGCTCGACGTAGTAGTTGTCCTTGTTGAGGACCTTGGCCACGGGGAAGCCGGTGTTCTTGGCGTAGGAGTACTCGACGTAGGTGAGGGCGCCCTCGCCGGAGGGCTGGCGGACATGGCCGGAGACGCCGAGCGAACCGGACTTGGAGACCATCGCGGAGCCGCTGAGCAGCGGGTAGTTGGAGGTCATGCCGCAGTTGCCGCTGCCCCGGCCGGTGCGGGAGCAGTAGTCGGCCCAGACCGAGCCGTGCTCCTTGGACAGCCAGGTGGTGAACTGGGCGCTGGTGCCGGAGCCGTCGGAGCGCACGACCGGGACGATGGCGCGGGCCGGCAGGGTCAGGCCCGGGTTGTCGGAGCGGATCGCGGCGTCGTTCCAGCGGGTGATCTTCCCGGTGAAGATCTTCGCGATGGTCGCCCCGGACAGGCGCAGGTTGGTGACCATCCTGCCGTTGATCTTGAGGTTGTACATGAACGCCGTTCCACCGGCCACGATCGGCATGTAGGCGTAGCCGCGCCGCGGCGGCTGGTCCGTGATGCCCTGTTCCTTCAGGCCGTACGGGATCTCGGAGACCGCGAAGTCGACCGTGTTGTTCTTGAACTGCTCGCGGCCCTGGGAGGAGCCGTTGGCCGTGAAGTTGACCGTCATGCCGTAGTTGGCCTTGACGTTGCGGACCCACTGCTGGACGGCGTTGGCACTCCAGGTGGATCCGGATCCGGTGATCTTGGCGTAGGAGGCGGCCGCCGCCGGCGGGGTGTTGACGGCGAGCAGCGCGCACAGCAGTGACAGCACGGTGGCCGCCAGACGGAAGCGAGTGGCGGGTTTCACGACGGACTCCCGGGTTGCGTACGGAGGTTGGCGGAGGTGGGGGTGCCGGTCGGGGCGGTGGCCCGGGCGGCGAAGCGGCGTGCGTCGCGCCGGGAGGCGAGCACCCGGCGGTGTTCCTGGCGGTGCGTCAACTGGCCCGGTCCGCGCCCGCCGACGATGCGCGCCAGCACGAACAGCAGCAGCACGAGCACCATCAGCAGGGACGCCGTACCGAAGCCGCGGGCGACCATGGTCGGCTCGGGCGACTTCACGAACTCGAAGGTCGCCAGCGGCAGGGAGACCATCGGGCCGTGCAGCGGGTCGAGGTTGAGCTCCGAGGTGAAGCCGGCGGTCAGCAGCACCGGGGAGGTCTCGCCGATGCCGCGCGCGGTCCCGAGGATCACCGAAGTGGTCAGGCCCGAGCGGCAGGTCGGCAGCACGACGTGCCAGACCGTGCGCCAGCGCGAGGTGCCCATGGCGTACGCGGCCTCGCGCAGCGTGCCGGGCACCAGCCGGATCACGACGTCGGCGGCGCGGATGATGATCGGCAGCATCATCACGGACAGGGCGAGCGAGGCGGCGAGGCCGGACTGGTCCATGCCGAGGCCGAGGATCGCGGTGGCGTAGATGAACAGGCCCGCGACGATGGACGGCAACGCTGTCATCGCCTCGACGATGGTGCGCACGAACCGGGCGAACGGGCCGGGCACCTCGTTGAGGAACACCGCGCAGATCACCCCGGTCGGGACGGTGACCACCAGCGCGATGACGATCATGATGAGGGTGCCCGCGGCGGCGTGCAGGGCGCCGCCCACGCCGAGCGGCTCCAGCGGACCGGCCAGCTGCATGTCCTCGGTGAAGAAGTTCAGGTGCACCAGCGCCCGGCGGCCCTCGACGAGGGCGTACACCACGACGATCGCCAGGATCGCCACCATCAGCACGCCCATCGACCGCACCACGGCCGCCGCGATCCGGTCGACGACGGCCGGCCCGTCCTCGTCGAAGGACACCAGCAGCGCGTACACCAGCAGGAACAGGCCGTAGGCGGTGACGACGAAGCCGACGGCGCCGTTGAACGGCAGCAGGCGCCCGAACAGCAGCCAGGTCAGCGACAGCGCGGAGGCCGCCGCGCCGAGGACGGCGTAGACGTCGGTGCCGCGCATCGCGGTCAGGGCGCGCCGGCGCTCACCGCCGGGTGCGGCGGCCCGTGCCGGGCCCGGCAGCGTCGTGCGCGACCGCTCGGGCGCCTCGGGGGCAAGGGTCATGAGGGCTCTTTCCGGGACGGGGGGTGCGGGGCCGGGGTCGGGGCGTACGAGGACGGCGGTGTGCGGAGTCGGCGGCGGGCGGAGTCGGAGGCGTGCGGGGCGGAGGCGTGCGGGGCGGGCACGTCAGGCGTCGCTCGACGCGCCGGAGCGGGACCGGGCGACGATCGAGGACGCGGCGAAGTTGACGATCAGGGTCATCACGAACAGGGCGAAGCCGGCCGCCATCAGGGCGGACATGCCGAACTCGCTCGCCTCGCCGTAGCGCAGGGCGATCAGGGAGGAGACCGAGCTGGTGCCGGACTGCAGGACGTGCCACTGGATGTCGAAGGTCAGCGAGATGATCATGAAGACGGCGATCGTCTCGCCGAGCGCGCGGCCGAGGCCCAGCATCGTGCCGCCGATCATGCCGCCGCGGCCGAAGGGCAGGACGACGGAGCGGATCATGCCCCAGCGGGTCGCGCCGAGCGCGTAGGCACCCTCGCGCTCACCGGCGGGGGCCTGGGAGAAGACCTCGCGCATGATCGAGCAGATGATGGGCGCGATCATCATGCCGACGACGAGTCCGGCGATGAAGGTCGAGGAGGTGTAGAGGCTGGCGGGGGCGAGCGGGTCGTTCGGGTCCGCGCCCCGGACCTCGAAGACCGGGATCCAGCCGACGTAGGTGGAGATCCAGCGGGCGGTCGGCAGCACCCGGTCCTGGAGGAAGAACACGCCCCACAGGCCGTAGACGACCGACGGCACCGCGGCCATCAGGTCCACCACGCTGATCAGCGTCCGGCGCAGCCTGGCCGGCGCGTACTCGGAGATGAACAGGGCCGCCCCGGTCGCCAGCGGCACGGCCACGCACACCGCGACGGCGGCGATCAGGATCGTGCCGACGAGCACGGCCGCGATGCCGAACCGCCCGGCGTCCGGCGCCCAGGCGGCGGTGGTCAGGAAGGACCAGCCGGCCCGGTCCAGCGCCAGCCACGCCCGGTACAGCAGGAAACCGCCGACGAGCAGCATCACGGTCAGCACGAATCCGCCGCCGGAGCGCAGCACCGCGCGGAAGACGCGGTCGGGCAGTCCCGGATCCGCGTACAGCCGCCGGGGTACGTCGCTGTCGACGACCCCGGCGGCTGTGGCGGTGACCGGCTGCGGCTGTCTGGATCTTCGGATCGAAGGCACGTTCCCGACACTCCGGGGCATCGGTTGACATGCCCATCCCGAGGCGTGAACGAGAGGTTCCCTGGGGGCAACTTCCGTTTACTGTCGGTGACTCATGTATCGCCCCACAACTCCGGTCCCGCGTAGGCGAGTTCCGGCAGCATGGCCCGGAAGCGCTCGTAGGAGGACCGGCAGGTCGCGTGCCGCTCGTAGGTGCGCGCCGAGCCGGCCAGATGGGCACCTGAGGCGTCCCACACCGCCCACACCCAGCCGCCGCCCTCGATGCTGTGCTGCACCCCGCCGGCCATGTCGTCATGGCGCCGGCACAGGCGTAAGAACGCCTCCCGGCATCTGTTGTGCGTCTCGTGCGAGGTCAGCGACACGGCTACGGAGCGCCCATTGGACGCCACGAGCCGCCAGCCGAATCCTCCCTCGCCGTTGATGTCGATCTGGCATCTCATGCCCACCGCGACCGCGGATCTTCCCGCCTCGCCGGACCGTTCCATGTCCCCACCCCCGCCGCCCACGGACGAGTAAACGTGCAGGTAAGGCGTTGGGGGGCGGCAGCAGCAATCTAATGAGGAGCGGCAGGCAAAGAGCCGACAAAGTACCTGCCCGCCGCACGCTTCATGTCGAAGTATCCCCTCGGCAACCCCTAGGACAACTTCCGAGAAAGCGCTCACTGCACGGAGTGGACAACGTTGCCAATTAGGGGTGGAAAGCGGGACTTGCGACCCTTGGGGCCACCGCCGCGCACACCGGTCGAGCCGTCAGCGGGGTGCCGTTCACCCCGCCGCGACGAGCGCCGTGAGCGGCGACGGGGTGGGGATCCGGCTCGGCGGCAGAAGGATCCGGCTCGGCGGGCATGCGGCCCCGGCTCGACGGCGGCAGGCCCGGCTCGGCAGGCCCGTTCCGTCGGCAGGCGGAAGGCTCCGGCTCGGCGGGCATGCGGCTCCGGCTCGACGGCGGGAGACCCGGCTCGGCAAGCCCGGTCCGTCGGCAGGCGGACGGCCCCGGCTCGGCGGCGGAAGGCTCCGGCCCGTCAGCACGCCGCCCGGCGTCCGCAGCGACCTCTCCGGCGGGTCCTGGGAACCCCGGGAACCCGGGGTTCAGCGACCGCCCCGGCGGGTCCTGGGAACCCCGGGGGCCCCTGAGGCCCGCAGAAAGCTCGGGAACCCCAGAAAGCTGGGGCACCCCGGGAACCCCGGGGCGTGGCCCCCGCCCCCGGAACGCCTGGAGCTCGTCGGCCGCTCAGCCGATCGCCAGCAGGATCACCAGCAGCACGGCGCCCGCGACGACCGGTCCCGCCACCTCGTAGGCCCAGCGCACGGTCACCTCGCCCTGCGCGGACTCGGCGTGCTCCCCGTGCTCCAGCATTTCCCGCAGGTCGTCCATGACCTTGTCGGTCTCGGCCCGCATCGGACCGTCCGCGTCCACGTCCCCGCGCGGCGCGCCGAAGCCGAGGCCGCCGATTCCCGCGCTGCTGCCCATGCGGCCGCCGCGATCGCCTCGGCCCGCGGCCGCGCGGGCCGTGCGCCGCGCGGCCTTCTTGCGGGCCCGCAGCGAGACCGGGACCGCCCAGAGCTGGAACTTGGTGCCGGACTTGGTGACGACCTCGTTCGAGTAGCTGGAGCGCAGCGCGCCGACCTGCCCCCAGGGCAGCACGATCACGCGGAGCGGGTTGCGGATGCGCAGCCGGTCCTCGTTGGCGTGGACGGCGGGGCGCAGGGTGAACGCCGTCACCAGCGGCACGACGAGGATGAGCGCCGCGAGCGCCAGCCACTGGGTGCGTCCGTCGCCGCGCAGCAGGGCGTCGATGCCGAGCCAGAGCACGATGACCAGCAGCGCGACTCCGCCGACGATGCCCATGGGTGAGCGGTACACCCGGTCCTTCGACGTGGGGTCCGGAGAGGGGGACGGGTGTTCGGGGGTCGTCATGGGCCCGATTGTGCCTCACGCGTGCGGAAGTGTTCGATCGCCGGATCACCGGATCGCCGGATCACCGTGAGGGCCGGCCTCCGCTCGCGGGTGCGGGGCGGTGGGGGTCGGCCTCCGTTCGCAGGGGCGGGCCACAGGAACCGACCGCGCGGCCCCCGGCACCCCCCAGGCATACCGACCGGCGCGGATCCCCGCCCCCTGGGCAGGCCAGCCGGCGCGGACGCCCCACACCCCGGGCAGACCAGCGAGCGCGGGCTCCCACACCCCGGGCAGGTCAGCCGGCGCGGACCCCCACACCCCGGGCAGACCAGCGGGCGCGGGCCCCCTGGGCAGACCGACCGGCGCAGACCCTCGCCCCCCTGGGCCGACCGAGCGCAGTCCCCCACCCCCTGGACGGCCCGGCGAGCCCGCACCGGCCAGATCCGTCCCCCCAGCTCCGCCCCCACGGGTCCGCCCCACAGATCCATCCCCGCCGATCCGCCCCCCACAGATCCATACCCTCGGGGTGTACAGCCGCTACGCGCGTAGATATGCTCGTCTGGTGACCATGCCCACCAATGCATCTGCCGCAGCACACGCACTCACGGACGTCACCGCGTCCGACAGCACGCTGCGCCGCTTCCTCCACGGGCTGCCGGGTGTCGACGCGGTCGGCCTGGAGGGGCGGGCCGCGTCCCTCGGTACCCGTTCCATCAAGACGACCGCCAAGGCGTACGCCATCGACCTCGCCATCTCGATGGTCGACCTGACGACGCTGGAAGGCGCGGACACCCCGGGCAAGGTCCGGGCGCTCGGCGCCAAGGCGGTCCGCCCCGACCCGACCGACCGTACGGTGCCGCCGACGGCCGCCGTCTGTGTCTATCCCGACATGGTGGCCACCGCCAAGGAGGCCGTCGCCGGCTCCCCGGTGAAGGTGGCCTCCGTGGCCACCGCCTTCCCGGCGGGCCGCGCCGCCCTCGGTGTGAAGCTGGCGGACGTCCGTGACGCGGTCGCCGCCGGCGCCGACGAGATCGACATGGTCATCGACCGGGGCGCGTTCCTCGCCGGGAACTACATGAAGGTGTACGACGAGATCGTCGCCGTGAAGGAGGCCTCCGGGGCTGCCCGCCTCAAGGTCATCTTCGAGACCGGCGAGCTGTCGACGTACGACAACATCCGGCGGGCCAGCTGGCTCGGCATGCTGGGCGGCGCCGACTTCATCAAGACGTCCACCGGCAAGGTCGCCGTGAACGCCACTCCCGCGAACACCCTCCTTATGCTGGAAGCGGTGCGGGACTTCCGCGCCCAGACCGGCATCCAGGTCGGCGTGAAGCCGGCCGGCGGGATCAGGACGACCAAGGACGCCATCAAATTTCTCGTACTGGTCAACGAGACCGCCGGCGAGGACTGGCTCGACAACCACTGGTTCCGCTTCGGCGCCTCCTCGCTTCTGAACGACCTGCTGATGCAGCGGCAGAAGCTGGCCACCGGCCGCTACTCCGGCCCCGACTACGTGACGGTGGACTGATCACCATGGCATCGGTATTCGAATACGCACCGGCCCCCGAGTCCCGCTCGATCGTCGACATCGCGCCGTCGTACGGCCTGTTCATCGACGGCGAGTTCGTGGAGGCGGCCGACGGCAAGGTCTTCAAGACCGTTTCGCCGTCGTCCGAGGAGGTCCTCTCCGAGATCGCCCAGGCCGGCGAGGCGGACGTGGACCGTGCCGTGAAGGCCGCCCGCAAGGCGTTCGAGAAGTGGTCGGCGCTGCCGGGCTCCGAGCGCGCGAAGTACCTGTTCCGCATCGCCCGGATCGTCCAGGAGCGGGCCCGTGAACTCGCCGTCCTGGAGACCCTGGACAACGGCAAGCCGATCAAGGAGACCCGCGACGCGGACCTCCCGCTGGTCGCCGCGCACTTCTTCTACTACGCGGGCTGGGCCGACAAGCTCGACCACGCCGGCTTCGGCTCGAACCCGCGGCCGCTGGGCGTCGCGGGCCAGGTCATCCCCTGGAACTTCCCCCTCCTCATGCTGGCGTGGAAGATCGCCCCGGCGCTCGCGACCGGCAACACGGTCGTCCTGAAGCCCGCCGAGACGACCCCCCTCTCCGCCCTGTTCTTCGCGGACATCTGCCGTCAGGCGGGCCTGCCCAAGGGCGTCGTCAACATCCTTCCCGGATACGGCGACGCCGGCGCCGCGGTCGTCGCGCACCCGGACGTGAACAAGGTCGCCTTCACCGGCTCCACGGCCGTCGGCAAGGAGATCGCCCGCACGGTCGCCGGCACCCGCAAGAAGGTCACCCTGGAGCTCGGCGGCAAGGGCGCCAACATCGTCTTCGACGACGCCCCGATCGACCAGGCCGTCGAGGGCATCGTCAACGGGATCTTCTTCAACCAGGGCCAGGTCTGCTGCGCGGGCAGCCGGCTGCTGGTGCAGGAGTCGATCGAGGAGGAGCTGCTGGAGTCCCTCAAGCGCCGCCTCTCCACGCTCCGTCTCGGCGACCCGCTGGACAAGAACACCGACATCGGCGCGATCAACTCCGAGGAGCAGCTGTCCCGGATCACCTCGCTCGTCGAGGCGGGTGAGGCGGAGGGCGCCGAGCGCTGGTCGCCGGCCTGCGACATCCCGGAGAGCGGCTACTGGTTCGCGCCGACGCTGTTCACGAACGTCACCCAGGCGCACCGGATCGCCCGGGACGAGATCTTCGGCCCGGTGCTGTCGGTGCTGACGTTCCGTACGCCGGACGAGGCCGTGGCCAAGGCCAACAACACGCCGTACGGCCTTTCTGCGGGCATCTGGACCGAGAAGGGCTCGCGGATCCTCGCCGTGGCGAACAAGCTCCGGGCCGGTGTCGTCTGGTCCAACACGTTCAACAAGTTCGACCCGACCTCGCCGTTCGGCGGTTACAAGGAGTCGGGCTTCGGCCGCGAGGGCGGCCGCCACGGCCTGGAGGCGTACCTCGATGTCTGACAAGAACGACAAGACCGAGCGCGCCGAGCGGCTCTCCGTCTTCAAGACCTACAAGCTGTACGTCGGCGGGAAGTTCCCGCGTTCCGAGAGCGGCCGGGTGTACGAGGTGACGGACTCGAAGGGCAACTGGCTGGCCAACGCGCCCCTCTCCTCCCGCAAGGACGCCCGTGACGCCGTGGTCGCCGCGCGCAAGGCGTTCGGCGGCTGGTCCGGCGCGACGGCGTACAACCGGGGTCAGATCCTCTACCGCATCGCCGAGATGCTGGAGGGCCGGCGCGAGCAGTACGTCCGCGAAGTCGCCGACGCCGAGGGCCTGTCGAAGTCGAAGGCGGCGGCGCAGGTCGACGCGGCGATCGACCGCTGGGTCTGGTACGCGGGCTGGACGGACAAGATCGCCCAGGTCGTGGGCGGCGGCAACCCGGTGGCGGGCCCGTTCTTCAACCTGTCCTCCCCCGAGCCGACGGGCGTGGTCGCGATCGTGGCTCCGCAGGAGTCGTCGTTCCTGGGCCTGGTGTCCGTACTGGCCCCGGTGATCGCGACGGGCAACACGGCGATCGTGGTGGCGTCGGAGAAGTCCCCGCTGCCCGCCCTGTCCCTGGGCGAGGTCCTGGCGACGTCCGACCTGCCGGGCGGTGTCGTCAACGTCCTGTCCGGCCGTACGGCGGAGATCGCCACACCGCTCGCCGCCCACCAGGACGTCAACGCGATCGACCTGGCCGGCGCCGACGAGAACCTCGCCAAGGAACTGGAGATCGCGGCGGCGGACAACCTCAAGCGCGTCCTTCGTCCACAGCCTGTGGATCACGCCGCCACGCCCGGCATCGACCGTATGACGGCGTTCCTGGAGACCAAGACGGTCTGGCACCCGACGGGTTCGCTGGGCGCGTCCGGCTCGTCCTACTGAGGGCCCGCCGGCACCGAGACCGGAGAGCCGCGCTTCCCCGCCGTCCCGGGGAGGCGTGGCTCTCTGCCGCGCCCGGGCGCGGGGCGGCGGGGTGAACATCACGTGCAGTCGAGGTGTGATCCGCGCATCAAACGTGGTCCGCCGGGTCGTTCACCGGCCCGGTGATGCCGCACACTGGTGTCCCGTGAGTTCCCCATCGCCCATACCGACGCGAGTCGTGCTGCTCTGCGGCCCCTCCGGCTCCGGCAAGTCCCTTCTCGCGGCCCGTTCCGGCCTTCCGGTCCTACGGCTCGACGACTTCTACAAAGAGGGCGACGACCCGACCCTGCCCCTGGTCCCGGGGAGCTCCGACATCGACTGGGACCACCCCGAATCCTGGGACGCCGACACGGCCGTCACGGCGATCACCGAGCTGTGCCGCGCGGGCCGTACGGACGTGCCGCTGTACGACCTCTCGCTGAGCGCCCGCACCGGCGCGGAGACCGTCGACATCGGGCGTACCCCGCTCTTCATCGCCGAGGGCATCTTCGCGGCCGAGATCGTGACGCGCTGCCGGGAACTCGGCGTGCTGGCCGACGCGCTGTGCCTGAGCCGCGGCCCGATGAGGACCTTCCGCCGCCGCTTCCTGCGCGATCTGCGGGAGGGCCGCAAGTCGGTGCCGTTCCTGCTGCGCCGCGGCTGGCGCCTGATGCGCCTGGAGCGCTCGATCGTCGCCCACCAGACGTCCCTGGGCGCCCACGCCTGCGACCGCGACGAAGCCCTCGGCCGGCTCACGGCGGCCGCCGCGGGCCGCCGCCCGGCAGCCACCCCGGCAGCCTGAACGAAACCGGCCCCCAGGCGGTCACAGGGCCGTGAAGAACGGATCACCGTGTACACGGTGGAACGGCTGGACCCGGCCGTCGCGGCCGCCGTGAGCGACACACCTGAAGGTCCGCCGAGGGCACACAGCGAAGCGGGACTGGATGGACCCCCCGGCCCTCCAGCCCCGCTCACGTTGTGCTCCGCCCACGTCCCCCGTGGCGGAGCGCCCCCCGTTCCCCCGTGCTTCCCCCCTCGGGTGGTCCCCCGTTGGCCCCCCAGCCCCCGTGGTCCCCCCACCGGTTACCGCTCCCCCGCGGTCCCCCGGACCTTCAGGCGACGAGCTCCCCGAAGGCGTCCTCCTCGTCACGGCCGAAGCTGAGGACCTCGTCCTCGCGCAGCCGGCGGAGCGACCGCCAGATGCTGGACTTCACCGTGCCGACACTGATGTCGAGGATGTCCGCGATCTCCGGGTCGGTGCGGCCCTCGTAGTAACGAAGGACCAGCATCGTCCGCTGGAGTTCGGGCAGCCGGGCCAGCGCCTGCCACAGGACCGCGCGCAGCTCGGTGCCGCGCATCGCGTCCGTGTCGCCGGGCGTCTCCGGCAGCTCCTCGGTCGGGTACTCGTTCAGCTTGCGGCGGCGCCACGCGCTGATGTGCAGGTTCGTCATCGTCCGCCGCAGGTAGCCCCCGACGGCGGCCTTGTCACTGATCCGGTCCCATGCCTTGTACGTCGAGAACAGCGCGCTCTGCAGCAGGTCCTCGGCCTCGAAGCGGTCACCGGTCAGGTGGTAGGCGGTGGCGTACAGGGAGGCGCGGCGCTCCTGGACGTAGGCGGTGAACTCCGCCTCCGACAGCGAGCGACGACGCTCCCCCGAGTCCTCCCTGTACGCGCTTCCCCCGTGCGTCTCCCCCGTGAGACCGTCAACCACCGTCATGTACGCGGTGTGCTGACGCCCGGTGCCGCGAGCGCACCCCCGCCCTCCCCCACGCTCGAATCCGCTCGCGCGGGAGGGACCCCCATCGGCACCGGACTTCTCCGCACCCCGGCCCCCGTTCACGTCGTGCAGACGCGTGATCACTGCGCTGGTGCTGGTGCCGTGCAGCGTGTTCATCTCGCGCCCCCCGTCGTGGACTTCCGGTGTTCTGCTTGGTGCGGCTTGCTGTGTTGCGTCCTGCGGCCTTGCTTGTGTCGAAAAGCTTGCCCGGGCACCTTCATGGCCGTGTCCGCCGACTGTCACAGAGCTGTCACAGGGGCCTGTGTCAGAGCCTGCTCCCGGCACCGGCACAGCGCGGGCACAGCCGGCAGCGCTACGCGCACGTATCCCTACTGCTCGTACAGGTGTCGAAAGACCACCCCCGCATGGGCCAGAATGTGCCCCGTGCCTTCCCTGTTGCTGATCGAGGACGACGACGCCATCCGTACGGCCCTGGAGCTCTCACTGACTCGCCAGGGACACCGTGTGGCCACTGCTGCCACCGGCGAGGACGGTCTGAAACTGCTGCGTGAACAGCGGCCGGACCTGATCGTGCTGGACGTGATGCTGCCCGGTATCGACGGCTTCGAGGTGTGCCGCCGTATCCGGCGCACCGACCAGCTGCCGATCATCCTGCTGACCGCGCGCAACGACGACATCGACATCGTGGTCGGACTGGAGTCCGGCGCGGACGACTACATCGTCAAACCCGTGCAGGGGCGGGTCCTGGACGCCCGCATCCGTGCCGTGCTGCGACGCGGGGAACGCGAGTCGAACGACGCCGCGACCTACGGCAGCCTGGTCATCGACCGCGCGGCCATGACCGTGACGAAGAACGGCGAGGACCTCCAGCTCACCCCGACCGAGCTGCGTCTGCTCCTGGAACTGAGCCGCCGCCCGGGTCAGGCCCTGTCCCGCCAGCAGCTCCTCCGCCTCGTCTGGGAGCACGACTACCTGGGCGACTCCCGCCTCGTCGACGCCTGCGTCCAGCGCCTGCGCGCCAAGGTCGAGGACGTCCCGTCCTCCCCCACGCTCATCCGTACCGTCCGTGGTGTCGGCTACCGCCTGGACGCGCCTCAGTGACAGAAGCACAAGGGGGGTTCCGCGGCTGGGTCGCGGCTCGCAAGGGGGTGGGGTCGAGGCTGCGTTTCACGAGCCTGCGCCTGCGCCTGGTGGTCGTGTTCGGCCTCGTCGCGCTCACGGCCGCCGTGTCGGCCTCGGGCATCGCCTACTGGCTCAACCGCGAGGCGGTCCTGACCCGGACCCAGGACGCGGTGCTGCGTGACTTCGAGCAGGAGATGCAGACCCGCGCGGGCCTGCTGCCCGACAACCCGACCCAGGACGAACTGCAGCACACCGCGGGCCAGATGGCCAACAGCAGCCAGCGCTTCAGCGTGCTCCTGGTCGCCCAGGACGCCGGCGGCGTTCCCGCCTACGGCAGCTCCGGCGGCCTGGACGGCTTCACCCTCACGGACGTGCCGAAGTCCCTGCGCACGGCGGTGAACGAGAAGCAGCAGACCAACTCCTCCGCCAAGTCGGAGTACCACCTGTACTGGCAGCGGATAGTCGAGGACGACACCCCGTATCTGATCGCCGGCACCAAGGTCAACGGCGGCGGCCCGACCGGGTACATGCTCAAGTCCCTGGAGCAGGAGGCGAAGGACCTCAACTCCCTCGCGTGGTCCCTCGGCATCGCCACCGGCCTCGCCCTGATCGGCTCCGCGCTGCTCGCGCAGGCCGCCGCCACGACCGTACTGAAGCCGGTGCAGCGCCTCGGTGTCGCCGCCCGCCGTCTCGGTGAGGGCAAGCTGGACACCCGCCTGCGCGTCTCGGGCACGGACGAACTCGCGGACCTGTCCCGGACGTTCAACAACGCCGCGGCCGCGCTGGAGAAGCGGGTCGCCGACATGGCCTCCCGCGACGAGTCGTCCCGCCGTTTCGTGGCAGACATGTCCCACGAGCTACGCACCCCCCTCACCGCGATCACGGCCGTGACCGAAGTCCTGGAGGAGGAGCTGGAAGCGGAGTCCGGCTCCATGGACCCCATGATCGAACCGGCTGTGCGCCTGGTGGTCAGCGAGACCCGCCGCCTGAACGACCTGGTCGAGA
Organism: Streptomyces sp. Y7; assembly: GCF_043195415.1. Taxonomy (NCBI): domain Bacteria; kingdom Bacillati; phylum Actinomycetota; class Actinomycetes; order Kitasatosporales; family Streptomycetaceae; genus Streptomyces; species Streptomyces sp. Y7. The sequence goes on from NZ_JBIDDQ010000016.1 coordinate 19,732, forward strand.
ACCTCATGGAGGTCACCCGCTTCGACGCGGGCACGGCCCGCCTCGTCCTCGACGACGTCGACCTCGCCGACCAGATCACGGCCTGCATCGACGCCCGCGCGTGGCTCGACGCGGTCGACCTGGACGCCGAGCGCGGCATCATGGCCCGCCTGGACCCCCGCCGCCTCGACGTCATCCTGGCCAACCTGATCGGCAACGCCCTCAAGCACGGCGGCTCGCCGGTCCGCGTCACGGTCCGCGTGGAGGACGACTCGGTCGTGATCGACGTACGGGACCACGGCCCCGGCATCCCGGAGGACGTCCTCCCCCACGTCTTCGACCGCTTCTACAAGGCGAGCGCCTCCCGCCCCCGCTCCGAGGGCAGCGGCCTCGGCCTCTCCATCGCCCTGGAGAACGCCCACATCCACGGCGGCGAGATCACGGCCGCCAACTCCCCCGAGGGCGGCGCGGTCTTCACGCTGCGCCTGCCCCGGGACGCCTCGGAACTGACCGGCGGCACGGACGGCAAGGACGACACGAAGAAGGGAGACGCGTGATGCACACCCGCCGGCTCCTGGCCTTCTCCGCCCTGTCCGCCACCCTCCTCACGGGCTGCGGCATACGCTCCACGGAGGTCCCGACCGACTTCGGTCCCGCCCCCTCCCGAGTGCACTGCTCACTCTCCGAACCGAACATCTCGACGCAGGCCGAGCGGGGCCTGCCGGTCCAGGTGTTCCTGCTGTGCGGCTCCCAACTGGTCGCCGTGGACCGCACGGTCCGCGTCCCCGACGGCACGGCGGACTCCGCCCGCCGCGTGCTGGTCGCCCAGGGCCTCCTGGACCAACTGGAGGCGACGCCCTCGGCCACCGAGAAGGAGGCCGGCTACACCACGGACGTCCGGGGCGCCATGGGAGTGACCGGCCCACGCCCCGACGACCCGGACGAAACCCTGCGCCTGAGCACGCCCCCCGACGACCTCACGTCGTACGCCCTGGCCCAGATCGTGTGCACCTTCTCCGACTCCTCGGCCGCGGAGGGCGACGGCTCGGTCATCCTGGGCGGCCCCACCGCCGCGCCCCCGCGCCGCTACGAGTGCACGGACGAGGTCCGCACCAGACCGGGCAGCAACGAGCCCCCCTCAACCGACATCACAGACGGCTGACCCCACCCGGCCGGCACCTGCGGGCCCACCGTGACCACTCGCGCAGTTCCCCGCGCCCCCAGGAAAGGGCGTTGCAGCCGCCCTGCGCCACGACGTGACCGCCACCGCCACCACCGTCCGCGCAGTTCCCCGCGCCCCTGAAAAACAGGGGGTTGCAGTGCACCCGCGCCACAACCAGACCGCCACCGCCACCACCGTCCGCGCAGTTCCCCGCGCCCCTGAACAACAGGGGGTTGCAGTGCACCCGCGCCACGACCTGACCGCCACCCTCACCACCGTCCACGCAGTTCCCCGCGCCCCCAAAAAGCAGACGTTGCGGCGGGCCTGCGTCGAGAAGTAGCCGCACCCGCGGACGGCGGCAAGGGGACGTGCCGGGGGGTGTCCGCCCGCAGCGGCGGGCGTCAGGAAACAGCACCTCTGGAGCTGCAGCAACCGCCCGACCGAGGACGGACACCCCCCGGCGCGGCCCCGACCCACCACCACCCCGCAGGCGCTACACACGCCCCCACCCACCCCGCACAGGCCGCCGCAGGCATCCCCACGCCCCACCCCGTGTGGCAGACACCTCACCCCACTCCCCCACACCCCGGAACCGATCCCGCCGGGGGGCGCGTCTACGGGGGCGTGCAGCGTCAAGGCTCCATCGGCGGCAGCGCCGCGATCCGCATCCGTGTGACAGGAGGCATCCTCCTGGTCGCACACCTCGCGTTCGTCGCCTGGCTCACCCTGCGCCCCCTGGACGTCCCCTGGGTCACCCCCGCCAACCTGCACCCCCTCGCCGGCATCAGAGCCGACCTCGCCCTCGGCTGGCAGGAAGCCGCCCGCCGCATCGCCGAGGGCCTCGCCCTCCTCGCCCCCCTCGGCGTCCTGATCCCGACGGCACACGGCAGCCTCACCGCCTCCCCCCTCGGCTCCCTGGTCCGCACGGCAGCCGCGGGCGCCCTCATCTCCCTCGGCATAGAGCTGCTGCAGACCGGCGTCCCCGGCCAGATCGTCGACGTCGACTCCCTGCTCCTCAACACCCTCGGCGTGGCCCTCGCCCACGCCGCGATCATCCCGGCGGCCCGCATCCACCTACGCCGCAGGTCCGAGCGCACCGCCCGCACCACGACCCCCCAGGATGAGCCCAGTCAGGGTCGTACCCCGACGATTCCCAGGGTCGGGATAGCTCCGTAGAGTGACGCTTTGCCCGGTTCGTCTGCGTAGCGTGGATGTCAGATGAGGCACCCACTCGAAGGCCCCACAAGTAGGGCCCTCGACCGACGCTCGCGAAGGAGCCGCACCATGACCGCGCTCGCCCGACCCACCAACGGCCGCATGATCGGCGGAGTGTGCGCCGCGCTGGCACGACGCTTCGGCACCTCCGCGACGACGATGCGCGTGATCTTCCTGGTCTCCTGCCTGCTCCCGGGCCCGCAGTTCCTGCTCTACATAGCGCTGTGGATCCTGCTCCCCTCGGAGAACAAGACCCGCACAGCCTGGTAACGCAGCAGCCCCCTGCCCCCTCACCACCCCACCCCTCCACTCACCACCCCCCTCACCACCCCATCCCCCACTCCACTCGCCACCATCTCCGCCTCCACACGCACAAAGCCGCTGGGGCGCACCCCGTTTCCGAAGGGTGCGCCCCAGCGGCGCGTTCCGACCGGGCACACCCGCCCGGCGAGAACTCAGCCGAGCGGAACGCCGTTCACGGGCAGCCCCTGCGTGGGCAGGCCCTGGACCGGCAGCCCCTGAACCGGCAGCGTCTGCACCGGCAGCCCGGCAAGGAGCCCGGAGACCACGGCGGTCGGCCCACCGGCCACCGCCTGCTCGGCGGCCGGCTGCGCGGCGGACAGCCCGGCGGCGAGCGCCTCCTGCCCCTGGGCCAGCCCCGCACCGGCGCCGGGCGCCGACGCGGCGAGGTTCTCGGCGGGGAGCGTCCGGGTGACGGTGTCCAGCGCCGGCCCGGCGGCCTCCGGCGCGGCCGGCGCGGCGTTCGCGGCACCCGCGCCCATGGCGGCGAAGGCGGCACCGAGAGCGGCGACACCGAGGGTCTTGGCAGCAGACTGCTTCATGAAAGGCGTCCTCGAAAATTGGTTACGGGGATGTAAGCGGTCCTCGACCGTAAACACGCCCCGCACCCCGCCGCAAACATCGAAATGCGGACGGATTGTGAATGCCGCCCGCATTCCGTGTGACCGAAGGATCCCAGGTCAGCCCTGTTCTTCGACAGAGTCGCTGGTAGAGGACGTCTGCCGGAACAGCCACTCGGACTTCAGTTCGGCATATCCGGGCTTGATGACGTCATTGATCATCGCCAGCCGTTCATCGAAAGGAATGAACGATGATTTCATCGCATTGACGGAGAACCATTGCATGTCATCGAGCGTGTATCCGAAAGCCTCGACAAGGCGCTCGAATTCCCGGCTCATACTCGTATGTGACATGAGCCGGTTGTCGGTGTTCACCGTCGCCCGGAAGTGCAGCCGCCGCAGCAGCCCGATGGGGTGCGCGGCGTAGGAGTCGGCGGCCCCGGTCTGGAGGTTGGAGCTCGGGCACAGCTCCAGCGGGATGCGCTTGTCCCGTACGTAGGAGGCGAGCCGGCCGAGTTTCACGGAGCCGTCGGCGTGCACCTGGATGTCGTCGATGATGCGCACCCCGTGCCCCAGCCGGTCGGCGCCGCACCACTGGAGGGCCTGCCAGATGGACGGCAGCCCGAAGGCCTCGCCGGCGTGGATGGTGAAGTGGTTGTTCTCGCGCTTGAGGTACTCGAAGGCGTCGAGATGCCGGGTCGGCGGATGCCCGGCCTCGGCGCCCGCGATGTCGAAGCCGACGACGCCCAGATCCCGGTAGCGGTTGGCGAGTTCGGCGATCTCCAGCGCGCGGGCGGCGTGCCGCATGGCGGTGAGCAGGGCGCCCACACGGATGCGGTGACCGTTCTGCCGGGCGATCCGCTCGCCCTCGCGGAAGCCCTCGTTCACGGCCTCGACGACCTCTTCGAGGGTGAGCCCGCCTTCGAGGTGCTGCTCGGGGGCGTAGCGCACCTCGGCGTAGACGACCCCGTCCTCGGCGAGGTCCTCGGCGCACTCGCGCGCGACCCGCACGAGGGCGTCGCGGGTCTGCATCACGCCGACGGTGTGGGAGAAGGTCTCCAGATACCGCTCCAGGGATCCGGAGTCGGCGGCCTCGCGGAACCAGACGCCGAGTTTGTCGGGATCGGTCTCGGGGAGGTGGGCGTAGCCCGTGTCGCGGGCCAGCTCGACGATCGTGCCGGGGCGGAGCCCGCCGTCGAGGTGATCGTGCAGCAGAACCTTCGGCGCCCGGCGGATCTGGTCCGAGCTCGGGGTGTTCGCCTTCTGGGCAGTCTCGCTCGTCATTTCCGCACCATAACGCCTACGCGCGTAGATCGCCCGCTGAACACCTCATTTTCCTGCTTGTACGAATCCGTCGATACGTAACGGTGACCCCGAGGACGGGTGGCGTACACCCATGCTTCTGACACTGTTCTGTCATGGCACAGCAAGCGACGCCGGTGCGCAGGGTCCGGCTGGGCAAGGCGATCGGGCCGGAACCGACGGCGGTGAGCGGAGTCGTCCTCCTGCTGCCCGGAGGTGACGAGGTCTCACATCGCAAGCCGGCGACGTTGTTGGCGACCTCCTACGTGCGGACGCTGGGCCGCCGGCTGACGCGGGCGGGGCGCGACGAAGGACTGGCCACGCATGTCGTCCGCTACCGCTACCGCGGCTGGAACGGCAACGCCGCGGACCTCGCGAGCGACGCCCTGTGGGCGGCCGACGAGGTCGTGCGGCGCTACGGGGACGTCCCCGTCTGCCTCGTCGGAATCGACATGGGCGCGCGGGCGGCGCTGCACTCCGGTGGTCACGAGGCCGTCAACTCCGTGCTCGCGATCGCACCTTGGCTGCCGGAGGAGGACATGGCGGCGGCACCCGAACCGGTGAAACAGCTCGCGGGGCGGCGGGTGCTGTTCGTGCACGGCACGAACGACGAGCGGACCGACCCCGAACTGTCGTTCCGGCTGGCGGAGCGGGCGAAGAAGGCGAACCGGGACGTGTGCCGGTTCGAGGTGCACTCCGACCGGCACGCGCTGCATCAGCACCGGGACGAAGTCAGCGCCCTGGCTCAGGACTTCGTGATGGGAGTGCTGTTCGGCAGGGCGTTCTCGCGGCCGGTGGCCGACGCGTTCGCGGCTCCGCCGCCGCTGGGCCTTCGGATGCCGTTGGCTTCCGGGTTCGGGAAGTCGTTGCGGCGGTAGCGGCGTCGGGGTGTTCGGTTCGTAGGCGTGCGCGGCGCCGTCGTGGCTTGTCGCGCAGTTTCCCGCGCCCCTTGCGGCGCCGCCCCTAGGTCGGCAGCAAGTTGCCCCTCCTCGACAGGAGGAACCTCTTGAAGGCGGCCACCGGCGGTGTGTCCGGCCGGTCCGCCAGCCAGGCCACGCCGATCTCCCGGGCCGCCCTCGGGGCCGTGACGGTCAGTTCCACCACTCCCGGGCGGGGTACGGCCGGCGGGGGAAGGAGCGCGACCCCCAGGCCCGCCGCCACCAGGCCCCGCAGCGTCTCCGCCTCCTCGCCTTCGAAGGCGATGCGCGGCTTGAAGCCCGCCTCCTGGCACAGGTCGTCGGTGATCCGGCGCATGCCGTAGCCGGGTTCCAGCGTCACGAACGCCTCGTCGGCGGCCTCGACCAGACGGACGCGCTTGCGCGAGGCGAGGCGGTGGTCGGCGGGCACGACGAGACGGAGCTTCTGCTCGTCCAGGCGGCGGCCCACCAGGTCGGGGGCGTCCGGCACCGGGGACGTCAGGCACAGGTCGAGCTCGCCGGACCGCAGCCGCTCGATCATCGCCTCGCCGTAGTTCTGCACGAGGCTGAAGCGGATGCGGGGGTGGTCGGCGCGGAAGGCGTGGATCAGGCCGGGTACGGTCTCGGCGCCCATGGTGTGCAGGAACCCGAAGGCGACCTTGCCGGTGGCCGGGTCGGCGTCGGCACGGACCTCCTCGGCGGCGCGCCCGATCTCGGCGAGGGCGCGTTCGACGGAGGCGAGGAAGGTGCGGCCGGCGGGGGTCAGTGAGACCGTGCGGCCGTGCCGGGCGAACAGATCGACGCCCAGGTCCTGTTCGAGACGGACCATGGCGCGCGAGAGCGTGGACTGCGGGACCCGCATCTCCTGGGCGGCGCGCGTGACGTGCTCGGTGCGGGCGACGCCGGCGAAGTGGGCCAGGCGCGGGGCCAGCAACATCGTCATGTCTTCTGTGTCACTGGATGGTGACAGACGAGCCTGTGACCTCTGCTGATGCTCCATGGGAACGATTATGGCGAATCCATGCATTGGACGGATCAGCGAGGCCGTACGTAGCTTCGAAGCATGTCTCCCGCCAGTACCGGGGCGTCCACCACCGTGGCCGCCACACCCGCAGTCCCTGTCGTCGACTCCCGTATGGCCCCGGGCGGCCCCGGCTACCGCCGGATGAGCTTCGCCCTCTTCCTCGCCGGCGTGGCGACCTTCGCTCTTCTGTACTCCACCCAGGCCCTGCTCCCGCTGATCTCGGGCGAGTTCGGGGTGGCGGCGAGCGAGGCGAGCTGGACGGTGGCTGCCGCGACCGGCGGTCTGGCGCTCTTCGTCCTGCCGATGAGCGCGCTCTCGGAGCGCTTCGGCCGCCGTACGGTCATGACGGCGTCCCTGGCGGTCGCGGTGACGGTCGGACTGGTGGTGCCCTTCGCACCGAACCTGACGGCCCTGGTCGTGCTGCGGGCGGTCCAGGGTGCCGCGCTGGCGGGCCTGCCGGCGTCGGCGACGGCGTATCTGGCCGAGGAGGTCCGACCGAGGGCGCTGATCACGGCGATCGGGCTGTTCGTGGCCGGCAACAGCGTCGGCGGGATGAGCGGCCGCGTGATCACCGGCTGGGTCGCCCAGGAGTGGGGCTGGCGGGTCGCGGTCGGCGTCATCGGCGCGATCGCGGTGGCCTGCGCGGTCGCGTTCCGCCTCCTGCTTCCGGCGCCGCGCCACTTCAAGGCGGGGTCGCTGCGCCCGCGGGTCCTGGCCCGCACGGTCCGCGACCACCTCTCCAACCCGCTGCTGTGCCGCCTGTACGCGATCGGCGCGCTGTTCATGACGGTGTTCGGCGGCGTGTACACGGTGATCGGCTACCGCCTGACGGAGGCGCCGTTCTCGCTGCCCCAGGGCATCGTCGGCTCGATCTTCCTGGTGTACCTGGTCGGCACGGTGTCGGCGTCGACGGCGGGTCGGCTGGTGGGCCGCCTGGGCCGCCGTGGCGCACTGTACGCGGCGGGCGCCACGACGGCGGCGGGTCTGCTGCTGTCCCTGGCCGACTCGCTCCCCCTGGTCCTGCTCGGCCTGGTCCTGATCACCGGCGGCTTCTTCGCCGGCCACGCGGCGGCGTCCTCGGCGGTCAGCAAGACCGCCACGGCGGGCCGCGCCCAGGCCGCGGCGCTGTACCAGTCGGCCTACTACGTCGGCTCCAGCGCGGGCAGTACGGCCGGCGCGATCGCCTTCCACGCGGCCGGCTGGTCCGGCACGGTCGGGGTCGGCCTGCTGGCGGTGTTCGGCGTGGTGACGATCACCGTCCTCGGAACGCGTGCGGCTCGGGCCCAGCAGCGGCTCGCGACGGCCTGAGTCGCACGTCCCCCTTTCCCCCGACCGGGGTCGGCCGGTCGGGGGATCGGCTTTTGTGCGCCTCTCACCTGGGTGTTCGTCCGCTCCGGGGGCCGTTGTCAGTGGGCTGCGGTAGCTTCCAAGTACTGGGCGCAAAGGCGCGACACAGCACGGCCACAGGGGTGGGTGGACGATGAGTGACGGCACGGCGACAAAGACGACGGACCTCGACGTGAGGTTGGAGAAACACCGCGTCGAGCTGACCGGGTACTGCTATCGCATGCTCGGCTCGTCCTTCGAGGCCGAGGACGCGGTGCAGGACACGATGGTCCGGGCCTGGCGGAGCTACGACAAGTTCGAGGGGCGTTCCAGTCTCCGTTCGTGGCTGTACCGCATCGCGACGAACGTGTGTCTGGACATGCTGACGGCCGGCAACAAGCGGGCCCGGCCGATGGACCTCACGGAGTCCACCCCGCTGGCCCAGGCGGCGCTCTCCCCCCGTCCGGACAACACCTGGCTGGAGCCGATGCCGGACAGCCGCGTGCTGCCCACGACCGAGGACCCCGCGGAGGCCGCGGTCGCCAAGGAGTCGGTGCGGCTCGCGTTCATGGCCACCCTTCAGCAGCTGCCGCCCAAGCAGCGGGCGGTGCTGATCCTGCGCGAGGTGCTGGCCTGGAAGGCGAGCGAGGTCGCCGAGCTGCTGGGCACGACCGTCGCCTCGGTCAACAGCGCTCTCCAGCGGGCCCGCGCGACCCTCGCCGAGCAGCAGCAGCCGGGCGCCGAGGCCGCGGTCTCCGACCCGCTGGACGACGAGCAGCAAAAGCTCCTGGACCGCTATGTGGCGGCCTTCGAGGGCTATGACATGACGGCGCTGACGGCTCTGCTGCACGAGGACGCCATCATGACGATGCCGCCGTTCGACCTGTGGCTGACGGGCCACGACGACATCACCGGCTTCATGACGACGCTGGGCTCGGCCTGCGAGGGCTCACGGCTGGTGCCGGTCGAGGTGAACGGCCTGCCGGGCTTCGCCCAGTACAAGCCGGACCCCGAGGCGGGCGGCTACACACCGTGGGCGGTGCAGGTCCTGGAGATCTCAGAGGGCCGGCTCACCGGGTTCCACTTCTTCCTCGACACCGCGCGCTGGTTCCCGCTGTTCGGGCTGCCCCTCCACCTCGAAGCGGAGGCCGACCAGGTCGAGCAGGGCGTGTAGCGCGGGGTCGGGGTCCCGCAGCCTGATCCGGCCCCCGGCCCGCCCCGCCGCCAGCTGGAGCCGCGCCAGCAGATCCACGACGCCCAGGCCCGGCGGTCCGAGCCCGCCGACGTCGCACACCACGACGCTCGCCCCGCCGGTCTCCAGCCGGTCCCGTACGTCGTCGCACAGCCCCGCCACCTCGTCCCGGGTGACGGGGCCGGCCAGCACGAGTACAGCGGGTGTCATGGCGTCCACGAGCGGTAGACCGGGCAGGGACCGATAACTCATCGGGGCACGGGAACCCGGCCGGCCGCGAAGGCGCCGCCGGGGTGTCCGCGGGCCGGGATCACATTGACCCGCTCCCCTCCTTCCCCGGAGGGTTTGCTGTATGCCCCATGTATCAGCGTGTCCCCGAACACCCCGCGGTCTCCTCCCCGCCAAGGAGGCTCCGTGCAGGGGGTGTTGACGGGATTCGCGGTGATCGCGGTCGTCATCGCGGTGGGTTATGCGATCGGCCGCCGCGGCTACCTCGGCGACCACGGCCGCGAGGTCCTCACCAAGCTGGCCTTCCACGTGGCGTCCCCGGCCCTGCTGTTCACCACGCTCGCGCAGACCGACCTCTCGGTGATCTTCTCCAGCCGCCTCCTGGTGACGGCACTGAGCACGGCGGCCGCGGCGGGCGTGTTCGTCGCGGTCGGTGTCGTACGGCACTGGGGAGTGGGCCGGACGACGATCGGCGCCCTGTGCTCCAGCTACGTCAACTCCGGCAACCTCGGCATCCCGATCGCCGTGTACGTCCTCGGTGACGCCTCACTGGTGGCGCCGGTCCTGCTCTTCCAGCTCGTCGGCGTCACACCCGTCGCGCTGACGATCCTCGACCTGTCCGGCAAGGGCGAGAAGGGCCCTCTGTGGCGCCGCCTGCTGACACCGCTGCGCAACCCGATCGCGGTCGGCTCACTGGCCGGCGTCGCGGTGTCGGCGACGGGCCTGCGGATCCCGGCCCCCGTCCTGGACCCCCTGACCCTGATCGGCGGCATGTCGGTCCCGGCGGTCCTGCTGGCCTTCGGCATCTCCCTGTGCGGCAGCACGATGCCCGGCCGTGGACCCGACCGTCACCCGGTGTTCCTCTCGGTCGCCCTGAAGTCGGTCGGCCAGCCCGCGGCGGCCTGGGCCCTGGCGGCCGGAGTCTTCGGCCTGCGCGGCGCCCCGCTGCTGGACGTGGTCGTCACATCGGCCCTGCCCGCGGCCCAGAACCTGTACACCTACGCCTCCAGCTACCGCGTGGCCGAACGCCTGGCCCGCGACTCGATCCTGCTGTCGACGGTGCTCTCGGTGCCGGTGCTGGTGGTGGTCGCCGCCCTGCTGGGCTGACGGTCGGTCGACCGGGAACGCACCGGTGTGTGCGTCACCGGTCCCGGCATGCCGAACGGGACCGGCGGAGGTCCACCGATCCCGTTCACCCGAAAGGGAGACCGCCTGGTCAGGCGATACGTTCCAGCACCACCGGCGAAGCCGTGAAGTCCGTGCCGGGCGCCGCGATGTCGTAGGAGCCCGCCAGGGACTGGAGGGCGTAGTCGAAGCGTTCCGGGGTGTCGGTGTGCAGGGTCAGCAGGGGCTGACCCTCGGTGACCGTGTCGCCGGGCTTGGCGTGCATCTCGATGCCGGCGCCGGCCTGCACCGGGTCCTCCTTGCGGGCACGCCCCGCGCCCAGGCGCCAGGCGGCGACGCCGATGTCGTAGGCGTCGAGGCGGGTCAGGACACCGGAGGAGGAGGCCGTGACCACGTGCTGCTCGCGCGCGACCGGCAGTTCCGCGTCCGGGTCGCCGCCCTGCGCCGCGATCATGCGCCGCCAGACGTCCATCGCGGAGCCGTCGGCCAGGGCCTTGGCCGGATCGGCGTCCCGGACACCGGCCGCCTCCAGCATCTCCCTGGCCAGGGCGATCGTCAGCTCGACCACATCGGCCGGGCCGCCGCCCGCCAGGACCTCGACCGACTCGCGGACCTCCAGCGCGTTGCCCGCCGTGAGGCCGAGCGGGGTCGCCATGTCGGTCAGGAGCGCGACCGTCTTCACACCGTGGTCGGTGCCCAGGCCCACCATCGTGGAGGCCAGCTCACGCGCGTCCTCGATGGTCTTCATGAAGGCTCCGGTGCCGACCTTCACGTCGAGGACCAGCGAGCCGGTGCCCTCCGCGATCTTCTTCGACATGATCGAGGAGGCGATGAGCGGGATCGCCTCGACGGTGCCGGTGACGTCCCGCAGCGCGTACAGCTTCTTGTCCGCGGGGGCCAGGCCGTCGCCCGCCGCGCAGATCACCGCGCCCGTGGTGTCCAGGACGTTCAGCATCTCCTCGTTGGAGAGGAGGGCGCGCCAGCCGGGGATCGACTCCAGCTTGTCCAGGGTGCCGCCGGTGTGGCCGAGGCCGCGCCCCGACAACTGGGGGACGGCCGCCCCGCACGCCGCCACCAGGGGTGCGAGCGGAAGCGTGATCTTGTCGCCGACGCCGCCCGTGGAGTGCTTGTCGGCCGTCGGGCGGGACAGGGACGAGAAGTCCATGCGCTCGCCGGAGGCGATCATCGCCGCCGTCCAGCGGGCGATCTCACGGCGGTTCATGCCGTTGAGGAGGATCGCCATGTTGAGGGCGGCCATCTGGTAGTCGGCGACCTCCCCGCGGGTGTACGCGTCGATGACCCAGTCGATCTGTTCGTCGCTGAGCTCGCCGCGGTCCCGCTTGGTGCGGATGACGGAGATGGCGTCCATGGCCATGGCTTTGCTTCCTTCCGAGGGTTCCAGAAGTCGTACGGCCCCTCCGGACCGGTCGCGGAAGCGACGCGGAGGGGCCGTACGGGAGTTACTTGCGCAGGTGGCCCGGCCCGAAGGCCTGGGGCAGCATCTCCGACAGCGGCAGGATGCCCGCCGGGGTCTCCAGCAGGAGCTCCGGACCGCCGAACTCGAAGAGCAGTTGGCGGCAGCGGCCGCACGGCACGAGGACGTCGCCCTTGCCGTCCACGCACGTGAAGTGCGTCAGCCTGCCGCCCCCCGTGTTCTGCAGCTCCGAGACGAGTCCGCACTCGGCGCACAGCGCGAGCCCGTACGACGCGTTCTCGACGTTGCAGCCGGTGATCGTGCGGCCGTCGTCGACGAGGGCCGCCACGCCGACCGGGAAGCCGGAGTACGGGGCGTACGCGCGCGACATGGCGTCCAGCGCCGCCGCGCGCAGCTTGTCCCAGTCCACGTCGTGGGAGGCGGCTGGCGTCACTTGCCCTGACCCTTCTTGTAGGGCAGGCCGTCCGCCTTCGGCATCCGCAGGCGTTGCGCGGACAAGGTGAGGACGACGAGCGTGACGACGTACGGCGTGGCGGAGACGACCTGGTTGGGCACCTCGTTGGTGGTGGCGTACCAGGTGTACACCAGGGCGCCGATCACCGCGGTGATCATCGACGGGGCGTACTTCTTGCGGACGACCAGCCAGATCGCGCCGATGATCAGCAGCAGCGCGCCGAGCAGCAGCAGGGCGTGGACGTTGGTGGAGCCGCCGCGCAGGTTGAGGCTGTCGGTGTAGCCGAACAGGCCGGCACCGAGGGCGAGGCCGCCCGGCATCCAGTTGCCGAAGATCATCGCGGCGAGGCCGATGTAGCCGCGGCCGCTGACCTGGCCCTCCAGATAGAAGGGGTTGGCCACGATGGAGAGGAAGACACCACCGAGACCGGCCAGGCCGCCGGAGATGATCACGGCGATGTACTTGTACTTGTAGACGTTCACGCCGAGGGACTCGGCCGCGACCGGGTTCTCACCGCAGGAGCGCAGCCGCAGACCGAAGGCGGTGCGCCACAGGATCCACCAGGTGCCGGGGATCAGCGCGACGGCGATCAGGGTCAGCCACGAGACGTTGGTGACCAGGCCGCCGAGCAGGCCGGCGATGTCGGAGATGAAGAACCAGCCGTTGTTGTTCAGGTCCCGCAGCCCGTCGGACAGGCCCGGCACGGTGAAGTGGCCGAGGGAGTCGACCGCCGGGGACTGCTTGGCGGAGCCGCCCGCGTGGCCCTCGAAGGCGAGGGGCGCGAGGTAGCGGGTGATGCCGAGGGCGAGGATGTTGATCGCCACACCGGAGACGATGTGGTTGACCCGGAAGGTGACGGTGGCGATGGCGTGCAGGATGCCGCCGATGCAGCCGCCGAGGATGCCGACGACGACACCGGTCCACGGACCCCACTGGAAGCCGGCCCAGGCACCGAACCAGGTGCCGAGGATCATCATGCCTTCGAGGCCGATGTTGACGACGCCCGCGCGCTCGGACCACAGACCGCCGAGACCGGCGAGGCCGATCGGGACGGCGAGCTGGAGCGCGGTGGACATCTGGCTGACGTTGGTGATGCCGTCGGCGCCGGTGATGATGCGGACGATCGAGGTCAGCGCCAGGGCTCCGGCGATGGCCAGGAGCAGCACGGGCCACGAGAGGCGGCGGCCGGTGGGTGCCGCGGGCTGCAGCGTGGGCTGGTTGACGTCGGTCGCCGAGGTCGGAGCGGTCATCGGCCAGCCACCTCCTTCGTGGTGTTGTTGTCGGCGCCGAGGACGTGACCGGCTGCCAGTTCGGCGCCGACCCGGCGCTGCTGGCGGCGCAGGCCCCACTCACGGACGGCCTCGTAGGAGACGACGACCGAGAGCACGATCAGGCCCTGCATGATGACCGCGATCTCCTTGTCGTAGCCGTGGAAGTCCAGCTCGGGCGAGGCCTTGTCGAGCCAGGCCCACAGCAGGGCGGCGAACGCGATGCCGACGGGGCTGTTGCGGCCGAGCAGCGCGATGCCGATGCCGAGGAAGCCGATGCCGGTGGGGAAGTTCAGGCTGTAGGTGTGGGTGTCGCCGAGCAGGATCGGCAGACCCGCCATGCCCGCGATGCCGCCGGAGAGCAGCATGGCGGTGAGCACCATCCGCTTGGGGTTGACACCGCTGGCCGCGGCGGCGGTCTCCGAGGCGCCGGAGGCGCGCAGGTCGAAGCCGAAGCGGGTGCGGTTGAGGACGACCCAGTAGGCGATGCCGAGCAGCACGGCGAGGAAGACCAGGCCGTAGATCTCTCCGGCGTCGCCCACGTTGATGCCGGGGACCCAGCCGGACTCGTGCATCTCGCCGGTGGTGTTGTTGTTGCCGACCTTCACGCCGAAGACGTTCGGCAGCCACAGGTAGGCGATGACCGAGGTCGCGATCGCGTTCAGCATGATCGTCGCGACGACCTCGCTGACGCCGCGGGTGACCTTGAGGACACCGGCGATGCCGGACCAGAAGGCGCCGGTGCAGACCGCGGTGAGGATCAGCAGCGGGACCTGGAGGGCGGCCGGCAGGTTCGCGTGGGCGCCGACGACGGCGGCCATCATGGCGGCGAGCTGGTACTGGCCGTCGACACCGATGTTGAACAGGTTCATCCGGAAGCCGATGGCCACCGCGAGGGCCGCGATGTAGTACAGCGAGGCCTGATTGATGATCAGCACCTGGATGTCGGAGAAGCCGAGCTGCTCGAACATCAGGGTGTACGGCTCGACCGGGCTCTTGCCCGAGGCGAGCAGCACGATCGCGCTGAGCACGAAGGCCACGGCGAGCGCGATGACCGGTCCGGCCACCGCGAGGAGCACGCGCTCCTTGTCGAACTTCTTCATCAGCGGGCCTCGTCTTCGCCGGACTCGGGGGACTTGCTCAGGTCGGGAGTCTCGGGGGTCGTGTCGTCGTGCTCGAGGTGCCCGGTCGCGGCACCCGTCATCGCCGAGCCCAGTTCCTCCGGCGTGACGGTGGCCGGGTCGGCGTCCGCGACCAGCTTGCCGTTGTAGATCACGCGGAGGGTGTCGGACAGGCCGATCAGCTCGTCCAGGTCGGCGGAGATCAGCAGCACGGCCAGGCCCTCACGGCGGGCCTCGCGGATGTGGTCCCAGATCGCGGCCTGCGCGCCGACGTCCACACCACGGGTGGGGTGCGCGGCGATCAGGAAGCGCGGCTTGTGGCTCATCTCGCGCCCGACGATCAGCTTCTGCTGGTTGCCGCCGGACAGGGAGGCGGCGGTGACGTCGATGCCGGGGGTGCGGACGTCGTACTCCGTCACGATCCGCCGGGTGTCCTCCTGGGCCGCCTTCGGGTCCAGCCAGACGCCCTTGGCGAGGGGCTTCTCGGTGACGTGGCCGAGGATGCGGTTCTCCCAGAGGGGTGCCTCCAGGAGCAGGCCGTGGCGGTGGCGGTCCTCGGGGATGTAGCCGACGCCCTGCTCGCGGCGCTTGCGGGTGGACCAGGCGGTGATCTCCTCGTCGATGAGGGTGATCGTGCCGGAGTCGGCGCCCTTGAGGCCGATGAGCGCGTCGACCAGTTCGGTCTGGCCGTTGCCCTCGACGCCGGCGATGCCGAGGACCTCGCCCGCGTGGATGGTGAAGGTGATGTCGTCCAGCAGGGCCTTGCCGCCGGCTGCCTCCAGGCGCAGCTTGTCGACGGTGATGACCGGGCGGTCGGTGACCGTGGACTCGGCCGTCTCCGGCGTCGGCAGTTCGCTGCCCACCATCATCTCGGCGAGCTGGCGGGGCGTCGTCTCGGCGGGGACGGCCGTGCCGACCGTGGTGCCGCGGCGGATGACGGTGATCTCGTCGGCGACGGAGAGCACCTCGCCCAGCTTGTGGGAGATGAAGATGACCGACAGTCCCTCGGCCTTCAGTTCGCGCAGGTTGTCGAAGAGCGCGTCGACCTCCTGCGGCACCAGGACGGCCGTGGGCTCGTCGAGGATCAGCGTGGTGGCGCCGCGGTAGAGGACCTTGAGGATCTCCACGCGCTGGCGGGCGGCGACGCCGAGCTCCTCGACCAGGCGGTCGGGCTCGACACCGAGGCCGTAGCGCTCGGAGATCTCCTTGATCTTGCGGCGGGCCTTGGCGCCGATGCCGTACAGCTTCTCGCTGCCGAGCACGACGTTCTCGAGGACGGTGAGGTTGTCCGCGAGCATGAAGTGCTGGTGGACCATGCCGATGCCTCGGACGATGGCGTCGGCCGGCGACGAGAAGGTGACCTGCCGGCCGTCGATCGCGATGGTGCCCTCGTCCGGCTTCTGCATGCCGTAGAGGATCTTCATCAGCGTCGACTTGCCGGCGCCGTTCTCACCCACGAGGGCGTGGACGGTGCCCTTGCGGACGGTGAGGTGGATGTCGTGGTTGGCCACGACGCCCGGGAAACGCTTGGTGATCCCGGCGAGTTCGACGGCGGTCACCTGACCGTTGACCGCCGCGCCGGCCGGAGGGCTGCTGGACGCGTTGATGGCGCACTCTCCTGGAGACGGGGGTCGTCTACGCGCGTAGCGCCCCTATGGCCTGAAAGGGGCCGACGCACCGCGAACAACGGGGTACGGGGAAAACCTCCCCGTACCCCGTCGAGCGGACGTAACCCCGGGGTTACCGCTGCTCAGGGTGTAGCTTCACTCAGCTGGTCTTGACCTTGATCTCGCCGCTGATGATCTTCTCCTTGGCCGTCTTGATGGCTTCCTGGACCTCGGCGTTGTCCGCGAACTTCGGGTTGGAGTTCGACAGGCTCACCTCGCCGGTCTTCAGATCGCCACGAACGATACCGGTCCCGGGCTTGCCGTCCTCGACCGACTTCGCCAGGTTGTAGACCGCCTTGGCGACGTCCTTCATCGCCGAGGTCAGGATGGAGTCCTTGTACTTGGCAAGGGCTTCCTGGTTGTACTGGTCGGAGTCGACACCGATGGCCCACACCTTGTTGGCGGCGGCGGCCTCGATGACGCCCTGACCGGACAGACCGGCGGCGGCGTAGACGACGTCGGCCTTCTTCTCGATCTGGCCCTCGGCGGCCGACTTGCCCTTGTCGGGGCTGGAGAAGCCGCCCTCCTCCGCGGTCTGCGTGAGGTACTGGCTCAGGACCTTGGCCTGCGGGTTGGTGTCCTTGACGCCCTGCTCGAAGCCGGCCTGGAACTTGTGGATCAGCGGGATGTCCACGCCGCCCACGAAGCCGACCGTGTTCGTCTTGGTGCTCTTGGCCGCGGCGACGCCCGCCAGGTAGGAGGCCTCCTCCTCGGAGAAGACCAGGTCGGCGACGTTCTTCGCCTCGACCGTGGAGTCGTCCACGATGCCGAAGGTGGTGTCCGGGAACTTCTCCGCGGCGCCCTTGACGGCGGCGGCGTACGCGTAGCCGACACCGACGACCGGGTTGTAACCCTGCTTGGCCAGCGACACCAGTCGCTGCTCCTTGTCGGCGTCCGTCTCGCCCTCGGTGGGCTCGACGTCCTGCGTGGCGTACCCGAACTCCTTCTTCGCCTGCTCCAGACCCGCGAACGCGGCGTCGTTGAAGGACTGGTCGCCCTTGCCGCCGACGTCGTACGCGATGGCGAGGCCCTTGTCGCCGCCCTTCGAGTCCGAGGAGGACGCCTCGGTCGAAGTGCCGCCGCAGGCGGAGAGCGCGAGGGCCAGAGAGGCGGTCGCTGCGCCTGCGACCGTGATCCGGGAAATCCGGCGCATGTGTGGTGACTCCTGTCGGTACTGGCGGGGCCGGGGAAGTGCGGGTGCGCTCCCGCGTCGTCCGGTGCGTGCTCTCGCCGTGCCGGACGAAGGGCCTCGTAGCGGAGCTACTGGGGCTTTTGGCCGGTGCGGCGAGAGTGCGTGCCGGGCGGCGTGGGGGCGTGCCTGCACTTCCTCGGGGTCGCCCAGCGCCGGACGGTACAGCTAGGGACAGCTTCACAGCTACGGCGCTGGCTTTCGCCGCAGAGTAACGCGCGTAGACCTCCCAGGAAACCCCTTCTGTACACCTTGTTATCCCCCCGTGGCCAACTCCACTCACGGCCTTGACCAAGGGCTTGCCGGCAGCAAAGGCGTGAAGGCGGCGGGTGATCCACGCCGACCTGGGAAAAGCCGAGCGGGGGGGGCCCCCGGGGGGGCCCCCCCCGCTCCGTGTCGCACGACGGCGTCGCTACGACCGCGACTACTCCGTCTTGACCTTGATGGAGCCGTCGATGATGCCTTCCTTGGCCTTCGCCACGGCGTCGGACAGACCCGCGATCTTGGCGAACTCCGGGTTGGACTCGGACAGACCCACGCCGTTGACCTTCAGGTCGAAGGTCTGCACGCCGGTCAGCGGCTTGCCGTCCTCGACGGACTTGGCCAGCGTGTAGACCGCGCCGCCGACGTCCTTGAGGGCGGAGGTCAGGATGGAGTTCTTGTAGTTGGCGAGCGCCGCCTGCTTGTACTGGTCGGAGTCGACACCGATCGCCCAGACCTTGGCCTTCGAGGCGGCCTCGATCACGCCCTGGCCGGACAGACCGGCAGCCGCGTACTCGACGTCGGAGCCCTTCTCGATCTGGCCCTCGGCAGCGGCCTTGCCCTTGTCCGGGCTGGAGAAGCCACCCTCCTCGGCGGTCTGCGTCAGATACTGCGACAGGACCTTGACCTTGGGGTTGGTGTCCTGGACGCCCTGCTTGTAACCGGCCTCGAACTTGTGGATCAGCGGAACGTCCACGCCACCGACGAAGCCGACGATGTTGCTCTTGGTGGCCTTGGCGGCCGCGACACCGGCGAGGTAGGAGGCCTCCTGCTCGGCGAAGACGAGGGAGGCGACGTTCTCGCCCTCGACGACGGAGTCGACGATGCCGAAGGTGGTCTTCGGGTACTTCTTCGCCACGGCCTCCATCGCGGGGCCGTAGGCGAAGCCGACGCCGATCACCGGGTTGTAGCCCTGCTTGGCGAGGGAGGACAGCCGCTGCTCCTTGTCGGCGTCCGTCTCGCCCTCGGTGGGCTCGATGTCGGCCGTCTTGTAGCCGAACTCCTTCTGGGCCTTCTGCAGGCCGGCGTAGGCGGCGTCGTTGAAGGACTGGTCGCCCTTGCCGCCGATGTCGTACGCGATGGCGAGACCCTTGGTGTCGCCGCTGCCGTCGCTGCCGCTGTCACTGTCGCTGCTGGTACCACCGCACGCCGTGGCGGCGAGCGCGATCGACGCGACCCCCACCGCGACACGGGTCAGTTTGGATGTCCGACGCATCGTGAAGTCCCCATTCTCCAAGCCCCGCAGTGGGTGCTGAGTTCGGCGCACATTAACGCGCGTAGACACTCCTGGGAACGGGGTTTCGTCCTGCCGTTATCCATTCGTGCCGATGGCCGGTTACGGCCTTGTGAACCACCGGATCGAAAGGCACGCATGGGGCGAACGCACCGCAGGTGCTCCCGCCCGGATGACACACAGGACCGCCGGCCATGCGGCCAGACTCCCCCCGGCGTGCGCCGCCCGCAACCGGAGCTGCTCCGGGGGTGCGACGCCGTACGGGCCGGTGACCGGCGGCCACGGTCGCACCCCTGGCGGGCGGCCCCGGCTACCCGGCGGCGTCGAGGAGCGCCGCCGCGGTGAAGAGCTCCACCCCGGCCGTGATGGCCGACTCGTCGACGTCGAAGTCGCCCTGGTGCAGGTCACGGCCGACCCGGTCGCCCGGTGTGCGGACACCGAGGCGGGCCATGGCGCCGGGGACGTGCTCCAGGTACCAGGAGAAGTCCTCGCCGCCCAGGCTCTGCTCGGTGCCCTCGACGGAGTCGGCGCCCCGGCGGGCCGTCATGGCCTCGTGCAGCAGCTCGGTCGCGGCCGGGTCGTTCACCACCGGCGGGACCCCGCGGATGTAGTTGATCTCCGACTTCGCGCGGTGCAGATTGGCGACCTCGTCGATCGCGGCGACCACGAGGTCCGGCGCCTGCCGCCAGGTGTCGAGGTCCAGGCAGCGCACGGTCCCGGAGAGCTCGGCATGCTGCGGGATGACGTTGGGCGCATGGCCGGAATCGATCCGTCCCCAGGTCACCGCGAGACCACTGCGGGCGTCCGTGCGCCGCGCGACCAGCGCGGGCACGTCGGTGACGACCCGGGCGGCCGCGGTGACGAGGTCGGTCGTCAGATGAGGCCGGGCGGTGTGCCCGCCGGGCCCGTCGAGGGCGATTTCCAGCCGGTCGCACGCCGAGGTGATCGCGCCCTGCCGCAGGCCGATCTTCCCGGCGTCCACCTTGGGGTCGCAGTGCACGGCGAGGATCCGGCCGACCCCGTCGAGCCCCCCGCACTCGACGACGTCGGCGGCGCCGCCCGGGAGCACCTCCTCGGCGGGCTGGAAGATCAGCCGGACGGGGCGGGGCAGCTCGCCGCGCGCGAGCAGGTCGGCCAGGACCAGTCCGGCACCCAGGACGACGGCCGTGTGGACGTCGTGGCCGCAGGCGTGCGCCCGGTCGGGCACCGTCGAGCGGTACGGGCAGTCACTCTTCGTGTCCGGGATGGGCAGGGCGTCGATGTCGGCGCGCAGCGCGAGCATGGGCCGGCCGCCGTCGAACTCCCCGATGTCGCAGATGAGCCCGGTTCCGATCGCGAGGACGCGGGGCTTCAGGCCGGCCTTCTCCAGGCGGGCCTTGATCGCCGCGGTCGTACGGAACTCCTGGTTGCCGAGCTCGGGGTGCATGTGCAAGTCGCGCCGGAACTCGATGAGTTCGGCACGGAGCGCCTCCGGCAGGGCGCCGGGGAGGAACGCTTCCCCTGGTTGATCGGCCTCGGACTCTGGGGACATCAGTTGGTTCACCCTCTGAAGGGTAGGACGCCGAGGTGGCCAACTGACCCTCGATCAACAAAAGTTCAACCCGTTTGGGGAAGAAAATCTGGCCGCCCGACGCATAGGTATCGGTTTGGGTGGGTAAACTCGCCCGGCTTTCCGTCGAGTCGATCATGGAATCGACGGAGAGTGACGATGTCGACCCTCCACACTCCACGGATACCACGCCACGGACAGAACCGTCGGTTGTGTTCACCTGTCGGGACCGCGGACCCCCGGTGAACTCCCGGACGCCCGTCCGCCGGCCGCACTAGGGTGCGCCCCGTGACCGCCGAGTACCCCACGCCCTTCGATGACACCGATTTCCTCGAGGCCACTCGTGCCTCGTACGACGCCATCGCCGCCGCCTACACCGACCGCTTCTCCGACTGGCCGGCCGCCGGCAGCCCCCTGGACCGGTCCCTCGTCGGCGCCTTCGCCGAGCTGGCCCGCGAGCACGCCCCGGCGCCCGTCGCGGACCTGGGCAGCGGCCCCGGCTCCGTCACCGCCCATCTGCACGCGCTGGGCACGCCGGTCTTCGGTGTCGACCTCTCGCCCCGGATGGTGGCCCTGGCCCGCCGCGCCCACCCCGAACTGCGGTTCCACGTGGGCTCGATGACCTCACTCGACCTGCCGGACGAGACGCTGGGCGGGATCCTCGCGCTGTACTCGCTGATCCATGTCCCGGACGGCCACCTGCCCGCGACGCTCGCCGAGTTCCACCGGGTCCTGCGGCCCGGGGCTCCGGTGCTGCTGGCGTTCCAGTCCGGTGACACCGGGGACCGGCTGCACCTGAGCGAGCGGTTCGGCCAGGAGATCGCGCTGGACTACCACTGGCGCACGCCGGACAGCGTCGTCGCACACCTGCTCGACGCGGGGCTGCGGCTGTACGCGCGGACCGTGCGGGAACCGGACGGCGAGGAGAAGCGCCCGCGCGTCTTCCTCCTCGCCGAGAAACCGCCTGCCGGAGGGCGCTGACGCGCCCCGCTCCGGCCTCAGACCGCGCTGACCGCCGACAGCCGGTGCACGTCGCGGGCCGTCCCCGTGACCCCGGACAGGAAGCCCTGGGCGCGCGGCGAGGCGTTCTCCGTCAGCCACGCGGGGTCGATGTCGCAGACCGCCACGCGTACGTCCGTACCGGTGAGGGCCAGCGGCAGGGTGTGCACGACGGTCGACGGAAAACTCAGGATCGTACGGCCTATGGGGCCGCGGCGGGCGATCAGCTCCAGCGGGAGGTCCGGGCGCACGATCTCCAGGCCGGTCTCCACCGCCAGCCGGTGCAGTTTCTCCGCGCTCTCGCGGCGGTGGGCGAAGTAGCGGGTGGCGCCGTGCGCCTTGGCCAGCGAGCGGACCGCCTCCAGATAGCGGTCGCCGTCGACCACGCCGGTCTCGACGAGGGACGTGCCGACCATGTCCGCGCCCTTGGTGATGCGGGGCGGCCCGAAGCGGTCGCGGGTCCAGGCGAAGGTGTTGGCGGTGACGGTCACGCCCTCGGGCGTCACGTCCATCGGCATCGAGGAGAAGATCTCGACCCGGCGGCGCTCGCTCGGCGTGAGGCGCTTGCGGGCGGCGGAGGAGACGGGGGCGAAGACCAGATCGCGGGGGCCGGGACGGCCGCCCTTGCGGTGCCAGCGCACCAGGCGCTCACCGCGGGCCAGCTGCGTGACGAACTCCATGGTGGCGGTGCCGTCGTCGACGACGACGATGTCGCGGGCCTTGGTGATGGTCAGCAGCAGCTGGACGTACCGGGAGAACGGGTCGCCGAGAACCACCCGATCGGCCCTGCGGAGCAGGCCGGTGAGGCCGCCGATGGTGTGGAAGGGCGCGGCGGGGCCGCCCCGTGCCTCCTCCCAGCGCACCTCGTGTCCGTCCTCGCGGGCGAGTTCGGCCATCCGGCGCAGCTGGCCACGGGTCATGGGGTCGATCGGGGAGAGGACGACGAGGGTGAGTCCCGCGCCGAGGGTGTGCTCGCGGGCGTGCGCCCACTCCAGCACGTTGAGGAGCTGTACCGGACTCTCGACGAAGGCGAGAGTGTGGGGGCCGGTGTTCCCGGCTCGGGTGCTCATCGACGTACGACCTACCCGTCGTAAGGCGCTCATGCGGCGCTCGTATTCAGCTCGTGTGGAAGGAGCTCGAAGGGGCACCGAGTCCGAGCGCCCGCGGACGGGACACTCGGACTCGGTGCACTACTGAACTCGGTGCGTTCGGGTCAGACCTGAACCGGCTCGCCCGCGGCGGCGGCGATCTCGGCCTCGGCGACCACACCGGCGACACGGCGCAGCTTCTTCATCGGGCCGAGCTCGGAGTCGTAGACCTTCTTGACGCCGTCACCGAGGGACTCCTCGATGGTGCGGATGTCGCGCACGAGGCGGGTCAGGCCCTGCGGCTCGACCGAGGCGGCCTGGTCCGAACCCCACATGGCGCGGTCCAGGGTGATGTGACGCTCGACGAAGGTCGCCCCGAGCGCGACCGCGGCGAGGGTGGTCTGCAGGCCCGTCTCGTGGCCGGAGTAGCCGATCGGGACGTTCGGGAACTCCTTCTCCAGCGTGTTGATCGCGCGGAGGTTCAGCTCCTCGGCCTTCGCCGGGTAGGTGGAGGTGGCGTGGCACATGAGGATGTTGTCCGAGCCGAGGACCTCGACCGCGTGGCGGATCTGCTTCGGCGTCGACATGCCGGTGGAGAGGATGACGGCGCGGCCGGTGGCGCGCAGGGCGCGCAGCAGCTCGTCGTCGGTGAGGGACGCGGACGCGACCTTGTGGGCCGGGACGTCGAACTTCTCCAGGAAGGCGACGGCCTCGGTGTCCCACGGGGAGGCGAACCAGTCGATGCCGCGCTTCTTGCAGTGCTCGTCGATCTGGCGGTACTCGTCCTCACCGAACTCCACACGGTGGCGGTAGTCGATGTAGGTCATCCGGCCCCAGGGGGTGTCGCGCTCGATGTCCCACTGGTCGCGCGGGGTGCAGATCTCCGGGGTGCGCTTCTGGAACTTGACGGCGTCGCAGCCGGCCTCGGCGGCCACGTCGATGAGCTTGAAGGCGTTCTCCAGCTCACCGTTGTGGTTGATGCCGATCTCGCCGCAGATGTAGACGGGCTTGCCGGGGCCGACCTCGCGCGAACCGAAGTTGCGGATGCGGGAGTTGGTGCTCATGGCTGAAGGTTCCTTACTTGGTGAGGGAATCGAGAGAGGGGCCGAGGATCCAGCTGGCGATCTCTCGGATGGCGCCGTCACCGCCGGGTGTGGCCGTGACCGCGCGTGCGGCGCCGCGCACGACGTCGTGGGCGCTCGCGACCGCCACGGGCCAGCCCACGAGGGCGAAGCACGGGAGGTCGTTGACGTCGTTGCCGACGTAGAGCACGCGCTCAGGCGCGATGCCCTGCTCCTCGCACCATTGCTTGAGGGCGAGGTCCTTCCGGTCGATGCCGTGCAGCACGGGAATCTGCAGCTTCCGTGCGCGGGCGGCGACGACCGGGTTCTGCTCCGTGGACAGGATCAGCATCTTCAGGCCCGACTTGCGCAGGGCCGCGATGCCGAGGCCGTCTCCGCGGTGCACGGAGACGAACTCCTTTCCATCGGCATCGATCAGCACCCTGTCGTCCGTCTGGGTGCCGTCGAAGTCCAGTACGACCGCGTCGATGTCGTCGACGGTCGGGAGGGCGCCGGGACGGTCCGCGTCGAACAGCGGAGCGAGGGCCCGGGCGCGGGCCAGGTCGTGGGGATCGTCGATCTCCAGGACCCGGGCGGGGTCGGTGCGCACGAGTTCGGTGCGGCCGAAGAAGCGGTGCTTGTGCTCGCGGAAGCCGCTCGCGTTCATCGCGTAGGCGGCGCCGGTCTCCAGGAAGTCCTGGGGGCGGTCCTGGCGGCGCGGGCGGAAGGACTTGTCGTGGTTGACGCCGAAGCCGCCGCCGGCGGCCGCGCGTTCGGTCTCCGCGGGTTCGTCGTCGCCGTGCCGCCACACGAAGCCGTGGAAGGGCGCGACGGTCAGGGAGGTGTCGGCGCCGTTCGCGACGATCGCCTTGACCACGGCGTCGATGTCCTCGCGGACGATGAACGGGCTGGTGCACTGCACGAGGAGCACCACGTCCACGGGGGCGCCGTGCAGCGTCTCGTGCGCGTCCATCGCGTGCAGCACGGCCGCCTCGGAGGTGGCGGTGTCGCCGGCGATGGCGGCGGGGCGCAGCACGACCTCGGCGCCGGCCTGCCGGGCGGCGGCCGCGATGCCCTGGTCGTCGGTGGAGACGACGACGTCCGTCACCAGCCGGCTGGCCCGGCACTCGCGCACCGCGCGGGCCACGAGCGGCACACCGCCGACGGGCATCAGGTTCTTCGCGGGCACGCCCTTGGAGCCGCCGCGCGCGGGAATCACGGCGAGCACCCGTGGCACCGAAGTGCCTTGACCTGCTTCCGAGTTGGACATGGGCTCCACTCCTTGGGCTCTTTGCAAAGGCTTCAGGGCGCGTCCCGGCGCCCCGGTCGGATCGCTCACAGCTCCCCCATCCGCCGGATGACGGGCGCCACGCGCTGCACGCCGTGCCGGTAGGCGCCGCGTGCCGCCCGGCGCACTATCTGGCGGACGGGGCCGGGCTCCCGGTCATGGGCGGGGGCGCCGGGCAGCGGGCTGCCGTCCGGGCCGAGGTGGTGGCGGGCGAGGATGCCGGGCAGATAGCCGGGCGCGGTGGCCGGCGTGTAGTACGGCGTGAGGGCGGGCAGTCCGCCGGGCCGCTCGAGCAGCTTGGCGATGCGCTCGCGGGCCGGGTCGAAGGCGGTGGCGTACGAGCCGTCGGCGCACACGCCCTGGCGGGAGACCCATTCCTCGTTGGGCGTCGGCCGGTGCCCCTCGTCGAGCTGGTCCCAGGAGGCGAGGCAGCCGGAGCCCACGAAGTGGTGGTTGCCGAGCATCTCGCGCACGCCGAGGTCGGTGAGGACGACGGTGGGGATTCGGCGGTGCAGCGACTCCAGCGCCGCCGTGGAGCTGATGGTGACCATCAGGTCCGTGCGGTCGAGGACCTCACCCATGTTGCCGTACACCAGTTTGAAGTTGGCCGGCGGTTCGAGCCGCTGGACCAGCTTCTGGTACGGCAGTTCCTCGATGTGCGTGGTGTGCTCGCCCGGCTTGGACCGCAGCTTCAGCAGCACCTCTCGCTCGGGGTGCTTGCGGGCGTGCTGGATGAGCCGGTTCAGCAGGTACGTACGGTCCTTGCGGCTGTCCGGCACGGAGGGCTGGGCCGCGAAGACGACCGTGTACGGGTCGTGCTCGCCGGTGTAGGGCTCCCCGCCGAGGAACGGCAGGGCGACCTCGGTCACCGAGGAGGAGTCGGCGCCCACTCCCTCGTACACCGCGCGGAAGCGCTCGGCGTCCTGGCGGGAGTTGGCGAGGACGAGGTCCGCGCCGTGCCGCAGGAGCAGGCCGTCGGCGAGCTTCTCGTAGACGACGCCGACGTAGCCGGTGACGACGACGGGTCGGTCGGAGCGGCCCTCCCACACCCGCTTCAGGCCGTGCAGCACGGCCTGTACGCCGCCGCCCACGAGGGCGAGCACCAGGACGTCGTACTGCTCCTTCGCCATGACGCGCAGGAACTCGACGGCGCTGACCTCGCTCAGGGAGTCGGCATGCACGCCCACTTCCTGGAGCTGGCGGGCGGTGGGGGTGGCCCGGCCACGCAGCAGGAAGCCGTCCAGACGGATGTCCGAATCCTCCGGAGCGATACGGTTCGCGGTGAGCGCGCCCCATTTCCACCGGGTGTCGGAGTCCGCCAGTACGGCCACTCGTCGGGTCTTCTTCGCACTTGCTGGCACGTCGTTGACGCTAGGAAGCGATTTCAAGGTTCTCACCAACCAGAATGCAACAAACGGTTAACAGCACATCGACTAACGACGAAGCGAGGCCAGAAGTCGTTGAAAAAAAGCCCGGTTCACTGCATCGCCACGTGTCGTTCACCTGACATCAAGCTGCGAGTAAAGACGGATGCCGGACCGACCCCTAACGTCCCTCACGTGGTCAAGCTCTCCGTCATCGTGCCGTTCTACAACGTGCAGCAATACGCGCCAGACACCCTGAAGAGCCTGCGTGCGAACACACGTGAGGACTTCGAGTTCATCCTCGTCGACGACTGCTCGACGGACGGGACACCGGACATCCTCGCGCGCGCGGAGCGCGAGCTGCCGGGCGCCGTACTCGTCAGACACGAGCAGAACGGAGGGCTGGCCACCGCGCGGAACACCGGGATCGAGAAGGCGCGTGGCGAGTACCTGACGTTCCTGGACGGCGACGACTGGCTCGCTCCCGGTTACTTCCCGCAGCTGCTGTCCGCCATCCAGGAGTTGGGGTGCGACTTCGTGCGCACCGACCATGTGCAGTCCACGGGGCGTGCGCGCAGCATCCACCGGGTGCCGCACGGCCGGCGCTGGACGGTGATGAACCCGCGCGAGGCGATCCTCCCCGCCGACCGCTCGACGTCGGTGGACTACGCGTACGCCTGGGCGGGCATCTACCACCGCCGCCTGGTCGACCGCGGAATCCTCCAGTTCACCCACGGGCTGCGCACCGCCGAGGACCGGCCGTGGATCTGGAAGCTGCACCGGGAGGCGGAATCCTTCGCCGCGGTGGGACTGCTCGGTGTCTACTACCGGCGCGGAGTGGCGTCCTCACTCACCCAGATCGGTGACGTCCGGCAGCTCGATTTCATTCGGGCGTTCGACCAGGTAATCGAGGAAACGGCGCGTGACCCGGAGGCAGATAAGCTGCTTCCGAAAGCCGTGCGCACCTATTGCGCGATCATGGCTCATCACCTGGGACAAATCGAGAGGTTCGAACCCGCCGTGGCTCGAAAACTGCGCTCGATGAGCGCCTCCGCTCTGAAAAGAATGCCGCAGGACGTGCTCACGGAGGTAATGGACTCGATGGACGCGCAGCGCGCGGCCCGGCTGCGGCGCGTGCGCCGCAGGGCTGTCGGGGCCCGGACGGTGGCCGCCTGATGCCTCGCACCACCCAGATCTTCTGCGCCTCGACGCTCTACGGCGCCGCGACCCTCGCGGCCGCCCTGGACGCCGGGCTGTTCGAACCGGCCGACCGCCGGCTGCTGCTGGTCACCAACAACGCGACCAACCCCGAGATCACCCCGTCCGTGGACGCGATGCCGGGCTTCGACCGGCTGCGCGGACGCTTCGACGAGGTGCTGTCGTGGAACCGGACCATCTCCCCGTTCCACCCGAGCGGTTGGTCGCCCCGCGCGGACGACATCCCCATGTGGGAGCGGTACGTACGGCTGCTGTGGAACCTCGGCGACGACGAGATCCAGCTGGCCGTGGAGTCCGTCCAGGTCAATCCGGCGCTCGCGCTGTGCCAGCTGTTCACCGGCGCTCCCGTCGACGTCTACGCGGACGGCCTCATAAGCTATGGCCCCACGCGCGACAAGATCGACCCGCTCGTCGGCACCCGGGTCGGCCGGCTGCTGCACCTCGATCTCGTCCCGGGCCTCACCCCGCTGCTGCTCACCGAGTTCGGCGTCCCGTCCGAACTGGTGCCGTCCGAGGTGTTCCTGAAGGTGCTCGGTGAACTCACCGAGGCGGAGACCGCGCTGCCCGCACCGTCCGGGGGCGACCAGCCCGCGCTGCTGCTCGGCCAGTACCTCTCCGCGCTCGGCATCCTCACCGACGCCGAGGAGGAGGACCTGCATCTGCAGATGGTGCGCGGCGCCGTCGCACTCGGGCACCGCACGCTGGTGTTCAAGCCGCACCCCGTCGCCCCGGCCCGCTGGTCGAAGCTGCTGGAGGACGAGGCGACGAAGCTGGGCGCCGAACTCACCCTGCTGGACCGTCCCGTGCTCGCCGAGGTCGCCTTCCAGCGGCTGCGGCCCGCGCTCGTCGTCGGCTGCTTCTCCACCGGGCTGTTCACCGCCGCGGGTCTGTACGGCCTCCCGGTGGCACGGGTCGGCACGGAGGCCGTGCTGGCCCGGCTCACGCCGTACCAGAACAGCAACCGGGTGCCGCTGACCATCGTCGACGCACTCCTGCCGGACATCGCGGACGCGTCCGCGGTCGGCGGCTGGACGATGCCCTCGCGCGAGCGGGTGGACGAACTGGCCGCGCTGCTGGGCGCGGTCGGCTTCGCGATGCAGCCGAAGATCTACCCGGGGCTGCGCACCGCGGCCGAGGCCTACCTCTCCAAGCATCTGAACCCGCACACCTGGCGCTACTTCAAGCGCAAGCGGCTCACCGCGCTGGCGCTGCCCGGTGCCGTGCCGGCCCAGCTCTCCTTCATCCCGCGCAACGCCACCGTGCGCCGACTGGCGCGGCGGGCCCGTGCGCTGAAGCAGGTCGCCGGCCGAAAGTAACCAAACCGGGGTGGTCGTTCATCCGTGTGACACCTTTGCGCTCCCTGAGCGTCAGCCGTCACTCACCTTTCACCCGTCCGAGGGACATAGCGTTCGGTCGTCGTATGAAATGGCACCGTCCATCACGTACGACTGAACGCACCTCGAGACTCCCAGGAGAAGGGCCCCAGGATGAGCGCGGCTGACCAGGCCACGGCACCGCCGGTGCCGGCGGCACCCAGGCTGAACCAGGTCCTCGCCGAGCCGGTGCCCGTCCGGCCCAAGCGCGAGCACCGGCTGCGCGCCCTGGACGGGCTGCGGCTGCTGGCCGCGCTGATGGTGTGCATGTATCACTTCACCGGCAAGAACGGCGAGGTCGCCACCTCCTGGCACCAGTCCCCCGGGGCGATGTTCCCGACGCTGTCGCAGCTGTCCACCTACGGCAGCCTGGGCGTGCAGTTCTTCTTCGTCATCAGCGGGTTCGTGATCTGCATGAGCAGCTGGGGCCGTACCCTCGGCGACTTCTTCCGCTCCCGGATCTCCCGCCTCTACCCGGCGTACTGGGTGGCCATCGTCATGGTCACCGGCGCCGCGGTGCTGCTGCCGGTGGTCGTCCACCCGGTCCGGCCGGACGAGCTCCTGGTCAACCTCACGATGATGCAGCAGCCGCTGGGCGTGCCGCGGGTCCTGGGCGTGTGCTGGACGCTCTGGGTGGAGCTGAAGTTCTACGTGCTCTTCGCCCTGTTCGTGATCTGGAAGGGCGTCACCTACAAGCGGGTCGTCACCTTCTGCATCCTGTGGACGCTGGCCGGCGCGTTCGCCCGGGTCGCCGACAACCCGCTCACCGACGAGCTGGTGATGCGCGACCACGCCCCGTTCTTCATCGGGGGTCTCGCGCTGTACCTGATCTACCGCTTCGGCAGCGACCTGCTGCTGTGGGGCATCGTCGGCATGTCCTTCCTGCTGGGGCAGCGCTACTCGGTCATGGCGCTGTGGCACCCGGGCGCGCAGGGCGAGTTCCACCGCAACCCGCTGGTCATCCAGGCCATCGTCTTCTGTGCCTTCGCCGCCGTCGCCGTGGTGGCGCTGGGCTGGACGCGCTGGGCCAACTGGAACTGGCTGACGCTGGCGGGCGCGCTGACGTACCCCTTCTATCTGATCCACGAGCACCTGGGCTGGTTCTTCATCCGGGTGCTGCACCGGGGGCTGGGGCTCGGGTCCTACGCGACGCTGGCGCTGTCCGTGCTGAGTCTGCTGACGCTGGCGTATCTGATGCACCGGTTCGTGGAGAAGCCGTTCGGGCCCCGGCTGAAGCGGGCGCTGCCGGCGGTGCGGCTGCGCTAGCCGCTGGACCCGGCGGGCCGAGTTCCGCCGCGGGTCGGTGGGGGCTGGTCACGCAGCTCTCCGCGCCTCTGGTGGGGCGGGGCGCTGCGCGCCTCCCACCCCACCCACACACGAACGGCGCCCCTCCCCTGTCGGGGAGAGGCGCCACACACTTTTCGGGACCGTCCGTTACTTCCGCGTCGTCTGCCGCAGCTGTCGTACCGCTCTGCGGACCGCCGGGTGGCGGCGCAGGGCCTCCGCGCGGACCGGGCTGCCGCCGGGCAGGCGCAGGCTGGTGAGGCGGCGGCGCTTGAAGTAGTGCTGGTAGCGGGCCAGGTTGGCGCCGAGCCAGGCGGTGACCTCGTCGCGCACGCCGTGGTGCTTGCGGGACTGCATGCAGTAGCCGACGCTGCGCACCAGCGGTGCCAGCTCCTCGGCCATGCCGGCGAGTTCGAGCGGGGCGCCGATCTCGGCGTTCTCCGCGTCGGGCAGCGCCGCGTCGATGATGGTCAGCGGGATGCGGTTGCTGTTCTCGTACGGCGTGATGCGTTCGAGGAGCATGTCCGTGCCGACCCGGGCGACCGGGATGCCGTAGAAGGCGGCGGCGGTCATCAGCGCGGTGGAGAAGCAGCCGATGACGAGCTTCGGCTTCAGGAAGGCGAAGACCGTCTCGGCGAGGACCGGCTCGTTGAGCACCGTGAGGTTGACGCCGAGTTCGGCGGCGACCGCCTCCAGGGACTCGTTGAAGACGGCCGGCGCACTCGGGTGGGGCTTGAACAGCACGTCCTGGTGACCGGCCCGGGCGGCGGCGCGCAGCATGCGGATGTGCAGCTGCTCCTCCTCGTCCTGGCTGATCAGCTCGATGGCCGAGAGGTACTGGCCGAGGAGGACGGCGGTGGGCGGGTTGTCGGCCGGGAGGCGCTCCGCGAGGATGCCGGCGCCGGACTCGCCGATCTGCGCGAGGACGTCGACGATGGCCTCGTTCGGGACGGCCTCGGGCGTGACGCCGTACTCGGACAGCAGCATGGGCGTCAGACCGGGCACCAGGTCCAGGTGCAGGACGCGCTTGATGCGGCTGCTCATGCCGTGCGGGATGCGGTTGCGGGTGGGGCCGTAGCTCATCAGGCCGTCCGCGTACACGTGGATCGGGCTGTCCGCGAAGATGTCCGCGACCGCGCGCGAGGGGTTGGCCTGGATCGACTCACAGGCGATCTCGACGGGCTCGTCGCCCAGGTTCCAGGCGAGGCGTACGGCCTTCTCCCACAGCAGGGTGTCCTGGCCCCGGGGCGACCAGCCGGCCGGGTGGTGCGGGGAGATGAACTCGTTCCAGGAGCGCACCTCGTCGAACTCGGGGCGCAGCTTCTCGAAGCCGGCCATCCGGTCCAGCGGGGTGCCGACCTCGGGGATCGCGGCGGTGTTGCTGACGACGAGGATGCGGCGGACGCCCTCGCGCGGGCCGAACTGCCCGGCGCGTAGGGCGGCGGTGACCGTCGCGGCCGCGTACTGCGTGGCCGAGAAGAAGATCTGGATCATGCCGCCACTCCCTTCATGCCACCCCGTATCCGGCGCAGCATGTACACGCGCTCCTCGCCCATCCCGACGAGGGCTTCCTCCAGCTCGTCCTCCGACATCCTGCCCAGCGCCTCGGCGGCCATCTGCTTCAGGCGGGCGGCGATGCTGCGTTCGAATCGGCCGCGGCTGAGCAGTTGGTGGGCGATGACGACGCAGTAGTTGCGCAGCGCCTTCTTGCGCAGCTTGCCCACCTCGGGGTCGTCGGCGAGTTCGGCGAGGACCAGGTCGAAGGAGCGGAAGAAGTCCAGCTGGCGCACATCGCCGATCTGGGTCAGCGAACTGGCCACGCCCCGGCGGTAGAAGACACCGCGCAGGCTGGCGACCGCGTAGGAGTCGGCCCTGCGGTGCAGGTCCCAGATCCAGGGGCGGTCCTCGGCGGTCTTCAGGCCGTCGTGGAAGCGCAGCATGCCCTTGTCGAGGAGGCGGCGGTGGTAGACGCCGGCCCAGGCGTAGGGGTAGTCGACCATGGTGGTGTCGTCGACGGGGAGGATCGAGGTGCGCGGGTCGAGGGCGATGTGCCGGCGGCCCTCGGGGGCCCGGTGCACGGTCCGTTCGATTCCGGTGACCTGGACGTGGTCGGTGCGTACGAAATCGACGTCGAGGCGCTCGATGGCGTCCGTCAGATCCGCGAGGTAGCCCGGAGCCAGCCAGTCGTCGCCGTCGAGGAAGGTGAGGTAGCGGCCTTCCGAGGCGTCGATGCCGGTGTTGCGCGCGGTGGCCAGTCCGCCGTTCTTCTCGTGCCGTATCACCCTGCTGTTCTTCAGTCTCTTCGTCAGCGTCAGCAGCGCTTCGTACGTCTTGTCCTTGGTGGACCGGTCCTCGACGAAGATGAACTCGAAGTCGTCCCGTTCGTTGTTGACCAGGCTGGTCACCGTCTCGGGTACGTACGACTCGATGTTGTAGCAGGGGACGATCACGGACAGTGTCGGGGGGTTGGTCACGCGTACACCTGGGCTCTCTCCGGGGCGGATCCCTGCGACCGTAGGAGACGTTCGACGCCGGACATTGTCTCCTCGGCGGCCATCAGGTGAACGAAAAGTAACGGCCCGCCCTCCTTTTTCGAGAATCAACGATGCGGCGCCGCACACACGTCCCCATCGGCGCGACCATCGATCGGTTCGACGAATACGGGTGCCCGCAGGCTCTCACCGGACCCCGTACCGCGCCTCGATCCCGGCGATCACGAGGGCCAGCCCTTCCTCGAAGTGCCGTTCGTAGTCCGCGAAGATCTCCGCGCCCGCCTGGGCCGCCAACGGGAAGTCGGCCATCAGACGGGCACGCTCGTCGATGTCGTAGCCCTCTCGGCGCTCCCCCGGCAGCGGCTCGACGCCCTGTTCCTCGGTGACGAAACCGAGGGTGTAGAGGTACGTCGTCGAGGTCGCCCGGACCGCGTCGGCCAGCGCGAAGCCCGCGGCCGTGAAGAGGCGCAGGGTGTCCTCCATCTGCTCGGCGTGCACCGCGCCCGTGAAGCGTGAGCCGCTGAAGACCTTGGCGCCGTCGCGGTAGCCGAGCAGCGCCGAGCGCAGTCCGCGGTTCGCCTTGAGCAGCCGTTCCTGCCAGGTGTCGCCGGGATCCAGGGGCGTGCCGGCGATCATGCGGCGGTACATCTCCGTGGCCATCTCGTCGAGCAGCGCCTGCTTGTCCTTGAAGTGCCAATACAGGGCCGGCGCCTTGACGTCGAGCTCCTTGGCGATGGCGCGCAGGGTCAGCCCGTCCAGGCCGGCCTCGTTCAGCAGCGCGAGGGCGGTGTCCGCGACGCGCCTGCGGTCGAGCGGGGCTCGTCGTTCCGTAGTCACGCTTGACAGCTTAACGGCGTTAAGGGCACGCTCATAGCGGAAGGCACTTAACAACGTTAAGGGGGGAATGGCATGAACACCGACGTTATGTCTGCGGACGTACTGATCGTGGGCGCGGGCCCGACGGGGCTCACCCTCGCCATCGACCTCGCCCGGCGGGGCGTGGACGCGCTGGTCGTGGAGCGGTCCGGGGAACTGTTCCCGGGCTCCCGCGGCAAGGGCATCCAGCCGCGCACGATGGAGGTCTTCGACGACCTGGGCGTGCTCGACGCGATCCGCGCGGCGGGCGGCACCTACCCGGTCGGGATGATCTGGCAGGACGGGCGGCGGGTCGGCGAGCACCACATGTTCGACCCCGCCGAGGCGAGCGAGGACTCCCCGTACGACGAGCCGTGGATGGTCCCGCAGTGGCGGACGCAGCGCATCCTGTTCGAACGGCTGGAGGAACTCGGCGGGAGGGTCGCCTTCGGTCTGGAGGCGGTCGGGATCGAGCAGGACGAGGACGGGGTGACGGTCCGCTTCACGACGGGCGGCCGCGTGCGCGCCCGCTATGCCGTCGCCGCCGACGGCGGCCGCTCGGTGGTGCGGCGGGCCCTCGGCATCGGCATGGCCGGCGAGACGGTCGACCCGAATCCGGCGCTGGTCGCGGACGTCAGGATCACCGGCCTGGACCGCGACAACTGGCACATCTTCCCGCCCCGCGCGGACGACGGCTACCTGGCGATCTGCCCGCTCGCGGGCACCGAGGACTTCCAGGTCGCCGCCCAGTTCCCGGACGGCACCGCGGTGGACCTCTCCCTGGAGGGCATCCGCAAGCTCGTCGCCGCGCGCTCGCACCTGGCGCCGGAGGACGTGACCGAGGTGCGGTGGGCCTCGGACTTCCGCCCCCGGGCCGCCCTCGCGGACCGGTTCCGCGACGGGCGGGTGTTCCTCGCCGGGGACGCCGCGCACGTGCACTCGCCGGCCGGCGGGCAAGGGCTCAACACCAGCGTGCAGGACGCCTACAACCTGGGGTGGAAGCTGGGCGCGGTCCTGCGGGACGGGGCGGACGAGGCCCTGCTGGCGACGTACGAGGAGGAACGTCGCCCCATCGCCGCGGACATGCTCGGACTGTCGACCAGCGTGCACCGGGGCGAGGTGCGCCGCGGAAAGGCGACGCGTCAGCTGGGCCTCGGGTACCGGGAGTCGAGCCTGACGGCGGAGACCCGGCGGGCCCCGGCGGCCCTGCGGGCGGGCGACCGCGCACCGGACGGCACGCTGGGCGGCGTACGCCTCTTCGACGCCTTCCGGGGTCCGCACTGGACGCTGGTGGCGGTCGGGGCGGAGGCACCGGAGCCGCCCGGCTCGGTCGCCGTGGTCCGCGGCCCGGCGCAGGAGTCTTACGGGACGGGCCTGTTCCTGGTGCGGCCGGACGGCTATGTGGGCTGGGCCGGCGACACGGGCGACGGACTGCCGAGGTACCTGGCGCGCGCCGGCCTGTAGTCCTGCGGTCAGGAGCTGGCGAGCGACAGCTTCACCGCGAAGCCGAGGAACAGCGCGCCGGCCGCCGAGGTCGCGCCCGCCGACAGGCGCTTGCGCCGGCGGAAGGCACTCGCAAGCCGGGTGCCGCTGAAGATCAGCGCGGTGAGGTACAGGAAGCTCGCGGCCTGGGCGAAGGCCCCGAGGACGACGAAGGACAGCGCCGGGTAGGCGTATCCGGGGTCGACGAACTGCACGAAGAAGGCGACGAAGAACAGGATCGCCTTGGGGTTGAGGAGACTGACGACGAAGGCACGGCGGAAGGGCCGCTCGTGGGTGCCGGCGTCCGAGGTCTCCTCGACGGCCTTCTCCCGCCGGGTCCGCCACATCGCCCACGCGGCCCGCAGCATCCCGATCGCCAGCCAGGTCAGATACCCGGCCCCGGCGTACTTCACGATCCCGAACAGCACGGCGTTCGCCTGCAGCAGCGAGGCGACTCCGGCGGCGGACAGCGTCATCAGCACGGTGTCCCCGCACCACACCCCGGCCGCGGCGGTGTAGCCGGCCCGCACGCCCCGGCGGGCGGCGACGGACAGCACGTAGAGCGAGTTGGGGCCGGGCAGCAGGACGATCAGGACGAGACCGGCCAGATAGGTGGGGAGATCGATGACACCGAACATGAGGGGGAGTGTCGCACGGGGCTCCGACATTCCGCCCAGGCGTCTCACGTCAGAAGACGTCCGACGGGACGTACGTCCCCCACACCTCCCGCAGCGCGTTGCACACCTCGCCCACGGTCGCCCTGGCCCGTAGCGCCTCCTTCATCGGGTACAGGACGTTGTCCTCGCCCTCGGCGGCCTTCCGCAGGGCGGTCAGGGCCGCCTCCACCGCCCGCCCGTCGCGCTCGGCGCGCAGGCGCGCGAGGCGCTCGGCCTGCCGGGCCTCGATGGCGGGGTCGACCCGGAGGGGCTCATAGGGCTCCTCCTCGTCCAGCTGGAAGCGGTTGACCCCGACGACCACCCGCTCGCCGGAGTCGGTCTCCTGGGCGATCCGGTACGCGCTGCGCTCGATCTCGCCCTTCTGGAAGCCGTGCTCGATGGCCGCGACCGCGCCGCCGAGGTCCTCGACCCGCCGCATCAGATCCACGGCCGCCCGCTCCACGTCGTCCGTCATCCGCTCGACGGCGTAGGAGCCGGCGAACGGGTCGACGGTCGCCGTCACATCGGTCTCGTGGGCCAGCACCTGCTGGGTGCGCAGGGCCAGGCGCGCCGACTTGTCCGTGGGCAGCGCGATGGCCTCGTCGAAGGAGTTCGTGTGCAGGGACTGGGTGCCGCCGAGGACCGCCGCGAGGCCCTGCACCGCCACCCGCACCAGGTTCACCTCCGGCTGCTGGGCCGTGAGCTGCACACCGGCGGTCTGGGTGTGGAAGCGCAGCATCAGGGACTTCGGGTCACGCGCGCCGAACTCGTCGCGCATCACCCGCGCCCAGATACGGCGGGCGGCACGGAACTTGGCGACCTCCTCCAGGATCGTCGTACGGGCCACGAAGAAGAAGGACAGCCGCGGTGCGAAGTCGTCGACGTCCATGCCGGCCGCGACGGCGGTGCGCACGTACTCGATGCCGTCCGCGAGCGTGAAGGCGATCTCCTGCGCCGGGCTCGCCCCGGCCTCGGCCATGTGGTAGCCGGAGATCGAGATCGTGTTCCACTTCGGGATCTCGGCCCTGCAGTACTTGAAGATGTCGGCGATCAGCCGCAGGGACGGCTTCGGCGGGAAGATGTACGTGCCGCGTGCGATGTACTCCTTCAGCACGTCGTTCTGGATCGTGCCGGTCAGCCGGTCCGCCGTGACGCCCTGCTCCTCCGCGACCAGCTGGTACAGCAGGAGCAGCAGCGCGGCCGGCGCGTTGATCGTCATCGACGTCGA
The DNA here is from genome assembly GCF_043195415.1 of Streptomyces sp. Y7. NCBI lineage: Bacteria > Bacillati > Actinomycetota > Actinomycetes > Kitasatosporales > Streptomycetaceae > Streptomyces > Streptomyces sp. Y7. Next base: position 56,628 of record NZ_JBIDDQ010000016.1, read on the forward strand.
CACCTTGTCCAGCGGGATCCCGCCGAACAGCACCCGCATGTCGTCGATCGAGTCGATGGCCACACCCACCTTGCCGACCTCGCCGTGCGCGATCGGGGCGTCGGAGTCGTGACCCATCTGGGTGGGCAGGTCGAAGGCGACCGACAGGCCCATCGTGCCGTGCGCGATCAGGTCGCGGTAGCGGGCGTTGGACTCCGTCGCCGTGCCGAAGCCGGCGTACTGGCGCATGGTCCAGGGGCGGCCGGTGTACATCGTGGGGTACACGCCGCGGGTGTAGGGGTACGAGCCCGGCTCGCCCAGCTGTTCGGCCGGGTCCCAGCCGGTCAGCGCGCCCGGCCCGTAGACCGGCTCGATGGGCAGTCCCGACTCCGACTCGCGCGCCATGGTGTGCCTCCGCGTTGCAGTGTCCGTTCGCTGCCAGTACACCCCCACCGGGGCGGTGGCCTCCGGGTCCCACTCCGTCTCCCACCATGCCGCGTAGTTCGCGACCGGTCACGCGAGGGGAACATCTCGGGTGATGTCGAGCGGCCGGTCGGGGGGTCGCGATGAGACACAGGGGGGTCGGATGCGTATCAGGGGCATGGCGAGGATGCGTATCGGGGATACCGGGAAGGTGCGTACCAGACGTAGGGGCAGAACCACCGCGGTGCTGGCCGCGGGCGCCACACTCACCGTGCTCTGCGGCTGCACCGTGCAGGCATCCGACGACGGGCAGCGGCACTCGCCGGTGCACATAGAGCTGCCGAGCGGCACACCGTCCCCCAAGTCGGCGGCGCCCGACGACAAGCCGCCCTCGGCACCGGCGGCCGCGGCGCCCGTCGTGCTGTGGCGGCCGGGCGACACCGGCCGCGACGTGCGCGAACTCCAGGCACGGCTGCGGCAGGTGGCCTGGCTCTTCGACGGGCCGACCGGGACCTACGACGATCTCACCGAGCAGGCGGTCAAGGGCTTCCAGGGCAAGCGCGGGCTGCCCGAGACCGGCAGCACCGACCAGGTCACCTGGGAGCGGCTGGTGAGCATGACGCGCGAACCCGGCATGTGGGACCTGTATCTGATGGGCGGTCAGCCGGCCGACGAGCCGGACGCGCGGTGCCTGACCGGGCGGGTGCTGTGCATCAGCAAGTCGAGCCGCACGCTGCGCTGGATGATCGACGGGCACACGGTCGTGGAGGTACCGGTGCGGTTCGGCTCGCAGTACACGCCGACGCGGGAAGGCGTGTTCACCGTCTACTGGAAGTCACGGAACCATGTGTCGACGCTCTATGACTCCCCCATGCCGTACGCGATGTTCTTCAGCGGCGGCCAGGCGGTGCACTACTCGTCCGACTTCGCGGCCAGGGGGTACGCGGGAGCCTCGCACGGCTGTGTGAACGTGAGTGACGAGCGGGCCATCGCGCAGATGTTCACCGAGGTGCGCAACGGCGACAAGGTCGTCGTCCACTGGTGAGGCACGGAGGCGGAGTATGGGGCGCGGGCGGGACCGGGGGAACGTGTCCCGCCCGCGCCGATGCACGAGCCGTAGGTACGGGGGGAACCCCGGCTCTGTGCTAGGCCGATGACCAGTCGGCTCACTCAGTTCAGCGCCGTGGCGGCCGAAAATGTCACTCCTGCGCCGAAGAATTTTTCCGGGTTCACAAAACCGCAGGTCAGCGGCGTGCGCTCGGAGAGGCTCGGGCGTACGCCCTGCTCAGAGGGCGCGGACGGAGCCGGGCGTCGGGAGCGCGGGGGTGGCCGGCGGCAGGGGGCGGTCCGAGAGGAAGCCGGTCACGGCGGACGTGGTGCGCGCGGCGCCGGACCCGGGGCGGCCGTCGCGGTGACCACGGGAGTGGCCGTCGCCGCCGCGGTCCACCTCGTGACCTCTGCCGTTGCCCCTGCCCTTGTCGTGACCTCTGCCGCTGTCCTTGTCCTGGTCGTCGTCGCCCTTGCCGTGGCCCTTGTCGTCGCCCTCGTCCTCGCCCCCGTCGCGCGGGGAGCGGGTGCTCTCGCCGGCGCCGGCGAGGACGTTCTTGCAGTACTTCCACACACGGGCGGAACTGCCGGCGGCGCCCTCCAGGGTGCGGCGGCGGTCCACGGGCAGTGGCCTGCCGTCGCGTACGTCACGGCAGTAGGACGTGACGGCCTGCCACCAGCCGCCGGGCTTCGCCCCGCCCTTGGAGGCGGAGTCGTCACCCGCGGCCGGGCCGCCGGGGTCCACCGTGTGCTCGGGAGCGCCGGACACCGTCGGCGGCTCGGAGCCGCCGTCGGGCGTGGCCTCCTTGCCGCCACCGGTCGGCGGGGAGGGCGAGATGAGCGGGTGTTCCGTGGGTACGGGCGCGGAGACCGTGGCGGCCGGACGGGCCGGCTCGTCGCGGTCGAACGGCGTCGGCAGGACTCCGGTTCCGGCCGCGACCGCGACTCCACCGACCATGCCGACGGCCAGCGCGGCAGCGAGCCCGAGCCGCACCGGACGCGCCCAACGGGGGCGACGGACGGCGCGGGCCGGGCCGCCGAGCTGGACGAGCCCGACGTCGGCGGCCTCGGAAGCCGGCCGGCCGGGGCTGTCGCCGGCGGTCGCGGAGTCGGTGTCCCGGCGCTCGCGCGCCGCGCGGAAAGCGGCCAGCGCGGCGGCCTCTCCGGGGAGTTCGTCGCTGGTCAGCGGGGGTTCGGCGGTCATCGCCTCAAGCGTCTTGGCGAGGCGTTCGGCCTGGTCGCGGTCGGCCGCGTCGACAGCTTCGAGGGCCTCTCCGCGCAGCAGTCGCTCCGCCGTTTCGCGGTCCAGCCACCTGTACTGCTCGTCGGCCATCACACATCCTTCTGCGTCCGCGAGCGCGTATGCGTCACACTCGCGGACGTCACCGCACGGCCGCGCGGTTCTCGCTGGGGAGGCAGGGCGTCGAGCACCCCGGCCGATTCCGGATCGTCGCCGAGCAGCTCGGCGAGCCGCTTCAGGCCCCGGTGCGCGGCGGTCCGTACGGCGCCCGGACGCTTGCCGAGCGTCTCCGCGGCCGTCTTGGCGTCGAGTCCCACGACCACGCGGAGCACGACGGCCTCGGCCTGGTCCTGCGGCAGCCGCGCGATGAGGGAGAGAGTGCCGTCCGTGGCCAGGGCCTCCATGGCCTCGCCCGCCGTGTCGGACTCGGCGGCCTTCCCCGTCAGTTCCGTCTCGTCGCCGCCGATCGCGGGGCGGCGGCCGCGCATGCGTATGTGGTCGAGGGCGCGGTTGCGGGCTATCCGGGCCGCCCAGCCGCGGAACCGGTCCGCGTCCCCGCTGAACCGCTCCAGGTCACGCGCTATCTGCAACCACGACTCCGAGGCGACGTCCTCGGCGTCCGGCTCACCGACCAGCGTCCGCACGTACCCGAGCAGCCGCGGGTGCACGGAGCGGTACACAGTCCGGAACGCGGTCTCGTCCCCGTCCTGTGCCGCAAGCACCGCGGCGGTCAGCTCCGCGTCGTCCCCCAGCACTGGTGCGCGCCCTTCTGCGCCTGAGCCGGCGCCGCTCTCGCGGACCGGGTTCTCGCCGTTGTCGTTGGTCAACTGATGGTCGCGGTACCAAGACCGCTGGTCCTGCGGTGGCCTTGTCTCCTCCGCCGTCGGCGCGAAAGGCACGTTACGGCCTGAAACCGCTGCTCGTCCATGTCCGTACAACATGCAACTACCCGGGAATCCGCGAATGTGACGGCCCGGGTGTGACAGAAAACGCAGTCATGGCGCTGTAGAAGGTACGGGCCGCCGCGCGGCCCGTGCCGCGCGACGGCCGGGGCCTCTCCTGTGGGGGGTGGCGGCCCCGGCCGTTGCCTCGGTGCGTGTCCGAGGGTCATTTCTCCGGCCCCGGGGCAGCCGAGACGGCCCGGGACGGCCCGGGCCCTCACACTCGATCGGCCTCGCGGCCACGGACGGGCCATGGCCCAGGGCACTGAGCGGCCGGGTCAGTCCTTCTTCCCGGCACCCTTGCCGGCGTTCTCGTTCTCGTTCCCGGTGCGGCTCTGGCTGTTGCCGGCGGCGGGGCCGCCTTCGGCCTTGCCGGTCGGCTCGGCGGCCCTCCCGGTCGGCACGTTCTTCTCCTCCGCCAACTGCTCGGCGCAGTACGCATTCACCTTGTCCGCGCCGCCGGCCGCCGCGACGAGCCGTTGCCAGGCCGTCGCGTCCAGGGCCTTGCCGGTGTCCTTGACCTGGTCGTAGGCGCGGCACTTGGCCTCGGTGTCCTCGGCCGTGGCCGGATGGCCGGGCCCGGCCGAGCCGGCGCCCGACGGTTCCGCGGCCGGACGGTCGGGGGCGCTGCCGGCCGGAGCGGGCCTGCTGTTGTCACCGGCGGAGTCGTCCGAGAAGCCGGCCGTGCCGATCGCGGCGAACGCGGCACCGCCGAGGGTGAGGCTCGCGACGAACACGGAGAGCGTGGTCTTCACCGAGAAGGCGGGCCACCGGCGTTCGCGGGGCCGCCAGTCGTCACGGCGCCGGGTGCGGGCCCGGTGCACGCCCTCGTCCCGGGCGGCCCGGAACGCGGCCACCGCGCGCTGTTCGCCTTCGGCGTCCGGACGGTGCCCCCGCAACATGGCGGCGGAGAGGAGGGCTTCGAGGGCCGCGTCGTCGAACGCCGTGCCGGTGGCGGATCCGAAGCCGTTGCGGGGTTCGTGTCCGTGGCCGTGGCCGGATGCGATGCCGCCAGGGTGCGCACGCCGACGGCCCAGGGCCCCACCGCCGTTCTGCTGTTCACCCATGTCCGTTTTCCGTCCCTGTCCGACTCACTCGATCGACCTGCGGGGCGTGCGTGTCGCACACGTCCCGTCCGACCCCTCTGGCTCTTCGGCCCAGGCGGTCCCCAGGACCCCTGTGGCCTACGTAATCAATGTGACAGCTGTGACTTACGAGTCCGTAGAGCCTGTACGTACGTCAGGCCCCGTACGACTCACGCGCCCGTTCGTCGACCGGTCAGCGACGGCTGGTCGGCGGGACAGTCGCCCTGCCGCCGTCGTCACCCGCACTGTTCATTTCGATTCCCCCAGCGTCCGGGGGCCGTCATCCGTCACACCTTGAACGCCCAGCTGCTTGGCCAGACGCTTCAGCCCCCGGTACGCGGCCGTGCGGACCGCCCCCGGGCGTTTGCCCAGGACGCGTGCCGCGGCCGGGGCGTCGAGGCCGACGACCACCCGCAGCAGCACCGCCTCGGCCTGGTCCCGCGGCAGCCCGCCGACCAGCTCCAGGGCGCGCTCCGTGGAGATCGACTCCAGCGCCTGGTCGTGCGTGCTGTGCGTACCGGGCAGCTCCAGTACGTCCTGCTCCAGGGCCGACGCCCGGGGCCGTACCTTCTGCCGGCGCAGATGGTCCAGCGCCCGGTGCCGCGCGATGGTCGCGCTCCAGCCCCGGAACCCGGCCCCGTCGCCCTTGAAGCGCCCGAGGTCGCGGGCGATCTCCAGCCAGGCGTCGGACGCCACGTCCTCCGCGTCGTCCCCGACCAGCCCGCGCAGGAACCCGAGCAGTGCCGGCTGTACGAGCCGGTACGCGACCGCGAACGCCGCCTCGTCGCCTTCCTGGGCCCGCGCGACGGCCGCGCCCAATTCCCCGTCGTGCGCGCGCACGCGGCGGGGTTCTCCTCCCTGGCCCAAGAACTGTCCTCGTCCGTACCGGTTCGTGGCGAATCCGCGCCTCGCGGCGCGGCCACCCTTGCCCACGTCCCTCCACGCACAACAGCGCCCGAGCTCACGGAAGTGTCACAGGGCCCACCCACCGGCGGCCGGACTACAACCCTTGCGGCCCGTCGCGAGTCAGAGACGCCGTGGCGGGACAGGGGCCATCGCACAGCCATGTCACAGGGATGGCATACGATGCGGCGCACCCCCCATAAAGATCACTTAAGAGGATGTACACGTCATGGCCATCGCTGCCCCTTATCGTTCTCTTCGCGGCATATCTGCCGTAGTTGCCTTGCTCGCGATCGGTGCGGTGGGGTGTTCGGACGTCTCGGACGCCGTCGACAGCGCCAAGGACGGCGCCAAGAAGGTGGCCCGTCAGCGCTCGGTGTACTCGCTGGACATCGGGGACTGCTACAACCCGAACAGCAAGGGTGAGGGCACCGCCTACACGGTGGAGATCGTGCCCTGCGCCGAGGCGCACGCCGGCCAAGTCGCCGGTGAGTTCTCGATCACCGAGGGGAAGGCGTACCCCGGCGACGACGCGATCTCGGCGATCGCCGACGAGCGGTGCCCGGTCGAGGCGGGCAAGTTCGCCCCGGACACCTGGGCGCTGCCCAAGGGCGTCTCGATCTTCTACTACACCCCGACCGCGGAGAGCTGGGCGACGGGCGACCGTGCCGTCAGCTGCACCTACACCAAGGAGTCGGGCACCTTCAGCGGCGAGCTGAACCCCGACGCCAAGTCCCTGAAGCCGGAGCAGACCACCTACCTGACCGGTGCGAACGGCGTCTACGACGCCCTGTGGGCGACCCAGCCCGAGAAGGACACCGTCGAGGAGGACCTGCCCGGTTACAAGGCGCAGGCCAAGGCCGTCGCCGACGCCCTCGACACGCACCTCAAGGGCCTGAAGGGCATCGACGGCACCGAGGTCGGCAAGCTGCGCGACCAGCTGACGAAGACCGCCGCCTCCTGGCGGAAGGCCGCGAACGCCGGCGACGCCGACGCGTTCTACATCGCCTACGACGCCGCCTTCACCGGCATCGACCCGGGCAAGACGGTCGCCGCCCGCAAGGAGCTGAGCCTGGCCACCACCGTGCCGGCCGAGGACGCCGAGGTCTGGGCGGGCTGACGCCCGGCACCAAGCGGGGCCGGGTCCGTCAAGGGCCCGTCCCCGCGCGCTTTTTGACGGTAAATGACATTGTTCCCGCAAAACTCGCCCCGTGAGTGACAGATCCTGCCGTCTGTGCGCTGGCTGTATGTGCCACCTGTGTGACAGGTGATGCAGCCGTGACCATTTACTAGGGGTGGGACAGTTGAGTCCTCGCAGGACCCATGCGTACAAACCGCTCAGCCTCAAGAGACGTGCGTGGCTGACGGTGGGGGCCGTCGTACTGAGCGGCGCCGGCGTCGTGACGTATGCCATCGCGGAGCCGTCCGCGCCGGCCGACGCCAAGCCGGAGAACCGGGCACCGTCGATCCACACGCTGAAGCTCAAGGACCGCGGGTCGGGCCGCAAGGGCCTGGCCGAGCAGGACACCGACCGCTTCAGCGCGGTCGTGCTGACCTGGACCGACCCCGAGGCGAAGGCCAAGGGCACGCCCGAGGTGCGCACCCGGGACATCGAGACCGGCGAGTGGTCCGGCTGGCAGAAGGTCGCCGTCGAACCGGGCCAGGCGGACGGGGCGGAGGGCGAGCGCGCGGCCCTGCGCGGGGGCACCGAGTCGGTGTGGACCGGCGACTCCGACGGCATCGAGGTCCGGCTCGTGGGCGCCGACGGCACCGAGGCCGCCGGCCAGCCCGCCGGCATGGACGTCAAGCTGCTCGACCCGGGCACGGACCCCAAGGGCGGCATACGCCCCGCAGCGTTCGCCGCGGAGGAGACCACCGCCCCGGCGACGGACACCCCCGTCCCGACGGACACGCCCGTCCCGACGGAGACGGCCACCCCGACGGAGACGGCCACCCCCTCGGAGACGGCGACGCCCACCGCGACGGCCACGTCCACGGACACGCCGACGGCCACCGGGACGCCCACCGGGTCCGCGTCCCCGACCGCCTCCCCCACCCCCACGGTTCCCGCTCCCCGCCCTTCGACGGTCGTCAGGCCGCCCGTCATCACGCAGGCCGAGTGGGGCGCGTCCACGGACTACGACGGCACCCCGGAGTACGGCACCGAGATCAAGGCCGCCGTCGTCCACCACACCGGCGTCGACAGCGACAACAAGCTGTCCTGCGGCGAGTCCAGGGCCCGGATGCGCACGATCCAGCAGGAGCACTTCTCCCGCGGCTACTTCGACATCGGCTACAACTTCGTCGTCGACAGGTGCGGCCAGATCTTCGAGGGCCGCAGCGGCGGCATGGACCTGCCGGTGCGGGGTGCGCACGACGTCGGGTTCAACACCGACACCGTCGGCATCTCCTACATCGGCAACTTCGAGTCGGCCAGGCCCAGCCGCGCCGGGCTGGACGCCATCGCGCGGATCGTGGCCTGGAAGTTCGGCATGTACGGCATCGACCCGACCGGCAAGGTCACCCTGACGTCCGGCGTGGACCAGGGCGTCGACGGCAACAAGATCCCGATGGGACAGTCGGTCACCCTGCCGCGTGTCTTCGGCCACCGGGACACCAACTCCACGGCCTGCCCCGGCGCGAACCTCTACCCCAAGCTCACCCGGATCGCCCAGACCGCGAAGACCCCGGGCATCTCGCACGCCCTGGCCACCTCCGACGTCAACCGTGACGGCATCGCCGACCTGGTCGCCGGCACGCCCCGCGCGCTGAGCGGCGGCGGCACCCTCACCGTCGTCCCGGGCGGCCTCGACGGCCCGGTCCCCGCGGCCCGGCGGACCCTCACCCAGAACAGCACCGGCGTCCCCGGCTCCCACGAGTCCGGCGACAACTTCGGCGCCGCCACCGCATGGGGCGACGTCAACGGCGACGGCTACGCCGACCTCGCGATCGGCACGCCCGGCGAGGACGACACCAGCGGCCACGCCGACCGGGGCCAGGTCGTCGTCATGTACGGCCCGGCCCTGAACACCGGCTTCTCGTACACCACGTCGGGCAGCGTCACCGCCACCGGCGCCAAGCTCGGCTCGACGGTCGCCGTCGGCGACTTCAACGGCGACGGCAAGGCGGACGTGTTCGCGGCCGGCACCGGCCGGGGCGGCAACTGGAACGCGCGGCTGACCGGCGGCGCGACCGCCTCGGGCACGCTCACCACGGCGACCGGCGCCGTCGCCTACCTGGACGCCGCGACCGGCGACTTCAACCGGGACGGCTACGGCGACGTCGCCCTCAACTACCGCGACACCGGCGGCATCGGCCGTGTGGTCCGGTTCGCGGGCTCGGCGACCGGTCTGACCAAGGCCGGCGTGATCTCCGTCAAGGGCGGCCGTTCCCTCGCCGCGGGCGACGTCAACGGCAACGGCTACGACGACATCGTCATCGGGCAGCCCGTCGCGTCGGAGTCGGGCGGCCTCTCGGGAGGCCAGATCACCATGGTCCCCGGCACCTCGACCGGCTTCACCACGACCGGCATGACGACGATCCACCAGGACACCGCGAACGTCGCCGGCGGCAACGAGTCCGGCGACCTGTTCGGCGCCTCCGTCTCGGTCGGCGACTACAACGCCGACGGTTACGCCGACGCCCTGGCCGGCGTCCCCGGCGAGGACTTCCCGCGCGGCGGCGTGAACCAGTCCAACGCCGGTGACGTGCTGCTGGCCAAGGGCACCTCGACCGGCCTGACCGGCACCGGCTCGATCCGCGTCTCGCAGGACACGACCGGCGTCGCCGGCACGGCGGAGAGCGGCGACCTGTTCGGCTCCGCCGTCTCGCTGACGGACCTCTCGGGCTACGGGCGGGCGGACCTGACGCTCGGCGCCGAGGGCGAGGACGGCACGGACGGCATCGTGCTGTACCTCCCGAGCAACAGCACGGGGCTCGGCTACACCGAGGCCGTCATCCACAGCAAGACGGCTCTGGGCACCCCGACGGACGCCCATCTTGGCCAGACGCTGACCCCGTAGCGGCACCGGAGAAACCGTCCGAACCGGCCGGGACCCCGCCCATTCACGGGGTCCCGGCCGGTTCGTGTCCGGTCCGGCCGCCTACCGCCGCGTGGCGTCCCGGCACAGCAGCCGCAGCGACCCGTCGCCCGCGAAGCACCGCCGCGCCTCGTCGACCGGGTCCCACATCCGCCCGTCGGGCGTCCGGATCCAGTGGTCCCCGCCGGTCGTCCACCACTCGGCGCCGGTCTGACGGGCGATCACCTCACCGGCGTACGCGCCGAACCCGCGCAGTGTGTTCTCCACGGCGGCGTACGGCGTGCCCTCGCTGCGCAGGCTCTCGATCATCCGGTCGACCCGCCACAGGCTCTGCTCCGAGTAGTCGAGTCGCAGCCGCGCTCCCTCACGCATCGTCGCCACCGCGTCCGCCGCCCACCGCACCGGCTTGGTCGCGGCTGCGGGCCTGGTCTCCGCTTGAGTCGTCACATCCTTCAGAGCGTGTTCGACCTGCGATTCGTCACCCGGATCCGCCGGATTCCCCGGACCGGCGCAGGACCGCCCCACCTCGCTCCGAAGACAGTCACAGGACTCCCCCAGGAATCAGGTTTGGCCGGGAGTGACGCTTCGCCGCTCCCGTGCGCTCCAGTCACTGATGAGCATGTACTTCCATCTGCGCGCGGTACCGCCCCCGGCACTGCGCAACAGCGCCCCCTGGTTCCAGCGTCTGTTCGAGGACGACTGGGACACCGTCCGGGAGCGGATCGGCCGCCATCGCGAGGAGGTGCTCGACAAGCTGTACGGCGACGTCGAACTCCTCTACTGCGGCGTCCCCCCGAACCACGCATCGGAAGGCCCCCGCACCAACGTGGTGCTCGGCGGCCGCCCGGTCTTCCACAACGATCCGGCCCTGCCGCCGTTCCTGCTGCTCACCGCGTCACAGGTGGGCGGGGTCGCCGGATACCTCAAGAGAGCCGACTTCGACGGCCTGTGGCGCGACGCGCGCCCGCAACTGCTGCGGCCGTACGACGTGTCGGAGGCGGAGCCCGAGGTGCGCGGCATGTTCGCGGCGACGCACCGCGACCTGACCGATTTCTACGAGCAGACCGCCGAGTACGGGGACGCAGTGGTGAAGTGGCTGATGATCTGAGAGCGCCGGGGCGGCCGGCCGGTCAGCCGCGCCCCCTGGCCCGCCGCGACACGACGGCACGCAGCACCCGCCGCCCCTCGGTCGACACCTCCAGGGCCCGGCGCAGACCGCCGGCACCGTGTCCGGCGAGGAGCTCCAGGACGCTGACCTGACGGCGCAGTTCGGCGGCCACCAGCGGCGACATGCCCTCCGGCCGGCTCGCGCCGGGCGCCCCGCCCGCCCGTACGGAGTCCAGGGCCTCGGTCGGGACGTCGGCGGAGGCGCTGTCGCCCTCGGCCGGGTCGAGCAGCCGGTGTATCTGAAGGGAGGCGACGGAGCAGGCGTCGGCCCAGATCCGCGCCTCGGCGGCGGACCGTACGGCGGGGGCGGCGGCCAGCATCCGCCGGGCGAGCAGCGCGGCCTCGTCCTCGAGGTCCGTGTCGTCCACGACCTCCGCGACGCCCAGCTTCCCGCGCACCTGCTCCAGCAACTCGCCCCACTCGGCGGGGTCCCCGCCGCTCGCCAGGTTCGCCCACAGCGGCCGCAGCGCCTCGTCGTCCCCGCCGAGCAGCGGCACGCATCGATCCAAACAAGCCAACCCGCTGGCGGCCAGTCCGCGTTCGTCGGCCTGAGCGATCAGTTCCACCAGGCTCATCCACGCCTCCCATAGCGGGTCGGTTAAGAGGGTCGGGGTCCCCGCACAGGCCCCTGGCAGGCACCGTCCCTAACGGAGCCCGCACCTCCCCTTACTGCGTGCGACGACCCGGGAGTGTCACAGCGGCACGACGCCGAGCCGGTCGAGCAGCCGGAAGAACAGGTTTTCGGCCAAGGGATCCGCCTCGGCGGTGAGTACGTCGACCACCGACTCGGCGTTCACCTCGTGCCCGGCCTCGGCGGCCCAGGCGACGGCCCGTTCGGCGGCGTCGGGGGGTTCGAGGAAGTAGTCCTCCAGCGTGAGCCCCTCGTCCGAGGCGCCGATGTAGCCGGCCATCGCGGCCCGCGCGAGGCAGGTCGTCCACGCTCCGCTCTCCGGCGCCGCCGCCTCCACGGCCACCGTCGCGCTGTCCATGACGTAGCCGAAGAGCGCGGGCGCCCCGGTCTCACGGGCGAGGTCGTTCATGTTGCCGACCTCGCCGTCCCCGCTCGGGTACTCCCACACCTGCCAGCCGTCCGGCGCCTCGGCGCGTAACGCCATCCCCTCGGCGCCGGCCAGCGCGTCCAGCTCCGCCAGCGGCCGCGCCCCGCGGCCCACGACGAAGTACCCCCAGTAGCCCATCCCGGTTCCCCCTGGCTGATCGGTTCGGCTCGGGCCGAATACACCACAGTCGTACAGGGGTTCGCAGGCATATGGGCCAATCCGGCTCAGTCCAGCCGGTTCGCGAGCGCCCTGAACTCGGCCCAGGTCAATGAGGGCTTACCCGGGTCCCAGAGCTTCTGCACCGTCGCCCGCAGCGGCATCCGGATCCCGGCCGCCACCTGGGCCTGCGTCTGGGAGTTCGCCAGGTCGCACCAGACCGCGAAGGACCCGCCGAGGATCTGGGGGTCGTACTTGGCCGGCACCGCCGTCGTCCCCCGCAGGACCCGGGGCGTCCACTGCGCGTAGATCCGCTCACCGGTCGGGTAGACGAAGGTCTGCGGCTCTCCGAGCACGTAGTAGAGGAACTCGTCGTTGTAGTTGATGACCTTCCGTCCGGCCTGCAGGTACACCAGCGGCTCGCGGGCCCCGATCTCCTTGCCCGTCCAGTACGCCACCTGGATCACCTTGTCCGGCTGGACGGAGGTGTCGCGGAAGAAGCCGTCGTTCCACGCCCGCGGGGTGCGGTCATGGGCGCGGACGGTGTCGGAGCGGTCGTTGAGCCAGCCGGTGGCGAGGTCGGCGACGGTGCCGCCGGAGCCGTAGGCCTCCCGGGCGGCCGAGGCCAGCTGCGGGTAGGACGCCTCGGGATCGGAGACGACCAGCGCCTGGTACTCGTCGCCGCCGAGGTGCCACTGGTCGCCGGGGAAGAGGCCGGCGTACTCGTTCAGCAGGTCGTCGACGATCTCGGCGGACTCGGGCTTGGAGATGTCGATGGCGCCCCGGGTCGCGGCCCCGTTCACATTGCGCAGCTGGAGGTCGGGGTGCGCGGCGATGACCGCTCCCAGATGTCCCGGCGAGTCGATCTCGGGCACGATCTGGATGTGCCGGCTCTGGGCCAGCTTGACGATCTTCCGGACCTGCGCCTTCGTCAGGTGCTGCTGGGACACGATCTCGGGATGCGACGTGGACTCGATGCGGAAGCCCTGGTCGTCGGAGAAGTGCAGGCCCAGCTGGTTGTACTTCAGGTCGCCCAGCTCGCGCACCCGGTCCTCGATCCAGCCCGCGGTGAAGTACTTGCGGGCGATGTCGAGCATGAACCCGCGCACCGGCTTGGCGGGCTCGTCGCGCACGACGCCCTCCGGCGCCGTACCGCCGTCGTGCACCTCCTGCTTCAGCGTCCGGGTCCCGTAGAAGACCCCGGCCTCTGCGGGCCCGCTGATCGCGACGCGCCCGCCGCGCACGGTCATCGTGTACGACTCCGCGTTCGCGCCCTCGTCGTCGTTGAGCGCCAGCCGTACGTCCCCGGCGCGCACGTCGTTCTTCTGCCCGGCGTACGTCAGCCCCAGCTCACCGGCGATGAGCCGCCCCTCGTCGGCGAGCTCCGCGTCGCTCACGACGACCCGCTTGTCGTCGGCGGGGCGCCAGCCCGGCCCGCGGGCCGCCGTGTGGGAGCGCACGGCCGGGATCGTCTGGGGCGCTTTGGAGAGCGGATACGACCGGGTCGGCGACGGCGTCGGGGCGGCCGCGGCTCCGGAGTCGGCGGCCTCGGAGGTCCCCGGCGCCGACCGCCCCTGTTCGGATCCGGCCGATCCTCCGTCGCCGCCCGATGCCAGGAGGCCGAGGCTCACTCCGGCCGCGACCGTCACGACCACCACCGCGACGATCAGGACCCATGTCTGCTTCAGCGCCCTCTTGGCCGGAGCCCGGCGCCTGTGCTTGTGCTGACTCACGGCGCCAACCTAGGGCCTGTGAAGATCCACAGCCGTCCACCACACGTTCCGAAACTCTCCCGTTCGGCTGAAATTCGGGCATCCGTCGGACACCTCATGCCCACACTCGGTAACGTGGCGCCACTCCTCCCCCAAATTCCCCTGCCGAAACCCACGTGACGCCCACACACCTCCCCGGCCGAGTGGCCATACCGTCGCTGCCCGAGCAGACGCGCACTCCACCGTCCCCGTACGCGCTGGAGCGCTTCAACACCACACCCGTCGACGAGGTCCGGCAGACCCTCCTGACCTGCCTGAACAGCCGTCGCTGGGCCGACCGCATCGCGGACCACCGCCCCTACCCCGACACCGGCTCCCTGCTGGCCGCGTCCGACGAGGCGGCGTACGACCTGACGCCGCGGGACCTGGCACAGGCACTGGCGGGGGAAACGTTGCCTGTCCTGCCGGAGGACGCCTACTCGGCGGCTCATACGGCACTGAGCGCCGCATCCGCCGCGTATGAGGCTAAATTCGGGCATGCCTTCATTATCTGCCTCGACGGCCTGTCGCAAGCGGAGACGCTGGACCATGTTTTGGCAGGCATTCGATCACGATTGGCAAACGATCCCGAGGAAGAACGGGTCGTTGCGGCAGAGGAACTACGGCGCCTGGCAAAGGGCCGGTTGGTCAACGCCCTGAGGGGCGCGGGGCACGGCGCGACAAGCCACAACGGCGCCGCACCCGGGATCAGCCCGCACATCCCACCCCATTAGCCGCCAATACCCCATCCGCGTGCCACTTTGATCACATACCCCGGCCCGCCGTAAGCGCCGCAGGCAACCGTCGCTACGATGCTGGGGGCCGGTGGACCGTACCCGGCCGGGCCCGACCGACAGCACAAGCCGGCGCGGCCCCAATCCCCGCTCCCGGAGGAACTTCCGTGCCGGCTGGAACGCTGTACCGCGGCCGGGAAGGAATGTGGTCCTGGGTGGCTCACCGAGTCACCGGCGTCCTCATTTTCTTCTTCCTGTTCGTTCACGTGCTGGACACCGCCCTCGTCCGTGTCTCCCCAGAGGACTACGACAAGGTCGTAGCCACGTACAAGACGCCGATCGTCGCGCTGCTGGAGTACGGCCTCGTCGCCGCCATCCTGTTCCACGCGCTCAACGGCCTGCGTGTCATCGCCGTCGACTTCTGGTCGAAGGGCGCGCGCTACCAGAAGCAGATGCTCTGGTCCGTCGTCGGCCTCTGGCTGGTGCTGATGCTCGGGGCGATCTACCCCGTCCTCGGCCACGCCGCTCAGGAACTGTTCGGGAGCTGACGCGCATGTCCACCACTGAGAAGACCGCCACCGGTATCGGCCCGGTCGAGGGCGAGGCCCTCTACAACGTCGACAACCCGGCCCCGTACATCGAGGCCCCGCGCAAGCGCACGAAGAAGACCCCGAAGTCCACCCGGGGCAACTTCGAGATGGCCGCCTGGCTGTTCATGCGCCTGTCCGGCGTCGTCCTGGTCGTCCTGGTCATCGGCCACCTGCTGATCCAGCTCGTGCTGGACGGCGGCGTCTCCAAGATCGGCTTCGCCTTCGTGGCCGGCCGCTGGGCGTCCCCGTTCTGGCAGGTCTGGGACCTGCTGATGCTGTGGCTCGCCATGCTGCACGGCGCCAACGGCCTGCGCACGGTCATCAACGACTACGCGGAGCGCGCGAACACCCGGCTGTGGCTCAAGGGCCTGCTCTACACCGCCACGGTGTTCACCATTCTGCTGGGCACGCTGGTGATCTTCACCTTCGACCCGAACATCCGCTAGGCACGGGGCTGAGGCAACCACCATGAAGATCCACAAGTACGACACCGTCATCGTCGGCGCCGGTGGCGCGGGCATGCGCGCGGCCATCGAGTCCACGAAGCGCAGCCGCACCGCCGTGCTGACCAAGCTCTACCCCACCCGCTCCCACACGGGCGCCGCGCAGGGCGGCATGGCCGCGGCGCTGGCCAACGTGGAGGAGGACAACTGGGAGTGGCACACCTTCGACACGGTCAAGGGCGGTGACTACCTGGTCGACCAGGACGCCGCCGAGATCCTGGCGAAGGAGGCCATCGACTCCGTCCTCGACCTGGAGAAGATGGGCCTGCCGTTCAACCGCACCCCGAACGGCACCATCGACCAGCGCCGCTTCGGCGGTCACAGCCGCAACCACGGCGAGGCGCCGGTGCGCCGGTCCTGCTACGCGGCGGACCGCACCGGCCACATGATCCTCCAGACGCTGTACCAGAACTGCGTCAAGGAGGGCGTGGAGTTCTTCAACGAGTTCTACGTCCTGGACCAGCTGATCACCGAGGTCGACGGCGTCAAGAAGTCCGCCGGTGTGGTCGCCTACGAACTGGCGACCGGCGAGATCCACGTCTTCCAGGCCAAGGCCGTGATCTACGCGTCCGGCGGCACCGGCAAGTTCTTCAAGGTGACGTCGAACGCGCACACGCTGACCGGCGACGGCCAGGCGGCGGTCTACCGTCGCGGCCTGCCGCTGGAGGACATGGAGTTCTTCCAGTTCCACCCGACCGGCATCTGGCGCATGGGCATCCTGCTGACGGAGGGCGCCCGTGGTGAGGGCGGCATCCTCCGCAACAAGGACGGCGAGCGCTTCATGGAGAAGTACGCGCCGGTCATGAAGGACCTCGCGTCCCGTGACGTCGTCTCGCGCTCCATCTACACGGAGATCCGTGAGGGCCGCGGCTGCGGTCCCGAGGGCGACCACGTCTACCTCGACCTCACCCACCTCCCGCCGGAGCAGCTGGACGCGAAGCTCCCGGACATCACCGAGTTCGCGCGCACCTACCTGGGCATCGAGCCGTACACGGACCCGATCCCGATCCAGCCCACCGCGCACTACGCCATGGGCGGCATCCCGACGAACGTCGAGGGTGAGGTCCTTCTCGACAACACCACGGTGGTCCCGGGCCTGTACGCGGCCGGCGAGGTCGCCTGCGTCTCGGTCCACGGCGCGAACCGCCTCGGCACGAACTCCCTGCTGGACATCAACGTGTTCGGCCGCCGTGCGGGTATCGCCGCCGCCGAGTACAGCCAGAAGGCGGACTACGTCGAGCTGCCGGAGAACCCGGCGGAGCTCGTGGTCGACCAGGTGGAGAAGCTGCGTTCGTCCACCGGCACCGAGCGGGTGGCCACCCTCCGCAAGGAGCTGCAGGAGACCATGGACGCCAACGTCATGGTGTTCCGTACGGAGCAGACGATCAAGACGGCGGTCGAGAAGATCGCGGAGCTGCGCGAGCGCTACAAGAACGTCGCGATCCAGGACAAGGGCAAGCGGTTCAACACCGACCTCCTCGAGGCGATCGAGCTGGGCAACCTGCTCGACCTGGCCGAGGTCATGGCCGTGTCCGCCCTGGCCCGCAAGGAGTCCCGCGGCGGTCACTACCGCGAGGACTACCCGAACCGCGACGACGTCAACTTCATGCGCCACACCATGGCGTACCGCGAGGTGGGCGACGACGGCACGGAGTCCATTCGTCTCGACTACAAGCCGGTCGTCCAGACCCGCTACCAGCCGATGGAGCGTAAGTACTGATGGCAACCCCCGTTATGGACAAGGTCGAGGCGGAGTCCGCGGCCTCCCCGTACATCACGGTCACGTTCCGGGTCCGCCGTTTCAACCCGGAAGTCTCCGCAGAGGCTGTGTGGGAAGACTTCGAGCTGGAGATCGACCCCAAGGAGCGTGTCCTCGACGGCCTCCACAAGATCAAGTGGGACATCGACGGCACGCTGACGTTCCGTCGCTCGTGCGCCCACGGCATCTGCGGCTCGGACGCGATGAGGATCAACGGCAAGAACCGTCTTGCCTGCAAGACCCTCATCAAGGACATCAACCCCGAGAAGCCGATCACGGTCGAGCCCATCAAGGGCCTGACGGTCCTGAAGGACCTCGTGGTCGACATGGAGCCGTTCTTCCAGGCGTACCGGGACGTCATGCCCTTCCTCATCACGAAGGACACGAACGAGCCGACGCGCGAGCGCTTCCAGACCGCGGAGGACCGCGAGCGCTTCGACGACACGACGAAGTGCATCCTGTGCGCCGCCTGCACCTCCTCGTGCCCGGTGTTCTGGAACGACGGCCAGTACTTCGGCCCGGCCGCCATCGTCAACGCGCACCGCTTCATCTTCGACTCGCGTGACGAGGCGGGTGAGCAGCGCCTGGAGATCCTGAACGACAAGGACGGCGTCTGGCGCTGCCGCACGACCTTCAACTGCACGGACGCCTGCCCGCGCGGCATCGAGGTCACGAAGGCGATCGCCGAGGTGAAGAAGGCCTTGATCACCCGCCGCTTCTGACCCTCCCAGGTCCACATCAGGGCCCTGTTCCCACCACTTCGGGAACGGGGCCCTCTGGTGTTTTTGGCCGGTTTTCGACATCTACCGAATGAGTTCCTCCGCCTGTCACACTCCGGGCACATTGCCCAGATGTGGGGGGACGGTTCATGGAGAAGAGCAATGAGCCGCTCATAGGTCCGGCAGTTCCGTACCCGCTCGGCTATGCAGAAGCCTCGGTCGCCACACAGACGGTGGCGGCGCCTCTGCTGGCGGGGGCGTCCCTGACCCTGCTCGGCGTGATCGTCGTGGACGCCGGCGATTTTCGGTGGCCAGGGCTCACCCTGCTGATCGTCGTGACTGCTTCGATCGCGCTGATCGCGAGCATGCAGATCGGCGCAGATGCCCGGCAGTACTTGTACAACCAGGAAACGATCAACGCCTGGTACACGGATGATCAGCAGAGGCACAGCAGGGCGTTGCGGCGACGAACCGAACACTTCATCCAGTGGAAAGTACGCAACCGCCGTGCCGTGATCGTCTTCAACACCGGCACCATGCTGCTCATCCTTGCCGTGTCGACCGCTCTGGTTCCTCCTCACGACGACCAGGCCATCTGGCGCTGGATCGCCGCCGGACTCGCGCTGGCCAGCGCGGCAGTCGAGGCATGGTGGGTCTACCGACTGTTCCACAAAACCTTCGAGGTATCGCCGGAGAAGCCCAAGTCGCTTGATGGAGGTATGAGTTGATCGCCTACGAGCTGACACTTCCTGGACAACCACCCGGCTGGAGCGCCTGTAGGCACCTCCCGTGCGAGGCCGAGTTCCAGATCCACGTCGGCCACCTCGACACTGGCGCCTTGGACGCCGCACTGCAGCAGGGGGAGATCGGATTGAGGGCGTACATCCACCGTTCTGGGGCCGGCAACGTGCCGCACGTCCAAGGATGCCCGCTCAGGTGTATGCCCCCGGACCTGCTCGCCCTCGGCACCGACGAGGAGATCCTCTCCTACCGAGACCAGATCCGGGCCATCCTGGACGACTGCTAGGTCTCCGCCCCTCGTTCACCATCAGCGGTCTCCCCTCCGGGCGTGCGCCTCGTCCGACCCCGGTTCCTGGCATGGTCATATCGGCCCGCGGGATGCCCGCTCCTGGCGAATAGGTCCGACACCTGTGAGAACAACGCCTTCTCGCTCTTGCCGTCCGCGGGCAGCGGATAGTGCAGAGCATCAAGCAGATCGAAGCGATGCAGGTCGTACACGATGTGCATCAGGCCCGAGTACGTCTGTGCAGCAGTCACAGCACCCTTGTAGGCGACAGCGGCCAGGAGCAGCGCGGCACCACACAGCCACCATGCAGACGGCTCGTCGTACAGGGCTGTGACGCCAGTGACACCGAGGGCCAGGAAGGACCAGCAGAGGTTCACGGCGGTGTCGAGCACGGCGCGGGCGGAACCGAGTGCCTCGGCCATACGGTCGGACACTTGAAGGTAGATGCGCGGCCACGAGGTCAGCGTCGTCAGGCCGTACCGCTCCCCCGCACTGATCTCCCCGGCCCGCAGAGCATTACCCAGCGCGGTGGGCAGCAGAACATCGGACGGAGGGTGGGCGGCGAGGCGACGGCGGGCATCGGCCCGCATCCTCAGGCCCCGTTCGCCACCCGCCGACTCGTGCGTACGCCTTCGAAGAGCTTGCCACCGCTTGCGCTGCGCACGGGCCAACAGCCCCGCCAGCCTGGCGGTGAGGGGCCATCGGTCCCAGTACCCCTCCAGGGCGCGAACCGCACGTACCTGAAACGGCTGCAGCAGCAGGCCCAGGAGTGATGCGCAGACCACGACCGCGGTGACCGCGCCAAGCGCCTCGGCAGGACGTTGCGGGCAGACGACTTCCCAGTCGCTCCGCCCCGAAAAGCTCCCCGCCCGCACCAACGCGAGCACCCCGGTGACGAACAGCGCGCACGGCGCGAAGTGCACCGACAGCACCCGTCGCACGAAGCCCGCCCTCCCCATACGCCCCTAAGCGGTGTTCAGTATGGGGCTCCGTGTCCACGGGACGGCGAAGAGGTCGGGCTTCACCTGCGATATGCGACGGTCGGCTACAGCTGGCTCAGGATCGTAGGGTCCGTGATCTTCGTGTCGGCGGCCAGCAGCATCGCCTTGCTCAGGATCACCCCCAGCATCCGATCCCCCTCGTAGGGGAGGTAACCCGGCTGCGGCGTCGCCGGGTTGGACTTGGGGACTATGCAGACGTACTGGTCGTTCGGGGTTCTGAGGATGTTGCCCGAGCCGAGGTGGATCTTGTACGTGTGGCGGTCGCCCTTCACGTGCAGGAAGCGG
Organism: Streptomyces sp. Y7; assembly: GCF_043195415.1. Taxonomy (NCBI): domain Bacteria; kingdom Bacillati; phylum Actinomycetota; class Actinomycetes; order Kitasatosporales; family Streptomycetaceae; genus Streptomyces; species Streptomyces sp. Y7. The sequence continues at coordinate 77,036 of NZ_JBIDDQ010000016.1, forward strand.
CCCTCGATCGTGCAGCGGTCGGCGATGGCCAGTCGCGGGACGAGGCGTTCGAGCAGGGCCCGGCGGGTCTCGGCGCTCGCACCCAGTTCGCCGAAGCCGTACGACGTCCAGTACTCACGGAAGCGGCCGTCGGGGCCCCCGTCCTGCCAGGTCGGGTCGTTGCCGACGCTCGCCACGCCGACGAACAGGTCGACGTCGCGCAGGACTTCGGACAGGACCAGGGGCGGGACGTCGGAAAGGGGCACCGGGTCGACCGGGGTCGTGTCGCCGCGCAGCCACATGCGGTACTCACCGCCGCAGCAGTGCGCCGAGTTCTGCGGCGCGTCGATCGGGTAGAAACGGACCTGGTCGGTGCGCAGGCGCAGGAAGCTGCCGGAATCGGTGATGTCCTCGTAGTGCTCGCCGTCGTCCCCGGTGATCCAGTACTCGGCGCGCAGCCCCCACCGCGGCAGCTCCCGGACGGCCGGCGGCGCCTCGTCGTCGACGGCCAGGCGCAGCTTGTTGTGCCAGCCCCGGATCGCCGCGAGGGAGTGGAACTGGTGCTGGCGAAGGAAGTGCGCCGCGAAGCGGTTGGAGTACGTGCCCGTCGCCCGCTCGGCGTCGGTCAGCAGGTACACCTCGCGGTGGGCCTGCTTGAACGGCTGGGTGATGCCGTGCCGCTCCAGCCAGTCCCGCCAGGCGACGACCTCGGCGGGCTCATGGCCGACCGGATGCCAGAGTGCGACCCGGGAGCCCTCGGTCACCGGTGCGTCGGCCAGGGTCCGCGGCTCGCCGTCGGCGAACCCGACGGTCGTGTCGTCGACCGTCCAGAGCAGCCGGCGGGCGAGCGTGCCGACGAGGGGGTGATCGAGGTAGCGCTCGCGCCAGGCGGCGTACGGCCAGGTCCGACGCGAGAGGAACTGGCGGTCCAGGCGCTCGCTCTGCGCCGCGAGCATCCTGTCGATGTCCTTGACCGCGGCCTTCAGCTCCTTGAGCTCGTCGGCGTGGTCACGTCGTACGGCGGCGGGGACGCTCCTGACCGCCTTGCCGGCCGCGTTGCGCCAGCTCAACACCGCTTTGCTGCCGTGGACTTCGAGCAGCGCCGTGACCTCGCCGAACCGGTGCTCGGCACGGCCCGCCCCGGTCAGGCCGTACCCCGGTACGGCCAGTTCCTCGATCTCCTCCCGGCTCAGGCCCCTCGCCTCCGCGCGGGCGTCCAGCGCGGTGTTGAGGACCTTGAGCGTGCCCTTGAAGGTGACACGGGTGGCCAGACGGGCGAGTTCGGCGAGGGCCGGCTCGTCGTCGATGCGGCCCAGCGCGATGACCGCGGCGTTGGCGACCTTGGGGTTCACCGGTCCTAGGCCCGCGACCTTGCGCAGCGCGGTCTCGACGAGGGCGCCCAGGGTGCGGGCGGTCTCGGGGTGCGCGGGCAGCAGGGAGAGCAGCCAGGTGAGGCCGCGCAGCGCGTCGGCGTTGTACGGGTCGAAGGTGGCGTTGGGATTCGGGCCGTAGCGCGGTTCGAGCAGGAGGCCGGTGCGCGGCCTGCCCGCGAGCCGCAGCCAGGACAGCAGCCGCTCGCGCACCTCGTCGGCGTCGAGGGCCGCGATCAGGACCCGGCCGGTCCTGTCCCACTTCGCGGACGGGCGGGTGCTGGTCGCGGTGGCCGCGTGGGTGAGCAGGCGCCGCCAGTCCTCGCCGAGTTCGGCCGCCTCGGCGAGGGCCCGGTCGGACCATGCCTCGCCCGGGTTCACCGGAGGTCCGTCGAGCCGGGCGACCAGGTCACCCAGGCGCTTCCTGCCGTTCCACACGGTCAGATACGAGCGGCGGATCACGGCGACGAACGCGTCGGGCAGCGCCCGTCCGTCGGCGAACTCCTGATCGGCGAGCCGGATCAGCCCGCTCGGGTCGTGGTGCACGTCCTGCTCGGCGAGCAGGCCGATCAGCACGGCGCGTGTGGCGGGCGGCTGCCCCTCGGCGGCGGCCCGCATCATCCGGAAGCTGTTGAGCAGGTCCACGATGTGGCGGCGCCCGACCGTGCCGTGCTCCAGCTCGTGGTACCGGGCGGCCAGGCCGTGCAGGAGCCGCGCCTGGAAGGCGGTGTCGGCGGCGTAGACCGCTTCGGCGACCTGGTGGCCGTCCCGGCGCCACTTGCCGTCGGTCAACTCGAAGAGCCCGAGCAGTTCGGGGACGAGCCCTTCGGCGTCCTCGGCCTCGATCAGGGCGAGGGCCTCGCCGACCCGCTGGGCGTGCTCCGGCGTCAGGGCGACCATCAGCCACCCACCAGTGCGACGAGCTTGAGAAAGGTGATCTCGGTGCCGAGCGGGAGCTCGATCTCCTCGTCGGGATCGGTGATCTGACGGCCCCCCACGAGGACGAGGAAGCCGTTGCCCGCGAAGCCCTTCAGCGCCAGCTCGGTCTGCGCCTCGGGATCGATGCGGCGGGCCGTGCGCATCGCGTAGCCGTTCAGCACGCGCTCGGCGTCGCGCGGCTGCACCAGGCCCTGGAAGACCTCCGGCGTGCGCGCGTTGTACTCGGCGACCTCCTGGAACACCCGGCGCCGGATCAGCTCACGCACCGTGAGCCGCTCCTCGGCGATCTCCAGCCCCCAGCCGTCGCCACGGCTTCCGCTTGTCGTCTCGTCGACGAACGTCACGATTCCCATGCCGCCGACAGTACGAGCCGGCACTGACAATCACCGATTCCGGCCGATCATCGCCTTACCCTGACGATATGTCAGATGACGAGTCGTACGAACTGCTCGGGTTCGACAACGTACTGCTGCCGGTCGGCGACCTCGGCGAGGCCGTCCGGTTCTACGAGCGGGCCGGGTTCACGGTCGGGTTCCGGCTCGACGAGGCCGGGATCGCGCAGCTGAAGGTCGGTGGCGAGACGCCGGGCCTGCTGCTGCGGCAGGAGGAGGCGCTGGGGCACCGTCCACCGCCGTGGCCGTCCCCGCGCGTGTGGCTGGAGGTGCCGGACGCCCGGGCGGCGGCACGGGCGTTGCGCGACGCCGGCGTCGAACCGATCGACGCGCCCCTCTCGGTGGCGACCGGCTGGACCGTGGAGATCGCCGACCCCTGGGGAAACATCGTGGGGTTCACGGACTACTGCAAACGGCCGGAGCTCGGGCGCAGACCGTGACGGCGGCCGGGGCGGCGGCGTGACGGAGACCTCACCCCTATTGAGTTGAACATGTTCAAAGACAGGGCCTACAGTCATCCCTGTCAGCGTTTTGAACGCGTTCAAGAAGGGGGAGGCCATGGACCGCACGGTCATTGCCTACATCATCTACCTGGTCGTCAGCATCGCCCTGACCATCTGGGTGGCCCGCACACTCAGCCGCAACGGGCGGATCTTCCTCGCCGACGTGCTGCGCGGGAACGAGAAGCTCGCCGACGCCGTGAACCACCTGCTGGTGGTCGGCTTCTACCTCGTCAACCTCGGCTTCGTCGCCCTGTATCTGAGCGACGACGACACCGTCCTCGACACGCGCGGCATCTTCGAGGCCCTGTCGACCAAGCTCGGCGTGGTGCTGCTGGTGCTCGGCGTGATGCACCTGGGCAACGTCTACGTGCTCAACAAGATCCGGCGGCGCGGGGTGATGGAGCGCGAGCAGGTGCCCCCGGTCGCACCGCAGGACTGGGTCGCCCCGTCGGCCGGGGCCTGAGCGGGGCCCGGTATGACGGCCGACACGACGGGCGGCAGGGCGGCGGGGGTCGCGGTCCGCGGCCTCACCGTCCTCTACGACGCCCAGTGCTCGCTGTGCACCTTCCTGCGCGACTGGCTGGTACGGCAGCCGCAGTTGGTGCCGCTGGAGATGGTGCCGGCCGGGTCCGACGAGGCCCGCCGGCGCTTCCCCGGCCTCGACCACGGAGCGACGCTCGACGAGATCACCGTCGTCGGCGACTCCGGACAGGTCTACCGCGGCGGTGCCGCCTGGATCGTCACACTGTGGGCGCTGCGCGAGCACCGGGGACTCGCGCATCGCCTCAGCACCCCGTCCGGGGCGCGGCTCGCCAAGGGGGCCGTGCTCGCCGCCGCGAAGTGGCGCGGATCGCAGTGGGGCGGCACGAAGCCCGGCGACGGCACGTGGGGCGGCGCCCAGCAGGGCGCCGGCAAGTGGGGCGGACGGGCCTACCGACGGGGGGACGGGTGGTCGTACGACCCGAGTTGGGGGTGGACGTACAACCCTCCGGAGTGCGCCGACGGAAGGTGCGCCGCCCCCCGTTGAGGCCCGTTTCTGGCATGCACTCTTCCAAAACCGCGCTCGGGTTGGCACGCTGCCCCCGGTTCTCCACTCCGCATCCGCACCGACTGTCGGTTGCCGGGCGGCCACCTGGCCGCCCGGTCCCCCCATCGCAGAAGGAGTACGCGTGAGAGGCATACCCCGCGTCATCCGCATACCCCGCCCCGTTCTCGGCGCCCTGGTCGGCGTCACCGCGCTGCTCACCGCGGGCGCCCTCGCCACACCGGCGGGGGCCGCGCCGAGGCCCGACACCCCCACCTCCGTCAGCCAGGTCTCGGCCGGAGCGCAGCAGCAGGCCCGCGACTTCTGGACACCGGAGCGCATGCGGGAGGCGACCCCGCTGGACCTGGTGAGCGTCAACGGTCACTTCGAAGGCGGCTCCGCACCGCAGAAGGGGCGGGCGACCACGGTCGCGCCCACCGCACCGGCCGCGGCCCTCGGCACGAAGGCCGCGGGCGTCGACCTGATGGCCTTCCCGAACGGCGGTGGCCAGTGGACCGGCGGCGGCGCGGTCGTCAACTCGGCCGGCCGCGTGTTCTTCAGCTACCAGGGCCGCACCGCGTCCTGCTCCGGCAACGCCGTCACCAGCAACAACAAGAGCACCGTGATCACGGCCGGCCACTGCGTGAAGCTGGAGGGGGCCTGGCACACCAACTGGGTCTTCGTGCCCGGCTACCACGACGGACAGGCCCCCTACGGCCGCTGGAGCGCGTCGAAGACCCTGTCCACGCCGCAGTGGACGGCGAGCGAGGACATTAACTACGACGTCGGCGCCGCCGTCGTCGCCCCGCTGGACGGCAAGCTCCTCACGGACGTCGTCGGCGGACAGGGGCTGGCCTTCAACACGGGCTACAACCTGCGCATGTACTCGTTCGGCTTCCCGGCCGCCGCCCCGTACGACGGCGAGAAGTTCATCTACTGCAGCGGCAGCACCAGCCGGGACTTCCTGCTGTCGAACGACCACGGCATGAACTGCAACATGACCGGCGGCGCCAGCGGCGGCCCCTGGTTCACGCAGTTCAACGAGTCCACGGGCACCGGCCTGCTGTCCTCGGTGAACAGCTTCAAGTACAACTTCCTGCCGAACCGGATGTACGGCCCGTACTTCGGCGCGGACGCCCAGAACCTGTACCAGACGGCGCAGACCTCCTGACCGTCGGCCGAAACCGCACTCGTTAGGCTCTCGTTCCGTGTCCTCGAAGAACGACAGCCCTGAACAGGGCGACGCGCCCAGCAAGTCCGAGCAGACCCGTGCCCTGATCCTGGAGACGGCCATGCGGCTGTTCCAGGAACGCGGCTACGACAAGACGACGATGCGGGCCATCGCGCAGGAGGCCGGAGTCTCCGTCGGCAACGCGTACTACTACTTCGAGGGCAAGGAACACCTGATCCAGGGCTTCTACGACCGGATCGCCGCCGAGCACCGGGCGGCGGTCCGGGAGGTCCTGGCCCGCGAGACGGAGCTGGAGGCACGGCTCGCGGGCGTTCTGAAGGTGTGGCTGGACATCGCCACGCCGTACCACGAGTTCGCGGTGCAGTTCTTCAAGAACGCCGCCGACCCCGACAGCCCGCTCAGCCCCTTCTCCCCCGAGTCGGAGCACGCGCGCGTGGAGGCCATCGCCATCCACCGGGAGGTGCTGGCGGGCGCCACGAAGACCAAGGTGCCCGACGAGCTCAGGGACGTCCTGCCGGAGCTGATGTGGCTCTCCCAGATGGGACTCGTCCTGTACTGGATCTTCGACCGGACCGAGGGCCGCGAGCGCAGCTACCGGCTCGCCGAGCGCGGTGCCAAGCTGACCGCGCGGGGTGTCTCGCTGGCCCGGTTCCGGGTGCTGCGCCCGCTGGTGCGCGAGGTGCACGAGCTGTTCACGGACTTCCTGCCGGGAATGACGAACGCCATCCCGGATCCGGCCGGGAAGAAGGCGGACAAGCGCAAGGCCACCGGCAAGGGGGCGCCCGCCGAGGACGAGCGCCCCTGAAACCGTCTCCGGCGAACGTCAGTTGACCGCGTCCACGCCGCCCTCGGCCAGCTCGACGTCGTACACGAGCGGCCCCTCCGTCACGACGACCTGCCCGGCCCGGGACGCGTACGACTCGGCGGACGTCGCCAGCAGATACGTGCCCGGCGCCGGCACCGACACGATGTACGAGCCGTCGGCCAGGGACATCACCCGGTCCAGCTGACGTCCGCCCTTGGTCAGCAGCGTCACCGCCGCGCCGTCGACGGGCGCCCCGTCGGCGGTGCGGACGAAGCCGTGCACGACCGACGTCCGGCCCGCGACGACCGGCTCGGGCTCCTCGGCCACCGGGTCCTCCCTGGGCTCGACCGCCAGATGCGGCAGCCGCTTCTCCAGCCAGTCCGGCAGCCACCAGTTGGCGTTGCCGAGCATGTGCATCGCGGCCGGCACCAGGGCCGTACGCAGGATGAAGGCGTCCAGGGCGACGGCCGCGGCGAGGCCGATGCCGGCCATCGCGCCCTCCATGTCGCCGCTCAGCACGAACGCGCTGAACACACAGATCATGATCAGGGCGGCGGAGTTGATGACCCGGCTGGTCTCCGCGAGGCCGACGCGGACCGCGCGCGCGTTGTCCTTCGTGTGCACCCACTCCTCGTGCATCCGGCTCACCAGGAACACCTGGTAGTCCATGGAGAGGCCGAACAGCAGGGACAGCATGATGACCGGCAGGAAGGACGTGATCGGGCCCTCCTTGCCGACGCCGATGAGCTCGGTGCCCCAGCCCCACTGGAAGATCGCCACCAGCACGCCGAAGGACGCGGCCGCCGCGATGAGGTTCATCAGTGCGGCCGTCAGCGGCACCACCAGGGAGCGGAACGCCACCATCAGCAGCAGGAAGCCGAGCGCGATGATCGTCGCGACGAAGTACGGCAGCCGGTCCGCCGTCACCGACGCGAAGTCCTTGAAGACGGCCGTCACACCGCCGACATGGGCCTCGGCCCCGGACTGCGGGATCACGTCGTCGCGCAGCCGGTCGATCAGCCGGTCCGTCTGCTCGGACTGCGGTGAGGTGGTCGGCACGACCTGGATCACGGTGACACCGCCCGCGGGCGGCGCGGCGGCCACCTGGGCGACACCCTCGGTGGACTTGATGCCGTCGACCAGGCCGGTCGGGGCGTCGCCCTCGACGACCACCTGGAGCGGGCCGTTGAAGCCGGGACCGAACCCCTCGGCGAGCAGGTCGTAGGCCTGCCGGGTGGTGGTCGACTCCTGGTGGTTGCCCTGGTCGGTGGCGCCCAGGCGCAGCGACAGCACGGGGACCGCGAGGACCGCCATCACGACGACGGCCATCACCGCGACCGGCAGCGGACGCCGTTGGACGTACGACGACCAGCGCGCCGCGAGCCCGCTCGCCTCGGCCGGCTCCGGTCCCGCCGCGGCGAGCCGGCGCCGCTGCCGGCGGCTGAGCACCCGCATCCCGAGCAGCCCGAGCAGGGCCGGCAGCAGGGTGATCGCGGCCAGCACGCTGAGCACGACGGTCAGCGAGGTCGCGACGACCACGCCGTCCAGGAACCGCATGTTCATCACCAGCATGCCGGCGAGCGCGATGCACACGGTGCCGCCCGCGAACAGCACCGCGCGCCCGGAGGTGTTGAGGGCGGTCACGGCCGCTTCCTCGGGCTTCATCCCGCGCAGGATGCCGCGCCGGTGCCGGGTGACGATGAACAGGGCGTAGTCGATGCCGACGCCGAGGCCGATCAGCGAGCCGAGCAGCGGGGCCACCTCGGGCACGTCCGTGACGTGGCTCATCAGCATCGTCGCGATCATGCCGGTGCCGACACCGGCGATCGCCACGACGATCGGCAGGAGCATCGCGAACAGCGAGCCGAAGGCGAGGAACAGCACGACCGCGGCCGCGAGGATGCCGACCGCCTCCGCGGTGCCCTGCGGGGGCTCCTGGGTGCGGGCGATGGCCTGACCGCCCAGCTCGACCTGGAGCCCGTCGGTCTCGGCGGCCCGCGCCTTGTCGACGACGTCCTCGATCAGCTCCTTGGGGACGGCGTTCGCCTGCTCGGTGAAGGTGACCTGGGCGTAGGCGATCCGGCCGTCCTCGCTGATCTGCGCGGCCCCCTGTGCCGCGTAGGGGTCGGTGACCTCGCCGACGCCCGTCATCCGCCCGATCTCCTGAAGGGCGGGCTCGATCCGGGAGCGTACGGACTCGTCCCGTACGGATCCCTCGTCCACCTTCCACACCACCGTGTCGGTGTCGCCGGCACGCTCCGGGAAGGCCTTCTCCATCAGGTCGTACGCGGTCGCCGAGTCCGTGTCCGGGAGGGAGAAGACGTTCGCGTAGTTCGTGCCCGCTCCGGCGCTCGCCGAGCCCAGGCCGAACAGTGCCCCCAACCACAGCAACAGGACCACCAGCCGATGCCGATAGCACCACCGTGCCAATGCCGCCACGCTCAACGCTCCTTATTCGGTTCGGTCGGTCCCCCAGGTCCTGGGCAACAGAGTGGCGGCGGCACACACGCGTGGGCATGCGTAGGCCATGACTCTCAAGGAACTCCAAAGCTGAACCGGCCCGGTTGTCAGTGGGCCCGCCGATACTGGGGGCATGACGACGGGTTCAGGCACGGTGCTGGTGGTGGAGGACGAGGAGTCCATCGCGGACGTCCTCGCCATCGCCCTGCGCTACCACCGGTTCGAGGTCATGACGGCGCGCACCGTCCGTGACGCGCTCAACATCTTCGAGCGCACCCTCCCCCACGCTCGGACCGGCTCGCGCGGGGGGACCCCCATCGACGCGGCGCTGCTCGACATCATGCTCCCCGACGGCGACGGCCGCGCCCTCGGGCGCGAACTGCGGGCACGCCGCCCCGACCTGGCGCTGGTGTTCCTCACCGCACGCGACGCGCCCGCCGAGATCGTCGGCGCCCTCGGCTTCGGCGACGACTACATCACCAAGCCGTTCGACGTCGACGTGGTCGTCGCCCGGCTGACGGCCGTCCTGCGCCGCACGCGCCCCACCGACGTCCTGCCGCAGCGCCCGCCGCTCAGATACGGCGATCTGGAGCTGGACGAGACGACGTACTCGGTGCGCCGCGCGGGCCGCACCGTCGAGCTCACCCCCACCGAGTACGCTCTGCTGCGCTTCCTGGTGCGCAACGGCGGCCGGATCGTGCCCAAGGAGCAGCTCCTGCGCCATGTCTGGCAGTACGAACACACCCCGCCCGAGTCGACCGTCGTGGAGACCTACATCAGCTATCTGCGGCGCAAGCTGGACGCCCTGGGGCCGCCGGTGATCACCACGCGGCGCGGTGTCGGATACGGCCTGGCATGAGGCTCCCGAGGCTCTCCCGCGTCGGCCGCCGTCGCGGGATCCACTCCCTGCGCGGCAAGCTGACCGTGACGAACGTGGCGCTGCTGGCCATCGGCATCGTCGTCGCGACCGCCGTCAGTCTGGTCACCGCGCGGTTCTACCTGCTCGACAAGGTCGACACCGAGCTGAAGAGCGCGCGCACCACACTGGGGCACGCCGGGTTCACACTGCGGCAGATCGAGTCGCTGAGCGAACTGGGTGTCGCGCTGGACAAGTTCACCGACGGCGGCGAGCGCGACACGGATCCGCTGCCGAGCCCGAGCATGGTGTACGTCGCCGTCGACTCCGCCGGGCGGCCGGTGGCCCTGGGCCCGCTGACGCCGACACCCCGCCAGCACGCCCTGGCCGCAGCCGCGGAGGACCCGGTGGCCCTCGCGGCGGACGAGGACCCGCGGGACGTACGGGTGGACGGCGACCGCTACCGCATGGTCGGCACGCAGCTGTCGGACGGCACCATCGTGCTGATCGCCGTCCCGACCGAGGGCCTGCACGAGGGCATGGGCAAGGCCCTGCGGATGGACCTGGCCGTCGGCACGCTGCTGCTGGCGCTGCTCGGCTGTCTGACCATGTTCAGCGTGCGCCGCCGGATGCGGCCGCTGGAGGACATGGTGGAGACCTCCTCGGCGATAGCCGAGGGCGATCTGACCCGGCGCATCCCCTCCAACAGCGATCCGACCCTGGAGGTCGAGCAGCTGCGGGTGGCCCTGAACTCGATGCTGCACCAGGTGGAGTCGGCCTACCGCACGCGCGAGCGCAGCGCGGCCCAGCTGCGCCGGTTCGTCGGCGACGCCTCGCACGAGCTGCGCACCCCGCTGGCGGCGATACGCGGCTATCTCCAGCTGTACGACCGGGGGATGCTGCCGGAGCCCACCGAGCGCAAGCGCGTCTGGGACCGGATGAACGGCGAGGTCGACCGCATGGGCCGGCTCGTCGACGAACTGCTCACCCTCGCCCGCCTCGACCAGCGGCCCGAACTGCGTTTCCGCAACGTCGACCTGAGCCGGCTGGTGCGCGAGTCGGCGGAGGATCTGCGGGTGCAGCAGCCCGAGCGGCCCATCACGGTCGACGCCGACGGCACGCTGCTGGTGCACGCCGACGAGTCGGGGCTGCGCCAGGTGCTGGGCAATCTGCTGAGCAACGTCCGCACCCACACGCCCGCCGATGTGCCGGTACGACTGGGGCTGGAGCGGACCGACGGCGTCGTCCGGCTGTGCGTGGAGGACAAGGGGCCGGGGCTGGACGAGGAGGACGCGGCGCGGATCTTCGACCGGTTCTTCCGGACCGGCGGGGGCGCGGGCAGCGGTCTGGGGATGGCGATCGTGCAGGGCGTGGTGGACGCGCACGGCGGCGAGGTCACGGTACGGACGGCGCCGGGTGAGGGGCTGGCCGTCACAGTGGTCCTGGCGACGGGCACGGCTTCACGGTCGTAACCGTCGGGCGGCCGCTCACGGCCCCATGTCGGCGAGGATCAGTGCCCACACGGTCTTGCCGTGCCGTCCCCGGCTCCAGACCCCCCACGCGGCGGCCAGGTTCTCCACCAGGTGCAGTCCACGGCCGGCCTCCTCCCACTCCCCCACCGACCGCAGCCGCGGCTCCAGCCGGCTCTCGTCCGACACCTCGATCAGACAGGAGCCGTCGGCGAGCGCGGTCACCGCGACCTCGAACTCGCGCTCCGGCTGCGGGTGCTCCCGGCCCGCGAAGCCCTGGGGCGGGCCGTGCCGGACGGCGTTGGTGGCCAGCTCGGAGACGAGCAGCATCGCGTCCTGCAGCGCCGGATCCCGCGCTTCGTGCCCCCAGTCGGCCAGATGGTCCCGGACCCGGCGCCGCGCGAGACCCACGGACGCCGGATGCCGTGGCAGCCGGAAGGCGTTGCGTCTCAACACGTTTGCTCCTCACCCCACGCACACCTCCCTCACATGGTGCAGCGCCGGGTACCCCCGCTGCACCACCGCATGGACGGTCAGAACGGCGAGATCGCGTCAGATCCAGGTGAGACGCCAGAGGCGGAAGACGCCGGTGCCGTCGGAGAGGTACTGGCCGCCGCCGACCTCCTCGCTGGAGACGACGTACTCCTTGGCCTGCCACAACGGGATCACCGGGACGTCGCGGGCGACGGCCTCCTGGAGCTGGCGGAAGTCCTTGGTGGCCTCGCCGCGGTCGGCGTACTGCTGGCTGGCGGTGATCAGTCCGTCCACGGCCTTGTCGCTGTATCCCGTGCTCATGGTGCCGTTGGTGCCGACGAGCGGGCCCCCGTAGGTGTCCGGGTCGGGGAAGTCGGCGACCCAGCCGACGGCGTAGGCGTCGAGCTTGCCGCCGGCCCAGCGCTTTTGGAAGTCGGTCCACTCGTAGCCCTTGAGCGTCACCTTGAACAGGCCGGTCGCCTCCAGTTGCCGCTTGATCTCCGCGGCCTCCTCGGCCCCGGAACCGCGCCCGGTGGCGTAGCCGTAGGTGAAGCGGACGGGCAGGCCGACGCCGGCGTCGGTGAGCAGGGCGCGTGCCTTTGCCTTGTTCAGCTCGGGATAGGCGTCGAAGAACGACGTGGTGTGGCCGGTGATGCCGGTCGGGATCAGCGAGTACAGCGGGTCGACGGTCCCCTGGTACACGGTCGCGGCGAGCCTCTCGCGGTCGATCAGCCAGGCCATGGCCTGCCGGACCCGCACGTCGTGCAGGGGCGAGGACTTACGGGTGTTGAAGTAGAGGTTGCGGATCTCGGAGCTGTCGGCCTCGGAGACACGCTGACCCGGGTCGGAGGCGTTCAGACCGGCGAGCACCGCGGGCGGCAGCGTGCGCGTGGCGACGTCGACCTGCTTGCCCTTCCATGCCTTCTCCAGCGCCTCGCCGTCGCCGTAGTACCGCAGTTCGACCGGGCGGCCGGTGCCGCTGATCGCTCCCTTGTAGTGCGTGTTGGGAGCGAGGACGGCCTGCTTGTCCTTCGTGTACCCGGTCAGGATGTACGGGCCGGTGCCGTCGACACCGTTGTCGGAGCGCAGCTTGCCGGCCTGATACTTCTCGCGGTCCACGATCGCGCCCGCACCGGTGGCCACCTTCAGCGGGAACGTGGCGTCGGGCGACGACAGATGGAAGGTGACCCTCCGGCCGCTCGCGCTCACCGATCCGAGCGTGTCCAGCAGCGAGGACGGGCCGACGTCCGACTTGATCCGCTTGACCCGGTCGAAGGAGTACTTGACGTCCTGCGCGGTCATGGCGCGCCCGCTCGGGAAGGTGAGCCCCTCGCGCAGCTCGCAGCGGTAGGTGCGCAGATCGGTGCCCTCGAAGCCGCAGCTCTGTGCCGCGTCGGGCACGGGTGTCACGCCGCCCGGCTCGAACGTCATCAACGACTGGAAGACGTTGCTGAACAGCGCCCAGGAACCGGCGTCATAGGCGCCTGCCGGATCCAGCGATGTGACGCCGTCCGTCGTGCCGACCGTGATGGTCCTGCTGTCGTCCTGCTGCGACGGCAGCAACTGCCAGCCGCCCACTCCCACGGCCGCCAGCACGAGCAGCGTCGCGAGAATCCGCATGCGAATGGAACGCATGGGTGTGCCCTCTCCCCAGGCCCTCGAAGGGCCCCCGCATGAGCTTTTGGAATGAGCCACTCCCCTAAGTGGCGCGCACACCTAATCACACGGGTTTCATCAGGGGGAAGAGGATTCTGGCGACATGAGAAAGAACTTACCTACGAGCGTTTCCGGCAGGTTTCACAGGCTGTTCACAGGGTGAGGGGTGGCGGTGCGGCGGCCGGGCGGGGCGACGTTCCCGGCCGGTCGGCGGTTCGTGCCGACGAGCGGTTCGGGTCGTCAGGTGGTCCGGGTCGTCAGGTGGTTCGTGCCGGCCGGCGGTTCGGGTCGTCAGGCGGTTCGGGTCGTCAGGCCTGACGGGACGCCAGCTCGATGACCGTGATGTCCGACTCGGCGCCCACGCGCGTGGGCGGACCCCAGGCGCCCGCGCCGCGGCTGACGTACAGCTGGGTGTCGCCGTACCGCTCCAGACCGGCCAGCGTCGGGTTCGCCAGGCCCGCGACGAGGTTGCCGGGCCACAGCTGGCCGCCGTGGGTGTGGCCGGAGAGCTGGAGATCGACGCCGTGGTCGACGGCGTCATGGATCTGGACCGGCTGGTGGGCGAGCAGCACGCACGCGCGTGCCCTGTCGCGGTCGTCGAGGGCCTTGGCGAAGTCGGGACCCTGCCCCTCGCTCTTCCCCGCGACGTCGTTGACGCCGGCCAGGTCGAAGTGGGGCAGCTCGGTGCGGGCGTTCTCCAGCGGGCGCAGCCCCAGGCGGCGGACCTCCTCGACCCACTGCTCGGCGCCCGAGAAGTACTCGTGGTTGCCGGTGACGAAATACGCGCCGTGCCGCGCCCGGAGCCCGGCGAGCGGGGCCGCCGCCGGGCCGAGGTCCTTCACGCTGCCGTCCACCAGGTCGCCCACGACGGCGATGAGGTCGGGCTGGGTGCCGTTGATGGTGTCGACGACCTTCTGGGCGAAGCCCCGGCCCAGGACCGGGCCCAGATGGATGTCGCTGACGACCGCGATCCGGTAACCGTGCGCCGCGCGCGGGAGCTTGGCCAGCGGGACGGTGACGCGCTTGACCCGCGGGCCCCGCAGAACGCCGTAGGTGCCGTAGCCGACGGTCCCCACGGCGACCGCGGCGGCCGTACCGGCGATGACCCGGGAGACGAAGAGGCGTCGGGTGGGGGCGGCCGGGTCGGGCGGGGTCGCGGAGGCCGCGCTGGGGCCGGTGGCCGACGGCGGCGGCGGGTCCGCCGGGCCGGCCGTAGTCGCGCCGGACGCGGGAGTGAGGGGCTGCCCCTGCGCCGGCTCGGCGGCCGGCGTCGTGGCCGTCGCCGCTCCTGCGGGCGCTGTGACCGCCGTCGCTCCGGCGGGCGATGTGGCCGTCGCCACTCCGGCGGGCACCGGCTCGGGCCGCGGTTCCGGTGCGGCCTCCCGCCCGCGCGCGCGTCTTTCGAGCCATCGCCGCAGCAGTGGCCGTACGACCTCACCGACCAGGATCGCCAGCGTCAGGTACATCGCCAGAGCCAGCCACAGGAAACCCGGCCAGGCCAGGACCTGCTGGAGCCAGAAGGGCGCGCCCGTGCGCTCGGCGACCAGGGCGCCGATCGTCAGCGCCCAGCCGCCGGCGATCACCACCACGCCCGCGCGGCGCACGAGGCCGGGAGCGCGGGTCGTGTCGCGGAACAGGCGACGCCACATCCACCAGTTGCCCGCCACCAGGACGGACAGCACGAGCAGCGCGACGAGCGCGAAGACGATGACCACGCGGACGTTCCCTTTCCCTTGCGTGACGAGTGAACGTCCCGAGCCCTGGCCGAGTTCCTATGACGTCCGGCGCAGTGCCCGCACTCCACGCAACCCAATGACGCCGACGACCGTCCCCAATACGAAGGAGACGACGGCGAGCAGCAAGTGCACCCAGAAGTACGCCGTCGGGTGGCCGTCGTCGAACGCCAGCCCGCTGCTGTCCTTGATCAAATTTTTGACGAAAGTGACCCAGATGACCCAGCTCCACACCCCGAAGGCGAGCAGGAACCAGGAGACCGGGCGGCTGAGCTTCATGAGTTCAGTATCAACGCCGCGTGTCGGGTCCTCCGGGCGGGGTGGGGACAGAAGCGGGACTTCCATGGCAACGGCATGTACGTTCTCCGTCGTGCCCGCACCCAAGAAGACCGCCAGGCGCGCCCTGCTGGTCGCTTCCGCCGTCGTGTCGTCCCTCGCGCTGACCACGCCCCTCTCCCACGCGGCCCCCAAGCCGTCACCGAGCACGAGCCCGTCGGCCACGCCCCCGGCGGACATGTCGACCGTGGGCGGCGAGCGGCTGGGGCAGGCCGGCACGCAGGTGAACCTCGCGAGCGGTGTCCCCGTACTGCCCAAGGACCTCACCGCGCGCTCCTGGGTGATCGCCGACGCCGAGTCCGGCGACGTGCTCGCCGCGCACAACGCGCACTGGCGGCTCCCGCCCGCGAGCACCATGAAGATGCTCTTCGCCGACACGGTGCTGCCGAAGTTCCCCAAGAGCGTCGAGCACAAGGTCGTGCCGTCCGACCTCGCGGACGTCGGATCCGGCTCCAGCATGGTCGGGATAAAGGAGGGCGAGACCTACAGCGTCCACGACCTGTGGCTCGGGGTCTTCCTTCGCTCCGGCAACGACGCCGTGCACGTGCTGTCGAAGATGAACGGCGGAATCGACAACACCGTGCGGGAGATGAACGAGCACGCCGAGGAGCTCCAGGCCCTCGACACGACCGCCGTGTCCCCCGACGGCTACGACGCCCCGAACCAGGTCTCCTCGGCGTACGACCTGACCCTGATCGCCCGCTCCGGGCTCCAGAAGAAGGACTTCCGCGAGTACTGCTCGACGGTCACCGCGAAGTTCCCCGGCTCGACGACGAAGAAGAAGGGCAAGTCCGTCCGGGAGTCCTTCGAGATCCAGAACACCAACCGGCTGCTGGCCGGGGACAGCGACATCCCCGTGTACCAGGGCATCGCGGGTGTGAAGAACGGCAACACCACCAACGCGGGCGCCACGTTCACGGGCGTGGCCGAGCGGAACGGCAAGGTGCTGCTCGTCACGGTCATGAACCCGGAGAAAAGCGAGCACAACGAGGTCTACAAGGAGACCGCGCGCCTCTTCGACTGGGGCTTCAAGGCGGCCGGGAAGGTGCAGCCGGTGGGTGAGCTCGTGCCGCCGAAGAGCGCGGCGCAGGCCAGCGCGCAGCCGGGTGCGAACGACTCCGGCGAGGCCGGTGGCACCGGGGACGGCAAGAAGTCCTCGAAGTCGGCGGTGGGTGCCTCGGCCGCGAGCGGTTCGACCGGCATCGGGGTGGCGCTCGGGATCACCGGCGGGGCGCTGGTGCTGCTCGCGGCGGGCGCGTTCCTGATCAACCGCCGCTGGCCGCTGCCCGACCTGGTGCGCCGTCGGGGCCGCTCCTGACACCCGGTTTCGCGGGTCCGGCGGCCGAGCCCCTGGTTGCGGCCGCCGAGTCCTCGGCCGCGTGCCCGGGCCGGCCCGCCACGTCCTGCGACTCGACCGACCCGCTCTCCTCGGCGGCCGACCCGTCCTCCGCCGCGGCCGACCCGTCCTCCTCCGCGGCCTCGGTCTCCTTGTGCCCCGTCGCCGTCCAGGCGGCGCAGAACACCACCAGCTTCGCGGTGAAGTTGATCCACAGCAGCAGGGCGACCGGCACGCCGAACGCGCCGTACATGCTCTTCGTGGCGACGCCCTGCATATAACCGCTGAGCAGCAGCTTCAGCAGTTCGAACCCGATCGCGCCGATCAGCGCGGCCACGATCAGCCGGCGGCGAGGCGGTTCGACGCCGGGCAGCAGGGTCAGGACGTAGAGCAGCAGCAGGAAGTTCGCGAGCACGGCGACCAGGAACGCGGCGATCTGCAGCAGGACCCCGCCCCAGCCGCCCTCGTCGATGCCGAGCTGCCGGGTGATCCAGCCGACCAGGGCGGAGGCGACGGTGGACGCCGCGATCGTCACGAGCACGGCACCGCCGAAGCCGACCAGGATGCCCGCGTCCTTGACCTTGCCCAGGACGGGGTTCTCCTCGGGGTCGGGCAGCTCCCACACCGCGCGCAGGCACTCGCGCATCGAGGTGACCCAGCCGATACCGGTGAACAGCAGGAGGGCGCCCGCGATGAGTCCGACCGTGCCGGCGTTCTCGACCAGACCACTGATGTTGAGCTGGTCGGCGATGCCGGGCACCTGGTCGGCGAGCTTGTCCTCGAGCTTGTCCTGCTGCTCCTGGCTGAGCGTCGCGGCGGCGATCGCCGCGGCCAGCGTGAGCAGCGGGAACAGGGCGATGAAGCTGGTGAAGGTCATCGCGGCGGCCAGCCGTGTCCACTTCACCCGGTCCATGCGCTCGTACGAGCGCCACGCGTGCGTACCCATCAGCCGGGTCACCGCGGACCCGACGACGGGAAGTCTCTTCAGCCAGTCCATGATCCGTCTCTGCCCTCCGCAGGGAAGACCAATGTCCGTGTGCCCCAAAACCGCAGGACTGTAGCCAGCGCCATGCCGATTCCCGCTCCCGAGACGGTGTCGGCCGGCTGGGAGGTGAACCCGAGGCCGTAGTGACTCACGGTGAGGCACAGCAGCTGTACGACCGCTCCGGCGGCGTTCACCGCGACGAAGAGGGCGTAGGGGCGCGGGCCCCGGCGGTGGGTGTGGCGGTACGTGCCACGCGCGTTCCCGGCGTACGCGACGGAGCAGCCGGCGACGAAGGAGACGGCTTTCGCCGTGAGGGGGTCCAGGGCGGCGGGGCCGCGGAGGCAGGTGAAGAGGGCCAGGTCGACGGCGTAGGCGAGGAGCCCCACCGCGGCGAACGCGAGGACTTCCTGGCGGGTGGCTCTGGGACCGGTGGGTCCCGTGGCGCCGTCGGGCCTCGGACACGCGCGCGTGTCTACCAATTGGCCACCGCCAGGCCGTACATCGTCAGCCACACCACTCCGATGACGGCGAGCGCGCGGTCGCGCAGGACGACCTCCTCCGGTTCGCCCGCGGTGCCGCGGTCGGCGAACACGGCGTAGCGCAGGATCGCGAGGATGAAGGCGACCATGGACAGCTGGCGCCAGGGCAGCAGTCCGGTGTGCGGGTCGCCGCCCTTCTCCAGGGCCCACAGGCAGTAGCCGAGAACGGCGACGCCGGCCGCCAACTGCCAGACGAAGCGCAGGTATCCGGCGGTGTACTCGGTGAGCAGCGCGCGCGTGGCGCCCGCTTTCCCCTCCATCTGCACGGCCTCGGAGTAGCGCTTGGCCGACACCATGAACAGCGCCCCGAAGCCGGTCGTGATCAGGAACCATCGCGACAGCGGGATGCCGAGCGCGAGCCCGCCGGTCATCGCCCGCATCAGGAACCCCGTGGTGACGACGGCGAGGTCGACGACCAGGACGTGCTTGAGGCTGACGCAGTACGCCAGTTGCATGCCGAGGTAGGCGATGAGCAGGGCCGCGACGAGGGGCGAGGTCAGCCAGACCGCGGCGGCCGGTGCGAGGACGCCGAGGACGCCCCCGACGGCGTACGCGACCGGTACGGGGACCTGGCCGGCGGCGACCGGACGGTGCCGCTTGGTCGGGTGGGCGCGGTCCGCGTCGGCGTCTCGGGCGTCGTTGATCAGGTACACGGCGGCGGCACAGGCCGTGAAGAGCGTGAAGACGAGGGCGAGTTGGATCGCCGCGTAAGTGGAGAAGAGCCGGCCCGCGGCGGCCGGGGCGGCGATGACCAGGACGTTCTTGACCCACTGCTTGGGGCGAGCGGTCCTGACGAGACCGCGCAGCAGCGGGCCGGGGCCGGGTTCGCGGGCCGGTGGTGGTGAGACGCGACGCGGGGGCGTGCGCTGTTGGTGGAGCGCCGTTTCCCGGATTCGCGCGGCACTCGTCGGGAGGTCCGTTTCCCGGATACGCGCGGCACTCGTCGGGAGGTCCGTTTCCCGGATACGCGCGGCACCGGTCGGGTGCGCTGTGTCGCGGATGCGCGCGGCACTGGGCAGGTGCGCCGTGTCGCGGATGCGCGCGGGGCTCGTCTGATGCGCCGCCTCGGGCAGGGGCGCGGCGCTCGTCGGGCGCGCCGGATCACTGACGGGCGCGGGGCTCGTCGGGCGCGGCGTCCCCGGCATGGGCGCGGCACTGGTCGGGTGCGCCGTCTCACGCATGGGCGCGCCCGCTCCCTCTCCGCATCCAGTTCGCTCCGACGCGCGCGGTGAGTGCGCCCAGCACCGCGCCCGCCGCCACGTCGGAGGGGTAGTGCACGCCGACGACCAGGCGCGACAGGCACATCGCGGTGGCCAGCGGCGCGATCGCGTACGCGCCGAGCGCGCCGAAGGCGACCGCCGCGGCGGTGGCGGAGGCCGCGTGGGAGCTGGGGAAGGAGTGCCGGCCCAGAGTGTGCACGCGGGGTTCGACATGCGCCGGGCGCGGACGGCGCACCACCCTTTTCACCCCCAT
This sequence comes from Streptomyces sp. Y7, assembly GCF_043195415.1. Taxonomy (NCBI): domain Bacteria; kingdom Bacillati; phylum Actinomycetota; class Actinomycetes; order Kitasatosporales; family Streptomycetaceae; genus Streptomyces; species Streptomyces sp. Y7. Next base: position 96,557 of record NZ_JBIDDQ010000016.1, read on the forward strand.
GCTGACGAGGTGCGCGCCCGCGGTGAGCGCTGTGCCGCGCGCCCAGGCGCCGCGGCGCCGACCGTCCGCGACGGCCCCGGCGAGGCCCGCCGCCAGCCACAACGCGCCGTGCTCGCCCGCCCGGGACAGAGTGCGCGCGGCGCCGGCGACACGTGGGTCACGACCGCGGGCGTGGACCGCCGAAAGGATCCGTCGGTCCACGCCCCTGAGGCTTCGGTGGTCCATGTCGTCGAAGTGGTCCATGCGGACTCACTGTTCACGCCCACCGAGCCGGAATTACGACAATATTGGGCGACATCCCATTAATCACCCATTTTGGGGAGAGGCTGAATGTTTCATAACTGATCGCCCTCATACGGACGCTACGGTCGCCGACATGCCTGCCGACACCGTGTCCGTCTCGGGATGGGGCCGCACCGCCCCCACCAACGCCCGCCTGGTCCGCCCCAGGACGTACCAGGAGGCCGCGACGGCAGTCCGGGACTGCGGGGCCCGCGGAAGCATCCCGAGGGGCCTGGGGCGGGCGTACGGGGACGCGGCGCAGAACGCCGGGGGCATGGTCCTGGACATGACCGGCCTGGACCGGGTGCACGCGATCGACGCCGACAGCGGCATCGTGCTGTGCGACGCCGGGGTCTCCCTGCACCGGCTGATGGAGGTGCTGCTCCCGCTCGGCTGGTTCGTCCCGGTGACACCCGGCACCCGCTACGTGACGGTCGGCGGCGCGATCGGGGCCGACATCCACGGCAAGAACCACCATGTCTCGGGCTCCTTCTCGCGCCACGTGCTGTCGATGGAACTCCTCACCGCCGACGGCGAGGTCCGCGCCGTCGCCCGCGACACGCCCCTGTTCCACGCGACCACCGGCGGCATGGGCCTGACCGGCGTGATCCTCACCGCGACGATCCAGCTCCAGCCGGTGTCGACCTCGCTGATGTCGGTCGACACCGAACGCGCGCGCGACCTCGACGACCTGCTGGCACGCCTGTCCGCCACCGACGACCACTACCGCTACTCGGTCGCCTGGATCGACCTGCTGGCACGCGGCCCGGCGATGGGCCGCGGAGTGCTCAGCCGTGGCGACCACGCACCCCTGGAAGCGCTGCGCGAGGGCACACGCGCGCGTAGGCAGCCGCTCGCCTTCCGCCCGGTCCGCCTGCCCGCACCGCCCGCCGTCCTCCCGGAGGGCCTGCTGAGCCGCCGTACCGTGGGCTGGTTCAACGAGCTCTGGTACCGCAGGGCGCCACGCGCGCGTACCGGCGAACTCCATACGCTCGCCCGGTTCTTCCATCCCCTGGACGGCGTGCCCCACTGGAACCGGATCTACGGCCGGGGCGGCTTCGTGCAGTACCAGTTCGTCGTCGGGCACGGCCATGAGGAGACCCTGCGCGGCATCGTGCGGCGCCTCTGCGAGCACCGCTGCCCGGCCTTCCTGGCGGTCCTCAAGCGCTTCGGGGACGCCGATCCCGGCTGGCTCTCCTTCCCGGTGCCCGGCTGGACGCTCGCCCTGGACCTCCCGGCCGGCCTGCCCGGGCTCGGCACCCTCCTGGACACGCTGGACGAGGACGTCGCCTCGGCCGGCGGACGGGTCTACCTCGCCAAGGACTCCCGGCTGCGGCCCGACCTGCTCGCCGCGATGTACCCGCGCCTGGACGAGTTCCGCGCCCTGCGCGCCGAGATCGACCCGCGCGGGGTCTTCGTCTCGGACCTGGCCCGCCGCCTCGGCCTGTAGACCTCCCGGCCTCCCGGACCCCAGACCGCCCCTGCCCCTCCCCCGGACCCTCGATCTCTAGGAGCTGTCGTGAAGGACGCCTTCGGCATCCCCCAGTCCCTGCTCGTCCTCGGCGGTACGTCCGAGATCGCGCTGGCCACCGCGCGCCGCCTGGTCGCGCGCCGGACCCGCACGGTGTGGCTGGCGGGCCGCCCCTCACCCGCCCTCGAGCAGTCCGCGGCCGATCTGCGCGCCCTGGGCGCCGAGGTACGGACGGTGGCCTTCGACGCGCTCGATCCCGAGTCCCACGAGACGGTGCTCGGCAAGGTCTTCGCGGAGGGCGACATCGACATGGTGCTGCTCGCCTTCGGGATCCTCGGCGACCAGGCCCGCGACGAGCGCGAGCCGCTGAACGCGGTGCGGGTCGCGCAGACCAACTACACGGGCGCCGTGTCAGCGGCCCTGGTCAGCGCGGCCGCGCTCCAGTCCCAGGGCCACGGCTCGCTGGTCGTCCTGTCGTCCGTCGCCGGCGAGCGGGCGCGCCGCGCCAACTTCATCTACGGCTCCAGCAAGGCCGGCCTCGACACCTTCACCCAGGGCCTGGGCGACGCCCTGCACGGCACCGGCGTCCACGTCATGGTCGTACGCCCCGGATTCGTACGCTCGAAGATGACCGCCGGCCTGGAGGAGTCGCCACTCGCGACCACCCCGGAAGCGGTCGCGACAGCCATCGAGCTGGGCCTGCGCCGCCGCTCGGAGACGGTCTGGGTACCGGGCGCGCTCAGGCTGGTGATGTCAGCACTACGCCACGCCCCGCGCTCGGTGTTCCGCCGCCTGCCGCTGTAGGTCCAAAGGCGGCCGACGAGTGCGGTACGACGACGCTCGACAGCGCCGCGTGGGGCGCAGGGAACGCCGTATCGACACACCCGATCGGCAACGCCGCCAGGGGCGCGGGGAACTGCGCGACCAGCCACATCGGCGCCGCAGACGAAAAGCGACCTGCCCCGGCACCCCACGTCACAGCACCCACGTCCGGGCACCCCACGTCACAGCGCCCCGCGTCGCGGCGCCCCCGCGGAGCTACCCCGCCGTGATCGACCCGCGCTCCACATGCCCCGCCTGCGGCGGCACCACCGCGCCACCCCCGAAGGCGTAGTCCCGCAGCTTGCGCCACACACCGTCGGCGCCCTGTTCGTAGAGGGCGAATCCGGTGCAGGGCCAGTGGGCCTCGTAGTCGGCGAGCGCCTCGAAGGCGCGGTCCATCGCCTCGTCGTCGATCCCGTGGGCGACCGTGACATGCGGGTGATAGGGGAACTGCAGTTCGCGTGCCACCGGGCCGGAGGCGTCACGGACCTGCTTCTGCAGCCAGGTGCAGGCCTCGGCGCCCTCGACGACCTGGACGAAGACGACCGGCGACAGCGGCCGGAAGGTCCCCGTGCCGGACAGCCGCATCGGGAAGGGCCGCCCGGCCGCCGCGACCTCGACGAGGTGCGCCTCGATCGCGGGCAGCAGCGCGGCGTCGACCTCTGTCGGCGGCAGCAGCGTGACGTGCGTGGGGATGCCGTGAGCCGCGGCGTCGCCGAAGCCCGCGCGCCGCTCCTGGAGCAGGCTGCCGTGAGGCTCCGGGACCGCGATCGACACGCCGATCGTTACGGTCCCCACGTCGTCTCCTGTCATCTCTCTCGTGAGCTCGTCCATCGCGAGAAGCTCGTCCTGGTGCGAGTGAGCTCGTGCCCTGTTGGTGAGCGCGAGCGGCCGCCTGCGCGGACACCCGGCTATCGACTGTACGGCCACGACTGTGCTGCGGGCAGGCGCAACCGTAGTGATGTGCAGCGCTGTGCGGTGGTACGGCCCTATTTCGGCCGTCCCGTGGTACGGGCTCAGTGTTTGGCGGGCAGGAAGCCCACCTTGTCGTACGCCTGGGAGAGCGTCTCCGCGGCGACGGCGCGCGCCTTCTCCGCGCCCTTGGCCAGGATCGAGTCCAGCGTCTCCGGGTCGTCCAGATACTGCTGGGTCCGCTCCCGGAAGGGCGTCACGAACTCGACCATGACCTCGGCGAGGTCCGTCTTGAGCGCACCGTAGCCCTTGCCGTCGTACTTCTGCTCCAGTTCCGCGATTCCCGTGCCCGTGAGGGTCGAGTAGATGGTGAGCAGGTTGCTGACGCCGGGCTTGTTCTCGGCGTCGTAGCGGATGACCGTGTCGGTGTCGGTGACGGCGCTCTTGACCTTCTTGGCCGTGGCCTTGGGCTCGTCGAGGAGGTTGATCAGGCCCTTCGGCGTGGACGCCGACTTGCTCATCTTGATCGACGGGTCCTGAAGGTCGTAGATCTTCGCCGTCTCCTTGAGGATGTACGGCTTCGGGACGGTGAAGGTCGCGCCGAAGCGGCCGTTGAAGCGCTCGGCGAGGTCACGGGTGAGCTCGATGTGCTGGCGCTGGTCCTCGCCGACCGGGACCTCGTTGGCCTGGTACAGGAGGATGTCCGCGACCTGGAGGATCGGGTACGTGAACAGGCCGACCGACGCCCGGTCCGCGCCCTGCTTGGCGGACTTGTCCTTGAACTGGGTCATGCGGGAGGCCTCGCCGAAGCCGGTGAGGCAGTTCATGATCCAGGCGAGCTGGGCGTGCTCGGGGACGTGGCTCTGGACGAAGAGCGTGCAGCGCTCGGGGTCGAGACCGGCCGCGAGGAGCTGGGCGGCGGCGAGCCGGGTGTTGGCGCGCAGCTCGGCCGGGTCCTGCGGGACCGTGATCGCGTGCAGGTCGACGACCATGTAGAACGCGTCGTGGGTCTCCTGCAGAGCCACCCACTGGCGGACGGCGCCCAGGTAGTTGCCGAGGTGGAACGAGCCTGCGGTGGGCTGGATTCCGGAGAGCACACGGGGTCGGTCAGAAGCCATGCTCATCATTCTCTCAGGTCTCGGGGGCCGGTTCGGAACTGGTGGGAAACAGATGGGAACCGATCCGTCCCCGGCGGTGTAACAAAGGTGTGAGGACGCGGGAGGGGGGCCGCATCGTCGATGAGGCCGCGGTGATCGCACGCGTACGCGCCGGGGAGCCCGAGGCGTACGCGCAGCTGGTGCGGGCCCATACGGGCATCGCGCTCAGGGCGGCCGCCGCGCTCGGGGCGGGTGCGGACGTGGAGGACGTGGTGCAGCAGGCCTTCGTCAAGGCGTACTGCTCGCTGGGCCGGTTCAAGGACGGCTCGGCGTTCAAGCCATGGCTGCTGGCGATCGTGGCCAATGAGACGAGGAACACAGTGCGTACGGCGGCTCGCCAGCGCACGCTCGCCGGCCGTGAGGCGGCGCTCGTGGAGGCGGAGCCCCTGATACCGGAATCGGCGGACCCGGCGGTGGCGGCGCTGGAGATAGAGCGCCGTGCCGCACTCCAGGCGGCCCTGGAGAAGCTGAGCGAGGAGCACCGCCTGGTCGTCACCTACCGCTACCTCCTGGAAATGGACGAGTCCGAGACGGCCCAGGCCCTGGGCTGGCCCCGGGGCACGGTGAAATCCCGGCTGAACCGCGCACTGCGGAAGCTCGGGCGGTTGTTGCCGGACTTTCAGCCTCAGGAAGGGGGTGACGAGCATGAGTGACGGACGGAAGCCTTACGACGACGCAGGCCAGGGGGCGCATGGAGAGGGCCCGCAGGCGCATGGAAGCGACGGGCCGCGTGCGTACGGGCGCGAGGGCGGCGGGGGTGATGAAGGCGCCGGCCGGACGGGACGCGAGGGCCGGGGGCCCGACGGCCGGCGTTCCGGGGAGCGTGGGCGGCCCGGGGACCCGAGCCGTCTGCCCCAGGAGCTGCGGGCGCTCGGACGTTCGCTGGACCCGCCGGGCGCTGCCGACGGCGCCGAGACAATGGTCGAGCGGGTGCTGGGCCGGCTCCTCGCCGAGCAGGTACCCGTACCGGAGGCCGAGCCGACGGGCGCGGCCGAGCGGCTACGGGCGGTGCGGCGCTGGACGCGGATGCGGTGGCGTTCGCTGACCGCGACGCTGTGCGGCCTGCTGACGGTGCTGGTGCTCACGCCCCCGGTACGGGCAGCGGTCCTCGACTTCTTCGACTTCGCGGGAGTCGGCGTGCGGTACGACCCCTCGGCGACCCCCTCCCCCGGCGCCGAGGTCCCCGGCTGCGACGACCCCGTGTCGCTCGCCGAGGCGGAACGCCGGGCCGGCTTCGCACCCCTGGTGCCGAAGGAGCTCGGCGCCCCGGACGCGGTCGCGGTGACCGGTGAGCCACGAGGACGGTTCCTGGTGACCCTGTGCTGGCACGAGGACGGGCGGACGATACGGCTGGACGAACGCCGGGCCGGTCTGGACATCGGCTTCGCCAAGACGGTCCGCGAACCTCCGGAGTGGATCTCGCTGACCCCCGGTGCCTCGAACGGCACCGCGGACGACCAGGCTCTGTGGTTCGTCCGCCCGCATCTGCTGACCTTCTGGCTGGTCGACCCGGACGGGAACCGCTTCACACGCGAGGAGCGGACGGCCGGTCCGACGCTGCTGTGGACCCACAGCGCGGAGGGCGAGCGCGTGACGCTGCGGTTGGAAGGGGTGGCGTCGAAGGATCGGGCGGTGGGGGTTGCCCGGTCGGCCGGAGAGGCGCCCTGAGGCTCCGGCCGCCTGAGACCACCCGGAGATTTCAGTGCGGACCATGTCCCGAAACGGGCACCCTGCGACTGCGACTGCGACTGCGACTGCGACTGCGACTGCGACGGGGGATTTCGGTGCGGACCATGGCCTGAAACGCCCGGTCCGGAAATAGTGGGCGCGGGGTGGGAACCCAGGCGGGTCGGGCGGTGTACCAGAAGTGACAAGCGGCTCGGGGACGGGCCGCACGGGGATCGCTGGGGTTGGGGGTTCGGATGTGCGGACATGGGGTCGGCCGCTGGGGAGAGCGGCTGCGGGGGCCGAAGACCGGTTGCTCGGGACGGTGCTCGCGCGGCCAGGAGAGCGGGCGCGGCCGGGGAGGTCGGCTTCGTGAACTCACGGCGCTGACCGGCGCGTTGGCGGCGGCGCTCGCGCTGCTGCTGTGGGGCGCCGCAACCCCGGCATCGGCCGGTGGACCGACAAGCGTGCTCCTGGTCTCCCCGGAGAGCACGGAGACGGCCTCGCTGTACTACTCGGACAAGGAGTACGGCGAGTTGGAGCGGCTGCTCGACACAGCCGGCAAGGGCACACGGAACAAGCCGCCCGAGGCCGGTCTGACGGCGGCCCGCCAGATCAACGTGACGTGGATGGCCCATGACGTGTCGCCCTGGCGCCTCGACCGGGTCTATCCGGTCGATGACGGGAAGGACGTCTGGATCCACACGGCGGCGCACCTGGACAGCACATCGAACGGCACCTGGCATCGAGCCGACCATCCGTCCGAGCTTCGCGACCTCCTCTCGAAGCTGGGCCTGATGGGCAAGGTCTCGTCCGAGGGTGGCGCGGCGATCCTCCCGCAGGAGGAGGAAGCCTCAGGGACCGACGACGGCTCGCAGGACTCGTCCGCCGCGGCAGCGGCGACCGGCAGCAAGGCAGAGGCGTCCCCGGCCACGGAGGGGTCCAGTGACGGCACCGGCTGGTGGTGGGCGCTGCCGGGCGCGGCGGCCGGCGCGGTGCTGGCGCTCGCCCTGCGTCCCTTCGCCCTACGGCTCCCCCTGGACCGCCTGCGGGGCGAGCCGGGGCCGAGGCAGGAGCTGCGGGACGTATGAGGGCCGACCTGGGCGGAAAGCTACAGCTCGCGCTGCTCGTGGCGGCGTCGGCGGCCCTGGCCCTGTGGGGTACAGCGACGACCGCCCGGGCCGCCCCGGCAGCGCAGGCACGGGACGTCCCGGACGTGGCGATGGTCGTCGCGGGCGGCAAGGGACGCACGATCGCACTGCACTCCGGGCAGCCGGACTTCGCCCGCCTCTGGCAGCTGCTGCAGCCGACGTACGTCGGGACGGAGCGGGTGCCGGAGAGCTGGACGCAGGGCCGTCATCCGCCGATACGGATCACGGTGCTCTGGGGACTGACGGGAGTCGGTGGCTGGCCTCAGACGAACCGGGCGCCAGGAGGGGACGTGGCCGTGGAGCGGCAGGACCAGCTGTTCGTGGCCGGGGACGGCACCCCCTGGGTGCGGTCGGATCTCGCGCCGGACCTGGAGGACGACGACATCCGCTGGCACAGGGCACCCCGCTCCGTCTTCGAGCGGCTGGAGCTGAAGACGCTGCTCGGCGAAACGGAGGACGAGTTCACGGACAGTGCCATGGGCGCGGCGGTCGGGGAGCGGCCCGGTGCGCTGTGGGATGACGCCGGGTGGGCCGTTGCGGGGCTGGCGGTCGGGTTCGCGACAGGGGTCGGCGGCACGCTGCTGATACGCCGCGCGGCGGCCCGGCCGGATGCCGGACCGCCGCGTCGGGAGCCGCGTCAGGAGCTGATCGACCTGGATCTCTAGGCCGTCAGGTGCTGGTGGTGGGCGTCAGCCCAGGTCGATCTCCGGGTACAGCGGGAAGCCGGAGACGAGGTCGGTGGCGCGGCGGGAGATCTCGTCGGCGATCTTCGGGTCGAGGACGTGAGCCGCCTTGGACGGAGCACCGGACTTGGTCGTGCCGGCCTCGGTGGTGGTGAGGACGCGGTCCATGAGGGCGGCGACCTCGTCCATCTCGGCGGTGCCCAGGCCGCGGGTGGTCAGGGCGGGGGTGCCGATGCGGATGCCGGAGGTGTACCAGGCGCCGTTGGGGTCTGCCGGGATGGCGTTGCGGTTGGTGACGACGCCGGACTCGAGGAGCGCGGCCTCGGCCTGGCGGCCGGTGAGGCCGTAGGAGGAGGCGACGTCGATCAGGTTCAGGTGGTTGTCGGTGCCGCCGGTCACCAGGGTCGCGCCGCGGCGCATCAGGCCCTCGGCCAGGGCGCGGGAGTTGTCGACGATGCGCTGGGCGTAGTCCTGGAAGGAGGGCCGGCGGGCCTCCGCGAGAGCGACGGCCTTGGCGGCCATGACGTGCGGGAGCGGGCCGCCGAGGACCATCGGGCAGCCGCGGTCGACCTGGTCCTTGAGGGAGTCGTCGCACAGGACCATGCCGCCACGCGGGCCGCGCAGCGACTTGTGGGTGGTCGTGGTGACGATCTGGGCGTGCGGGACCGGGTCGAAGTCGCCGGTGAGGACCTTGCCGGCGACGAGACCCGCGAAGTGGGCCATGTCGACCATGAGCGTGGCGCCGACCTCGTCGGCGATCTCGCGCATGATCCGGAAGTTCACGAGACGGGGGTAGGCGGAGTAGCCGGCGACGATGATCAGCGGCTTGAAGTCGCGGGCCGAGGCACGCAGCGCCTCGTAGTCGATCAGGCCCGTGGCGGGGTCGGTGCCGTAGGAGCGCTGGTCGAACATCTTGCCGGAGATGTTGGGGCGGAAGCCGTGGGTGAGGTGGCCGCCGGCGTCCAGGGACATGCCGAGCATGCGCTGGTTGCCGAAGGCGCGGCGCAGCTCGGCCCAGTCGGCCTCGGAGAGGTCGTTGACCTGGCGGACACCGGCCTTCTCCAGGGCGGGGGCCTCGACGCGCTGGGCGAGGACGGCCCAGAAGGCGACCAGGTTGGCGTCGATGCCGGAGTGGGGCTGGACGTAGGCGTGGCGTGCGCCGAAGAGCTCGCGGGCGTGCTCGGCGGCGAGGGACTCGACGGTGTCGACGTTGCGGCAGCCGGCGTAGAAGCGGCGGCCGACGGTGCCCTCGGCGTACTTGTCGCTGAACCAGTTGCCCATCGCCAGGAGGGTGGCCGGGGAGGCGTAGTTCTCGGAGGCGATCAGCTTGAGCATCTCGCGCTGGTCGGCGACCTCCTGGCCGATGGCATCGGCCACGCGCGGCTCGACGGCGCGGATCACGTCGAGGGCGGAACGGAAGGCGGTGGACTCGGTGGAGAGGGGCTCGGCTGGCATGGGGACCTCCGGACGTCGTGTGCAGCGATCACGGTGCGGCCCAGGCGCACGGCACTCGGTCTGGACTCGGTCCAGGGGCCGCTCCCCGATGGTTCGTCCATCCCAGCGCGCCAGTCACGACCCGTCGATCAGCCTACCGGGCGGGTCGGCGCGCCATGGCCGTGCGTCCACCATGCGAGCCACGATAGGAGGAGGCGGCACACCACGCGTGAGGCAGGAAATGGACAGTGGCCGTGAGTCTCGTGCCTGCCGGGACACGAGCCTCGCGGCGGCGGAACGGAGAGCCCCGTGACTACGTCGAGCACCACCGCATCGCAGATCGCCGTGATCGACGCGCACAGTGCGCACAACTACCACCCGTTGCCGCTCGTGGTGGCGACGGCGGACGGGGCCTGGATGACGGACGTGGAGGGACGGCGGTATCTGGATCTGCTGGCCGGGTATTCGGCGCTCAATTTCGGGCACGGCAACCGGCGGATCCTGGCGGCGGCCAAGGCCCAGCTGGAGCGGGTGACGCTGACGTCGCGCGCGTTTCATCACGACCGGTTCGCGGCGTTCTGCGAGCAGCTCGCCCAGCTGTGCGGGATGGAGATGGTGCTGCCGATGAACACCGGGGCGGAGGCGGTGGAGACGGCCGTGAAGACCGCCCGGAAGTGGGGTTACCGGGTCAAGGGCGTGCCGGCGGAGATGGCGAAGATCGTGGTCGCGGGCAACAACTTCCACGGCCGTACGACGACGGTCATCAGCTTCTCCACGGACCCTGAGGCGCGGGCGGACTTCGGGCCGTACACGCCGGGCTTCGAGATCGTGCCGTACGGGGATCTGACGGCGATGCGGGATGCGTTGACGGAGAACACGGTGGCCGTGCTGCTGGAGCCGATCCAGGGCGAGTCGGGGGTGCTCATGCCTCCGGCCGGTTATCTGCCGGCGGTGCGGGAGCTGGCGCGGGAGCGGAACGTGCTGTTCGTGGCGGACGAGATCCAGTCGGGGCTGGGCCGGACGGGGCGCACCTTCGCGTGCGAGCACGAGGGGGTGGTGCCGGACATGTACGTGCTGGGCAAGGCGCTCGGCGGCGGGGTCGTGCCGGTGTCGGCGGTGGTGTCGTCGGCGGAGGTGCTCGGGGTCTTCCGGCCCGGGGAGCACGGGTCGACGTTCGGGGGGAATCCGCTGGCGTGCGCGGTGGCGCTGGAGGTGATCGCGATGCTGCGGACGGGCGAGTTCCAGGAGCGGGCGACCGAGCTGGGCGCTCATCTGCATCGGGAGCTGGGCCTGTTGACGGGGACGGGGCGGGTGACGGAGGTGCGGGGTCGAGGACTGTGGGCAGGTGTCGACATCGCGCGGTCGTTCGGGACGGGGCGGGAGGTGTCGGAGAAGCTGATGGACCGGGGTGTGCTGGTGAAGGACACCCATGGCGCCACGATCCGTATCGCGCCGCCCCTGGTGATCGGGAAGGAGGACCTGGACTGGGGGCTGGCCCAGTTGCGGGAGGTGCTGGGGGTGTGAGTCCCGGCTTGATCGGTAAGGGCATGGAGTATTCGGCTTCGGGCGTCTCCCCGCCGCCTCTTCCCGCCGCCTCACCCCGCCGCCTCTCCCCGTCGCCTCTCCTCGTCGCCTCTCGCCCGCCGCCGCGATTCCGGGGCGGCGGATGGCCGGGGGCGGTACGTTCCGCACAAGACGCGTGACGGAGAGGTATGGGCGTCATGGGCGGAGCGGGTTCGGGGTCCGGGTCCGGAGGTGCGGGGCGGGGGCTGCTGTTCCGGGGTGGTGATGTCGAGGAGTTGCACGCGCTGGTCAGTGCGCGGTTCGCGCCGCATCGGCTGACGGTGCTGGACGAGCATCCGGTCGACGGACGGTTCCGTTGTGTGCACGAGGGTGGCGTGGCCGTGTACGAGCTGGGGTACGGGGCGGAAGTCGATGTCACGCCGGGTGAGCTGCCGGAGTTCTACAACATCCATGTGCCGCTGTCCGGGGACGGTGTCGTCACGGCGGACGGGGTGGCGCTGGCGTCCTCGCTCAGTGTCGTCAATCCGGGACAGCGGCTGTCGATGCGGTGGAGCGGGGAGACTCTGAACCGGGTGCTGATCGTCCCGCGGGCCACGCTCGACGCGGCGCTCGCGGTGCGGCTGGGGGAACTGCCGTCCGCGCCACTGCGGTTCGCGCCGGTGCTGGATCCGCGGGCGGAGGCGGTCAGGGTGTGGTTGCGGGTGGTGCGGGCGTTCGCCGAGTTCGCCGACTCGGAGTTGGCGGCGCGTTCGCCGCTGGGCGTGGGGCACTTCGAGCAGTTGCTGGTGAACGGGCTGCTGGACGCCCAGCCGCATGTGCTCAGCGACGCGGTGGCGGGGCGGGGGCCGGCGGTGCTGCCCAGTGCGGTGCGGCGGGCCGCGGCCTTCTGTGCCGAGCACGCCCATGAGCCGATATCCGTGGCCGACATGGCGGTGGCGGCGCGGGTGAGCGTGCGCAGCCTGCGGGAGGGGTTCCGGGTGCATCTGGCGACGACGCCGCTGGCGTATCTGCGGCGGGTCCGGCTGGATCTGGCGCGGCGCGATCTGCTGGCCATCGCGGACGGGCACGGGCTCGGGACGGTGACCGAGGTGGCGTTGCGGTGGGGGTTCGCGCACCTGGGCCGGTTCACGGGGCACTATCGGCAGGTGTACGGGGAGACACCGTCACAGACGTTGCGACAGAGCTCGGGCTATCCACAAAAGGGTGCGGTTTCCGTCGTAAGCGGATAGCTGGGCGTCGGGTGCCGGCGGGATGCTGAAGGCCTGCCGCCCGGGTCGTGGACGGTGGTTCGGGGGAGCCGAACCGGGCGGCAGCACCGGCCCGACCGCATCCGGTTCGCCGTCGTGTGCGGCGGTCAGAGGATCACGTGCGGCAGGAAGCGGGCGTACTCGTCCGTGATCAGGCCGGACGACTCGCGGATGCCGAGGCCCGCCGACTCGTCCTCGACGACCCACGCGCCGAGGACGACGTGGTTGCCGTCGAAGGCGGGCAGCGGGGCCAGCCGCTGGTAGCAGCAGGGTTCGTCGCGGACGGCCTGTTCGGCGCCGGGTTCGTGGATGGTCACGCCCGCGCCCTCGCGGCCCAGCAGGGGCTTGGCGACATAGCCGGTGGTGTCCGCCAGTTCCCGCGGGCCGTCGAGGTAGGCGGGCAGCAGGTTCGGGTGGTCCGGGTAGAGCTCCCAGAGGATGGCGAGGAGGGCCTTGTTGCTGAGGAGCATCTTCCAGGCGGGCTCGATCCACAGGGTGGTGCCCGTGCCGCCGCCGTTGTCGAGGGTGTCCAGGACGTGGTCGGCGAAGCGGTCGGTGGTGAGCCACTCCCAGGGGTAGAGCTTGAAGCAGCTGCGGATGAAACGGAGTTGCTTGTCCACGAAGCGGCCGGAGAGGCGGTCCCAGCCGATCTCCTCCATGGAGATCCAGCCGGTGTCCAGGCCCGCCTGCTCCGCGGTCTCCTTGAGGTAGGCGACCGTCATCATGTCCTCGCCGAGTTCGTCGGCCGAGGAGTACGCGAAGTGGAGCGGGGCGCCCGGCGGGAGCAGGGACGCCTGCTTCTTCCAGGCGGCGATGAGGCGTTCGTGCAGGGAGTTCCACTGGTCGGCGCCGGGGAAGCGGTCCTCCATCCAGAACCACTGGGGCGAGGCGGCCTCGACCAGGGAGGTGGGGGTGTCGGCGTTGTACTCCAGGAGCCTGGCGGGGCCGGTGCCGTCGTAGTGCAGGTCGAAGCGGCCGTAGAGGGACGGCAGTTCGGCGCGGCGGTGCCATGCCTCGGCGACCGCGTTCGCGACACGGGGGTCGGTGATGCCGAGGTCGGCGAAGCGGTTCTCGGCGACGATGTGCCCGGCCGCCGCGAGGCACATGCGGTGCAGTTCCCCGACGGCCTCCTCCAGCGCCTCGACCTCCGGGAGCGTGAACACGTAGTACGCGCTCTCGTCCCAGTAGGGGCGCAGGGTGTCGTCCGGGTGGCGGGTGAGGGGGTAGATCAGTCCCTGTTCCTCGACGGTCCGCTGCCAGTCGGGGCGGGGGGCGATCGTGCGGCGCTCCATCGTGTACGTGTCCTGCTCAGCCGCCGCCGCTGCCGGAGCCCGAGCAGCCGAAACCGCCCCGGTCGACGGCCTCGCTGCGGCTGAAGGTGCCGTAGTCGGCGCGGCCGCCGTCGACGTCGGAGTCGTAGTACCAGGCGGCGTCGGAGCTGCCGGTCTTCTTCTTGCCGCCCTTGCCGCCCTTGCCGTACGAGGAGCCGGAGCCGGACTTGCAGTTCTTGTCCGCGACGACCTTGTAGCCCTCGTAGGTGTAGCTGTCGCGGTCGACGCAGCGGCGGTCGGGATCGGAGCTGCAGGAGGTGAGGGCTGCCGCGATGACGCCCATGCCGCCGAGGACGACCGTGCTCGAACGCAGCCTGCGTCGTGTTTCCGCCATGCCTGTGTCTCCCCCGATGTTCTTGATGAGCCGGTTGCCGGAGTGATTGTCCGTGGTTCGTCAGGCGGACAGCCTAGAGATCGGTGAGAGTGCGGCTGTCGGGGGGCTGCCGTTCTTCCGCTCCCCTACAGTCGCTTTGTGCTGTTTGGGATGTTGTGTGCGTTGGGTGCGGCGGTCTGTTTCGGCGCGGCGACCGTGTTGCAGGCGATGGCCGCGCGGACCGCGAGTGCGCAAGGGGGGCGGGGCGGCGAGGCGGGGGTCCTGTTGCGGGCGCTGCGGCAGTGGCGCTATCTCGCCGGACTGGGGCTGGACGGGCTGGGGTTCGTCTTCCAGGTCCTCGCCCTGCGCTCGATCCCCATCTACGCCGTCGGAGCGGCGCTGGCGTCCAGTCTCGCGGTGACCGCGGTGGTCGCGGCGCGGCTGCTGCGGGTGCGGTTGCAGCGGGCCGAGTGGGGCGCGGTGGGGGTGGTGTGCGCCGGGCTGGCGATGCTGGGGCTCTCGGCGGGGACGGAGAGGGACACCGGTGGGTCGGACGCGTTGAAGTTCTCGATGCTCGGGGTGGCGCTGGCCGTGCTCGGGGTGGGGTTGGCGGGTGGGCGGTTGCCGGAGCGGGGGCGGGGGCTGGTGCTCGGGCTGGCGGCGGGGTTCGGGTTCGGGGTGGTGGAGGTGGCGGTGCGGCTGATCGATTCGATGGCCGTGCCGGAGTTGGTGGCGAATCCGGCGACGTATGCGCTGCTGGTGGGGGGTGGGGCGGCGTTTCTGGCGTTGACTTCGGCGTTGCAGCGGGGGTCTGTGACCGTGGCTACGGCGGCGATGGTGATCGGGGAGACGGTGGGGCCGGCGGTGGTGGGGGTGGTGTGGCTGGGGGATCGGACTCGGGAGGGGTTGGCCTGGCTGGCTGTGCTGGGGTTCGTGGTGTCGGTGGCGGGGGCGTTGGTGTTGGCCCGGTTCGGGGAGGCGCCGGAGGAGGCACCGGGGGAAGGTGGGTGAGCGTGCGTCGTGGCTGGGTCCTGGGGGGTTTCGCCCCCGCCGCCCCTACCCGTCCCGTCTCCGGGGGCTGCCGCCCCCGGCCCCCCGCATCGGCCCGAACGGCCTCGTCCTCAAACGCCGGACGGGCTGAGCATGGGACCGGCCCCGAGACTCGTCCTCGGTCACGATCCTCACGGCAGCACTCTGCACAGCGCCTCCAGCGCCCCCGCCCACGCGTGGTCCGGTGGTGTTCCGTAGCCGACGACCAGGGCGTCCGGGGTGTCGGTGGTCGTCTGTTCGTGGCGGTAGGCGGTGAGGCCGTGGAGGGCCAGGCCGTGCCAGGTCGCTGCCTGGAGTACGGAGCGTTCCGTGCCGGGTGGGAGGCGCAGGACTGCGTGGAGGCCGGCGGCGATGCCGGTGACGCCGAGGTGCGGGGCGTGGGTGGAGACGGCTCGGACCAGGGCGTCACGGCGGCGCCGGTAGCGCAGGCGGGCGGCGCGGACGTGGCGGTCGTAGGCGCCGGACGTGAGGAACTCGGCCAGGGTCAGCTGGTCCAGGACGCTGCAGGTGTCCGAGCCGCCTTTCGCCGCCGTCACCTCGTCCACCAGTGAGGGCGGCAGCACCATCCAGGCAAGGCGCAGGCCGGGGGCGAGGGACTTGCTGGCGGTGCCGAGGTGGACGACGTTGTCGGGGTCCAGGCCCTGGAGCGCGCCGACGGGCTGGCGGTCGTAGCGGAACTCGCCGTCGTAGTCGTCCTCCAGGACCAGTCCGCCGGTGCGTCGCGCCCAGTCCACCACCGTCGCGCGGCGGTCGCGGTGCAGGGGCACGCCCATCGGGAACTGGTGGGCGGGGGTGAGGAGCACCGCTCCTTGCGAGCTCAACTCCGCCGGGTCCGTGCCCAGTTCGTCGAAGGGGAGCGGCTGAGTGGTCAGGCCGGCCGCCGTCAGCTGGTTCCAGTGCGGCGGGAGGCCGTAGGACTCCACCGCCACCGTCCGCAGGCCGCGTGCCCGCAGCACCCTGCCGAGCAGCTGGAGGCCGTGCACGAATCCGGAGCACACCACGACCCGGCCGGGGTCGGCGCGGACGCCCCGCGCTCGGGCGAGGTAGCCGGCGAGGGCGGTGCGCAGTTCGGCGTGGCCGCGCGGGTCGCCGTAGCCGAGGGCCTGGTTCGGGGCGGCCAGGAAGGCGCGGCGGGCCGCCCTGAGCCACTCCGCGCGGGGGAAGGCGGCCAGGTCGGGGGTGCCGGGCACCAGGTCGTGGACGGGGCGTGGGCGCTCGGGGCGGGATGTGGGGGCCGTGTCGGCCGGCGGGGTCACCGTGCGGTCGGCGACCCTGGTGCCCGAGCCCTGGCGGGCGGTGAGCCAGCCCTCGGCGACCAGTTCGGCGTAGGACTCGGCGACCGTGTTGCGGGCGATGCCCAGGTCGGCGGCGAGGGAACGGGACGACGGCAGCCGGGTGCCGGGGGCGAGGCGTCCGGTGCGCACCGCCTCACGCAGGGCGTCGGTCAGTCCTCGGCGCAGGCCCGGTCCCGCCGGTTCCAGGTGGAGGTCGACGCCGAGAGTGGCCCAAGGTTTCGCCATGGAAGTGGACCATACTCCTGGGCTGCTTCGCTCCTAGGGTCGAGATCGTGACGACCACCGAAGAGAGCACGGCGACGACCGTGACGTACGCGACCGAACCGACCCCGCGTCTGGACTGGGCGGCGCTCGCCCCCGACGTGTTCAAGGCCATGGTGCGGCTGGACGCGGCGGCGGGGCGGGGACTCGACCCGGCCCTGCGCGAGCTGGTGAAGATCCGCGCCTCGCAGATCAACCACTGCGCGTTCTGCCTCGACATGCACACCAAGGACGCGCTCGCGGCCGGGGAGAGCGTCGAGCGGATCGTGCAGCTGAGCGCGTGGGAGGAGTCGCGGCACTTCTACACCGAGCGGGAACTCGCGGCGCTGGAGCTGACGGAGGCCGTGACCGTCCTGACCGACGGTTTCGTGCCGGACGAGGTCTACGAGCGCGCCGCCGAGCACTTCGAGGAGGCGGAGCTGGCGCAGCTGATCGCGGCGATCAGCGTGATCAACGCGTGGAACCGGTTCGGTGTGACGTGCCGGCGTACTCCGGGGCACTACCAGCCGGGGCAGTTCCGGTGACGGTCCGCACGAAGCGGCTCGACGCCGGTGTCGCGCGGGCGATGTCGGCGGTCAGCGCCGCCGCGAAGCAGGGGCTCGGCGACCCGGCCCTCGCCGAACTCGTCGTGCTCCGGGCCTCGCAGCTCAACCACTGCGCGTTCTGCCTGGACATGCATCTGCGCATCGCGCGGGAACTCGGGGTGGATGAACGGCAGTTGGACATACTGGCGGCCTGGGAGGAGGCCGGGGACCTGTTCGACGAGCGGGAGCGTGCCGCGCTGGCGCTGACCGAGGCGGTCACCGTACTCACGGACAGGTTCGTGCCCGATGATGTGTACGACCGGGCCGCGGCACACTTCGACGGGCCGCGACTCGCCCATCTCGTCGGGCTGATCGTCGCCATCAACAACTGGAACCGGGTGATGGTCGCCCGCCGCATTCCACCAGGGGGATACACACCGTGACCGACAGCGTGGGCCGCACCGAGAGCAAGGCCGAGACCTTCCGCGCACTGCACCGCCGCACGGCGCCCGGCGACCCGCTGGTCCTGCCGGGCCCCTGGGACGCCGCCTCCGCCCGCGTCTGCGTGGAGGCCGGGTTCCCGGCGCTCGCGACACCCAGTGCGGCCGTCGCCGCCAGTCTCGGGTACGAGGACGGACACACCCCGGCGGACGAGATGTTCGCGGCGGTCGCGCGGATCGTCCGGGCGGTCGACGTGCCGGTGTCGGCGGACATCGAGGGCGGATACGGGATCGCGCCCGGGGAACTGGTGGAGCGGCTGCTGGAGACCGGCGCGGTGGGGTGCAACCTGGAGGACTCCGAGGGCGGCGTGCTCAAGGACCCGCGCGCGCATGCCGAGTGGCTGGCCGAGGTGCGGCGCGCGGCCGCCGACCGGCTGTTCGTCAACGCCCGGATCGACACCTTCATCCGGGCGCCCGGTGACACCGACCCCAAGCAGGCCGCCGAGCAGGCCATCGAGCGGGCCGCGGCGTACGTCGCCGCCGGCGCCGACTGCGTGTATCCGATCGGCGCGCCCGCCGACGTCCTGCCGCTGCTGCGGTCCGGCATCCAGGGGCCGGTCAATGTGCACGGCACCGTGACCGGGGACCCCTCGCCCACCGCGCTCGGTGAACTCGGGGCCACCCGGATCACGTTCGGACCGGGACTCCAGCGCGAGACCGCGCGGGCGCTGCGCGCGCTCGCCGCGGACCTGCGCTAGCGGTTCAGGACAGCCACGCCTTCCATGTGGACTCGTGGCTGTCCGCCCACTTCTTCGCCGCCTCCTCGGGCGACAGCTTCTGCTCGGCGATCATCAGGGAGACCTCGTTCTGGTCCTCGGTCGTCCACTGGAACTTCTTCAGCAGGGCCGCCGCCGTGCCGCCCTTCTTCGAGAAGTCGGCGTTGAGGTACTTCTGCAGCGGGGTGTGCGGATAGGCGCAGGCGACCTTCTCCGGGTCCGCGTCGCAGCCCTCCTTGTACGCCGGCAGTTTCACCTCGGTCATCGGGACCTTCTTGAACAGCCACTGGGGTTCGTACCAGTACGTCAGGAAGGGCTTCTCGGCCTTGGCGAACTGCTTGATCTGCGTGATCTGCGCGGCCTCCGAACCGGCGAACACCACCTGGTAGTCCAGGTCCAGGTTCTTCACCAGCGCCTTGTCGTTGGTGACGTAGGACGGCGAGCCGTCCATCAGCTGGCCCTTGCCGCCGCTCTCCGCGGTGCGCATCTGGTCGGCGTACTTGTCGAGGTTCTTCCAGTCGGTGACGTCCGGGTGCTTCTTCGCGAAGTACGTCGGGACGTACCAGCCGATGTGTCCGGTGACGCCGAGGTCGCCGCCGGGCACGATCGTCTTCTTGTCCTTGACGTACCGCTCTTCCTGATCCGGGTGGCCCCAGTCCTCCATGATCGCGTCGACCCGGCCCTGGCTGAGCGCGTCCCAGGCGGGGATCTCGTCGACCTGGACGGTGTCGACGCGGTAGCCGAGTTCGTGCTCCAGGAGGTACTGGGCGACGGCCACGTTGGCCTGCGCGCCGACCCAGGACTGCACGGACAGGGTCACGGTCTTCGCGCCCTGCGCGTTGGCGAACGGCGAGGCCTGCTTGGTCATGTCGGCGGCGCCGCAGCCGGTCAGCAGGGCCAGCGAGGACACGCCGGCCACTACGGCGGTGGTGGTACGGATGCGCATGTCACGCTCCCTTCTTCGCGCGGCGTTCGGTGGGCTGGGTCACCCGGTCCAGCATCAGGCCGAGGCAGACGATCGCGGCACCGGCGACCAGACCGGTCGCCAGGTCGCCCCGGGCGAGGCCGGCGACGACCTCGTAGCCGAGCGCGCCTCCGCCGACCAGGCCGCCGATGATGACGACGGCGAGGACCAGGACCACGCCCTGGTTCAGGGCGAGCAGCAGCGCCGGGCGGGCCAGCGGGAGCTGCACCTGGCGCAGCTGCTGGGCGGGGGTCGCGCCGAGCGAGCGGGACGACTCCAGGGCGGCCGGGTCGACCTGGCGCAGGCCCTGGGTGGTGATGCGCACGACGGCGGGCAGCGCGTAGACCACCGCCGCCGCCACGGCGGGGGCACGGCCCACGCCGAACAGGGCGACCACCGGGATCAGGTACACGAACTGCGGCATCGTCTGGAAGACGTCCAGGACGGGGCGCAGCGCGCGCTCGACGCGGTCGCTGCGGGCCGCCGCGATGCCGGTCGCGAAGCCGAGCACCAGGGTGACGGCCACGGCCGCGAGGACCTGGGAGAGCGTGTCGAGGGACGGCTTCCACACCCCGAGCACGCCGATCGCGGCCATGGCGAGCACGGCGGTCAGCGCGGTGCGCCAGGTGCCGATCAGCCAGGACAGGGCGGCCACGACGAGCAGGACGGACCACCAGGGCAGCCACAGCAGGCCGTCGCGCACGGGGTCGAGGACCCAGGTGGTGAAGTGGGCCGCCCAGTCGGCGGTGCCGCCGACGACGGGGACACCGGTGTAGAGGTGGTCGGTCATCCAGTCGACGGCGCGGTTGACCGGCTCGGCGATGCCCAGGACCCAGGCGTCGGGCCAGTCGAGGCGTCCGGCGAGTCGTCCGGCGACGGCGACGGCCACGGTGCCGGCGAGGGCGTACAGCCACAGCCTGCGGCCGTTGGGCTGCGGTTCCTCGCCGAGCTTCTCCCCCGCCGCGCCGGTCACCCGGTCCAGGACGACGGCGAGCAGCACGATCGGGATGCCGGCCGCGAGCGCGGCGCCGACGTCGACCGAGGCCAGTGCCTGGTAGACGCGGTCACCGAGGCCGCCGGCGCCGATGACGGAGGCGATGACGGCCATCGACAGCGCCATCATGATCGTCTGGTTGAGGCCGAGGAGGAGTTCCTTGCGGGCCAGCGGGATGCGGGCGGTCAGCAGGCGCTGCCGTGCGGTGGTGCCGAGCGACTCGACCGCCTCCAGCACCTCCTTGTCGGCGCCGCGCAGCCCGAGGGCGGTGAGGCGGGCCATCGGCGGGGCCGCGTAGACGACGGTGGCCAGGACGGCGGCGGGCACGCCGATGCCGAAGACCAGGACGACGGGCAGCAGGTAGGCGAAGGCCGGGAGCACCTGCATGGTGTCCAGGACGGGGCGCAGCATCCGGTCCAGCCGGTCGGACAGGCCGGCGGCGAGACCCAGCAGCACGCCCACGACGACCGAGGCGAGGACCGCCACGACCATCAGCGCGAGAGTCTGCATGGTCGGCACCCACATGCCGAGGAACCCGCAGGCGAGGAAGGCGAGGCCGGTGCCGGCGGCGAGCCGCGGGCCGGCGACGCGCCAGGCGAGGAGGGAGGCGGCGGCGGTGACGCCGGCCCACCCGGCCGCGAGCAGCACCAAATACACGGCGCGTACGCAGATCACGACCGCGTTGCTGATGTGCCCGAGGAAGTAGAGGAACAGCGGGTGGCTGTCGCGGTTGTCGATGATCCAGTCGCTGACCTTGGTCAGCGGTTCGGAGACGTCGACGGTCAGCGCGCCCGGCCAGCTGCCGCTCGCCCAGCGGGCGTTGGCCAGCGGCACGAGGACCGCGGCGGCGAGCGCGAGCAGCAGCAGCTTGCGGACGACGGGGTGCTTGAGGAATGAGGGCAGGGCCGTGCGCGGGGCGGCGGCGGTGACAGTGGCCATCACACGGCCTCCTTGGGCTGCTCCGTCCCCGCTGTGACTGGCTGCTCCGTCCCTGCCACGACGCCGAGAAGCCGCTCGTGGTCGACCACCCCGAGACAGCGGCCGCCCTCCATGACCCGGGCGGGGGAACCGGTGCGCGCCACGGCCTCGATGGCCTCGGACACCGTCGCGTCCGGCGCGAGGGCGGGGCCCTGGCCGGCCTCGTCCGCCGACGCGTTGCGCATGGCCGTACGTACCGTCAGGACCTGTTCGCGCGGGACGTCGCGGACGAACTCGCGGACGTAGTCGTCGGCCGGGGAGCCCACGATCTCCTCCGGCGTGCCGAGCTGGACGACGCGGCCGTCGCGCATCAGGGCGATGCGGTCGCCGAGCTTGAGGGCCTCGCTGAGGTCGTGGGTGATGAAGACCATCGTGCGGCCCTCCTCGCGGTGCAGGCGCACGACCTCCTCCTGCATGTCCCGCCGGATCAGCGGGTCGAGCGCGCTGAACGGCTCGTCGAAGAGCAGGACCTCGGGGTCCACCGCGAGCGCCCGCGCGAGGCCGACGCGCTGGCGCTGGCCGCCGGAGAGCTGACCCGGCCTGCGGTGCTCCATGCCTTCCAGGCCGACCTTGGCCACCACCGCGGCGGCCCGCTCACGGCGCTCCGCCTTGCCGACGCCCTGGATCTCCAGGCCGTAGGCCACGTTGTCCAGGACCGTGCGGTGCGGGAGCAGGCCGAAGTGCTGGAAGACCATCGCGGCACGGTGGCGGCGCAGTTCGCGCAGGCGGGCCTTGTCCATCGCGCGGACATCCTCGCCGTCGATGGCTATGGTGCCCGCCGTCGGCTCTATGAGGCGGGTCAGACAGCGGACCAGGGTGGACTTGCCCGAGCCGGACAGGCCCATCACCACGAAGACCTCGCCCTTGCGGACGTCGAAGGAGACGTCACGGACGGCCGCCGTGCAGCCGGTGCGCTCCCGCAGTGCGGCGGGGTCGAGCGCGGCCAGGTCCGGGTCGTCGGGGACGCGGTGGGCCTTGGGGCCGAAGACCTTCCACAGGCCCTCGACGGAGAAGACGGGCTTCTCGGTCGGCGGCTTACGGGTCTCGGGCGTCTCGGGCGTCGTGCTGAGGGTCGTGGTACTCATCACGCCTCACCTCCCATCAGGTCGACAGCCTTCTCACCGACCATGAGCACCCCGATCATCGGGTTCACGGCGGTCATCGTCGGGAAGACAGAGGCGTCGGCGATACGAATTCCTTGCAGGCCGCGGATCTTCAACTGCGGGTCGACCACGGCCAGTTCGTCGTCGGCGGCACCCATGCGACAGGTGCCGGCCGGGTGGTACACGGTGTGCGCGACCTTGCGCGCGTACTCGCTGAGCTCCTCGTCGCCGGTGACGTCGGGGCCGGGGCACACCTCGCGCTTGAGCCAGTTCGCCAGCGGCTCGGTCCGGGCGATCTCGCGGGCGATCCTGATCCCGTCGACGAGCGTGCGGCCGTCGTAGTCGTCCTCGTCGGTGAAGTACCGGAAGTCGAGCGCGGGCTTCACGGACGGGTCGGCGCTGGTCAGGTACAGCCGGCCGCGGCTCCTGGGCTTGGGGATGTTCGGGGTCATCGAGACGCCGAACTCCGGCCGCTCGTAGCCGAGGCGCTCCGGGTTGTCCGTGAACGGGATCTGGTAGAAGTGGAACATCAGGTCGGGGCCCTGGTGTTCGGGGTCGCGGCGCACGAACAGGCCCGCGTCGGAGTCCATCGCGGAGTTCTCCGGAATCGGCCCGTCGGTCTCCCACACGATCACCGACTCGGGGTGGTCGAGCAGGTTCTCGCCGACGCCCGGCAGGTCGTGGACGACCGGGATGCCGAGGGCCTCAAGGTCGGCCTTGGGCCCGATGCCGGAGTGCAGCAGCAGGCGGGGCGAGTCGACGGCGCCCGCGCACAGGACGACCTCGTTGCGGGCCCGGATCAGCACCTCCTCGCCGTCCTTGGTGCGCACGTGCACGCCCTTGGCGCGGGTGCCGTCGAGCTCCAGCCTGTACGCCCAGGTCTCCAGCAGGATCGTGAGGTTGTCCCGCTCGTCCATCACCGGGTGCAGATACGCCACCGACGCGGACGAACGCTTGTTGTTCTCCGGGTGGTAGGCGAGGTCGAAGAAGCCGGTGCCCTCGGTGAAGGGCTGCTTGTTGAAGCCCTCGACGCGCGGGACGCCGAGCGCGCTCCGCGCCGCGTCGACGAAGTCACGGGCGATGGCGTTCCGGTCCTTCTCGTCGACCGGGACGATGTTGTTCTTCAGGCGCGCGTAGTACGCCTCCATCGGGACCGCGCCCCAGCCCTTGGCGCCGGCCTCCTCCCACTCGTCCCAGTCGGACGGCAGCGGCTTGAAGGCGATGAGGGTGTTGTGGCTGGAACACCCGCCGAGCACGCGGGCGCGGCTGTGCCGGATGTGCGAGTTGCCGCGCGGCTGCTCGGTGGTCGGGTAGTCGTAGTCCAGCTCGCCGCCGAGCAGGCCCATCCAGCGGCGCAGGGTGAGGACGTCGTCGCGGTCGACGTCGCTGGGGCCGCCCTCGATCACGGCGACGGTGGTGTCGGGGTTCTCGGTCAGCCGGGAGGCGATGACGGAACCTGCGGTGCCGCCGCCGATGACGACGTAGTCGTAGACGTGGGTGTTCTGGGACATGGGAGTAGCTCCAGGGACTTTCCGTGACGCCGCGTCGGGGTGGGCCGTGAGCGCCGTGGAAGTTGCTGTGGTCGTGCGGGTGCGGGTGCGCGGTGGCTGGTCGCGCAGTTCCCCGCGCCCCTTGGGTCAGCTGCGGATCGGTCGGTTCCGAGTCAGCCGGCGAACCAGCGGACCGGCTTCGGCGCGAGGTTCTGGTAGACGTGCTTGCTCTCGCGGTATTCGGCGAGTCCGGCGGGGCCGAGTTCGCGGCCGACCCCGCTCTTGCCGAAGCCGCCCCACTCCGCCTGCGGGAGGTAGGGGTGGAAGTCGTTGATCCAGACCGTGCCGTGGCGCAGTCGGCCGGCGACCCGGCGGGCCCGTCCGGCGTCGGCGGTCCACACGCCGCCGGCGAGGCCGTACTCGGTGTCGTTGGCGAGGGCGACGGCCTCGTCCTCGGTGCGGAAGGTCTCTACGGTGAGGACCGGGCCGAAGACCTCCTCACGTACGACGCGCATGTCGCGGTGGCAGTGGTCGAGGACGGTCGGCTCGTAGAAGTAGCCGCTCTCCGGGCGCGCCTCGGACGGCTCGGGGCGCTTGCCGCCGGAGCGCAGTACGGCGCCTTCCTTCAGCGCGGACTCGACGTACGCCTCGACCTTCGCGCGCTGCTGCTCGGAGACGAGCGGGCCGCACTCGACGCCGTCGGCGGTGCCGCGGCCGAGGCGGATCCGCTGGGCGCGGCGGGCGAGTTCGGCGACGAAGCGGTCCCGGACGGACTCCTCGACGATCAGGCGGGCGCCCGCGGAGCAGACCTGGCCGCTGTGGATGAAGGCGGCGTTGAGGGCCTGGTCGACGGCGGTGTCGAAGTCCTCGTCGGTGGCGCAGGCGTCGGCGAAGACGACGTTGGGGTTCTTGCCGCCGAGTTCGAGGGCGACCTTCTTGACGCCGGGCGCGGCGGCCTGGGCCACCTTGGTGCCGCTGATCAGGCCACCGGTGAAGGAGACGAGGTCGACGTCCGGGTGCTCGGAGAGCCGGGCGCCGACGGAGTGGCCGGGCCCGGTGACGATGTTGGCGACCCCGGCGGGCAGTCCCGCCTCGACGAGCAGCTCGATCAGGGCGATCGTCGTCAGCGGGGTGATCTCGCTGGGCTTGACGACGAAGGTGTTGCCGGCGGCGAGCGCGGGCGCGATCTTCCAGCTGGCCTGGAGGAGGGGGTAGTTCCAGGGCGTGATCAGCGCGCACACGCCGACCGGCTCGTGCACGACGACGCTGTGGACGTCGGGCGAGCCGGCGTCGACGACCCGGCCGGGGGCCTCGGCGGCGACGAGGTCGGCGAAGTAGCGGAAGGCGTCGGCGACGCAGTCGATGTCGACCCGGCCCTCTTCGAGGGTCTTGCCGGCGTCGCGGCTCTCCAGCAGACCGAGCTCCTCGCGGTCGCGCACGAGCAGGTCGGCCACGCGGCGCAGCAGGGCGGCTCGCTCGGCGACGGGCGTGAGCGGCCACGCGCCCCGGCCGCCGTCGAAGGCGCGGCGAGCGGCCTCCACGGCCAGGTCGGTGTCCTTCTCGTCACCCTCGGCGACCACCACGAACGGCGTCGCGTCCGCGGGGTCGAGGATTTCGCGGGTCGCGCCGGAGACGGCCGACCGCCACTCCCCTCCCACGTGGATGGTGCCGCGCGCCTGAAGTTCCGTACTGTCCGCCATGATCGGTGTTGCCTTCCGTTCCTGTTCAGAGCCCCTGTGTCACACATGTGTCACCCAGGGGGACCGAGTGCGCCTGCCCCCGGCCCACGGATGCATGCGCGATCCGCGGCCGAAAGTGCGCTGTGTCACTGAACATGCGGGCAAAACGGAACGAATCAGACCAAGATTCATGCCACGGAAGTCGCCGACGCCATGGACGCCGCAGAAACCTTTGACTAAAGTCAAAGAACTATGGAGCCAGTGTCGACGGACCATGTGACGGCGTTCCGCCGTTTCAACCGTTACTTCACGCGCCGCATCGGCGTGCTGGACGACCACTACCTCGGCCAGAACCGCCCGCTCGGCGAGGCGCGGCTGCTCTTCGAGATCGGGGACGGGATGTCCCTGCGCGAACTCCGGAGCCGGCTGGGTCTGGACGCCGGGTATCTGAGCCGGATGGCCAAGGCGCTCCAGGCCCAGGGCATGGTCACGCTGAGCACGCACCCGGACGACAACCGGCTGCGCATGATCGAGTTGACGCCTGCCGGGCGGGTCGAGGTCAAGGAGCAGGACCGGCGGGCGAGCGTGGTCGTCGCCGGGCTGCTCGGCGGCCTCAGCGCACCGCAGCGGGCCGAGCTGGCCGGCGCCATGGCCACCGCGCAGCGCCTGCTGCGCCTCGCCGGCATCACCGTCGCCCTCGCCGACGGCGCCGACCCGGACGCCCTGGCCTGCCTGGACGGCTACGCCGCCGACATCGACGAGCGGTTCCCCGAAGGCTTCGACAAGTGCGACCTCGTACGGCCGCAGGAGGTGTCCGGCAACGCCGGCGCGTTCTTCGTCGCCTACGAGGAGGACCGGCCGGTGGGCTGCGGCGCGCTACGGCGCCTCGAACCCGGCGTCGGCGAGATCCGCCACGTCTGGGTGCACCCCGCCGCCCGGCGCCTCGGCCTCGCGCGCCGGCTGCTCGACGCGCTCGAACAGGAGGCCGTCGCACGCGGCCTGACCGTCGTACGCCTCGACACCCATGCCGCGCTGACCGAGGCGCAGGCGATGTACCGGGCGTGCGGCTACACGGCCATCCCGGCGTACGACGACAACGTCTACGCCAGCCACTGGTTCGAGAAGCGGCTGGCGTCCTGAGCGGATCCGTCAGCTGAGGAACCAGACGATCACGATGAGGATGGCGACGGCGCAGAAGCCGAGCCCGCCGGCCAGCAGACAGCCCGCCGTGCCCCATCCGCCGAGGAGCCTGTCCATGAACGACCCCGGTGCCAGGGACGGCGGCTGCGCCGGCGGTGTCATCGGCGCCTGAGCCGTGTGGGGCGACGGCAGGGAGTGGACCGGCGGCGGCACGGACTGCGGCGGTTTGTCGATCCGCGTCAGCGCGTTCGACAGCAGCCGGCTCCACACCACCGGCGGCAGGTCCGGGACCCGGCCGCCCGGCGGGTCGATGATGCTCTGCCGCAGCCAGTTGCCCGTGGTGGGGTGCGGATCGCGGCTCAACCGGTAGAGCAGCTCCTGGAGTTGACGCAGATGGCGCTCGTCCCTGGCCAGCGGCGCGACGGCCCAGCCGAACAGGCGGGCCGCCCGGGACGCCCGGTCCGCTCCCGACCTGCCGTCCGCGCCCGGCCCGTGCGGCGTGAAGTACAGGTCGTTCTCCAGCACTTCGGCGCACAGCTCGTGCCGCAGCTCCAGCGGCCGCGCGTCCGCCCGGTGCGGATCCGCCAGCACGTCCAGCAGCAACTCCACGGACTGCGCGGGGAGTTCCCGCGTCCGCAGCTCGTGCAGCAGCACCTCGTCGGGCTGCCCGCGCAACTCCGCCAGCAGCATGCTCTGCCCCATGCCGTCGCCACGCCGGAAGCCGCACAGGTCCCGGTGCAGGGCGGGCTGGTGAAGGTGATGCGCGGACGCCACGGGCGGCGGCGCCGAGGGCGGGGACGGGGTGGGCGGAGCCGGCGTGGGCGGAGACGGCGTGGGGGCGGGCTTCGCGTGCGGGTGCGGATGCGGGTGCGGGTGCGGGTGGGCATGGGTGTGCGGGCGGGCGTACGGGTCCGGGCGCGGCTCCGCCGGGAGATCCGGGCGCGCGTACGGGTCCGTGCGCGACTCCGTGGGGAGGCCCGGGCGGGTGTACGGGTCCGTGCGCGACTCCGCCGGGAGATCCGGGCGGGGCGGTTCCGCGTATGCCTCGGAGGCGTACGCGGTTCCGTTCGGTTCCGACGTGACCGCGGCTCGGGCCGGGTCGCGGTCCCAGTCCCGGTCGCGGTCCCCCCGGTCCCGGTCGCGGTCGCGGTCCCCCCGGTCCCGGTCGCGGACGGGAGTCTCCACCGACTGCTCCGGTGCCACGCGCCCGGCACCCGGCCGGCGCCCCGGTTCCCCCGGTTCACCCGCCCGCGGCGCGGGCGCCGGCGCGGGGATCCTCGTGCCGTTCGGCGGTGTGCGGTCGGTGCCGAGGATCTGCTTGAGGCGGGCCCGTCGGCGCTCCCAGTCCAGTGCCGCGCCGCCGCGAAGTTCGTCGACCAGCTGCGGAACGCCGGCGTCCGCCCCCGGGTGCGCAAGCAGGTGCCGTACGAGTGCGGAGCCCGCCCAGAGCTCGAACCTGGAGCCGGCCGGTCTGCCGCCCCTGACCCGGGCCAGCGGGCCCGAGCCGCCGGTGTCCGGCTCCCAGCGCGGGACGGACGTGAGGCGCAGGGGGTGGCTGTCCGCCGTGTCGTACGTGGCGAAGGTCCACTGCTGCTCCAGCCAGGGGCCGAAGAGCAGGAACAGTCCGAGGTAGACCAGCGGCACCGCGTTCTGGTCCGGCCAGCCGGGGTGCCCCTTCTCCTCCTCCAGCAGCAGCGAGAGCCGCTGGGAGGGATCGCGCAGCCACTCCGCCGCGGTCAGGGTCAGCGCGTGGTTGACCGACGGCAGCCGGTCCAGCATCTCCGGCAACCGCTTGAGCGCCAGCGCGTCGAGCTTCGCGCTCTCGATCGGGTCCTTCTTCCCCGAGACCGTCTCGGCCTTCTCCCGGCTGCTCCAGCCGCCGTAGGCGAGCCCCAGGCACTGACGCACCTTCAGGGTGCCGCGGTCACCGACCAGGACATGGCTGACGGTGCTGGGCCGCCCGCCCCGGTCGGTGGTGGGCCAGCGCTGCACCAGCAGAACAGCGCCGTCGCCGGACAGCGTGCGCACGACGCTCGGCCGGGCGGCCGCCGCACCGGACACCCACAGCAACGGGCCCAGTTCCCGGCCGAGTTCCTCGGCGCGCTCGGCGTCGCAGGAATGGGCGACGGCGTTCATGCCGGTGCCCTGGCGGCCGTGGTTGCCGTCCCAGCGGTAGACGACCTGCTGTACCGGGCCCCGGTCCTGGAAGTCGTTCACTGAAATTCCCCTCCCTCGGACCCCTCGGGCTCCTCGGTCCCTTCCGGTGTCTCGTATCCCTCGGCCCGTCCGGGCCGCGCGGCGTCCTCCCACGGCACCGCCTCCAGCGCGGGCGCCTCGCCCACCGCCAGCGCGTCGGCGCCCCCCGGCACCTCGATCAGCCCGTGCAGGGCGAACAGCGACAGCAACGGCTCCAGCACCCGGCGGGGTCCCGCCCCCGCGGGATAGCGGCCCTGGTCCTCCTGGCCGCCGGTGGCCGACGCGATGTGCAGGGTGCACCGGCGGATCGCGTCGAAGGGGCGCAGCCACGCCTGGCCCGCGTGCCGGCGCAGCAGCCCGTACAGGTCCCGGCTCTCCTCGCGGATCAGCGCCGGGTCCAGCGAGTCGGCCGGCGGCCGGGTCAGCCACCGGTCGACGGGCGGCTGGAACCTGAGCAGGTCGGCCTTGCCCAGCACCATCGCGGCCGGCACGTCGAGATACCCGCCGCTCTTCGGCAGCCGGTCCAGGACCGTGCCGAACGCGAGGTCGCCGTCCCGGTTCACCTCCACGTCCCAGCGCTCTCTGGCGTGGTCGAGCTGCGGCAGCGGCAGGGCCAGCGCCGGGTCGACGACGAACACCAGGGCGTCGACGCCGAGCAGGAAACGCAGCGCGGCGTCCGTACGGACGAGGTCCTCGCCGCCGAGGTCGAAGAAGGCGACGGGGCGCACCCGCCCACGCGCGTCGGTGATCAGCAGCGACTCCACGAAGCGTGCGAAGTCGTCCATGCCCAGCGCCGGGGTGTGGTCCAGAACCTTGCCGCTGCGCAGCGGCTGCACCCGGTCGCGTACGAACCGGGCGTGCTGCTCGGGGTTGACGGACTGCCACTTCAGGCCGAACGGCTCCAGACCGCCGTCGGTGATCGCCGCGATCATCTGGGTCAGCAGATGACTCTTGCCGGTGGAGGACTGGCCGACCATCGCGACCGTCAGCGGGCGGCCGTACGTCAGATAGGGAACCGGGATGTAGTGCGCGGGGAACTCCGGGTCCGCCGTGCACTTCTGGACGGCGCCGCGCATGATGTCGGTCCGCCGCACCGGGTTGTTGATGCCCTTGAGGTCCAGCGGCTTGTACTGCATCCGGCTGTCGGTGACGAACAGCTTGCCGAGGTCGAGCCGGATGGACTCCAGGCAGTACGGGCAGAGCACCTCGGCACCGGTCTGCTCGGAGCCCGCTCCCGCGCGCGAACGGGCGGCGGGTGCCTGTCGTTTGAGCCGCAGCGCCTCCTCGAAGGCGTCGTGGTGCGGGCGGGTCTCGTCGGGGGGCACCGCGAGCCGGACGCGGCGGGCGGCACCCGGCGCCACGAGGTCGAGGACCTGCGCGGGCGTCGGCCGGTCGGCCGCCCTCGGGGCGAAGGCGTCCCGCAGCGTCTGGTCCAGCTTGCGGTGGTCGCCCAGGTCCGGGGGCGGCCGGTCGGCGGGTCCGGGCCGCCCCGTCGCCAGCCGGTACAGCACCTGCGCGGCGCTCCACACCGCGTCCCGCGCGTCGGCCGGTCCCTCGCCGCCGCGCTGCTCGGGCGGGCAGAAGGGGGAGCGGCCCCACGGACGCCTCGGACGTCCGATCCGGGTGACCGACTCCAGTCCCCACAGCTGGACCTTCGCGCCGTCCCAGAGCACGGTCGCGGGCGAGATGCCGCGCGGCACCAGGCCCTGGCCCTCCAGCAGGCACAGGGCCAGCATCAGGTCGCGGGTGAAGACCTCCTGGTCGGCCGCGCCCATCACATGGATCCGCGAGACGGCGGTGCCGCGCGGCGGTTCGTACAGCAGGAACGGCTCGGCCGTGTCCAGTTCGTGGCCGATGAGCCGGGGGAAGAGCGCCGCGTACTCCGTGTCGCCGAGCGCCTGGAGCAGTTGGACGGCGGTGCCCGCCTCGGTGTCCAGCAGGGCGCGCGCGGCCGGGTTCGCCGCGTCCTTGGCGCTCAGCCGTACCTGCACGCACTGCTGGCCGTCGTCGTCGAGCACGGCCTTGCGCAGCAGTTGGGGCAGCAGCCGGTCGCGGCGGAACTCCCGGCCGACCCGCACCGGTGTGACGCGCCGGCGTCCCGACGGCACGGTGAAGGAGAGCTTGTCCGGAGGCGGCCCGCCCGGCCCCGGCGGACGGGATTGCGTGGTGCTGGTCACCGGCGGTCCTTTCGTCGGTACATGTGCGGCGGGCCGAAGGGCTCCGTGCGCGGCAGGCCGGGAGGTTGCGTGCCCGCCAGGCCGGGAGGCTCCGGCTGCGGCGCGTCGGAGGGCGGAGTGCCGGTCACCAGGGATCGCCGTCCCCTCGGGCGCCGCCCTCCCGGCCGCTGTCCCCGCGCTCGCCGGACCCCGCCCAGTCGTCCGAGGCCAGCCAGTCGTCGGCGTCCGTGCGGGCGTCGTCGTACGGGGCCGTGCCGTCGTTCGAACCGGTCCGGCCGTAGCCGTCCGCCCGGTCGTAGCCGTCTGCCCGGTCGTACGGGTTCGTCGGCTCGGCCCGGTCGTACGTGTCGCCCCGGTCGTAGGCGTCGCCTCGGTCGTAGGCGTCGCCTCGGTCGTAGGCGTCGGCCCGTTCGTAAGCATCGGCCCGTTCATAGGAATTGGCCCGGTCGTAGGAATCGGCCCGGTCGTACGTGTCCCTACGCTCGTGCTCGTCCCCCCGCTCGTACGGGTTGGGCGTGCCGAACTGATCCGTGCGCGCCGGGTCCGTCCCGTCGGGGCCGGAGCCGTGGCGGGCCCGGACGGTGTGCACCACGCCCGGCCGCAGCGGGGTGAGCCGCACCAGCCCCGCGTAGCGGCCCGACGACGTCCACACGACCTGCTCCGGATGCACCGAACCGCTGGCCCGCCAGGACTTCTCGACCTCGTCGCGTACAGCGTTCGGGGCGAACCTGAGCCAGGTCGCGGACGCCGGGTCGCGGCTGAGCAGCGTGCCCTGCTCGGGTGTGGACAGCTGCACCACCGCCTGCCGGTCGGCGTCCGCGCCGACCAGCTCGGCCAGCCCGTACGGGTCGGTGCCGAGCAGGTTCGCCGAGGTGGCGCGGACGCGGCGCGGGGCGGCGAACGGCGGCGGCGCCAGCACCCCGTTGTGCTGGAGGTGATGCCGGGCCGTGGACAGCAGTTCGCGGACCCGTTCCTCGGTGCGCCGCACGGCACGCGCACCGGCCTGGCCGCGCTCGACGGCGCCCCAGTAGTGCTTCATGGCCTCCAGAGCGGCGTCCGTCAGATCCGCGGACAGGGTGGCGACCAGCTCCGGCCCGCCCTCACCGCTCTCCCGCTCCAGCCAGCGCGGCACCTCCTTGGGCCGCTCCCCCCAGGCGGTGCCGGAACTCCTCGCCCGCTCCCCCTCGCGGCTCTTGTCCTCCCCGGCCTCGCCCCACGGCTCGCCGTCCTCCCAGGCGTACATGCTCGCCCAGTCGCCGTCCCCGTCCTCGGCCCCGGCGTAGCCCTCGTCCGGTTCCAGGTCGGAGTCGCTGGAGAGCCAGTCGTCGTCGGCGAGCCCCCCGGCACCCGGGGCGCCGGACGCCGCGGTGGCCGCGAGCCGCGCCGGCTCGGGCACCGCCTCGGCCTCCGCCGCGGCGGCCGTCGCCCGCAGCATCCCGGCCACGGAACGGGCGGCGTCTGCGCAGTACAGGCGCTCCTCGACGGCCCAGTGCTCGCGGACCGCCTCGGCCAGCAGCCCGTCCAGGCCGTCAAGGGCGTGGCGCAGCACGGCCGTCGTGTGACCGGGCACCCAGGCCGCGGCGGCCGCCCGCCACAGCCGGCGTACGGTCTCCACCGCGATCCCCAGTCCGGTCAGCAGCCCGATCGTGCCCATCCAGACGGGCGAGTCGGTCGCGTACCCCACGCCCGCGCCGACCGCGGCACCGCAGAACGCCGCCACCCTCGGCGCCACGGCCCAGCGGCCCGGGCGCCCCGCGCCCCGCAGCCGGGCCGCCCCGAGGGTCGCCATGCCGACGAACAGCAGCGGCACGAGGACCGCGAGGGCGAGGAACGGCCCCGACCACAGGGCGCCCAGCAGGGCCGCCCCTGCCGCCGCGAGCGGTCCGGCCACCGGCAGCCCGGGCACCTCGGTGCCGGCCGCTCCCGCCGTCTGCCGGGCCACCTCATCGGCGGAGTGCGGCGCGAGCCTGGGCAGCAGCGCCGAGCCGGGCAGCGGCTCCACCCGGCCGGCGAGGCCGGTGAAGCGCTGTGCCACCGAGCGCAGCGCGAGCCCCTGCCCCAGCAGTTTCAGGGCGAACTCCCGCAGCCCTTCGCCGATCCGTTCCCCCATGCCCTCGGCCGACGGCACCCGCAGCCCGAGCGCGGCCAGCCGGGTCGCCGACTCGGCGGCGGACGGTGCCGTGCCGCCGCCGCTGCGCAGGGCCGTGGTGACGAGGTCCCGGTAGTTGTCGAGCGCCTTGCGCGCCTGGTCGACCTCTGCCTCGAACGTCTCCCGGCGGGAGGCCCGCAGCAGGCCGGGCAGGGTCCGCAGTCCGGCCATCGCGTCGTCGGCGTAGTCGAGGGCGTCCGCGCAGGCGCGGTGGGCGTCGTCGGCGATGCCGCCGGGCTCCCGGTGCCCCGGATCCCGGTCCCTGCGGCCGGCCACCAACCCCCGGAGCGGTTCCGGCAGATCCGCTCCGGAGGACGCCGTCAGCACCACGTCCGGTGCCAGGTCGTCGTCGGCCCCGGCGAACCGGGTGAGCGCGTCGCGCCAGGCCCGGTCGCGCACCTCCGGCGGCAGGTCCTGCTCCAGCAGCCGTACGCCGGGCGCGGCGACGGCCCCGGGCAGTGCCTGGATGCCGTCCAGCACGCTGAGGTAGACGTCCGGGACCGACAGCACGTCCACCAGGACCGCCAGCGCGTCGGGGTCGTCGGGCGCGGGCTGCTCCAGCGCGGTGCGGGCGGAGCGCAGATCGCCGGCCCACAGCAGACCGCTGCCCGAGGCCCGCAGCACGGAGGGGCGCAGCAGTCTGCGGTCGGGCTGGAAGCCGCCCTCCTCGCCGGCGAACGAGCCCGGCGCGCTGCCCACCAGCAGGACGAGCAGCCGGACCTCGCCCACCGCCCGGTAGCCGGTGAGCAGTTCGTACTGCGTCTGGTGGTCGTTGAGCCCGGCCGGGGTGTCGACCACCAGGAACAGCGGGTCGTCCGGTTCCGGCAGCCCGGCCCGGCCCAGCTCCTGGGCGACCCTGGCCCGAAGGGCCGGGGGGTTGTGCAGTGCCGCCGCCCCGGCGCGCAGGTCCAGGTGGATGACGGTGCGGAAGGCCTGAGGCGTGCTCACTGCGCGTCACCGTCCCAGGGGGTGCTCCGGCCGGAGTCGCCGGACCCGTCCTCGCCGCCCCAGGTGCTGCCCCGGCGCGGGTCGGCGGGCTCGTCGTCCCAGGGCGCCCGCCGCCGGCCACCCGGCCCGTCGCGCCCGTCCGCGTCCCGGCGGTCGTCCAGGTCGGGATCGACGTAGTCGTCGTGCCGACGGCTACCGCCGGAACCACCGAAGCCGTCACGCTCCCCACCGGCCCGGCCGAAGTCGTCACGCTCACCCCCGGACCGGCCGAAGTCGTCCCGGTCGCCCCCGGCCCGGCCGAAGTCGTCCCGGTCGCCCCCGGCCCGGCCGGGCTCGTCCCGGTCGCCCCCGGCCCGGCCGGGCTCGTCACGGTCCCCCGCCGCGCGACCGTACTCCTCCCGCTCACCGCCCGAACGGCCAAAACCCTCCCGCTCACCGCCGGACCGGCCGAAGCCCTCCCGGTCACCGCCGGACCGGCCGAACTCGTCCCGCTCACCGCCGGACCGGCCGAACTCGTCACCGCCGCCCGCCGCGCGACCGTACTCGTCACCGGCCCCGGTTCGGCTGTTCGCTCGCGAGCCGTTCGTGCTGCCCCCGCGGGACCCGGTCGTGTGGCCCGGGCGGGACCCGTTCGTGGTGCCCGGGCGGGAGGACGTCGTCGTGTCGCGGCGGTCGGTCCAGGTGTCGTGGGACTCCCGTTCCGGCTCGCCGCGTTCGTCGCCGTACGGGCGGTCGGAGTCGTACGACCTGCCCGCGCCGGACGGGTGGTCGTAGTCGTCGTCCCGCGCGCGGCCGGGCGGCGGTACCGGTGCCGTGCCCCAGTCGTCCTCGTCGGCTGCCGGGCGCCGGGGCGGCGCGTAGCCGTCACGGGTGCGCGGGCCGGTGGGGGTGCCGCCGCGGACGTGTTCCAGCAGGGTGCGCAGGGTCGGCTGGACCGCGCGCTGGTCGCCGAACTCGGTGTCCAGCGCGGCGGGCAGGGTCTCCGCCCAGAACTCCCACAGGGGCCGCACCCAGCCCTCGACCCGCTCGCCGCCCTGCTCCCGGCGCTCCGCCAGCAGCTCCAGCTGGCGCGGGGCGACCTTCTCGACCAGGTCGACGAAGAGCGGGTGCGGTTCGGTGCCGGCCCGGGCCAGGCCCACCGGCTGGGCCCCCATCAGCTCACGGCAGTAGTCCTCGACGATCCGCTCGTCGTCCAGCACCGTCCAGCGCTCGTAGGACCGCATCAGCTCGGCCCAGCTGGACACTCCGCCGGGGAAGTCCCCGAGCCGCAGCCGTACGCCGGGGACGTGCGCGCCCTTGTCGGGGTGCAGCCGCAGCCGGATGCGGTCCGGCGAGGCGGGGTCGCCGTCGACGACGTCGACCTGGCCGTTCCACATGCAGCACAGCAGACGGTGCAGGATGACCCGCCGGTCCTCCTCGCTGCTGACCATCCAGCTGTCCCGGTAGCCGAGCCGCTGCCGCCACCGCAGCACGTCCTGGGCCTGCTCGTTGTCCTTGGCGCGGGCCCACTGGCGCAGCACCTTGCGGGCCTCGGGCACCTGGGTGAGGCTCATCTCGCTGCGGAAGAGGACGACGGTGATGGAGTCGCTGTCCACGCCCCGGTACTCCACGGAGTTCTTCGCGTCCGAGGGCAGCCGCAGCGTCTTGCCGAGGAACTCCTGCACCTCCTCCACGGCCTGCACCCGCGGATAGGTCACCAGGACGCGGAGAAGTCCGGTGCCCTCGGGGGTGAACCCGACCGGCAGCAGCCCGGTCAGCTTCCGGCCGAACAGGTCGAGGGCCTCCTTGCTGACCTGGTCCTTGGCGTCCGCGTCACCCGCCGCGGCGGCCAGCAGGGTGCCCATGGACGGCAGCAGCGGCCGCTCCTCCAGGTGCGCCCCGCTCTCGGCGAAGAGCCGGGTGATCCGGGCCTCCAGCTGCCCCTTGACGCGGGCCACCGCACCCTCGGGGTCGCGCCGGCTGAGCCCGTGGACCTGCCGCCAGGTGTCGCCGTCGACCAGCTTGAGCAGCAGCGCCGACTCGTCGTCGTTCTCGCGCAGCCCCTCCCGTCGGATCAGCCGGGTGACGACATCCTCGTAGAAGTGGTTGAGGGTGCGCTGCGGCGGCAGCAGGTACGAGATGCCGGTGCGGTCCTCGTACAGTTCGAGGCCCTTCTGCTGGGCGCTCTTGCGTTCCTGGTCGCT
Organism: Streptomyces sp. Y7; assembly: GCF_043195415.1. Classification (NCBI taxonomy): domain Bacteria; kingdom Bacillati; phylum Actinomycetota; class Actinomycetes; order Kitasatosporales; family Streptomycetaceae; genus Streptomyces; species Streptomyces sp. Y7. The sequence continues at coordinate 132,896 of NZ_JBIDDQ010000016.1, forward strand.
GTGCCGGCGGAAGGCGCTGACCAGCCGCCCGAGGTCGGTGCCTGCGGCGTCGGCCTGCGGCTGCCAGTGCATCTGCTGCTCGCGCCAGGCCTCGTGCCACACCAGCCGGCAGCGCCACTGGTACCAGGCGTTCTGCTCCTCGATGGCGGCCTGGACGTCGTCGTCGCCCCAGCGGGCCGGCGCGAGGCCGCCCAACTGGCCCTTGATCCGGGGGATCTTGGGTGGCTGCTCGGTCACCCCGGGCGGGCGTTGCGGGGTGCGGGCGCGATGGTCCAGCATGCCGAGGAAACCGAGCCGGGCGATGGGTTCCTCACTGTCCGGGACGCCTCTGACGATGCGTTCGGCGAGGAAGGGGTCCACGGTCTGGAGCAGTTTGTCGATGGCGGGGCGGGGTGCGAACCGGTCGGCCATCGCGATGGCCGCGCGCTCCGCCTCGGACCGCAGGTCGGACAGCAGCCGCTGCATGTCCGCGATGCGCTCGCCGAGCGCCTGCTCGATGCTGCGGCCCCCGCGCGGCAGCGGTTCGGGCTCGGGCACCGGCAACTGCTTGCGTTCCCAGAGCTCTTCGAGGTGGGAGTCGGCGAACAGCTGCCGGATCATCGGCACCGCCTCGTCCCGCAGCGCGGCGCGCGGCGCCTCCACGAGGTCGGTGACCGCGAGCCGCAGCAGCCGCCCGGCCACCAGGTCGGCGAGCTGGTCCATGGGCGCGGTCATGGAGGCGACCAGGCTGGTGGACACGCCCTGTCGGCCGATGCCGGTCGGGGAGACAGCGCTACGTTGCACGCCCCGGTTGATGAAGCTCGCCGCGAAGGTCTGGAAGTCGTCGTCGGCGGCCATCTTGCGGCCCCGGGCGCGGCCGTCACCGAGTTCGGTGCCGATCAGGGACATCACCAGGGACACGATGGAGCGGCGCAGGTCGTCGGCGCGGATGCCGGCGGTGGGGCTGAACAGGAACGCGGTGGGCAGGATGCCGGTGCGCAGCCGGATCGGGGTGGCGCCGGGGTAGCGGACGCCGAGCCCGAGCTCCTGGTCCAGATCGCCGATCTCGTGGCCCTCGGAGGGCGCGTTCTGCGTGTCCACGAGCCGGAACAGGTCGACCAGGGACCGGGCCGCGTTCAGCTCCGCCTCGCGCCCGCCGCCGGTCGCCGCGGAGAACGACGAGGGCATGACGACGAGCGGGTAGATCTTCACGCCGTCGAAGCGGCGCAGCTGGAACGCGTGGTTGATCAGGTGCAGGTAGTCGAGGAAGATCCCGGCGCCGGTGCCGCCGGCCACCGAGAAGGCGACGAACACGTCACAGCCGTTGACCTTGCCGCCGCCGAGTTCGCTCAGCTCGCCCGCCGACTTGGCGATCGCGTCGATGGCCTGGAGCAGCGGTTCCAGGACCGGGCCGAGGCCGTGCCGGAGCGTGGCGAACAGGGCCGCCCGGCCGACGGTCGGCAACTGGCCGGCGCCCGCGTGCAGCGGGGTGACCTTCGGCTCGTCGGTGCGCGGCGGCAGCCAGTCGGCGACCTCGTCGCGCAGCACCGCCCGGAGCATCTTGGTCACCTCCGGGGAGGCGTCGAAGTTCGGCAGCAGGTTGTGGGTGGCCCGCGAGGTGCGGGCGTACGCCGCCCGCAGCGACGGGTCCACGTTGAACTGCGGCAGCCGCTGCAGGTCGCTCTCGCTGTAGTCGGCGTACACGAACTGCAGGCAGTCGGGCAGCTGGAACGGGGCGTGGCCGCTCTGCCGGTGCAGCGCCATGCCGTCGGGTCCGCACAGCTCGGCGCGCAGTCTGCGTTCCAGTTCGGCGCCGACGAGCCCGCCGGTGCCGCCCAGGCCGACGAAGAGCATCGGCTGGAAGATCTTCATGGTTTCCTCCCCGCTGTACGGCCGACGGGGCCGCAGGTCTGTGCTGGGTACGTCGGTGATGCCGCGCGGCGGGCCGGCCGCGCGGCGGTGCGATGTGGTGGGGGCGGGCCGGGGGTGCCGGGTCCGGTCCGCCCCTCAGGTCACAGGAAGTCGTCGTAGGCGCCGCCGCCCGGGGCAGACGGCCCCGGGTCGCCGCCGCCGGCGAAGGCGCCCTGAGCCGGGCGGGGTCCCTGGCCGGGGGTCCCGCCGAGCGCGAGGCTCAGCGTGTCGGTCAGCTGGACCTGACCGTGGGTGGGCAGCGGGATACGGCTGCTGCCCTTGCGCACCACCGCGCCGCCCTCCCGCCTGCGCCGGACGGCGTACGGGCCGTGCGCGCGCCGCTCGATGCGCGGGCTGCGGTGGGCCTCGGCGACGGCGAACTCGTACCACTGCTTGTTGTTGCCGTGCCCGGCGCGGTGCTCGTTGACGACGGTGCCGTCGGCGGAGACCAGGTGCAGGATCAGCCCGGAGGGGTTGCGCCGGCGCTTGCGCAGGCCCAGCCAGGCCACGACCGCGGCGACGGCGAGCGCGAGCACGACGGCGCCGGAGACGAACGCCCACCAGTACTTGTCCCAGAGCCCCGGTTCGGGGGTGACCCGTACCGAGACCGGGGCGCGTTCGAGGGTCCGGTCGTCGTCGGTGGTGTCGACGACGGTGAAGGTGCCGGAGAGGTCGAGGCCGTCGCCGAGGCGGTCGCCGAAGGCGCTCTTCGGGGAGACCCGGACGGTGACCTCGCGGGTGCCCTGCTCGCCGGGCTTGAGGGTGATCTCCTTCGGCTCGACGGTGAGCAGCCCGTCCTTCACGTCGGCGACGGACAGCCGCAGGGTGTGCGGGGCGTCGGTGGTGTTGCTGACGTCGACCGTGCCGGTGACCGTGCCGCCGGGGTGGGTGCTGCCCTCGGGCAGTTCGAGCGGTGCCTTCACGGGCAGGTCGCCGGGCGCGATCTTGCCGGTCTCGCTGCGGGTGTCGGCGCTCAGCCCGGAGGCGGTCAGCGTGGCGCTCACCGTGAGCGTCCCGTCGGCGTCCTCGGGGATGGTCACCGTGCCGGTGAAGGAGCCGTCGCTGGCGTCGGGGTCGGGCCTCTTGCCGTCGTCGGCGAGGTCGAGCGCCAGGGCGGAGAAGCCGTCGCCGGTCAGCTCGCTGCGCACGCGCAGCCCTTCGTAGTCGCGCGGGTCCTTGATCTCGTAGCCCTCGCGCGTCTGCAGCCGCATGGTGACCGTGACCTTCTCGCCGGCCTGCGGCGAGGGCGGGTCCATGGTGATGGCGCCGCGCAGTTCGCCCTGCCAGAGCACGCTGACGGCGACGGGCAGCGAGCGGTGGCCCTCCGGGGCCTCGGCCTTCACCTTCCAGGTGCCGGGCAGCGGGTCGACGATCTTCAGCGCCTCCACGGTGCCGGTGCCGCCGGCCAGCTCGAAGCGGGAGCCCTTGTATCGCCCGGAGGTGGTGGGGATCTTGTCGCCGGCCGGGTCGATGTAGCTGATCCGCACCTCGGGGTCGCCCTTGTCGACGACGATGCTGCCGACCGTCGCCAGCGGGGAGATGCCGATCTCCAGGGTGGCCGGCGGCCGCTTGCTGGGGCCCTCCTCGTGGCGCAGGCAGTGCGCGGCGGCGAAGATCCGCTCCAGCGTGCTGCCGACGTCCTTGGCCCCGTCGACCTTGTGGGCCTTCGGCGTCGCGGAGGGCAGTTCGACGCAGCCCTTCCGGTAGCCGCCGGCGGCGATCTGGTCGAGCTGCTTCTTGTCCGGGTCGGATCCGAAGCCCAGCGGCCAGATCTGGACGTTCTGCGCGGCGGCCTCCTTCAGCGCCGCCTTCAACTGGCGTTCGCCCTCGGCCGCGCGGTGCGCGGGGTCGCCGTACTTGAAGCTGTCCTCGACGTCCATCTTCCCGTCGGTCAGCAGGAACAGCACCCGGGGCACCGAGGCGTCGGAGCCGTCGGTGAGGTCGTCCACGCCCTGCCGGATGGCGGTCGGGAGGTCGGTTCCGGTGCCCTCGCTCTTCTTGCGGCCGCGCAGGTCGTCGACGCACTTGCCGACCTCCTCGCGGCCGGCGGCGTCCAGCGTGGTGCGCGGGCACACCGGGTCCACCACGCGTTGGCCGGCCTTCTCCGCGGCGGCGAAGCCGAACACGGTGACCTGCGAGGACGAGGAGACGTCACCGAGCGCGATGCGCTTGGCGGCGGCCTTCTCGGCCTTCAGGTCCTCGGGTGTGAGGCTGGCCGACTCGTCCACGGCCACCGCGTAGTTGACCGCCGGGAACGCGGGGGTGGCGTCCGCCGCCGGCACCGGATCCTGACCGGCCGGTGCCAGCAGGGACACGAACACCGCGGTGCCGCCCAGCACCGAGGCCGCGGCGCGGCGCACCCGTGGCCTTCCTGTCTGCCGTCTTCCCGTGACTCTTCCCACGGCCGTCCCCTCGGTCTTCGACATACGTGCGTGAAGTTCGTTCATGCGGTGCGTGCTTCGCGTTCGTGCCTTGCGGTTCGTGCTTGGTGCTCGTGCTAGGTGCTCGTGCTTGGCGTTCGCGCCTCGTGCTCGTGCCTGCGGTTCGTGCTTGGCGTTCGTGCCGGAAGTTCGATCCGGAGGTTCTTGATTCACTTGTGGCGTGTAGGTGGTGACGCGGTGTGCGTCGCCGCTGGTGCGCGTGCGTGCCGGGTGCGGCGGTGCGTTGGCGCGTGCGCGGTGGTACACCCATCACGCGTGCGCCCTCGGTGATCAGCCCGAGGTCAGTCCCCAGACCACGGCCAGCGCCGCCGACGGGGCGAGCGCGCCCACCCCCCAGCGGATGGCCCGGTACTTGGCGGACAGGATCGAGCTGACGTCCACGGCCTGGACGAGGAGCCACTTGGCCGGGTCGCGCCCGGCCTCGCCGACCCGGGCGGTCAGCCCCGCGAGATCGCGGGAACCGACCAGGTCACCGAAGTACGTCACCCCGTCCCCGCCGCGGACCGTCCCGGTGCGCGGCATCAGCGCCGCGACCAGCGCGGCCACCGCCACGGCCCAGAGCACCCCGGACAGGACCAGCGTCAGGTCGCCCAGCCCGTCCCAGCCGGGGGCGCCGCGCCACCCCGCGAGGAACGCGGGCAGCGCGAGCGTCCCCGAGAGGAGCACGGCCGCCTTGGAGTCGGCGCGGCCGAGATCCTCCCGCACCGTCGCCAGCAACCGCTCGGCGACGATGCGCTCCCCCGCCCGGTCGTTGCAGTGCCGACCCCCGTCCGGCACGGGCACGACCGGGTCGGGGGAAGTCCGTGCGCCGCCCTCGGCGCTCATCGGTCCTCCTCCGCCCAGGACCAACCGTCGTCCTCGGCTCGTCTGCGGCGGCGCGACCGCTCCCGCTCCTCGTCCGGGTAGTACGGCTCGGGCCGGTAGGTCCGGGGCCGGTCACCGGAGCGCGGTTCGTCCTCCGGCCCGTCGCCGGGGGCCGGTCGCGCGGGCCCGAGTTCCGGCCGCCGCGGCAGCCGCCGTACCTCGACCTCGTCGTCGGCTCGATAGGGCTCCCCCCGGTGGGCCGGACGTCGGTCGGTGAAGCGGGACTCGTCGTCGTGGTCCGCGGACGGACCCGGCCGGCCCGTCCGGGCCCGGTCGCCGTAGGGCGGCTCGTCGTCATGGTCCGGGGACGGACCCGGCCGGTAGGTGCGCGGCCGGTCGCCGTAGCGGGGCCCGTCGTCGTAGCGGGGCCCGTCGTCGTGGTCCGCGGAGGGACCCGGGCGGCGGCCCTGGCGCGCGTCCCGGGAGCGCGGCTCGTCGTCGTGACGCCCGTAGGGGGCGTACGGCTCCGCGCGGTACGTCGTCCGCCCGCGGGCCCGGGGATCGCCGAACTCGGCGTCGTCCCGCGGGTCGTACGGCTCGCCGCGGTCGGGACCGCCCCGTCCGGGGCCGCGCCGGTCGGATCCGTAGCGGTCACCTCCGTGCGCGGCGCCTGCGTACCGGTCGCCCCCGTACCCGTCGCTTCCGTGTCCGTCGCCCGCGTAACCGTCGCTTCCGTACGCGTCGCTTCCGTACCCGTTGCGTCCGTAGCCGTCGGGCTCGCCCCGGCGCGGTGCCGCCCGGTGGGGCCGGCGCCTGGGTGGTTCGTCCGAGGCCCAGTCCGGGTTGAACGGCCGGTCGCCGGCGGCCCCCTCCAGCTCCCGGGGCCGGCGCGCGGGCACGGTCCCGATGGGCCCCACCATGGGCCGCCCGTCGCCCTGGTTGAGCAGGTTCAGGACCTGCGTCTCCACGTCCACGGTGGCGAGTTCGCCCCGCTGGGCCATGGCGAACAGCCGGGCGACCCGGTCCTTCTCGTCCTGCCTGCCCTCCTGCCGGATCTTCTCCAGGAAGTCCTTGGCGCCCTCGGGGTCGGCCGCCAGCATGAAGCTGAGCTGCTCCAGCTCGCCGCCCTGCAGCATGCGCCGGTACGAGTCCTGCCGCAGCCGGATCACCTTGGCCTGGGCGTGCGCGTCCCGCTCCTCGTCGGCGTGCTCGATGGTGCGGTCGTCCACCCGCAGCCGGACGTACAGCCGTACCCGCAGGCCGAGTTCGGAGCCGAGGTCGGCCCAGCGCCCGCCCGCGCACTCGCGGGTGATCGCGCGGTTCGCCTGCTCGGCCTCGGTCACCCGGTAGGTCGTGGTGACCTCACGCAGCCGTTCGAGGACCGGGGAGGTGAGCCGGTTGGCTACGTCGGTGACGACCGCCAGGGCGGCCAGATGGGGGTCGGTCACCGACCACTCGATGTCCACCTCGGCCTTGAAGAAGGTGGTGCCTCCGGCGGCCGGCAGCTCCATCTGCAGCGGCGTCACATAGGTGCCGAGCGCGATCTCGCACATGCTGTGCACCCGGGCCAGCACCGGCTTGTCGACGTGCTGGACCCCGGAGGCCCGCTTCACCGTGTAGCCGCCGTTCCGGTAGAACTGCACGAGCGCCGAGCGCGGGCTCACTCGTGGATAGCCGTCCGTCAGCGGGTTGAAGTCCCGCACGAACGGGCCCGCGGGCCCCGTCTGTTCGGGGCCCTCCGGCTCCTCCTGACCGGGCGCCCCGTCCTCGTTCTCAGCCATACCTCTCCTCCTCGCGCGTCCAGTCCCGACGCGGCCTTGCCTGGCGCGGCCTGTCCTCCGGCTCCACGGCGAGCCACCACAGGGCGCGCGCCTTCGGCTCGGGGAGCGGCTTCTCCGGGTCGTTCATCATTCGGCGCAGCAGCCAGTCCAGCCGCCGCCGGTCGTGCTCCTCGGTCGCCAGCGCGGGCAGCAGCGCCGCCAGCCCCGGCCTGGTCCACTCGGCGCCGCTCTTGCGCTCGGCCGAGCGCAGCAGCTCCTCCAGCGAGTCCATCGCCACGTCCTTCGACCGCGCCGTGTTCAGGGCGGTCCACATCAAGTCGGCCATCGCGGGCACGAGTTCGGGCCGCAGGGCGGCGAGCGCGAGCAGGACGGGCCAGTCCCCGCGGTCGCCCCAGGGTGAGTCGCTGTCCTCGACGAGCGAGTCGGGATCCATCAGCAGTTCGTCCACCGTGGTCAGGGCGAGCCGCACGGTGGCCGCGAGCCCCAGGTCCTGGTACGGCTCACGCTTGTGGTGGGTCCACTCGGTCATCCGCTCCAGCACCTCCGCCGCGTCCGGCAGCACCAGCAGCCGTACGACGTTGTGGGAGGCGACGCCGGCCAGTTCCCCGTCGTCGCGGACCCCGATCCTGGCGAGCGCGTCGAGGGTGTCGTCGGTCGTCGCGGCGGCGTTGCCGTAGCCGAGCGCCCAGGCCGCGGTCCAGCGCTGCGACGCGGTGCCCTTCCTGCTCCAGTCGCCGACCAGCTTGTGCACGGCCCTGCGGTGCGAGTCGTGCCCGGCGGCCTGGTCCAGCGTGGTGGCCGCGAAGATCAGCCGGCGGTTGGTGGTGGCGTCGGCGAGCGGGCGGACCAGCTCGGTGTAGCCGTGGTCGAAGTCCCGTACGCACAGCTCCCCCGCGGCGACCGCGGCGCGCATCCACACCTGGGAGCGCGGGTCGTCCGCGAGCAGCCGCAGCCAGCGCACCACCGGCGCCCGCACCGGGAAGTGCCGGTCCCACAGCTCGGTCAGCACGGCCGACGGCAGGGCGGAACCCCGGTAGTGGATCAGCCGGGCGGGCACGTCGTGGCCGTCCACCTCGACCTTGCCGTCGGTCAGTCCGGCGCGCGAGAGCGCGACGTCCGCTTCCGGGTCGTCGCAGAACAGCGGGCGGGCCGGGGTGTTGTCCGGGTCGGACTGCACCGACAGTTCCCAGGTCAGCAGGTGGGCGGCGGCGGCCACGGCGCTGTGCGAGGCACCGCCCAGCACGGCGAGCGCGATCCGGAAGGCCACCGGATGGAACAGGGTCGCGGTGCCCGAGCGTGCCCGTGCCCGGTCCGGCCGCTCCGGCTCGGCCGACGGCGCGGTCAGCGCCCGGTCCACGCCGGCGAACCACTCCTGGGCCTGCTCGGCGGCGATGCTGCGGCAGCCGGACAGCAGATCGCCGTAGGAGACGTCCCCCAGCACGTGCCCGGCCAGCAGCGACGCGAGCAACTCGGCCTCGGCGGGCCGCAGATCGGTCAGGCCGACCGCGTCCGTGACCTCGTCCCGGGCCGCGAGGTCCGCCGCGCGGGCCAGCAGGGCGTCCAGGGACACCTCGCCCTCCCGGGCCTCGGCGGTACGTTCCTCCAGCCGCTCGCGCAGCCGGGTGGTGAGCAGCTCGTCGGTGGGCGCGGGCGGGCAGAGCATGCCGTAGCGCCCGGCGAGCAGCGGGTTCGCGGCCGAGCCGACGGTGACGACGATCACCGCGAAGGCCTCCCGGCGGGCCAGCGCCGCGGCGAGCTCGTCGAGGTCCAACTCGTCCGGGGGCAGCGCGTCGGGCCGGTTCAGGGACAGCTCCAGCAGATGACCGGTGCCGTGCCACGCCTGGCCGCCCTCGCCGTCGAGCGTCTCGGCCAACTGCCGGATCCCGCCGTCCGAGTCGACCCGGCGCAGACGGGCGGCGGACTCCTCGTCGGCGCCGTTGGCCGCGGAGGTGGTGACCTCGTCGAGCAGCGAGAGCGCCGTGCTCGTCCGTCCCGTGCCGGGCGCGGCACCGAGCACCAGCAGGCGCCGGGCGCGCAGCGCGTTGCGCAGCCGTACGTACCCCTCCGGCGGCACGTGCGCGCGGCGCAGCCTGCGCAGTTCCTCCTCGGGGACGGGACCGCTGCGCATGCCGGCGCCGGGGCGGCGGGCGCCCAGCATGAGGTTGATGTTGTCGCCGATGTGGGCGCTCTGGAGCCGTGAGTGGGCGAAGCTGATCAGGTCCCGGCGGACGTCGAACAGCTGCCGCGTGGCCCGGCGGGTGCGCGCTGCGGCGGCGAGGTCGGTGGGCCCCTCCTCGCCCTCGTCGTCGGCGAGGGGGTCACGGGTGCGCTCCTTGAACCGGCCCGCGGCACGCTCGCGTTCCCTCTCGCGCTCCTTCTCCTTCTCCGCTTCCTCGTCCTCGGCGGACTTCTCCTCGTCGGAGTCGCCGTCGTCGTCCCGGTCCCGGCCCCTGTCCTTGTCCCGGTCCTTGTCCCGGTCCTCGCGCTGCTGCTTGCGGTCGTCGCCGCCCTTCCTGCCGTCCCGGTCCCGGTCGCGCCTGCGGTCGTCCCGGTCCCGCTTGCGGTCCTCGCCCTTCTTGTCGTCGCCCTTCCTTCCGTCGTCGGACGACCGTCCCCCGGCGGGCTGCTCGGGGGCGTCGTCGGCCCCGCCGCCCTGCTCGTCGTCGCTCACTCGGCTCAGCCCCTCCCCTGCTCGGTGGCCTGGTTGCCGGACCCGCCCATCTGCACGGTGCCGTGGTAGACGTTGTGTTCGTTATGGAAGGCGTCGCGCCTGACGTTTTGATGAATGCCGACGTGACCGGGCCTGTGGCCGTCCATGGCCACGGCCTCGAAGTCGTCCTCGTCACCCTCGTCGAGGGGGCTCTCCGCGACGGGAAGTCCGGCCCCCGTGGGCGCCGCAGGCGGCGCGGCCTCGGGGATGGCCGGGGCGGGCCGCCCGGGCAGCTGGAACCAGGCGGTGACCTCGCCCTCCTTGAGTTCCAGCCGGGCCGGGGCGTAGTGCGCGGGCTCGATGAACTTGCCGCCGGCGCTGACCACGTCCTCGTACAGGGACTGTGAGGTCACCAGTACGAGGTCCGCCTTCTCGGCGTCGAGGAGGCGCCGGGCGACGGAGGAGTCGGCCAGCCGGCAGGCGAGGTCGACGGCACGGCCGCTGATGCCCCGCTCGTCGTGCCGGACCGGGCCGACGTGCATGCCGACGCGCAGCCCGAGCGGGACGGCCAGGTCGCGGTTCTCGTCCCGCAGCTTCTCGTGCACCTCGACCAGCCACAGGCCGAGCAGCCGGCTCGCCGCGATCCGCCCGGCGACCGACACCAGGACGCCGTCGCCGCGGTCCTCCAGGTGCAGGGCGTCCCGGGCGACCTTGGCGTGGGTGAAGGCCGTCTCCAGCACCCGGTAGATCCGGGCGCGCATACGCGGCTTGTCGACGTCGTCGTACTCGCCGGAACGTCTGGCGTCGACGCTGATCACCAACTCGTAGTGCGCCTCGCTGAGTTCGGTTGCGTCGTGGTTCACCCGTGCCCCCTGCATGGTCTGTTCGCTTGCCGACGAGATGGTTCGTACTGCCGGAGAGTGCTGCCGATGAGTGCTGTCGATGACTGGTGCCGACGGCTGGTGCCGACGGCCGGTGCCGCTGACCGATACCGACCACCGGTCCCGAGCCGAGGCCGGTGCCGGGTCGTGCCCGGTGCCGGCTCGTGCCCCGTGCCGGTGAGCCGGTCCGTTGCGATCGGCCGCGGCGACGGGGGTTCCGGTGACGGCCGTCCGGACGGCCCGTGGCGGGTCGCCGGCGAAGGTCCGGATGGGTCCGGAAGGGTCCGCCCTCTCAGGGTGGGTCCCGGACGGGGAGGCGTCTGTAGCCGTTTACACACGGCGGGGTGTGGGTCTACTCCTGATGACCGTCCGCGAGAAGGGCGAGCAGCGCGGGGTCGAGGATCTCCACCATCCGGTTGCCGGTGCGCACGATGTTCTGGGTGCGCAGCAGCCGCAGGGCCTTGGCGACGGCCTCTCGGGTGGCGCCTATCGTCGCGGCCAGTTCGTCCTGGGCCAGCTGGACGACGGGGCCGGAGACGGCGGTGCCGCCCGACGGGGCCGCCGCGGACGGGGCGTAGGGGCCGGAGGTGTCGGCTCCGGAGAGCTCGATGAGCCGGCCGGCCAGGCGTTGGAGCACGGTGAGCGAGGCGAGCGCGGACCGCTCCTGGTCGGCGCTGCGGAGCCGGAAGGTGAGCTGGCGTATCACCAGACCGCTCACCCGGGGGTGCAGGGCGAGAAAGCGGCGGAACGCGTCCCCGGATATGACCTGGGCCTCCGTGGGGCCCAGCGCGCGCACGGTGGCGCTGCGGGGATGCTGGTCCAGCGCGGCCATCTCGCCCAGCAGTTCACCCGGGCCGCGCAGGCCGAGTATCAGCCGGGTGGCCCCACGGTCCGTGGCCACGGACACGGTCACCCACCCCCGAATGATGATCACGACGTGACTGGACCGGTCGCCCTCGGTGAGGAGATGGGCATCGGCCGGATAGCGCTTGTGATGGCCGAGAGCCATGACGCCCTCGTGTTCCTGGGGAGTCAGCGTCTGTGCGAACGCCAGCTCATTTCCGAGCAGCCCCATGGCCAGTCCCCCGCAGTCCTGACGCCTGGATTTTCGATGGGTGTCGATGGTGGCAGGGCGAAGGTTCACGCCGAGCGGATTGCGCCATAGCGGGGGTACTGGCCGGTAGTTACGGAATGCCAGGTTGGTCGCCTCGTCACCACGCGCCCCCGTCGAGCGCCACCCGCCGCCACCCACGCCCGCCGCCGCCCGCCGCGCCCCCACCCGGGGGAACGATCGTGAGGTCAGAACCGACACTCGAACAAGGACTCGCGCCGACACCGGGATTCGGTCAGCGGATGGAGAGTTGGCGAAAACTCGGGTTTGGGCTGTGGCCGGGGTGAGGGGGTGGTGGGGGCGAGGTGAGGGGACGGTGCGTCGGGCGAGGTGAGCGGTGCGGTACGCCGCATGGTCACGCGGCCGACCGCTCGTCCGGTCGGCCGCGTGACCATGCGGCGTACCCGCAAGCAGCTGCCGAACGCAGAAATCGTCGGCCCTGGTGAACTCTGCTTCCGGACAGGGGACTTACGTCACAATGTCGGCGTGTCCACCTATCTGGAATCAGAGTTCGACGACGGGACGCCCGTAAGGTTCCTGCTCGCTCCCTCGACGGCAGCCCCCGAACCCCGGCCCGTGCGGGACGACGACCTCCCCGAGGGCATGGGGCAGGCCGTCCCCGTCGCCACGGGCGGGAGTCGAACCGTCGCCAATCTCGCGGCCGGGGCGCTGCGCGGAGCGCTCAGACCGCTCGGGCCGCTGCTGCAGGAGGTGCACGACGCCGCGTCGGCCGTACCGAATCCGCCCAGCGAGATCAGTGTGACCTTCGGCGTGCAGGTGGGACAGGACCTCAAGCTCGGGATCGTCGGCGGCAACGGGCAGGCGCACCTCACCGTCAGCGCCAGCTGGAAGCCGACGCCCGGCGCGGAGTGACCGTGGGGTGGTTCAAGCAGATCGGGACGGTGCCCGCAGACGAGGCACGACCTCGGGTGGCGACCTTGCGCCGGACGGCCGACGGCAAGACGGCGGGCGCGGCGGTCGTACTCGGCGTCGACACGGTGCTCACCTGCGCCCATGTCGTCAACGACGCTCTGGGCAGGTCGATGTTCGAGCCTCGGCCGCCCGGACTCGACGAGTTGTTCGTCGAGGTGCAAGGAGTGCGGAAGACCGAGCGGTACCCCGCACGCGTGGCGCACTGGATCGAGCCGCGTGCCCGCGACGGCGGAGCCGTGCGGGAGGGCGCCGGTGAGTGGCAGGGCGACTTGGCGGTGCTGCGGATCGACGCGCCGCCCGGCTGGGCGCCCGCGCCCGATCGCCGTACGGCCATGGTCCCCGGCCAGAAGGTGCGCGCCTGGCACGGCAGCGGGCACAGCGCGACGTTCGCCGATCTGCGAGTCGCCGCCCTCGACGGCCCGATCGGCTATCTCGACGGCGAGGGCACGGGCATGGCGGTCGGCCCCGGCTACAGCGGCGGCCCCCTGTGGTCCGAGCAGGACGGAGCCGTCGTAGGACTCGTCGCCGCGCACTTCATGCCGCCCTGCGACGCGGGCGGCGTCCCGCTGCCGCACAGCCCACAGCACTTGATCCGGCGCAGCTGGGGCATCCCCTGGCAGCGCATCGAGGCCGAGCTGCGGCCCCTCGGCGTCCTCCTCGGCCAGGGCGCCGGGGAGACCGAGGACACCGACCCGGACGATCCCGCCTTCGGCATGCTCGTGAACGCGGTCCGCAACGCCCTGCCGTCGCCGTACTCGCTCGGTGACACCGCCCGCCAGCTGGCGCTCGCGTGCGACGTCGGGCAGGGCAGCCCCGTCAGCCCGCCGCCCATCGAGGAGTTCGTGACCTTTCTCCTCCGCCACCCACGCGCCCTGGCGGCCTTCACCGAGATCCTGCGGCCCAGGAACCCGGCGGCCACCGACCGGGTGCTGATCGCCGGCCGGCTCTCCCGGATCCCGCTGCTGCTCTCCCCACGCGAACGCCACCGGATGCACCAGTTGCTGCGCAAGGTCGACCGTCCGGTGCTGGAACGGATCCCCGAGGCGGTGCGCGAGGCCGCCAAACGGGTCACCGTCCCGGCCGACGGAGGCACCCTGGACGTGCTGCTGGACAGGTTGGAGGAGCTGTCCGGGGACGGCTACTCCGACGACGGCGAGGTCCGGGTCCCGGCGTTGCTGAGGGTCGTCGAGTACGTCGCCGTGCTGTGCCCGCCGCCCCGGCAGGCGGAGCTGCGGCTGTGGTCGGACGGTGTGCGGGTACGGCTCGGTATCCCGGAGGCAGCGCTTCGGGAGCGGCGCTCGGACGCCCAGGACTGGGCCCGCATGCTGCGCGGCCGCGCCCCGCGCAAGCGGGTCCTGGTCCAGGTGGCGCGAGCCGGGCGAGGGCGGCACCGGCTGCGCATCTGGTGCGACGAGGGCACCGGGCTCCGGCAGGTGTCGGCGGACAGCAGCGCCTCGTACGCGGCGTCCCAGGCTGCCCGTGAGCTGCTGCGCGTCCTGGAGGCGCTCACGCCGTCCGCCGAGGACGGCGGGCGGCCGCTGGTGGAGGTGCTGGTGGACCGCGCCGATCTGAACCTGCCGGTCGACGAGTGGGCGGCCCAGGTACCCGGCGAGGTCGTGCCCGGGGTGCTCGGCGTGGAATTCCCCCTGGTCGTGCACTGTCCGGAACTCCTGCGCCGGCACGAGCGTTTCCTTCCCGACTGGCGAGAGCGGTGGAGACAGCTGGACTCCGGCGAGACGCTCGTCGTCTCGGACCCGACGCAGGACCCGCACCAGGTCTACTACGAGCTGATGGGCCGACTGGACACGGTCCGGGTATCGGTCGACGTGCCGCCGGGGCCGCGCGACGCCATCGTTCAGATCTGCCTCGCGGTGGGCATACCGGTGGTGGTGTGGGACCGCGGCCGGGACACGCCCTCGCACGTCACCAAGCACATGGCGGATGTCGCCACCCGTGAACTGCCCGACGGGGTACGGGTCTACCGGGCCAATGCCCGGGGCACCCGCGCCCCCGAGTTCCCCGGCCGCCCGGTCCTCGCCTGGGCGGACGCCGACCGCACCGTGCCCCGACTGCACCTGAGCGAACCACAGGAGAGCGCATGACCTCCGCCTCCGAGGCCGACTGGCGCCTCTTCCGCGGCGACGGCGTCCCCCGCGACGTCATTCTGCCCTCGGCGCCGCCCTGGCGCCGGTTCAGCCCGACACCGGCCGTCCGCCCCGAACTGCCGTATCTGATCCAGCCGGAGCACGCCGACATCGTCAACGCCGCGCTGCATCTGCGCCGCCCCCTGCTGGTGACGGGCCCGGCCGGCACCGGCAAGTCGTCGCTGGCCCGGGCGGTCGCGCACGAGCTGCGGCTGGGCGGGCTGCTGCGCTGGTCCATCAACAGCCGGTCGACGGTACGGGAGGCGCTCTACCAGTACGACGCGATCGGCCGTCTGCGGGAGACGACCCTGAGCCGCGACCGCGGCGAACGCGAGCCGTCGATCGGTACGTTCATCCGGCTGGGCCCGCTGGGCTCCGCGCTCGTCCCGTCCGCGTCCCCGAGGGCGCTGCTCATCGACGAGATGGACAAGGGTGACGTCGACCTGCCCAACGACCTGCTCACCGTCTTCGAGGAGGGCTACTTCGACATCCCCGAACTGACCCGTCTTCCGGAGGACATGGCCGACATCGAGGTCCGGACCGCCGACCACCGGGGATCAGTGATGGTCCATCAAGGCCGGGTGCAGTGTGCCGAATTCCCGGTCGTCGTCATCACCAGCAACGGCGAACGCGAGTTCCCGCCCGCCTTCCTGCGCCGCTGCGTCCGGCTCGCCCTCCCGGTACCGGACGAGGCCCGCCTGCGCGCCATCGTCACCGCCCACCTCGGCGAGGACGCCCTGCGCGACGCGGACGACCTGATCGAGGCTTTCCTGCGCCGCCGCGCGCCGGGCGAACTGGCCACGGACCAACTGCTCAACGCGGTGTTCCTGCGCAACGGTGGGATCGATCTGGACGCGGAGGGCTTGCTGGACGCCGTTCTGCACCAGCTGACCGGGGCACTGTGACGGTCATGGGTGTCAGGCGGGTGGGGGCGCCGTGAGTGCGGGCGGAGGTGGTGCGCGGCTCACCCAGGCATTACGGGTGCTGGCGGCCGCCGGACAGGATCTCGACGCTGATCAGGTGCTGGACGTGCTGTGGCTGGCACGGCGGTTGCCCGGTGGGACGCAGGCCCCGCTGAGCCGGCCCGTACGCGCGGAGCAGCCGCCGCAGCAGTCACCGGCCTCCGACACACCGGACGAGACCGTGCCGTCCCGGTCAGCGCCGGACCCCGATCCCGACGACCCGGACCTGCCCGACCTCACCGCGCCCTCCCTCTACGCCGCCGCCCGGCAGCCCTTGCCGACGATCCCGGAGATTCGGCTGCGGCCGGAACCCGGGCCGAGCAAGGCGCTCCCCGTACGTGTCCCCGAGGACAAGGCCCTGACCGGTGAGCTCGAACTCGGCCGTGCGCTGCGGCCGTTGCGGCGCCGCCAGGCAAGCCCGCACCGGCTGGAGATCGACGAGGAGGCCACCGCCACCGAACTCGCCGAGACCCTGCTTCCCGATGTGGTGCTGCGCCCCGTACAGGAGCGCTGGCTCCATCTCGTGCTCCTCATCGACGACGGTCTGTCGATGCTGCTGTGGCACCGCCTCGGGGCCGAACTCCGCACCCTCCTCGAACGCCTCGGCGCCTTCGCCATCACTCGCGTCCTCGGGCTCGACACGCGCAGCTCCGACGAGCCACGTCTGCGCGCCCGCCCGTTCCGCCGCGACAGCACCCCCGTACCGCTGAGCGCGGTCGGCGACCCGTCGGGCCGCACTCTCGTCCTCGTCGTCAGCGACGGCATGGGCACGGCCTGGCGCGGTGGCGCCCTGCACGAACTGCTGTCCCTCTGGGCCTCCCGCGGCCCCACCGCCCTCCTGCACACCCTGCCGCCCGACCTGTGGGAGGGATCCGGCATTCAGGCGGAGCGCTGGCAGGCCACGACCCGGCGGATCGGCGGCGCCAACACCTCCTGGGAGATCACCGATCCGGTCCTGCCGCCCGACCTCGCCCGCTTCGACGGCGTACCGGTCCCGGTTCTGGAACCGACGGCCTGGTCCCTGCGCAACTGGTCCCACCTGCTCGCCTCACCCGGCGCCACGGTCGAACTGCCGCTGCTGACCCGACCGCGCCGGTACGGCGACACGGTCACCGCGCCCTCCGGCCCGGGTGACGCCCAGCACTTCCGGGACGCGGCCAGCCCGGAGGCGTACCGGCTCGCCGCCCACTTGGCAGCCGTGTCGCCGCTCACGGTGCCGGTCATGCGACTCGTGCAGACGGCGGTCCCGTGGCGAGCGCGGACCTCGCACCTCGCGGAGGTCTTCCTCGGCGGGCTCATGCGGCCGCATCCCGCACCGGTGCCGGGCCCGTTGCCCGCCAAGCACCAGGTCTTCGACTTCTCCGACGCGTCGCGGTCGGTGCTCCTCGACGCGGTCCCGCAGTCCGAACTCCTGCGCACCAGCCGCAGCATCGGCCGGCGTCTGGAGCAACTCGCGGGCAACTCACCCGACTTCCCGGCCTGGCTCGCCCATCCGGACGGCTCCGCACAGCTGCCCGGGTCGCACCGTCCGTTCACGAGCGTCGAGCGGCGTCTGCTGACCCGGTTCGGGGTGTCCTTCGACCCGGGGGTACACGGGCTGGAGCGGGGCCCGGAACAGCGGAACACCTCCCCGGACGGCTGGCAGCCACTGACCGACGACGATCCCCGACGGCTGGGCCAGTACCGGCTCCGTGCCCGTCGACGGCTGCGGCGGACGGTGGAGTTCGACGCCATCGACCGGCGGGGCACCCAGGCCATGGTCCACCTCGCGCGCCCTGATCTCCCTCTGGACGCATCCGAGCTGATCATGCAGATGTCTGCGGCTCTGCAGGCGCTCGACGGGCACTACGCTCCCGCGGTGCTCGCCCGAGGGAGCGACGGCGACACACTCTGGCTGGCCACGGCCCCGGTCCACGGCGACACCGGGACGCGGCCGCCGCCGCGACTCGCGGAGCTCTTCAACCAGGCCCATCGGACCGGCTCCGCCCCCTTCGACAAACTCACCGCGCTCCTCGTCGGCTGGCATCTGGCGAGCGCCCTGGCGCTGTGCCACGTCCACGAGATCGTGCCGGTGGATCTCAGCGCCGAGAACATCTTCGTGCTGCGGCGGACCGTCATGATCGCCGACCTGTCCGACTGTGCGGTGGCCGGCCGGTACCTGGGCACGGGCCCCATGCCGACCTCCGAGGACAATGTGCGCGCGCTGGGCGAACTGCTCCAACTGGTCAGCAGCAAGGCCGGTTGGGAGCTGCCCGGACAGCCCGAGGGCATGCACCTGTGGCAGGGCGACACCTGGGCGCCGCTGCGGCGGGTCGTGCTGCGCTGCCTCGGCACGGAGCCGGCCGAGCGCCCCACCGCCGGCGAGGTCGCGGACGTTCTGGCCAACTACATCGCCCACGAGCACGTCCCGGCACGGCAGCCCGGCTCCAGCGCCCAACGGGCCGCGCGGGTACCACTCGCCCTCCCGCCGGCCGCCGTGCCGCCCCCCGCGGCACCTCCGATCCGCTCGCCCAGGTTCGCCACCGCACGCCGCGAACGTGAAGCGCGGCTGGCCCGTCTGCGCAGGCCACTAAGTCACGCTCGGCGCGTCACCCTGATCGGCGCCTACCACTACAGCGGCCGTGCCACCACGACCATGGCTCTGGGCTCATTGCTCGCCGCCGTCCGGGGCGAGCCCGTACTCGCCCTCGACGGGGCGGCCGACGAGGCCGCGCTCGGTGCCTTCCTCACACCACGGAACCCGGCCACTGTGCGCGATCTGGCCGACCTGCCGACCGGGGCGTCGTACGAGGAGGTCCGTTCCCACACCACGCGACTGTCGTCGGGGCTGGAGGTCGCGGCGTACCCGCCGGGCCACGTCCGTCCTAACCTCGTCCACGCCCAGGCGTACACACACGCTCTGACGCGCGTCGCGCCCTACTACTCCTTCGTCCTCACCGACTGGGCTCCCCTGCGGCTCGACCGGTCGGCCGACACGGTCCTCGATCTCACCGACCGGCTGATCCTGTGCTGCGGCACCGCCGGCTGGTTCTTCGACGCCGCGTGGCGCATCCTCGACCGGCTGCGCGCCGGCGGCCGCCGGCAGCTGGCGGACGAGGCGATCGTGGTGGTGACCCAGGTCGAGGGGCTGTCCGGGCGCCCTGTGCCGGCCAACCTCGCCGCACGCTTCGACATCGGCGCCGACCAGGTGGTGGCCGTCCCGTTCGACAAGACCCTGCACGCTCCGGGTTTCCGGCAGCTGGACCAACTGCGGACACCGACGCTGAACGCGTTCCTGGACCTGGCGGAGCTGGTCGTAGGAGAGGGAGGCGAGCGGACGTGAGGACCTGGACGCAATGATCCCCGGGCGGCGGAAGCCACCCGGGGATCACACGTGAGAGCCGGCCTGTGGCCGTCAGAGGAGACCGAGGGAGCGGACCGCCTCGCGCTCCTCGGCGAGCTCCTGCACGGAGGCGTCGATGCGGGCGCGGGAGAACTCGTTGATGTCCAGGCCCTGGACGATCTCGTACTGGCCGTCCTTGGTGGTGACGGGGAAGGAGGAGATGAGACCCTCCGGCACGCCGTAGGAACCGTCGGACGGGATACCCATGGAGACCCAGTCGCCGTCGGCGGTGCCGTTGACCCAGGTGTGGACGTGGTCGATGGCGGCGTTGGCGGCGGAGGCCGCGGAGGAGGCGCCGCGGGCCTCGATGATCGCCGCGCCGCGCTTGGCGACGGTCGGGATGAAGTCCTCGGCGAGCCACTTCTCGTCGTTCACGACCTCGGCGGCGTTCTTGCCGGCGATGGTGGCGTGGAAGATGTCGGGGTACTGGGTGGCGGAGTGGTTGCCCCAGATCGTCAGGCGCTTGATGTCGGCGACCGTCGAGCCCGTCTTCTTCGCGAGCTGGGTCAGCGCGCGGTTGTGGTCGAGGCGGGTCATCGCGGTGAAGCGCTCGGCCGGTACGTCCGGCGCGGCGGCCTGCGCGATGAGCGCGTTGGTGTTGGCCGGGTTGCCGACGACGAGGACCTTGATGTCGTCCGCGGCGTGGTCGTTGATGGCCTTGCCCTGCGGCTTGAAGATGCCGCCGTTGGCCTCCAGGAGGTCACCGCGCTCCATGCCCTTGGTGCGGGGGCGGGCGCCGACGAGGAGGGCGACGTTGGCGCCGTCGAAGGCGACGTTCGGGTCGTCGCTGATGTCGATGCCCTGCAGGAGCGGGAACGCGCAGTCGTCGAGCTCCATGGCCGTGCCCTCGGCCGCCTTGAGCGCCGGCGTGATCTCGAGAAGTCGCAGCCTGACCGGCACGTCCGCGCCGAGCAGCTGGCCGGAGGCGATGCGGAAGAGCAGGGCGTAACCGATCTGGCCGGCCGCGCCGGTGACGGTGACGTTCACGGGAGTGCGGGTCATGGCGTTCTCCGTATGACAGCTGGCGGTGGGGCGGCTCTGCCCCAGGGGTGCGGGACGTAGAGATGATCGATCTCTTGGCGTCGAGAGATCCACCGGTCAGGCTATCGCGCCTCCGGGATCCCGCACGGCCGGGTCGGTGTGGCCCACCCCACAGAACGTCCGCGGGTCCCACAAAAGAAGGCGGCCGCCCGGTTCGGGAGAGGAATTCCCGGGCGGCCGCCCGGTGGGGGTACCGATGCCGGACTCCCGTGGGGGTACGGTGCGCGTGCCCACTCTGCGCCGTCGCATTCCTGCCTCACCGGAATTCTTTTCGCCGGTACGGAACGGCCGCGGCGAGGGGACGGAGCGCCCGCGGGGCAGCCCCGTGGGCACCCCCTGGAACGCGAACGGTGACCGAAGGGGCCGCGCCCCCTCGGTCACCTCGTCGTCGTCCTCGGCCGGCTACGGCGTGCAGCCCTCCGGGCCCGCCGCCAGCGTCGCGCAGGCGATCGCCTCGCCCGCGTCCTTCACGGCCACCATCGGCGTGTACGCGATCGTGTCGCCGGCGACCGTGATCGACCCGGTCTCCTTCGCCTTGCCGGCCGTCACGGCCACCTCGTCGCCCTGCGCGGCCTGCGTGATGCGCCCCCACGCCGCGCCGCACGTCTTGCTGTAGCGCACCTCGACCACGGCCGTGCCGACGGTCGCGGTCTTGGCGGTCGTCACGAGGTCACCACTGCACCCCATGGCCTCCGCGTCCTTGCCGGTGCAGGAGGCGCCGCTGCACTTCACGCCGACCGGCAGGTCGGTGTCGGCCGAGGCGGTCGGCGAGGGCGACTTGGTGGCTTCCTCGTCCTTCTTCCCGCTGCCGCCGTCGGTGAGGTAGAACACCGCCGCGATCACGACGAGGACCCCGACGACGCCCGCGAGGAACATCGTCAGCCGGCGCTTCCCGCCGCCCCCGCCGGAGGACCCGGCCCGCCCGCGGGGTCCCTGCGGAGGCTCGCCGTACGGACTCGGCGTCCCCGGCGTCCACGCGGCCCCCGACTCCGCGGCGGACGGCCCGGACACACCGGACGCGCCGGACGCCGTGGCCGCTCCCGTCGCACGGGTGCCGCCCGTCGGCGACGGGCCCCGATACCCCGCCAGACCCCACGAGTTGCCTCCGGAGTCACGGACGTCGTCCCCGCCCGCACCCCGTGCCGGAGCGTCGCGGACCGCGGCGTCACGCGTCTCGGGCGCCGTGGGCTGCACGGGCACGGACGGCGGAACGGTCGGCGCCACACCGGCCGGACCCGCCACGCCGGGCGTGGGCACGGCCGTGGCGCTGCCGCCGCGCCGTGCGGGCTTGCTCACCTTCGCGCCCGCGGGCGGCGCCCCGAACTCGCTCAGCGCCGCGCGGGCCTGAGAGATCCGGATCGCCTCCATGGTCATGTCGTGACGCATCTCCGAGCGGCTCCAGGCACGCTCGGCGAGCTCCCACATGGTCGTCAGATGAACGGGATTCGTGCCGGTGACCTCGGCGAGCGCCACGATGGCACCCTTGGGCGCGAGCAGCCGCCCGTTCAGGTACCGCTCCCAGGACGTCTTGCTGTATCCCGTGCGGTCGGCCAGCGCCGCGATGCTCAGACCACTGCGGTCCACGAGCCGACGCAGCTGGCTCGCGAACTCCCTGACCTGCGGATCGAGTTCATCCGGCAAGGTCTTCCAACGAGGCATTGCTTCCCCCCTCTTCCCCCCGGTTCGTGCTGGTGTTTCTCGCGTTTCCCCGCGCGTGGTGCCCTCTGCCGAGTCCCCGATGTGGCTACCCACAGGGATGCGCCAGGTAAGGATCTCAGTTCCCGGGGTGGGGGCGCACGGGAGCATTGGGACCGTGGGCATGCACCGTCGCACGCCCGCAGGACCGCGTCCAGTGTTCCATCGGCTCCCCTCGCCGGCGGACACAACCCTGGCAGTAAGCCCTTACAGACAAGCGGGACGCCCCGGACGTCCCGATCGACCACGCTAGCCCGCTTACCGAACGAATTCCTTGCAAATCCGCGAACTTGTCAACACATCGACACACAGAAGGCACATAAAAGAGCACTCACGCCACATGCATGACATCCGGGCAAGTCGGACGCGTCGGCCCCGGCGGACTCACCCCAGCGCAACGGCCCCGAGCACGGCCGCCAGCACCAGCGCCACGGCGAGCGCCACGGCCACCACCAGCAGCCGGCGCGACGGCGGCTCCGACTTCTTCGGCGGCGCGTCCCACCAGGGCAGCGTGGGGTCGTCCTCGTACTCCTCGTCATCCTCACGCCCGCCCGACGGCCGGGCCGGCTCCCCCGGGACCTCCGCGCCGCCGGCGTCCCGTGCCGCACCCTCCGGTTTCCCCGGCACCGTGACGGGCTTCGGCCACGCCTGCACGGCCAGTTCCCACCGGACCCCGAAGCGCTCCGCCTCGTCCTTGCCGATCCCCGCGACCCGGCACAGCGCGACGACCGCCTGCCGGGGCGGTGGCTGGGTGGCGTTGAGATAGCGCTGCCAGGAGGACTTGCTGTACGCGGTGCGCGCGCCCAGCGCGACCAGGCTCAGGCCCGTACGGTCCTTGAGCTGCCGCAACTGCTCCACGAAGTGCCGTACCTCCGA
This sequence comes from Streptomyces sp. Y7, assembly GCF_043195415.1. Lineage (NCBI taxonomy): Bacteria > Bacillati > Actinomycetota > Actinomycetes > Kitasatosporales > Streptomycetaceae > Streptomyces > Streptomyces sp. Y7. The sequence continues at coordinate 155,487 of NZ_JBIDDQ010000016.1, forward strand.
CGGCAGATCGTCGGGCAGCGGCTGCCACGCACCCATCGCTCACCTCCGAACCGGACCCGATCGGGTGACGACACGACACGGCGCATTGGTTCCCCGACGAGTCCGACGTAGCGGAACGGTCACTTCCGTGCCACAGCGCACTGACAGGCGTTGAACAGCGCCTCAGGCGTGCCCGAGGGTTGACGCAGACGGCGGTCCGTCTTTCCTCGGGGGAGAGGACGGGCCGCCGTCACGCGTGAGGGACGGAAGCCCGTCCCGGTTCTCCTAGTTCTCCACCGTGAAGTGCAGCGCGTCCTTCAGGAACGGCAGCCTCAGCAGCGGATCCGGCTGCGCCATCAGCGCCAGCAGCACGATCGTCAGGCCCAGCACGCCGTACGTCACGATGTCCGTGAACCGGGACCGTACGGCGAGCATGCCGACGCTCGGCAGCATCCACCGCATCACCGCACCGGCCAGCAGAGCGCCGCCGATCAGCAGCGTGCCGACGCGGAACACGTCGAGCGCGGTGACCAGCAGGCCCACCCCGACCAGTCCGAGGACCAGGAGCACGGGCCACTGCCGGGCGGGGGCCGGCAGATCACCGGACGCCGCGCGGCCGCCGCCCTCGGGGCGTGCCGTGTCGCGGGTGAACAGCGGGAAGCGACGGGTGGTCCGGCGGGGCCGCCCCTCCGCGTCCGGCGCGCTCACCGGATCCCGGACCTCGATCTCCTCGACGTCCTCGACGTCCTCGATCTCCTCGACGTCCCCGGTGTTCTCGCTCTCCTCGACGTCGTGGATCTCGTCCGCCTTTCCGCCGCCCCGTTCAGCCGACACTGCGCTCCGCCGCCTCCACCACGTTGACCAGCAGCTGCGCCCGGGTCATCGGACCCACGCCACCGGGGTTCGGGGAGATGAAGCCGGCCACCTCGGCGACGCCGGGGTGGACGTCGCCCACGATCTTGCCCTCGGCGTTGCGCGAGACACCGACGTCGAGGACGGCCGCGCCGGGCTTGACGTCCTCGGGGCGGATCAGGTGGGCGGAGCCCGCGGCGGCGACGATGATGTCGGCGCGCCGCAGGTGCGAGGCCAGGTCACGCGTGCCGGTGTGGCACTGGGTGACGGTCGCGTTCTCGCTGCGGCGGGTCAGCAGCAGCGGCATCGGGCGGCCGATGGTCACGCCGCGGCCGACGACGACCACCTCGGCGCCCTTGATCTCCACGCCGTACTGACGGAGCAGCGTCAGGACGCCGTTGGGGGTGCACGGAAGGGGAGCGGGCTCGTTCAGGACCAGACGGCCCAGGTTCATCGGGTGCAGGCCGTCCGCGTCCTTGTCCGGGTCCATCAGCTCCAGGATGCGGTTCTCGTCGATGCCCTTGGGCAGCGGCAGCTGGACGATGTAGCCGGTGCAGGCCGGGTCCTCGTTCAGCTCGCGGACGACGGCCTCGATCTCCTCCTGGGTCGCCGTGTCGGGCAGTTCGCGCTGGATGGAGGCGATGCCGACCTGGGCGCAGTCGCGGTGCTTGCCGGCGACGTACTTCTGGCTGCCGGGGTCGTTCCCGACCAGGATCGTGCCGAGTCCGGGCGTGACGCCCTTCTCCTTCAGCGCCGCCACGCGGGCGGTCAGGTCGGACTTGATCGCGGCTGCGGTGGCCTTGCCATCGAGAATCTGGGCGGTCATGACTCCCATCTTCCTGGATGACGCCCTCCCGGTTCCAATCCGGGTCCCGCGTGGCCTGCGTCACCCCATCTGCGCCCGTATCCGCCCATGATCAGTGATGTTGCACTTGCACAACACATAGGGAATGCGGCTGGACAAGTAAGAGCCGACTAAAGAACGATGTGACTGCAGTGCCGCGGGCTGTACCGGGGGGACGAACCGCATTCAGTCAACTCTCCTCCGCACCGTGCCGCGCGTCCCCGCACTCGGACAACGGAGGAAAGACCGCCATGAGTTTCGGCGACCCGAACAACCCCTACGGCCCGCCTCCCCAGGGCCAGCCCGGATACCCGCAGCAGCCGCCGCAGGGCCAGCCCGGCTACGGCTACCCGCAGCAGCCGCCTGCCTACGGCTACCCGCAGGGCCAGCCCGCCTACCCCGGCTACCCGGGCGGGAACATGATGCCGATGCAGATGCCGGGCCTCATGAAGACGGCACGTGTCTTCCTCTTCATCCTCGCCGGCTTCCAGATCCTGGGCGGCCTCTTCGCGGGTATCGCCGTCGGCGCCCTCCAGGACGCCTCCAACACCGTGGGCTCGGGTGACAGCACCGACAGCCTGGCCGGTCTCGGCTTCCTGCTCGCGGCTCTCTTCCTGGGCCTGGGCGCGCTGTCCATCTTCCTGGGCGTGAAGTTCAAGAACGGCGGCAGCGGCATCCGCGTCACGACGATCGTGTACGCGTCGCTGATGATCCTCGGCGGCATCGTCAACATCGTGAACGGCGCGAACGGTTCCGCCACCTTCGGCGGTCTGATCTCCCTCGCCATCGCCGGCATCATCCTCGCCTCGATGGTGAACAGCGCGGCGTCCGCGTGGTTCAACCGCCCGCGCTACTGAGGCACACCGGACCTTCACGGAAACCGTGGTAGCCGGGGCACGGTTTCACGCCAATAACAGCCGAGGGCCGTGTCTCACCTGTTCGAGGGGGGCGCGGCCCGGCTGCGTCGTCCTACTCTGACGTGGGTAGCCGTCAGGCACGGGGAGACGCACCTTGTACAGCATCATCGTGGTACCTCCGCCGACCACGGAGGACGAGAACCGACCCACCCAGCACAGGCTCGCGCCCGGCGAGCGGCTCGGCTTCGGGCGAGCCGTTTCCGACAACGGCCTGACGATCCCGCACGACGGGGTGTCCCGCAGAGCCGGTGAGATCACCGCGCAGGGCGCCTTCTGGATACTGAGCAACCTCAGCCGGGAGCAGACGTACGTCGTCGAGAACCCGGAAGGCGCGGGCGAGCACATCAAGGTGGGGCCGGGGCGGCTGGACGCGCCGATCCCGTTCGAGTTCTCGCGGATCGTGCTGCCCGCGGCCGGCGACCTGCTGGCGATCGAGGTGTGGGCGCCGCGCCACGACTACCTCAGCTCCGAGGGCAGCCCGGACGGGGCGACCACCGCACCGGCCTTCTCGGTGGACCGTACGAAGCGGTACTTCGCGGTCCTCGCCGCCCTGTGCGAACCCCGCCTGCGCGGTGAACCGCACGCCGCGCTGCCCACCGTCGACCAGGTCGTGGACCGGCTGCGGCCGACCTGGCCGGCCGCCTCGCGCACGTCGGTGCAGTGGAACATCGACTACCTCGCCGTGAAGCTGCGCCTCAAGCCCGGCCCGGAGACGGCCGACACCGGCCCACGCCTCAACGGCAAGAAGGAGTCACTGGTGTCCCTGGCGCTCCGGTTCGATCTCGTACGGGAGGACGACCTCGTCGTGCTCCGGGAGACCGCGACCGGCCGGGTCGCCCGGTGACCGAGCCCTACGCCGTGCCGGTGCCCAGGGGGTACCGGGTGGGCGAGTGGGAGGTGCGGGAGCCGATCGCCACGGGCGCGTTCGGAAGCGTCTACGAGGCCAGACGCACCGGGGACGCCGAGGACCTGCCGCGCACCGCGGCACTGAAGTTCCTGCCGACCGGCACCGGCACCCCCCGCCAGCTCACCCACCTGCGCGAACTCGTCGAGCGCGAGGTCGAGTTGTACCGCCGGCTGAAGCAGCCGCGGCTGATCCGGATGTACGGCACCCTCGTCGTCGACGACCCGGCCCACCCTCCGCTCGACGGCGCCACCGTCCTCGTACTGGAGAAGGCGGAAAGCTCCCTGTCGACCCTGCTCGCGGCGGACTCGCGCCCCGCCGCCGGTCCCGCGCTGCTCGCGCAGATCTGCGAGGGGCTGGCACAGCTGCACCACGCGGGCTGGGTGCACGGTGACCTCAAGCCCGCCAACGTGCTGCTGATGGCGGACGGTTCGGCCCGGCTCGCGGACTTCAACATGGCGGCGGAGCTGGAGGGCACGCACGCGTACACGCCCGCGTTCTCCACACCCGACTACACACCTCCGGAGCTGCTGTGGTCGGAGATCGGTGAGCGGGGCCGCCGGATCCGCCCCTCGGCGGACGTCTGGGCCTTCGGGGTCCTCGCGCATCTGCTGCTGACGGGCTCCTTCCCGCTGCCCGGCGGCACCCCGACGGCCCGCCGCGACGCGGCCGCCGCCTATGCGCGCGGCACCGACGACCTGCGACTGTCCCCCGAACTCCCGGACCTCTGGCGGGAGATCGTCCGCGACTGCCTCACCCGTACGCACGAGGGCCGCGTCGGCACCCGGGACCTGCTGCGCCGGGTCGAGGCGGCGGCCGGCACGGGCCGCTCACCGCGCCTGCCCCGGACCCTCCTGGGCCGCCGCCGCTCCCGCCGTACGTCGGTGCTGGCCGCCGCGACCGCGATGGTGGCGGTGTCCGCCCTCGGGTACGGCATCAGTTCCTGGGCCGACGGCGGCGGTGACGGCGGGACGCCGGGCGGCGCGGGCACGAAGGTCACGGCCGCCACGTACGGCGCCGCCGAACTCCGCACCGACAAGGGCATCCCGGTGTCCTACCGCCGCCTCATCGTCGACTCGGCCCACGACTGTGTCCGGCCCCAGGTCACCCCCGCGCTGATCGCCGCCCTGCTGAAGGCGGAGAGCAACTTCGACCCGGACCTGTCGGACCCGTCCGCGGGCAAGGAGGGCGAGTACGGCATCGCCCGCTGGACGCCGAGCCTGCTGCGCTGGTGGATCCGTTCGGACGGCGTCCCCGCGCAGGAGACCCCCCGGCCTCCCCTCACCCCGGCCGAGTCCATCCCGGCCGTGGGCCGCTACCTCTGCTACATGGAGCCGCTGCTGCACCGCAACGGTCTGTCCGGCGACCGTCAGATCCTGCTGGCGGCCGCCTACCGCACCTCGACCAAGGTCGTGAACAACGCGGGTGGAGTTCCCCCGAAGTACCGCGACTACGCCACCCGCGTCGCTCACTACCTCAAGGAGTACACGCCGCCCGGCAAGAAGTGACCCTGGGAGTTCTCAGGTACCGCTCGCCCGGAAACCGGCGCCACCGTGGTCGGGTACCCCCCACGGGCGCTCCCGGCCGGCGCACCTTCCCGCGATCTCGCCGGCCCGGCGGCCTCCGGCTCCCTCGGGGGAGGGCCGGAGGCCGACGCGCTCCCTCGGAGGAGGGCCGCAGGCCGACGCGCGCCCTCGAGGGAGAGCCGCAGGCCGACGCGCGCCCTCGGAGGAAGGCCGCGGGCCGCCACGCGCGCTCGGAGGAAGGCCGCGGGCCGACGCGCGCGCTCGGAGGAAGGCCGCAGGCCGACGCGCGCGCTCGGAGGAAGGCCGCAGGCCGCCACGCGCGCTCGGAGGAAGGCCGCAGGCCGCCACGCGCGCTCGGAGGAAGGCCGCAGGCCGCCACGCGCCCTGTCGCGCCGAAGCCGTCGCCCCGCGTCGTGCCGGGGCGGCCGGAGGGTGGCCGGCTCCACTCCCCCGAGCGTCCCGTATCCGGGCTCCCGCCCCGGCCCGGCACGGTAGCCTCACGTCAACCGGAGTGACACCGGAGCACGTTGAGGAAGAAGAGCGGTCGGGGGATCGATGACAGACCAGCGGCAGTCCACGCCGTCGCCCGCCCCGGCATCCGCCGACGCCGCCCTGGCGCAGGCGGGTGCCACGCCGCTGCGGCCGTCCGACGCCAGCCGCATCGGGCCGTACATCCCGCTCGGGCTGCTCGGCAGCGGCGGGATGGGGCACGTCTATCTCGCCCGGCCCGCCGACAACGCCGCCGGGCTCGCCGCCGTGAAGGTGATCCGGCCCGAGTACGCCGAGGACGCCCGGTTCAGGCGGCGCTTCGAACGGGAGGCCGCCGTGCACTCCCGGGTGCACACCCCGCGCACGCCGCAGCTGCTCGGCACCGGGTTCGACGACTCGCTGCTGTGGATGGCGACGCAGTACCTGCCGGGCCTGAACCTCGCCGAGGCGGTCCGCGAGTGCGGCCGGCTGGAGCGCGCCGGGGTGTGGCGGCTGGTCGCGGAGCTCGGGCAGGCCCTGGCCGCGCTGGCCGCCGCCGACGTCGTGCACCGGGACCTCAAGCCGTCCAACGTGGTCCTGTCCCTGCAGGGCGTGTACGTCATCGACTTCGGCATCGCCCAGGCCGCCGACGGCAGCGCCATCACCTCGACCGGGAGCCGGGTCGGCACGCCCGCGTTCATGGCGCCGGAGTATCTCCGCGAGGGCCACTGCGACACCGCCTCGGACGTCTTCTCGCTGGCCGGGAGCCTGATCTACGCGGCCACCGGGCACGCCCCGTTCGGCGACGGCACGGGCGTCGACGTGATGCACCGGGTGGCGTTCGAGGAGCCCAAGCGCGACATCATGTCCGAACTCTCCGCCGTGGACCCGGCGTTGGCCGCCCTGATGGCCGCGTGCCTCGCCAAGGATCCCGCGGCGCGGCCCCTTCCCCGGCAGCTGATCGAGGCCGCCACGGCCGCCGGGCACCGGCACGGCACCCCGCCCGCCTGGCACGAAGCGCTGAGCGCCCGGCTGCTCGGCCGGCAGCAGGCCTGCGAGGTGCTGGAGCGGGTCGCCGTCGAGGAGACCGTGCAGTTGCGCACGCCGGTGGCACCGCCGATGTTCCCCGGCTCCACCTCCGGGGCGGGGCCGGTGCTCGGGCAGCCCACAACGCCCACGTCACCCACGCCACACACGGTGCCCGCGGCACACGCATCGCCCACTCCGCCCACGCCGGCCTGGCAGCACCCCACACCCGACCGGACCCCGGCCCAGGGAGGCGGCGGTCCGCGCCGCAAGCGCAAGGTTCTTCTCGCCGTCGCCGCGAGTCTCGCCGTGTGCGCCGTCGCCGCCGGCGCCTTCCTGCTCACCCGGCCGCCCATGGACGAGACGGCCTCGGCGCCGCCCACGGCAACCGACAGCGCGGCCCCCGGCGGCGCGCAGGCGTTGGCGCCGCCCGGCGAGTCCGCCTCGCCCTCCGGCAAGAAGAAGGAGTCGGAGAAGGCCGCGCCCCGGGAGTCGGAAACCGTCGCGTCCGTGAGCGCGAGCGCGACGTCCGCCGCGGGCGAGGGCGGCGGACGGCCGACGCCCGGCGACACGGCCTCGGCCACGTCCGGCAACGGCGGAGGCGGGGGCGGCACCCCGGCCGGCACTCCCACCCCGACGGCGCCCACCACGCCCGCCACCCCGCCCTGGAACTCCCAGTGCACGTACTACTCCGGTACCGAGCTGACCGACTACGGCGACAAGGGCCAGCGCGTGGTCCAGGTGCAGTGCATGCTCACCAAGCGCGGCTACAGCGTCGGTTCGTCGGGGGTGGACGGCGAGTTCGGCACCGCCACGCAGGCCGCCGTGAAGCAGTTCCAGGGGGCCAAGGGCCTGGAGGTGGACGGCGAGGTCGGCCCCAACACCTGGGCGGCGCTGCGCAGTTCGACGTAGCAGCCGAATCGGCGCGCAGCGCCGCCCAGGTCGGATGTCCAGCCGAGGCCGGCGCTCCGTGTCAGTGGAAGAAGTGGCGCGTCCCCGTGAAGTACATCGTGACGCCCGCCTTCTTCGCGGCCTCGACCACCTGCTCGTCCCGGACCGAACCGCCCGGCTGGACCACGGCCTTCACGCCGGCCTCGGTGAGGATCTCCAGGCCGTCGGGGAAGGGGAAGAAGGCGTCGGAGGCGGCGTAGGAGCCCTGCGCGCGCTCGGCGCCGGCCCGCTCGACCGCGAGCTTCGCGGAGTCGACGCGGTTGACCTGGCCCATGCCGACGCCGACCGAGGCGCCGTCCTTGGCGAGGAGGATCGCGTTGGACTTGACGGCGCGGCATGCCTTCCAGGCGAAGGCGAGGTCGGCCAGGTTCTCGGCGGAGAGGGCCTCGCCCGTCGCCAGGGTCCAGTTCGCCGGGTCGTCTCCGTCGGCCTGGAGGCGGTCGGTGACCTGCAGGAGGGCGCCGCCGTCGATGGGCTTGATCTCGACGGGGTTGCCGGGGCCCTCGGGGCAGCGCAGCACGCGGATGTTCTTCTTCTTGGCGAGGGCTTCGAGGGCGCCGTCCTCGTAGTCCGGCGCGACGATGACCTCGGTGAAGATCTCGGCGACCTGCTCCGCCATCTCCTTGCTGACCGGGCGGTTGACGGCGATCACGCCGCCGAACGCCGACAGCGGGTCACAGGCGTGCGCCTTGCGGTGCGCCTCGGCGACGTCGGCGCCGACCGCGATGCCGCACGGGTTGGCGTGCTTGATGATCGCGACGCAGGGCTCGGCGTGGTCGTACGCGGCACGGCGGGCGGCGTCCGTGTCCGTGTAGTTGTTGTACGACATCTCCTTGCCGTGCAGCTGCTCGGCCCTGGCCAGGCCGCCGCCCTCGGCGTCCACGTACAGGGCGGCCGGCTGGTGCGGGTTCTCGCCGTAGCGCAGGGTGTTCTCGCGCTCCCAGGTGGCGCCGAGGAAGTCGGGGAACTGCGACTCGTCGACCGGGGCGTAGGAGGAGGCGAACCAGCTCGCCACCGCCACGTCGTAGGCCGCGGTGTGCTGGAAGGCCTCGGCGGCGAGCCGCTTGCGGGTGGTGAGGTCGAAGCCGCCGTCGCGGACGGCACCGAGGACGTCGGCGTAGCGGGCCGGGCTGGTGACGACCGCGACCGACGGGTGGTTCTTGGCGGCGGCGCGCACCATCGAGGGACCGCCGATGTCGATCTGCTCGACGCACTCGTCGGGGGTGGCGCCGGAGGCGACGGTCTCGCGGAACGGGTAGAGGTTGACGACGACCAGGTCGAACGGCTCGACGCCCAGCTCGGCCAGCTGCCGCCGGTGGTCCTCCAGACGCAGGTCGGCGAGGATGCCGGCGTGCACGCGCGGGTGCAGCGTCTTGACGCGGCCGTCCAGGCACTCGGGGAAGCCGGTGAGCTCCTCGACCTTGGTGACCGGGACGCCGGCGGCGGCGATCTTCGCGGCCGTGGAGCCGGTGGAGACGAGCTCGACGCCCGCCTCGTGCAGGCCGCGCGCGAGGTCTTCGAGACCGGTCTTGTCGTAGACGCTGACGAGCGCCCGTCGAATGGCCCGCTTGTTGCTCTCGGCGGTCACTGGATAACTACCTTTCGTCCCTCAATGCGATAGCCGTTGCGGGCGAGCCGCCCCACGACCTCGACGAGCAGCCTTCGCTCGACTTCCTTGATGCGCTCGTGCAGAGCGCTCTCGTCGTCCTCGTTGCGGACCTCGACCACGCCCTGAGCGATGATCGGCCCGGTGTCGACGCCGTCGTCGACGAAGTGGACGGTGCAGCCGGTGACCTTGGCGCCGTACGCGAGGGCGTCACGGACGCCGTGGGCGCCGGGAAAACTGGGGAGCAGGGCCGGATGGGTGTTGACGAACCGGCCGCCGAAGCGCGCGAGGAACTCCTTGCCCACGATCTTCATGAACCCGGCGGAGATCACGAGGTCGGGCTCGTGGGCGGCGACGGCCTCGGCGAGGGCGGCGTCCCACTCCTCACGCCCGGCGTGGTCCTTGACCCTGCACACGAAGGTCGGCAGCCCCGCACGCTCGGCCCGCGCCAGCCCCTCGATGTTCTCGCGGTCCGCACCTACGGCCACGATCTCGGCGCCGTACGCCTCGGGACCGACGGAGGCGATCTCGTCGAGGAGCGCCTGCAGGTTGGTGCCGGATCCGGAGACCAGCACGACGAGGCGCTTGGCCACGGGCTTGGCGGCCACGGTGGGGCCCTTTCTCGGGGGTGCGTTCTTCATGCGGCCGACGCTTTGTATATTCGTACGAATGCATCACGCCCCGGGATACGGGGAAGTCTACGAAGCGGCCGACCGTCAGCAACGATACCGGCACTCCCGAGAGCCCCCACGGGACGGTGGCGTGGCCGGGAGGTAGCGTCTGGGGGGAGCTGGGCCCGGGAACGCGGTTGCGGTGCTGTGCGTTCACGAAATGACAGCTCATGTCGGATCAGTCGTTCACCAAGGGGAAGACGCTCACTTGATGCCGGACCGCAGCTTGGGACTCCTCACGCTCCGCCCGCAGTCCTTGCCGGGAGGGGAGCACAGCGGCGTGCTGCTGCGGGAGCGCCCCACCTCGCCGCCGGACGCCCCCTCGGGCGGGCAGAACGGCGACCAGCAGGGCAACGGCGGCCAGGGGCAGGACGACAACCCCTTCGCACCGCCGCCGGAGGGCACGCCCGACCGCCCGTGGCAGCCGCGCCGCCCGTCGGGCGACGACGAATCGCAGGGCTCCGACCGGGGCAACGGCGACTCCCCGTGGGGCAACCAGTGGAGCGACCGCCAGCCGGGCCGTTCCTCCGGCGGGTTCGGCGAGAACCCCCGGCGCGGACAGGACGGCCCCGGAGGAAACGGCGGCCCGGGCAGCGGCATGCGCTGGGACCCGACCGACCCGACCCAGCGGCGGGCTCGCTACGCCCTGCTGTCCGGCATGTGGGCCTTCTTCTTCGCCCTGTTCAGCTGGCCGTACATGGCGCTGCTGCTGGGCGCGCTCGCCCTGTACTGGGGCATCAGCAGCCTCCGCGCCAAGCCGCGCACCCCGGATCCGGACACCCCGGCCCCGCAGAACAACGGCCGCCCCCAGACGACGGCGGCGGTGAGCGGTCTGGTCACGGCGTCCCTCGCCATCGCGGTGGTCGCGGCCGGGTTCGCGGCGCAGGTGGTCTACAGCGACTACTACACCTGCCGGGACGACGCGCTCACCCATGAGGCGAAGCAGTCGTGCAACGAGCATCTGCCGAAGGAACTGCGGGGAGTTCTGGGCGGGGAGAGCTGACGCCGGAAGGGTGGCTACGGGGCGTCCGGTGAGTCCGGGGTCTCCCGTGCGGCCGGCTCCGGTGTCTCTTCCGGGGTCGGTTCCGGCGCCTTCCCCGTGACGGGTGCGTCCGGCACGCCGGTTGCCGCGGGTCCTTCCTCCGCCTCCGGTGACGTGTGCGGGACCGGCGCCTTCGGCTGCTGATCCTCGGCTGCCTTCTGCGGAACGGGTGGCTTCTGTTCCGGCTCCTTGACTGCCTTCCGGGCGAGCGGCTTCTGTTGCGGCTCCTTGACTGCCTTCCGGGCGAGCGGCTTCTGTTGCGGCCCCTTCCCTGTCTTCTGCAGGACGACCGGCTTCTGGTTCCGTCCCGCCGGGGCCTCTGACGGATTCGGTGCCGGCGGCGCCGACGCGTCTCCGTCCCCCGCGTCGGGTTCCCCGGGCGCCGCCGCCGGCCGCGGAGCCTCGTCGTCCCGCCGTGCCGGCGGCGGGGGCACCGACGGTGCGCCGGTGAGGGGGAAGTCGTCCGGCTCGAAGGTCGTGTCGTGGTCGTACGTGGCGTACGGGAGGTCCTGGGTGAGCGCCTCGTACCGGGCGTCCTCGCCGTACGCCGTGGCCCGAACGCCCTTGCCGTCCGCCTGGTCCGCACCCTTGTGGTCCTGTACCGGCGTCCTGCGACCGTGCGCCGAAGGCGCCGGGTTCGCGTCCGTCGGCCGGCCTTCGCCCTTTCCGGCCGCCGCCGCTCCGTCCGGCTCGTCCGCACCCCCCGGCTCCGCCGATCCCGGCAACCACCCACCGACCAGCGGCAACCGGCCCCGCAGCGGACGGTCCGAGTCCTGCGGGCCGCTCTCCCCCGGCGTTCCCACCCGGGGCTTGCCGATCCGTGCGCCTTGCGTGTCGCCCACCGACTCCGCCCGGTACCGCCACGCCCAGCACCGCCAGCCGCGCACCAGCACCGCCACCGGAACCGCCACCAGGGCGACCCACCCGAACGTCGCCGCCCCCGTCTGCCACCACACCGGCCCGAACCGCGCCAGCGCCCCCACGCCGAGCGGACCGCCCGACAGCGTGGACAGCACGGCGATCGCCAGTGCGCAGAACCCCGCCGCCAGCACCGCCGTGATGGCGGTCCGGCCGGGCGACCAGGTCACGGCGGGCGGCGCAGCCGCGGACCCGCCGCGGCCGGCCGGGGCCGGCTCCCCGGCGTGGAACCGGCCCGTCGAGGACCCCAGCCCGGCCCGGGACCGGTCCGAGGCCGAGCCCTGTCCACTCCGGGTCCGCGCCATGGCGGAGGTGTCGCCGCCGGACCGGTGCCGAGCGGTGGCGGACCCGTCCCCGCCGCCGGACCGTTCGTCGAGGCCGTCCCCCCATCCCGCCGCGAACCAGCCCACCACCAGGCCCGCCACGACCGGCACCACCGCGACCCCCCAGCGCAGCGGCCCGGCCACGGCCGTCTCCGGTACCGCCTCCAGCAGCGGGAACGGCGGCAGCAGCGGTGCCGGTGCCGAGGACAGCGGCCCCACCACATGCCCCGACCCGAGCACGAACCCCGGCCCGAGCGCGTAGGCCGCCGCCCACACCGCCGCGTTCGGCACGAGCGCCGCGCACAGCAGCAGTACCGCGAACCGTCCCGACCATCCCTGCGTCAGCTCCAGGAAGGAGTCCCGCACGGCACCGCCGTTCCACAGCAGCGCCCCGCCCACCAGCAACGCCCCGCCACCGGCGAGCGCCGCCACCCCCGCCCCGGCCGCCCGGGCCGCGGTGCCGACCCGGGCCCGCCCCTCCACCCCGGGCACCAGTCGGCGTACCCGGGCCGGCAGCACGAGCACCAGACCGTCCACGACCTCGGGCCGCCGCTCGCAGGCCGTCCACACCCCGACGCCCGCCGCCGTCATCGCGACCAGGGGCACCCGCAGCACCGTCCACAGCCAGGACGGCTGCAGTTCGCCCCCGGCGGAGTACACGGCGGCCGCCATGCCGACCCCGAGGTATCCGAGGACGACACCGGCCCACGCCGTGCGGATCGACGCCAGCGGCACCCCCTCGCCGCCGTCGGCCGCCGCGTCCCGTGCCGCCCGGTGCACCAGCCACACCGGCAGCGCGAGCAGCAGCAGCGGGGTGACACCGACCGGCGCGGGGACGCCGGAGAGCGTGTCGGTGCGGACCAGTTCCGCGCCGTGCGCCAGCAGCCACAGCACGGAGGCGGTCCGCAGCGCTCCGCCCGGTCCGCTGTCCGAGTACGGCGAACTGATCCACAGCACGATCACCACCACGGCGAACACACCGAGCCCCAGTCCGGCCGCCACCGCACCGCTGAAGAGGCTGGCGCCCAGGCCGGGCGAATGGCGGCGCAAGCGCGTGAGCAGGGGCGTTCTGCGAGCGGTCATCTCGATCACGTTCGCCATGCTCCCAACGACACGCGCTTTCCCGTCGTAACAGGCGAACCTCCGATGTGTCGCTCAATATATGTTTATGTACTTTTTCGTACGAAAGGGCGCCCGGTGACGCAGACCCCCGCAGCCCAGCTCCCCCCTCCCGAAGAGCGCCGACGCCTGCGCGAGGCCGCCTCGTTGACGCAGGCTCAGGTCGCGGAACGGGTGGGCGTCAGCCGGGAGACGGTTCGCGCGTGGGAGAGCGGCCGCACGACACCGCGGGGCCGCAGGAGGGAGGCGTACGCCCAACTGCTGCGGACCGTCGCCGACAAGACGGAGGGTCAGGAACCCGAGGAAGTCGATGACATGACGGCACTTCAGATCACCCCCGAGGACACGGACACCGCCCTTCCGGACGACGGGGAACCACCGCACGAGAGGCGGCTCACCCCGGCCCAGGCCTTCGACGCGCTGTACGCCTTCTGCGCTCCCGCCCTCGTACGGCAGACCTTCCTGCTCACCGGGCGCCGCGAGCTCGCCAGGGAGTCCGTCGAGCGGGCCTTCCAGCACGCCTGGCAGCGCTGGCCGGAAGTGGCCCGGGACCGCGATCCCGCGGGCTGGGTGCGGGCGACGGCGTACGATTTCGCGCTCTCCCCCTGGCACCGGTTCCGCCCCCGCTACCGGCATCCCGAACCGCCGCCGTCCGACGCGTTCGACCGCGCCCTGCTGGACGTGCTGCTCCGGCTGCCGCCGACCCAGCGCCGCACGCTCGTCCTCTACGACGGGGTCGGCCTGGACCTGCCCGAGACGGCCGCCGAGACGGAGGCGAGCACCCCGGCCGCCGCGAACCGTCTCCTGGACGCGCGCACCGCGGTCGCCGCCCGCCTGCCGGACCTGTCCGACCCCGGCACTCTCCATCGGCGCCTGGCCGAACTGGCCTCCACGGAGCGGCTGCGCGCGGCCAAGCCGGTCGAGGTGCGCGACGGCAGCGAACGCCGCGCCCGCTTCTGGACCCGGGCCGCGATCGCCTTCACGGTGGCGCTCATCGGCACGACGGCACTGACGCTGCGCACGGCTCCCACGCAGTACGAGCCACCGGTGCCGCCGGGCACGACGGTGCGAGGCGTGCCGCCGAGGATGGCGCCGGGGCCGCTGTCGGAGAAGGAGCTGGAGCTGCGGGAGAAGCTGCGCACACAGATGCAGGCCGGCCCGGAGCGGCTCGTACCGCAGGTCACATGACCGCCGTGGCCCGGGCGGGCGAGAACGCCGGTGGGCCCGCCCCCACAGAGGGAACGGGCCCACCGGCTCACTACGGACAGCCGTGACCGAGGTCAGCCGCCGAGGATCTCGCGGGCCAGCTTCGCCGTCTCGGTCGGGGTCTTGCCGACCTTGACGCCCGCGGCCTCCAGGGCCTCCTTCTTCGCCTGCGCCGTGCCGGAGGAACCGGACACGATCGCGCCGGCGTGACCCATGGTCTTGCCCTCGGGCGCGGTGAAGCCCGCGACGTAGCCGACGACCGGCTTCGTCACGTTCTCCTTGATGAACGCGGCCGCGCGCTCCTCGGCGTCGCCGCCGATCTCACCGATCATGACGATCAGGTCGGTGTCGGGGTCGGCCTGGAACGCGGCGAGCGCGTCGATGTGCGTGGTGCCGATGATCGGGTCGCCACCGATGCCGACGGCGGTCGAGAAGCCGATGTCGCGCAGCTCGTACATCATCTGGTACGTCAGCGTGCCGGACTTCGAGACCAGGCCGATACGGCCCGGCTTCGTGATGTCGCCCGGGATGATGCCGACGTTCGACTGGCCCGGGGTGATGATGCCGGGGCAGTTCGGGCCGATGATGCGGGTCTTGTTGCCCTTCTTGCCGGCGTACGCCCAGAAGGACGCCGTGTCGTGCACGGCGATGCCCTCGGTGATCACGACGGCCAGCGGGATCTCGGCGTCGATGGCCTCGACGACCGCGTCCTTGGTGAACTTCTCCGGCACGAAGATGACGGAGACGTTGGCGCCGGTCTTCTCGATGGCCTCCTTGACGGTGCCGAAGACCGGTACCTCGGTGCCGTCGAAGTCCACGGTCTGACCCGCCTTGCGCGGGTTGACGCCGCCCACGACCTCGGTGCCGTCACCGAGCATGAGCTTGGTGTGCTTCATGCCCGTGGCGCCGGTCATGCCCTGGACGATGACCTTGCTGTCCTTGTTGAGCCAGATAGCCATGGTGTGTTGTGTCCTCGTCCTGAGTGCTTACTTGGCGGCGTGAGCCAGTTCGGCGGCCTTGTCGGCCGCGCCGTCCATGGTGTCGACGCGCTGGACCAGCGGGTGGTTGGCGTCGGTGAGGATCTGCCGGCCGAGCTCGGCGTTGTTGCCGTCGAGGCGGACGACCAGCGGCTTGCTGACGTTCTCGCCGCGGTCCTCGAGGAGCTTGAGGGCCTGGACGATGCCGTTGGCGACCTCGTCGCACGCGGTGATGCCGCCGAAGACGTTGACGAAGACGGACTTGACGTCCGGGTCGCCGAGGATGATCTCGAGGCCGTTCGCCATGACCTGGGCGGAGGCGCCACCGCCGATGTCCAGGAAGTTGGCGGGCTTGACGTTGCCGTGGTTCTCACCGGCGTACGCGACGACGTCCAGGGTGCTCATGACGAGACCCGCGCCGTTGCCGATGATGCCGACCTCACCGTCGAGCTTGACGTAGTTGAGGTTCTTCTCCTTGGCCGCCGCCTCGAGCGGGTTGGCGGCGTCCTTGTCGTGGAGCTCCTCGTACTCGGGGTGGCGGAACTCGGCGTTCTCGTCGAGCGACACCTTGCCGTCGAGGGCGAGGACGTCACCGGAGGCGACCTTCGCGAGCGGGTTGACCTCGACGAGGAGGGCATCCGACTTGATGAAGGTGTCCCACAGCTTGATCAGGACGTTGACGACCTTGTCCGCGACCTCGGCCGGGAACTTGGCGGCCTCGACGATCTCGCGGGCCTTGGCCTCGTCCACACCGTCGATGGCGTCGATCGCGATCTTGGCGACGGCCTCCGGGCGGGTGGCCGCGACCTCCTCGATCTCCATGCCGCCCTCGACCGAGGCGATGGAGAGGAAGGTGCGGTTGGCACGGTCGAGGAGGAAGGAGACGTAGTACTCCTCCAGGATCTCCGGGGCCGTCTCGGCGATCATCACCTTGTGGACCGTGTGGCCCTTGATGTCCATGCCGAGGATGTCGGTCGCCCGGGCGACGGCCTCGTCCGCGCTCGCGGCGAGCTTCACGCCACCGGCCTTGCCGCGGCCGCCGACCTTCACCTGGGCCTTGACGACAGACTTGCCGCCGAGGCGCTCGGTGGCTGCGCGGGCCGCCTCAGGCGTGTCGATGACTTCACCGGCCAGCACCGGTACATCGTGCTTGGCGAAGAGGTCCCTCGCCTGGTACTCGAACAGGTCCACGCGCTTCCGTCCCTATCAGTGATCTCGCGGTTCGTTGGATGCGTGGGCGTGCCGCGAAGGGCAACGTGACGTCCGCTGTCACAAGGGAGGCGCACACGGTGTCCGAGCGCGCGGCATGTCCGTCTCGCAGGTTATCGCTGCTTGCAGGAGGCCCCTAAATCGAGGGTCACACCTGAGCGGTGATACCTGTCACATGATGCCGCGAACAGCGCTGATCACTGGCACGGCGTGCCGACCGTGAGGTCCCGGTGATGCGGCGGTGACCTGTCGGACGTCGACGGGACGGGCGACGGCCGAGGACCTCACCGGGCTGGGGTTGACCCGGTGAGGTCCCTTGAACAACCCGCAGGGGCACGAATGGGCCGCCCCTGGGGCGCTGGACGGGTGGTCCCCACCCCAATGGGGACCACGCGTCCGGTCCGCGAGGTTCCGGCCGGACGGGCGCCGATGGCTTTCGGCCGTCCGAGGCCGGGGGCCTCACGGAGTCGTCGGTCGCCGGGGTGGTGGCCGCGGTGGCGGTCACCTGTGGCTGTCACCGGTGGTGGCCGCGATGGCGGTCACCTGTGGTGGTCACCGGTCGCGATCACCGGTACTGATCACCTGTAGTGGTCACCGATGGTGATCACTGGTCGTGATCGTGGTGGTGAGCGCTGTGGTGAGCGTGTTCGCCCGGCGGATGGGGGTGCCGTCCGACCGGAGGTGTCCGGCGGCTGCGGGCCGATTTCCTGCTTGCCTGCCTGCCGCTGGTCCGGTCGAGCGGTGCGGACGGATTCAGATGCGGTGGGCACCGCCGTTCCGGCCGAGGTCCTGGACGTCGCCGGGTGTGGCGTAAGCGGCGACGGCCTGGACGTAGCCGGGTGTGGCCGAAGCGGTGACGTCGTGCGCGTAACCGGGTGTGGCCGAAGCGGAGACGTCGGGCGCGTAGCCCGGCGCGGCCGAAGCGGCGACGTCCCGGACGCCGGTGACGGCGTTGTCCGCGAGTGGGACGGCCGCGTGCCGGACGGTTCCGGTCAGGTCCTCGGCGAAGGGTGCAGCCTGCCCGGCCACGCCGTGCGCGAAGGGGCCGACCTCGCCGACCACACCGCCCGCGAAGGGCCGCACGTCGTCCGTGACGCCGTACGCCAGGTCCGTTGCGCTGCCGCCGACGCCGTCCACGACCGGCCGGACGGTGTCCACGACCGGCTGGACGGTGGCCACGACCGTGTCGACGACCGGCCGCACGGCACCGGTGACGCCGTACGCGAACGGCGGCACCTCCTCGGCGACGTCGCCGGCGAAGGGCACGGCCTGCCCGGCCACGCCGTGCGCGAAGGGGCCGACCTCGCCGACCACACCGCCCGCGAAGGGCCGCACGTCGTCCGTGACGCCGTACGCGAGCGTGCCCGCGTCGGCGACGGCCTGCCCGGCGACCGGCACCACGCCGTGCACGGCCGCGTCGGCCACCGGCGGCAGGACCGAGCCGGTGACGTCATCGGTGACATGGCCGACGAGGCCGGTGGCGTACGGGGGGACGTCGGTGGCGACGCCCCGCACGACCGGCTGGACGTCGGCGACCGCGCCCGAGGCGACGGGCCGGACGTCGGCGACGGTGCCGTGGGCGAGGTGCCCGACATCGCCGACCGCGCCGCCGGCCACCGGCCGCACGCCCTGGACGACCCCGTCGGCAACCGGCTGGACCCCCTGGACGGCTCCGCCGACGATCGGCTGAACGCCCTGGACGGTCCCGCCGACCACGGGCTGGACGCCCGCGACCGCTCCGGTGGCCACCGGCTGGACGTCGGCGACCACTCCGTACGCCAGCGCGGTCGCGGCGTCGACGGTGTGCCGGGCGGCGCCGCCGACTCCGGCGACGGCGCCATGGGCGACCGGAACCACGTCGTCCACGGTCCGGCCGACGACCGGGGCGACGCCGTGGACGGCGTGACCCACGACCGGGGCCACGCCGTTCACGGCGTCACCGACCACCGGCTGGACGCCGTCCACCGCATGACCGGCGACCGGGGTCACTCCGGCCACGGCACCGGTGGCGGCGGGGACGACACCGGCGACGGCGTGCCCCGCGGCCGGGACGACGCCCTCGACCGCGCGACCGGCGACCGGGACGACCCCGTGCACGGCCTCGGTGACGACCGGCGGGACGGCGGCGTCGGCCGTCTGTTCCACGACCGGGGTGACCGTGCCGGGGACGGCGGCGACCGTGCCGACGACCCGCTGCTCCACGCCACCGACCGTGCCCGTGACATGGCCCGGGACCGCGGAGACGGAACCCTGCGCGGCGTCGGTGACGGCACCGGCCCGGCCGGTGGCGGCCACCGCCGCGTCCGTGACCCTGCCGTCGGCGTGGGCGAGCGCCGCGTGCGCGACATCGCCGGCGCCCGCCGCGGTGCGGCCCGCCCCGGCGACGGCGTACCGCGCCTTCGTCCGTACGACGCCCTCGGCGCCCTGCGCCTGCGAACGCGCCGCCGTCTGCGCGCCCTGCACCTTCGTCTGCGCGGCGGCGAGCGCCTGCTCCAGCTCGGGCGCGAAGGCGGCGAGGGGGCCGAAGAGGTAGTCGATGGTGCCGGGGTGCTGCGGGGTGTCGTGGGGGAGGTCGCGGACGTCGGTCACGGCCGCGGAGACATGGGCCTCGGCCCGCGCGGTGACCTGCGCGGTCGCGTGCGCGGCGGCCTTGTCCGCGCGGGCTGCCTTCGCGCCCTGGATGGCCTGCGCCGCGCCCTTGGCCTTGGCGGCCTTGGCCGCCCTGTCGGCGGCGGAAGCGGCGGTGTTCGTCGCGGACGGGACCGTGACGTCGGCGTCCACGTAACGGCGGGCCTGATCGGCGGTGTCCGCGGGCGCGGTCGGCGCGGTGTCGGTGACCTCGCCGGTGGCGCCCTCGGTGACGCCGGTGACGGTGTCCGTCACGCCGGAGACGACACCGTCGACCGTGTCGGTCACGCCACCGAGAAGACCGGGGGTGTCGGCGCTGTCGGCTGTGTCGGTCACGTCGGTCACGTCGGTGGCCTTGTCCGGGGCGGAGAGGGTGGAGGCGGGCAGCTCGTCGGCGCTGGCGACGGTCGAACCGAGCGCCCAGGCGCCGGTGACACCGGCGGCTATGACGATCGAACGGCGGATGTTCTTGTTCATGTGTGCGTCGGATCCCTGGATCTGGGGTTCCGAAGGCCCCCGGAGCGACGGAGAAGTGAAGCTCCGGGACTTCGGACGGTTGGGGACATTCCGGCGCCGATCACGGTCGCGGTCCGGTGAGTTGAGGACCGGCGGGACCGGGTACGGCTCCGGTGGCTTCCGTCCGCCCCGCTGTCGCGGGACAACCGCGAACTGGGGTCCGGACGGACGGGCGGGCCTGTATCCACCCCACGCGGCAGATGCCACGGCGGGGAGGGTCGGCCTAAGGGCCTAAGGGCCTATGGGCCTATGGGCCTGAGGGCCTGAGGGCCTGAGGGCCTGCGGGCCTGCGGGCCTGCGGGCCTGCGGGCCTGCGGGCCTGCGGGCCTGCGGGCCTGCGGGCCTGCGGGCCTGCGGGCCTGCGGGCCTGCGGGCCTGCGGGCCTGCGGGCCTGCGGGCCTGCGGGCCTACTGGCCTGCGGCCTCGGCACCTAGGCCGGCGAAACCGGAATGTCCCGGTGCCTGTCCTGAATCGCGTCCGCTTCCGCACTTGCGGCGGGGCCGGGCACCAGCCGCACTGCCACGCGCCGGCTCAACGAGACCGCGTGCGCGTCACCGTGCCGCGGCGTACCGCTGTCGCCCACCGCGTGGTTGCCCGCCGCGCCACCCGGGTGGTCGGACGGCGCCTGACGGGTGGGGGCGTAGCCGGACGGCGCGGTGCGGTGTGCGTGGCCGGCCGCCGGAGCGTGGAACCCGGTTCCGTCGCTTCCGAAACGGGGGCCCTGAACGCCGTTCGTCTCCTTGCCGGTACGCCCCTTGACGGCGCGTCCGTCACTGGAACCGGGCGCGTCCGACCCCGGTTGCGGCGTCCCGGTGATCGGGGCCGGCAACGTCTGCCCGGGCAGCACGGGCACACCGGCACCCGGCAGATCCGGGATCCCGGGAAAAGCGGGGAGCTCCCACCCGGGCCAGCTCGGCCACGTCGTCTCGGGTGCCGTCGGCAGCGAGGGCAGTGCCGCCAACGGCGGCACCATCGCCTGCACCTCCGCCAGCCCCGCGGCCAGATCCCCGGTCACCGTCCGCACCACATCACCGACGGGCCGCACGACCTGCGTGCCGACGGTCCGTCCGACCTGCCCGGTCACCGGGGTGAGGAGCTGGTCGTCCGGGGCCGGCTGGGGTGCGGGCGTGCGGGGGGTGTGCGGCTGGGCGGGCTGATCCTGGGTGGGCAGGTTCTGGACGGGCAGGTTCTGGACGGGCAGGTTCTGGACGGGCTGGTCGGGGGCCTGGCTTCGCGGCAGTTGAGGCTGAGGGACGCGGTCCTCGGTGACCGGGTGCCCGGGAAGCGCGGGCTCGGCGGGCGGAGCCGTCGGCTTGTCGTGCGTGCTGGGGCCGACCTGGACGCCGGGTACGACCTGGGCGTCAGGCGCGGCCTGCACATCAGGCCCGGCCTGCACATCGGGCGCCGCCTGTGCGTCAGGCCCGGCCTGCGCGTCGGGCTCGGTGGCAGGGGCGGGCGGGCTCAGGAGCCGCTCGACCGTGCGCTGCGCCGACGACCGGAGTTCGTCCACCGCCGAGGCCGACGCGGACGGCACCGCCGATGCGCGTGGCATGGCCGACGTCGCCGACACCGACGAAGCGCCCACCGGCATCCCGTCCGACCCGTCGGCCGCGTACGCCCGCTCCCCGCCGAGGAGCGCGATGGCCAACAGGCCGCCCGCCACCAGCACCAGTTGCAGCGCACGCCGCCCGGCCGCGACGCGCAGGACGCGCGCAGCGGCACCGGGCAAGGTGGCCGGCCAGGTCAAGACGAGGTGGTCCCTCCGTGCGGCGGAACGAGTACGTGTGACGAGCGTCGAGTCGACCGGACTCGGTACGGACAGGCGGCGCGACGGCGCACCACCCAGCAGGCGCCGATCCTTGCACGCCCCTCCTGCCGTCGCGCAAGCCCCCCGTTACCGATGGGTAGTCATGTCCGTTTTGCTGGCCGAAGTCGGTCATCACTTGGTCGACAAATCACCGGTAATTCCTCGCCCTTGGACCCGTGCTCAGGTCGCGTCCGGCACCGGAATCGGCCGCTTCTCGATGGCCGCCGCCATCACCTCCGGGAACAGGTCGGGCGTACACGCGAAGGCAGGCGCGCCCAACGCGGCGAGCGCGGCCGCGTGCTCCCGGTCATAGGCCGGCGCCCCTTCGTCCGACAGCGCCAGCAGCGCGACGAACTGCACCCCGGACGCCTTCATCGCGGCCACCCGCTTGAGCATCTCGTTGCGTATGCCGCCCTCGTACAGGTCGCTGATCAGCACGACCACCGTCTCCGCGGGCCGCGTGATCTGCGACTGGCAGTACGCGAGCGCCCTGTTGATGTCCGTGCCCCCGCCGAGCTGGGTGCCGAAGAGGACGTCCACGGGGTCGTCGAGCTGGTCGGTGAGGTCGACGACGGAGGTGTCGAACACGACCAGCCGCGTGTTGATGGACCGCATCGACGCCAGCACGGCCCCGAACACCGACGCGTACACCACGGACGCCGCCATCGACCCCGACTGGTCGATGCAGAGGATGACCTCTTTCTTCACGGACTGCGATGCCCGTCCGTACCCGATGAGCCGCTCCGGCACGATCGTCCGGTACTCCGGCAGATAGTGCTTGAGGTTGGCCGCGATGGTGCGGTTCCAGTCGATGTCGTGGTGGCGGGGCTGGCTGATCCGGGCACTGCGGTCGAGGGCGCCGGTGAGAGTGGCTCGTGTGCGGGTCGCGAGGCGCTTCTCCAGGTCCTCGACGACCTTGCGCACGACGGCCCGTGCCGTCTCCTTCGTCGTCTCCGGCATCGCCCGGTTGAGCGAGAGCAGCGTGCCGACGAGGTGCACGTCCGCCTCCACCGCCTCCAGCATCTCCGGCTCCAGCAGCAGCGTCGACAGCCCGAGCCGGTCGATGGCGTCCCGCTGCATGACCTGGACCACGGACGAGGGGAAGTACGTGCGGATGTCGCCGAGCCACCGTGCCACGGACGGCGCCGAGGCACCGAGCCCCGCCGAACGGTCCCTCCCCGGCTGTGTCCCCTTGTCCCCCTTCCCGTAGAGCGCGGTCAACGCCCCGTCCATGGCCGCGTCCTTGCCCGAGAGCGCGCACCCGGTGCCGTCGGCGTCGTCCCCGCCGAGCACCATCCGCCACCGCCGCAACCGCTCCCGGGCCGGATCCATCGCCTCGGCAGTCATCGGCACGCTCCCTTGAGAGGTCGCTCCCACGCTCGTCATCGGCACGCTCCCGTACGAGGCCGCTCCCACAGCGGCAGCACCGGCACGGTCGTCGTCAACGGCCGGCCGCCCTGCGCCGCGAACCGGTGCGGCTGCCTTCCGGCACCCGCCGCCGCTGCTCGTTCCCTCGGTTCCGTCGCCACCACGTCAGTCGTCATCCCGTCGCCCCCACAAGGTCGTTGTCCCCGAGGCCGCCGTCGGCGCCCCCGCCCCTCTCCACCCGGTCCAGCCCCAGCAGCAACCGCACCACCGGCACCACGGCGTCCGCCCGGTCGACATCGAACTCGGCCGCGAATCCAGGTATCCCGGGCCCGCCGACACCCGCCCCGGCCCGCTCCCCCGGCCCGCGCCGGACCAACTCCCCGAGGGTTCGCCGCACTCCCGGCTCATACGCCGAGAAGGTGCGCCGCAGCAGCGGCAGCACATCCGTGAACGCCTCCGCCGACACCCCGGTCAGCCACGTGTCGACCAGCCCGAGCAGTCGCTCGTCGTGCACGAGCAGCATCCCGCCGCCCGATCCGCCCCCGACGAACCCCTCGATCCACGCGGCCGCGTCCCCCGGCGGCGTCCCCGGCGACAACGCGAGCCCCATCGCGCGCGCCGCCTCGTCCTGCGCCAACTCCCCGTCGTCCAGAAGCAACCGCACCGCGCGCCCCCGGATGACACCGGGCACGGTGTCCCGCACGGCCAGCACGCGCAGCACGCCGTGCCAGCGCTGCCGCAGATCGCCGTGCCCCGGCCCGGACGAGCCGGAGCCGCCCTCGAGTCCGTCCCCGCCCTTCAGGCCCCCGTCCCCGTATTCGTCCGCGTCCCCGGAATCGTCCCCGCCCCGCGCACCCTGTCCCGAAGCCACCGCATCTCCCAGCAGCCCGACCGCGCCATGCACCGCGTCGACATGCCGCCGCATCTCTTCGGCCGCGTCCGCGTCCAGCGCGGCGCACGCCGGGGGCAGCCCGACGAACACGCGCTCGGCGAGTCCCGCGGCGACCTCCGCGAGCGCCCGGGTGTCCGTGCCGCGCACATCGCCGTACCGCAGAGAGCGGACCAGCGCGGGAAGGGCCTGGGCGAGATGGCCGACGTCGGCGTCGAGGGCGGCCCGGTCGGCGAGGATCCGCATCACCGTCGGCAGCGCGTCCGGCAGTTCGGCCAGGAGGCAGCGTTCGGCGAGGGCGGTGACGTCGGCGAGGCCCTGCGCGGAGACGGCGTCCGCCTCGGCCTTCGCGGCTGCCGCCGCGTACACGGTGGTCCCCCACACCCCGGCCTCGGCGACCCGCACGGACAGCTCCGGCTCCCACCGCAGCCGCCACGTCTCCCGGAACGTCCCCGTGCTGCCCCGCGACGCGACCGGCTCCCCCCACTCCACCCGCAGCAGCCGCAGCCGGTGCAGCAGCCTGCTGCGCTCGGCGTCGTTCTCCTTGCGCAGGTCGAGCTCCAGCTCCCGCTCGAGTGCCTCCGGCTTGAGCCGCAGCCGGCGCTGGGTCCGGTCGAGGTCTCGCTGCAACGGCACCGCCGGCGCCGACGGCGGTACCTCCCCCAGCACGTCCCCCACGACCAGCCGGTCCTGCACGAGCGCCAACGGCACGTCCGAGCCCTCGCACATGACCGCCCGCACCGCGTCGGTCGTCTCGCTCAGTCCCGGCAACGGGCGTCCGCGCATCGCCGCGAGCGTCTCCGCCAGCCGCACCGCCTCGATGACATGCGCCGAGGACACGATCCGGTCCTCTTCCCGCAGCAGCCCGGCCACCTTCGTCAGCCACCGCTCGACCGGCCGGTCCGGCGCACTGAACAGGTGCCCGTACCAGCCCGGAGAGTCGATCCCCGCCCCGTAGCCGCTCACCCGGGCCAGCCGCCGGTTCGTCCACGGCACCCAGGTCATGTCGGCCTTGACCTTGGGCAGCCCCTTCAGCAGTGCCTTGTCGGCGCCGACGGTGCTCTTCTGCCGCAGCGCGGGCACATGCCAGGCCCCGCACACGACAGCCACGTCGTCGCCGAACTCCCGCTGTGCCGCCCGTACCTGGAGCCGCATATAGGCCTCGCGCACGAGGTCCCGGTCATGTCCCCCGCTCCCGTACGTCTCCCGCAGCGCCCCCATGGCCTCTTCGAGCCCGAGGAACGGTGCGAACACATCCCCGTCCCCCGCCCCCCGGTGCTCGACGACGTCCTCCCACCACCGCTCGGGGTCGTCGTAACCGGCGACATCGGCGAGCACGGCGAGGGGGTCCACGCGGACGGCGGCATGAGGATCAGTCACCTCGGTCACCTCGGTCACCTCGGCCTCAGGGCCGTTCGCGTCGGCACCGGATGCGTCGGAGCCGTCGGCCGGCTCACCCCCCTCACCCGCATCCAACGCGGTCTCGTCCGCCTTCCCCCACGCCAATGTGTGCGTGGCGGGAAGGTCGATGAACCGGGCCGGGACCTGGTGCTCCACCGCCCAGCGGATCGCCACCCACTCGGGGGAGAACTCGGCCAGCGGCCAGAAGGCGGAGCGGCCGGGTTCGTCGACGGCGTGAGCGAGGAGCGCGACCGGGGGCCGCATGGCCGCGTCACCGGCGAGCGGGATCAGCACGTCGGCCTCCGGCGGCCCTTCGATCAGCACGGTCCGTGGCCGCGCCGCGTCCAGCGCCGCCCGCACCGCACGCGCCGAGCCGGGTCCGTGATGCCGGACCCCGAGCAGCAACGGCCCCGAGGGCCGCATCACCGAACGAGCTGCCGCCGATCCGACCGAGCTGCCCGACTCGGTGCGCTCATCGCGCTCCCCGCCGGTGACCGCGTCCATCCCGTGACTCCCGGTGTCCGTGTCCTCAACGCTGTTCACATCGGCCCCCTGCTCCACAGCTGTCCTCCCCCATCGCTCACGCCTCCCCCGCCATGACCCATGACCGGCGTTCCCCCTCTCCCCCCGGTGATCCGCGCTCCCGCGGTCCGGCAGCCCCTGTGACAGGGCCGCCGGACCGCACCACCCCCGTCAGCCCTTCGGCCACCCCGACCCGCCGGTCACCATCCAGGCCACCCCGACCCGCCCGTCACCATCCAGGCCCCTCCGGCCAGTCGATCACCGTCCCGGCCGCCGCTCCGCCGGTCACCATCCCCACCACCCCGATCCGTCGATCACCGTCCCGGCCACCCCAATCCGCCGGTCACCGTCCCGGCCGCCCCTTCTCCCACCACCGCCACAGACCCGCCACCGCCCGAACCACCGCGCGGGCGGCCCCAGCCGAGGTCGTCCTCGTCGTTCACGCGCTCACCTCTCGACAGGCCCGGTAGAAGTCCGTCCAGCCGTCCCGTTCGCGCACCACGGCCTCCAGGTACTCCTGCCAGATGACTCGGTCGGCGGCAGGGTCGCGGACCACGGCGCCGAGGATGCCCGCGGCGACGTCGCCGGGGCGCAGCACACCGTCGCCGAAGTGGGCCGCGAGCGCGAGGCCGTTGGTGACGACGGAGATCGCCTCGGCCGTCGACAGGGTGCCGCTGGGGGACTTCAGCTTCGTGCGTCCGTCGGAGGTGACGCCGTCGCGCAGTTCCCGGAAGACGGTGACGACACGGTGGATCTCGGCGATGCCGTCGGGCGTGGCCGGCAGGTCGAGGGAGCGGCCGATCTGGTCGACGCGGCGGGAGACGATGTCCACCTCGGCCTCGACGCTCGCCGGCAGCGGCAGCACGACGGTGTTGAAGCGGCGGCGCAGGGCGCTGGAGAGGTCGTTGACCCCTCGGTCGCGGTCGTTGGCCGTGGCGATGAGGTTGAAGCCGCGGACGGCCTGCACCTCCTGTCCCAGCTCGGGTATCGGCAGCGTCTTCTCCGACAGGATCGTGATGAGCGTGTCCTGCACATCGGCCGGAATACGGGTCAGCTCCTCGACCCGGGCCGTCATCCCCTCCGCCATGGCCCGCATGACGGGGCTCGGCACGAGGGCGTCACGGCTCGGACCGTGCGCGAGGAGCTGCGCGTAGTTCCAGCCGTACCGGATCGCCTCCTCCGGGGTGCCGGCCGTGCCCTGCACCAGCAGCGTCGAGTCGCCGCTGACCGCCGCGGCCAGGTGCTCGGAGACCCAGGTCTTCGCGGTACCGGGCACGCCGAGCAGAAGCAGGGCGCGGTCGGTGGCGAGGGTGGTGACGGCGACCTCGACGAGGCGGCGCGGACCCACGTACTTCGGTGTGATCACCGTGCCGTCAGCCAGCGTGCCGCCGAGCAGATACGTGGCCACGGCCCAGGGCGACAGCTTCCAGCGTGCCGGGCGCGGACGGTCGTCCTGCGCGGCCAGCGCTGCGAGTTCATGGGCGAAGGCGTCCTCGGCATGCGGTCGCAACGCCTCGGTCGGTTCCGTCTCGGCGGATGTCGGTGCTACGGACACAGGCATGGCAAAGTCCCCCTCCAGCTCGGCCGGTTCAGCCGTTTCGGATCTGGCACCTACGTTGCACCACGCCACTGACAACGCGTTCCGACCTGCGCGAACGTCGTCGTGAGCGCGTTGCCGGGTCCGCCGTCCCGACCGATTGTCAGTGGTGGGATCTACCTTCGATGACATGACTCAGCAGGGGGTGCGCTGGACTGCGGACCAGGTGCTGGCACTGGCGCCTGACGCCGCGTCACGCAAAGCGGGAAGCAAACTCGGAGCGGCGGGGCCGTGGTCCGAGGCGGGGAGTGCCGAGGAGGGGACGGTGTGGGGGCTGTGCAAGGGCAGTGGCAGCAAGCCGTATCAGACGGTCGTCGACATCGCGGACGCGTCCGGGCCCGCGTACAAGTGCAGTTGCCCGAGCCGGAAGTTCCCGTGCAAGCACGCGCTCGGGCTGCTGCTGCTCTGGGCTGGCGAGGACGGCGCGGTGGTTCCGGGGGCACCACCGGACTGGGCGCAGGAGTGGATAGCGGGGAGAAGGCGACGTGCCGGCGAGCAGCGGACGGCGGGCGCGGCCGGTTCGTCGTCGGGGTCCGCTGATCCGGAGGCGGCGCGGCGCAGGGCGGAGCGCCGGGCCGTGCGGGTCACCGCGGGGGCGACCGAGCTGGAGCAGCGCCTGACGGACCTGCTGCGGGGCGGCCTGGCCGGCGCCGAACAGGCGGGGTACGGGCTGTGGGAGGAGACGGCCGCCCGCATGGTCGACGCCCAGGCCCCGGGACTGGCGGCGCGTGTCAGGGAGTTGGGGGCGATCCCGGCGTCCGGGCCGGGCTGGCCGGTGCGTCTGCTGGAGGAGTGCGCCCTGCTGCACCTCCTCGACCAGGGCTGGCTGCGCCGCGAGGGGCTGCCCGGCGGCCTGGCGGACACGGTGCGTTCCCGCGTCGGCCTGCCCGCGTCGGCGGACGGCCCGCCCGTGCGGGACCGCTGGCTGGTCCTCGCCCAGTACGACACGGCCGACGTGAAACTCACGACGCGCCGGATCTGGCTGCACGGCGCCGACTCGGGCCGTACCGCACTGCTCCTCTCTTATGGCGCGGCCGGCCGTGCCCCCGAGCTGACGCTGCCGGTGGGTCTGGCCCTGGAGGCGGAGCTGTCCGCGTACCCGGGAGCGGGCCGGCTGCGGGCAACCCTGGGCGAGCAGTTCGCGCCTCCCGCGCCGGCGGCGATCCGGCCGCCCGGCATGACGACGGCCGAGGCGACGGCCCGTTACGGCGAAGCGCTGCGCGACGATCCGTGGCTGGACTCCGTCCCGGTGACCCTGGACCGGGTCGTACCGGCGCCGGACGGCGGCTCGTGGCAGCTGGCGGACGCCGACGGCGACACGGCGCTGCCGCTCACCCCGGCCGCCCGCTCCCGTCCGGGCCTGTGGCGCCTGGTCGCGCTGTCGGGCGGAGCGCCGGTGAAGGTGTTCGGCGAGTGCGGCCATCGCGGCTTCACCCCGCTCACGGCCTGGCCGGACGGGGCGGGCGAGGCCGTGCGGCTCTGCTGAGCGCCAGACACCGCGGCTGCCCCGCCCCCTCTTCATTCCACGGCATCCAGCACCCGAAGGCAGAGAGGAACGAACCTCATGAACAGTCCCTCCGTTCCCGTGGATTCGCCCGCGCCGAGCGCCTGGGAGGAACTCGTCACAGCGGCGCTGCTCGGGACGGAACGGCGTACGCCCCCGGGCTGCCGGCCGGGCCGGGAGGCGCCGGTCGCCCTGCTGGACGCGGCGGCCGTGGAGACCGTACGGCGGCGGGCCGGGCTGCGACCGGCGCGGGCGGCCGAACGTCCGCAGCCCGCCCCCGAGGACCCGCGGCCCGCGCTTCCCCCTGCCGCGGCCCGCAGGCTGGCGATGCTGCTGGCCGACCGGCCCGGCGCGGGCGGCGGTGGGCGCAGAGGCACGGCACCGGATCTGGTGGAGCTGCTCCCGGAGTGGCTCGCGCGGGCGAACGACCGGGGTCTCGCGCCACGTCCCGAGGTGCTGCCGGCGCTGCTGGACGCGGCGCGGGGGCGCACGGACCTGCGTCCGGCGGCCCTGACGTTCGCGGGCACTCGCGCGGTGTGGCTCGCCCGGCTCAACCCGGACTGGCGGTTCGCCCTGCGGGCGACCCCGGGCGGGGGCGCCGCGCTGCCGCATCTCGACGACCCGGCCGAGGTCCGGCAGCTCTGGCAGGAGGGCCTGTTCGCGGAGCGGGTCGCCCTGCTCTCCGCGATACGCGCCCGTACGCCCGCGGCCGCACGTGAGCTGCTCGTCACGACATGGGCGACGGAGCGGGCCGAGGACCGGCTGATGTTCCTCGACTCGTTGCGGATGGGGCTCGGCCCGCTGGACGAGCCGTTCCTGGAGCAGGCGCTGGCCGACCGGAGCCGCAATGTGCGCGCGACGGCGGCGGAGTTGCTGTCGGCGCTGCCGGATTCGGCGCTCGCGGCCCGGATGGCGGTACGCGCCGGGGCCTGCGTGGCGCTGGATCGCACGGGTGACGCGCCGACGATCATCGTCGAGGCGCCGCACGAGTGCGACGCGGGCATGGAGCGCGACGGCGTCGTGGCCAAGGCTCCGTCGGGTCGGGGTGAACGGTCGTGGTGGTTCGGCCAGTTGGTGGAGGCGACACCGCTCGGCACCTGGGCGAGGCGGCTCGGCGGACGTACGCCCGAGGAGATCGTGGCGCTCCCGGTGACCGACGACTGGCAGGCCGAGCTGCACGCGGCGTGGTGCCGGGCGGCCGTTCGGCAGCGGGACGCCGACTGGGCCAGGGCCCTGCTCGGGTCGCCCTCCGCTCCGGAGGCGGGCGGCCCGGGGGCCGTGTCACTGGCCGAGCGGGCGAAGCTGCTGGGCACGCTGGGCCCGGCCGAACGGGCCGAGTGGGTCGCCGGGTTCATCGCGACGCACGGTCTGTCGGAGGCGTTTCAGCTGCTCGGGGTGTGCTCGGTGCCGTGGGCCGCACCGCTCGGGCGGGCGGTCGTGGACGCGCTCAACATCGCGCGGGACGCGGGGAGTTATCCATGGAGTTTCAGCGGGGTGATGGGCCTGGCCGAGCGCTGCCTCGACCCGGCCGAGGCGAGCCGCCTGGACGGCCTGCTGGCGGTACCGGACGAACCGGAGGACGCGTCGCCCGGGGCCGGGGGGTACTGGGCGGAGGCGTTCCAGCGGCTGGTGACGACTCTGCGGTTGCGGGCCGCCATGATCGAGGAGCTGGGCGGCCTCAGCCCGTCGTAGGGCCCCCGCTCGGGCCGGGACGGGAGTGGGGGAGTCCGGGGACGATGCCGTTCGGGCCGGACAGGGGTCCGGGGGCGACGCCCCCGGTCACCGGCCGCCCCCGCTCGCCCGGCCCGGACGTCGGCTCAGCCGCCCGACGAGGCCGGCTGGCGCACGTTCGTCCGCACCCAGTCCACGATCGCCTGCGTGGTCGCGCCCGGCGTGAAGATCTCCGCGACACCCTTCTCCTTCAGCGGGGCGATGTCCGCCTCGGGAATGATCCCGCCGCCGAAGATCAGGATGTCCTCCGCCTCGCGCTCCTTGAGGAGCTCGATCACGGCGGCGAAGAGGGTGTTGTGGGCCCCGGAGAGGATGGACAGACCGATCGCGTCGGCGTCCTCCTGGATCGCCGTGTCGACGATCTGCTCGGGAGTCTGGTGAAGCCCGGTGTAGATGACCTCCATACCGGCGTCGCGCAGTGCCCGCGCGATCACCTTGGCCCCACGATCGTGGCCGTCGAGTCCCGGCTTGGCCACCACCACGCGGATCGGACCGGCTGCCACACCCATCACTGCCTCCATGAAGCGACTACATCCATCCGTACCGACAAGCACTACTCATGTATGAGTTATGCCGCACTCACCGCACATGTCATACATGGTGCGCCTATCGCACATTTCCGCCGCTCATCGCGCCGGACGGGCCCTCTCGGTACGGATGCCCCGGGCCACGCCGCCCGGAGAAGTGAACGAACGTTATCGCCAGCATCCCGCAACCGGCAGTTTCGCGGTGCAGACCGAGGGGGAAATCACACGGTGGGACACGTTCGCCGCGCACCGTTCCACATCTCTGCGGCACACGGGCCGCAGGAGTCTGCGGTGCGCGCGTCGCGGCGGGACCGAGCGCAACGGGAGCCGCAACGAGGTCGCCGCACCACCGCGCCGCAGGCCGCGCGCCGTGGCGGTGCGGCGGGCCGACGGTGGTACGAAGGGCACGTAGGGCAGGTAAGGCACGACAGCGGGGAAGCCTCGTCGCCACACCGGCAGGGAGCCCCGTCAGGTCACCGGCGCACCACGGCCACCTGGGCCGGCTCGCGCACCGCACGCCTCGCTCGCCCCACGGGCCCTTGCCATACCCCCACAGGCCACCTCGGCCGCGACTTCCACGAGGGCACACGGGGGCCGGAGCCGTCCTCCTGCGTGCCACAAGGAGGTCGGCCATGAAGGTCACCGGGACAGCACTCCCCTTTCTCCCGCTCTACCGGCGTCTGCTCCCGAGCAGGCTCGCCGGCCTCTCCCTGGCCCTGCTGAAGGCGACCGCCCTGGAGATCGCGATCCTCGCGGGGCATCTGCTCCTCTATCCCTCCGGCATCACACAGGAGCGCCGCACCACCCCCGCACTCCCCTCCGACACTGCGAAGCTGCCGACGGAGACCAGTCCGCCCGTCGTCCTGCTGCACGGCTTCATCGACAACCGCTCGGTCTTCGTCCTGCTGCGCCGCAATCTCGCCCAGCACGGCCGGCACCAGGTCGAGTCGCTCAACTACTCCCCGCTGACCTGCGACATCCGCACCGCCGCCGAACTGCTCGGGCGGCACATAGAGGGGATCTGCGAGCGCACCGGCAGCAGCCGGGTCGACGTCGTCGGGCACAGCCTCGGGGGGCTGATAGCGCGTTACTACGTGCAGCGCCTCGGCGGCGACCACAGGGTCCGCATCCTCGTCACCCTCGGCACACCGCACTCCGGCACGCGTGTCGTCCCGCTGGCGAACGCGCACCCGATCGTGCGCCAGATGCGCCCCGGCTCCCCCGTCCTGGAGGAGCTGGCCAGCCCCGCACCCGGCTGCCGTACGCATTTCGTGAGCTTCTGGAGCGACCTCGACCACCTGATGGACCCGCTGGAGACGGCCTGCATCGACCACCCGGACCTGCTGGCGCAGAACGTCCGCGTCAGCGGCGTCGGCCACCTCGCCCTGCCGGTGCACCCCGCCGTCGCGACCGGGATACGTCAGGCGCTCGACGCCACCCGGACCGGAGCCGAGGCGGCCCCCCGGACCGACGGCATGACGGTCGCGTAGCCACCCGCCGCCCCTGTCCGGCTCCCGCCGGCACCCCTCGAAACCGCCTCCGCACCGCTTCAGGACAGCGGTCAAACGTCGAACAATCTTCGAACACAAGGCCAACATCGCGCCCGCAGTCCGCCAAAACACGGCCGAATGCCCGTTTCCTGCGCACGCGAAACCTGCCGAAGATTGTCGTGCCCGCGTACCGCCGGGTACAGTCGCCGCACTGCTCTGGCAGCCCCTGTAGTCGAGGCGAGAGAGAAGTTGGTGAACGATCGTCACCCGTCGGGGACCATGACGTCTCCGACTCCGGCTCCCGATGCCGCCTCGGCGCACTACGCGTCGTACGGCACGCAGGAAGCCCACTACGGTGACTCCACCACCTACGGCACCTACGACGCCACAGGTTTCGCCACCGCCGGCCAGGCCGCCCCGACCTTCGACGCGGACCCCTTGTTCGGCAGCCTCCCGGGCGACGGCACGGGCACGTACGACGCCACCCAGTGGGCCACGGGCAGCCACCACACCGCGCACTACGACGCCTACGCGGGCCAGCACCAGGCCGCCTATGACACCGGCGCGTACGAGACCGCGGCCTGGGGCACCGACCACGAGCGGCTCGCCTTCGTCCCGCAGCAGGCCAACGGCCATGACGTGTCCGGCCAGTGGGACGCCAACGCCTGGCTGCAGCCCGACCAGTCCACCGCACAGCCCGAGCAGACCCAGCACTGGGAATGGGGCACGGCGGCCTTCGACACCGGGGCGTACGACGCCACCCAGTGGAACTCCGACGGCACCGCGGCGCAGGCACCCAACGACTTCGAGCAGTCAGCAGAATCCTTCGACCAGCAGGCGACCGCGCACTTCGACCAGATCGAGCACGGCACCGCCGCGGGCTACGACGAGCACACGCAGTACGAAGAGCACACGGGCTACGAAGAGCACTCCGGGTACGACGAGCACACCTCGTACGACCACGCTCCGTACGACGACCCGGCCCAGCACGACGCCGAGTTGACCGCCACCGGCGAACTCCCCGCCGCGGCCCCCCTCCTCGACGACCAGGAGGAGACCACTCCGGCCCCCTCCTCCCGCGCCGGCTCCCGCAGCGGGGCGCGCTCCCGCCGCCGTACGCCTCCGAAGCGCTCCGCGCTGCTGACGATCGCCGTGCCCTCGGCCTGCGTGATGGGCGTCGCGGGGATCGCCGCCGCTTCCGTCGGCACCCTCACCGAGGACAAGGACACCTCCACACTCGCCTCGGAAGGCGAGGCTGTGAAGCCGTCCACCGCGAACAACAAGCTGGACACCCAGCTCGAAAGCCTCTCCGCCGGCGCGGACGACTTCGCCGACCGGGCCAGCCGTACGCAGGAGCGCATCGACCTCAAGGCGCAGCAGGCCGCCGAGAAGCGCAAGGCCGCCGAGGAGGCGGCCCGCAAGGAGCGGCTGCGCCCCAAGTTCGCGGTTCCGGTCGCGCAGCACGGCCTGAGCGCCTACTTCGGCCAGTCCGGCATCAACTGGATGTCCATCCACAGCGGCATCGACTTCCCCGTCTCGTACGGCACGACGGTGATGGCCGCGACCGACGGCACCGTCCGTACGCAGTGGAACAGCGCCTACGGCAACATGATGATCGTGACCGCGAAGGACGGCACGGAGACGTGGTACTGCCACCTCTCCAGCTACCGCGTCGCCTCCGGTACGACGGTGAAGGCCGGCGACCCGATCGCGTACTCCGGCAACTCCGGCAACTCGACCGGCCCGCACCTGCACTTCGAGGTGCGACCGGGCGGCGGCTCGGCGATAGACCCACTGTCCTGGCTGCGCAGCCACGGCCTCGACCCCTCGTAGGCGAGCCCGCTTTCCCGAGCACGCCCCCGCCCTGCACCGGCAGCGGGGGCGCACTTGTCGGCGCTAGAGCTTCTCCACCGGCGCGTACCGCAGCAGCAGCCGCTTCGGCTTGGTGTCACCGAAGTCGATCGTCGCCTCGGCGTTCGAGCCGGTGCCCTTCACACCCGTGACCGTGCCGAGCCCGAACTGGTCGTGGGTGACACGGTCGCCGACGGCGAGCTGGACGACCGGCTTCTCGGAGGTGCGGCGCGTGGCGAAACCGGACGCGCCCGACGCCGAGGAGCGCGAGCGGGACGACGACAGCGAGGCGGCGACCCCGGACACGGGCCCGGAGGACACCGGCGAGGTCGCGCCCGTGCGCTGCCAGTCGACGTGCGCCGCCGGGATCTCCTCCAGGAAGCGGGACGGCGGGTTGTAC
The DNA here is from genome assembly GCF_043195415.1 of Streptomyces sp. Y7. NCBI lineage: Bacteria > Bacillati > Actinomycetota > Actinomycetes > Kitasatosporales > Streptomycetaceae > Streptomyces > Streptomyces sp. Y7. The sequence goes on from NZ_JBIDDQ010000016.1 coordinate 190,256, forward strand.
GAGGGCTGCCCCCACGCGCTGCGCATCGACGAGCGCGTCAGATACAGCCGTTCACGCGCGCGGGTGATGCCGACGTACGCGAGCCGCCGCTCCTCCTCCAGCTCCTTGTTCTGGCCGAGGGCACGCATGTGCGGGAAGACGCCGTCCTCCATGCCGGTGAGGAAGACGATCGGGAACTCCAGGCCCTTGGCGGTGTGGAGGGTCATCAGGGTGATGACGCCGGAGCCGTCCTCCTCCTCGTCCGGGATCTGGTCGGAGTCGGCGACCAGCGCGACCCGCTCCAGGAAGTCCGAGAGCCCGCCGGGCGCCTCGTCCTCGCCCGACTCCTGCTCGAACTCCAGGGCGACGGCGGCGAGTTCCTGAAGGTTCTCGATACGGGTCTCGTCCTGCGGATCCGTGGAGGCCTGCAACTCGGCGAGGTAGCCGGTCCGTTCGAGCACCGCCTCCAGGACGGTCGCCGGTCCGGCGCCGGACTCGACGATCGTACGGAGCTCCTCCATCAGCGTGTTGAACCGCTTGACGGCGTTGGTGGACCGCGCGGCCATGCCGTACGCCTCGTCGACCCGCTTCAGGGCCTGCGGGAAGCTGATCTTCTCGCGCTGCGACAGCGCGTCGATCATCGCCTCGGCGCGCTCGCCGATGCCGCGCTTGGGGACGTTCAGGATCCGCCGCAGCGGCACGGAGTCCTCGGGGTTCGCCAGCACCCGCAGGTAGGCCAGGACGTCCCGGACCTCCTTGCGCTCGTAGAAGCGGACCCCGCCGACGACCTTGTAGGGCAGCCCGACGCGGATGAAGACTTCCTCGAAGACACGGGACTGGGCGTTCGTCCGGTAGAAGACGGCGACGTCGCCGGCCTTCGCGTCGCCCGCGTCCGTCAGACGGTCTATCTCCTCGGCGACGAACTGCGCCTCGTCGTGCTCGGTGTCCGCGACGTAGCCGGTGATCCGCGCGCCCGCGCCCGCGTTGGTCCACAGGTTCTTGGGGCGGCGGGACTCGTTGCGCTCGATGACGGCGTTGGCGGCGGTCAGGATCGTCTGCGTGGAGCGGTAGTTCTGCTCCAGCAGGATCGTCGTCGCGTCCGGGTAGTCCTCCTCGAACTGGAGGATGTTGCGGATCGTGGCGCCCCGGAAGGCGTAGATCGACTGGTCGGCGTCACCCACCACGCACAGCTCGGCGGGCGGGACGTCGTGCGCGCTCGGCGGCACGTCGACGGGGTGCTCACTGGTCCCCACGAGCTCGCGCACCAGCGCGTACTGCGCGTGGTTGGTGTCCTGGTACTCGTCCACCAGCACATGCCGGAAGCGCCGGCGGTAGTGGTCGGCGACGTCCGGGAAAGCGCGCAGCAGATTGACCGTCGTCATGATCAGGTCGTCGAAGTCGAGGGCGTTGGCCTCCCGCAACCGCGACTGGTACATGGCGTACGCCTGCGCGAGGGTCTTCTCGAAGCCGTCCGTCGCCTGGGCGGCGAAGTCCTCCTCGTCGATCAGCTCGTTCTTCAGATTGCTGATCTTGGCGCTGAAGGACTTGGGCGGATACCGCTTCGGATCGAGATCCAGATCACGGCACACGAGCGCCATGAGCCGCTTGCTGTCGGCGGCGTCGTAGATCGAGAAGGAAGAGGTGAAGCCGAGCTTCTTGCTCTCCCGCCGCAGGATGCGCACGCACGCGCTGTGGAAGGTCATCACCCACATCGCGTGGGCGCGCGGGCCGACGAGCTGCTCCACGCGCTCCTTCATCTCGCCCGCGGCCTTGTTGGTGAAGGTGATCGCGAGGATCTGCCCCGGATGTACGTTCCGCTCGGCGAGCAGGTGGGCGATGCGGTGAGTGAGCACCCGCGTCTTGCCGGATCCGGCTCCGGCCACGATGAGCAGCGGCGTGCCGGAGTGGACGACGGCCGCACGCTGGTTGTCGTTGAGCCCCTCCAGCAGCGCTGCGGCGTCGAGGACCGGCCGCGGGGCGCCGTCGCGGTAGTGGTCGTCCCGGTCCGGTGGCACGTCGAACTTCCCACCGAACAGATCGTCCGGAACCGGTTCCGGAGCGTGATCGTCCTCGGGCGGCGGCGGGTGCTCTTCCCCGTGGGCCCGAGGGGCCTGGAGGTCCGCCAGGAAGCTGTCGTCAAAGAGGCTGCTCATCGCTCTCCGAGTCTAGGCCGCCCCACTGACAGCCCGCCCCCACCCTCCGAACATCGCCCGCCCCCACCCCGGACGATCTTCCGAACACCCCCAGTGATCCCCCCACCACAACCCGCAACGCACCAGGCCAGGGACCTCCCGCACCCCCAAACCGCCCAGAACACCCACCTCGCCCACCCCACACCAAGCCCCCGCACACTCACTCGAACCAACCACCGCGCACGACGTTTAGGAGCAAGGTCACGAAAATGTATCGGGCATATCGAACATCAACCTTCACAGGGGCCACACGAGTTGGCTACGGTGCCGGACAGGCCGTACGACCCCCACCGGCGAACGTCGCCGGGCCGCACGGCCTCCGCCGAGTCCGGCGCACCCGAACGGTGACCGGAGCCGGGGACCCACCGAACTTGGGGTGAATCGGCCCGACTTCCCGTCAGGGGAACGGCCGTAGGGCAACCCTTCCGAACCACCCGCCCGAACCCGACAGCTAACTCGGTAGGCGGAGCGTGGAAGGAGTCGCCTCCCTTGGCGTCGCACCGCAAGTCGCGTCCCGCCGGTACGCGCGTAGCAGGCATACGCACCCCTGCCCTCGCCACGGCCGCCCTCACGTCCGTGGCCCTGCTGTCCCAGACGGCCAACGCCAGCCCGTCGACGGACGACAAGCCCAGCCTCGAAGAAGTCGAGAAGAAGGTCGACGACCTCTACCGCCAGGCGGAGTCGGCGACCGAGAAGTACAACGCGGCCAAGGACAAGACCGCGAAGCAGCGCAAGCGCGTCGACACCCTCCTCGACGACGTCGCCCAGCGCACCCAGAAGCTGAACGAAGCCCGCGAGGAACTCGGCCGCAACGCGGCCGCCCAGTACCGCACCGGCGCCACCGCCCCCGACACGGCGACCTTCCTGCTGGCGGACAACCCGCAGGACTACTTCGACCAGACGCAGCTGATGGACCGGATGACCGGCCGTCAGAAGGAATCGGTCGACGACTACTTCACCCAGCAGTCCGAGACGATGGAGAAGCGCCGGGAGGCCACCCAGAGCCTCGAGACGCTCACCGACTCGCAGAACGACCTCAAGTCGGCCAAGGCCACCGTCCAGCAGAAGCTCTCCGACGCGCGCGAGCTCCTCTCGAAGCTGACGGCCGAGGAGAAGGCCCGCCTCGCCGCGATCGAGAAGCGCAAGCAGGAGGAGGCCGCCCGCAAGGCGGCCGAACTGGCCCGCCAGCAGGCAGAGGCAGAACGCCAGCGCCAGGAAGAGGCCGCCCAGCAGCAGCAGGAGAGCACCACACCCCCCGCCGACTCGGGCACCTCGGACTCGTCGTCCGCCGACTCCTCGTACGCCACCAAGGCCGAGAAGGCCCTGGCCTTCGCCCGCTCCCAGATCGGCAAGCCGTACGTCTGGGGCGCCACCGGCCCCGACTCCTACGACTGCTCCGGCCTCACCCAGGCCGCCTGGAAGGCCGCCGGCGTCGACATCCCCCGCGTCACCTACGACCAGGTCAACGCCGGCACCACCGTCTCCCTCGCCAACGCCCAGCCCGGCGACCTGGTCTTCTTCTACGACGACATCACCCACGTGGGCATCTACATCGGCAACGGCATGATGATCCACGCCCCCAAGCCCGGCGCGTACGTCCGCGAGGAGTCGATCTACTACGACGGCGAGTCGGCGATCCACAGCGTGGTCCGCCCGGCCTGACGAGGAACGGCCCCCGGCACAGAGGCAAACCGCGAACGGCGGCAAGGGGACGTGCCGGGGGGTGCCCGCCCGCAGCGGCGGGCGTCAACGCAGAGCACCCTCCTGAAAGACAGCAACCGCCCGACCGAGGACGGACACCCCCCGGC
>NZ_JBIDDQ010000017.1:0-194007 GCF_043195415.1 Streptomyces sp. Y7
CCCCCCCCCCCCCCCCCCCCCCCCCCCCCCCCCCCCCCCCCCCCGACCCACCCACCGACCGCAGGCGCTACACGCACCCCCACCCTCGGCAACGGGCCGCCGCAGGCATCACCGCGCACCCCCACCGGCCGCCCCCGGCCGCTCCCGCTCCGACCCACACAGCTCCCCATTCAGCTCCTTCACCAACTGCACAAGATCAGTCGGCCGAGAAGGCCCCCACCAGTCCCCCAGCAACTCCGCCAACGACTCCTCCCGAACAAGAGCGAGCCGCTCCGCCACCACCCCCCCCTTCTCGCTCAGCACGAGACCCAGCCCCTCCCGAACAGCCAGCCCCCGCCCCTCCACCTGCCGAGCCGCATCCAGGATCACCGGCAACGGCACAGAACTCTTCTCGGCCAGCACCCCCGGCTCCACGCGCCCGTACCTCTTGATCCGCAGCAACAGCCAACTCGCCGCCGGCAACAGGTCGTACCCCGCCCGCTCGGTGATCGTCCGGTACACCTCCCGCCGCCCCTCCCGGGTCCCCAGCACCGACAACGCCCGGCACACCTCGTCGTACGACGACCGCTCGACAGGATTACTGGCCAGCGTCTCGGTGACATCGGGCGCGGTCACCGACCCCCGCAGCCTGTCCTCCCGCAGGAACCACGCGAGCACGAACCCCACCAACGCCACCGGCGCCGCGTACAGGAACACATCGGTGATCGAGGACGCGTACGCCTGCAACGCCGCCGGCCGCAACGCCCCCGGCAGCTCGGAGATCCCGCGCGGATCCGCCTCCAGCCCCTCCAGCGTGACCCCTTCGGGCAGCCGCACCCCCCGATACGCCGCCACCAGTTTGTCGTCCAGCCGGTTCGCGAAGACCGTGCCGAAGATCGCGACCCCGAACGAGGCCCCGATCGACCGGAAGAACGTCGCCCCGGAGGTGGCGACACCGAGGTCCTCGTACGACACGGCGTTCTGCACGATCAGCACGAGCACCTGCATGACCAGCCCGAGCCCCAGCCCGAACACGAAGAAGAAGACGCTCATCTCCCAGGTGGAGCTGTCCACGTCCAGCTGATGCAGCAGCAGAAGCCCGATCACCGTGACCCCGGTCCCGGTGATCGGGAACACCTTCCAGCGTCCGGTACGGCTGACGATCTGCCCGGATCCGGTGGACGCCAGCAGCATGCCGACGACCATCGGCAGCATGTGCACCCCGGACAGGGTCGGGCTGATGCCCTGCACGACCTGGAGGAACGTCGGCAGATACGTCATCGCGCCGAACATGGCGAACCCGACGATGAAGCTGATGACGGCGGACAGCGTGAAGGTGCGCACCTGGAACAGCCGCAGCGGCAGTACGGGTTCGGCGGCCGTCCGCTCCACCGCCACGAACGCCACGGTGAGCACCACCCCGAGCAGCGCCAGTCCGACGATCTGCACCGACCCCCACGCCCAGGTCGTCCCGCCGAGAGAGGCGACCAGGACGAGACAGGTGGCGACGGAGGCGATGAGGAACGTACCGAGGTAGTCGATGACATGACGGGTCGCCTTGCGCGGGATCCGCAGCACGGCGGCGATGACGACGAGGGCGACGACCCCGACGGGAAGGTTGATGTAGAACACCCACCGCCAGCTCAGATGCTCCGTGAACACCCCGCCGAGCAGCGGCCCGAGCACACTGCTCGCGCCGAACACCGCACCGAACAGCCCTTGGTACCGGCCACGTTCACGCGGCGGCACGATGTCCCCGACGATCGCCATGGACAGCACCATCAGCCCGCCGCCCCCGACGCCCTGAACGGCCCGGAAGGCGATGAGCTGAGCCATGTCCTGCGCCATGCCGCACAGAGCGGACCCGACGAGGAAGATCACGATGGCGATCTGGAAGAGCCGCTTTCGCCCGTACTGGTCACCGAGCTTGCCCCACAGCGGCGTGACGGCCGTGGACGCCAGCAGATAGGCCGTCACCACCCACGACAGGTGCTCGAGCCCTCCGAGGTCGCTGACGATGGTGGGCAGCGCGGTGGACACGATCGTCTGGTCGAGCGCGGCGAGCAGCATCCCGAGGAGCAGCGCGCCGATGGAGACGAGGACGTTGCCGGGCACGTTCTCGTGCGCCGCGGCGCGCCGATCGGGGGGCTGCGCGTCACGCACATTTCCCGTCATACCGTGCGCGTCCCCGGCCATGAAGACCTCCCGTAGGTCTCGTTACCCCCTCCATCGTGATCGCTGTGCCCCGTTATGGCCTGTCGAGTCCCATTGGAATCGCCCCTTCCGGGGGCTTGGGGAGAGAGCGTGAGGAACGTCTGCATAATCTGGGGAGTTCGCTAGGGAGGGACGAACGCGTGACAGAGCCGAGGGGTACCGGGGGCGCCGGGGATCCACAGGATCCGGGTAGCCCGAATGGTCACCTTTGCCCGGGGTGCGGCACGCCGAGAGCGACCGACGACACCCCGTCGTGCGGCTGCGGCGAGCGCGCGTCCGAGGCCCTCAGAGACGCCCGTACGGCCGAGGCGGCAGCGGCCGAGGACTTCGATCCGCTGCGCATACGGCCATACGTGGAGCTGGAGGGCGACCACGCCGCCGAGACGATGCAACTGCGTCAGGTGGACCCGCAGCCGCCGGTACCGCCCGCGCCTCCGACCACGGACGGGGCGCCGACGCTCCCGACCCCGCTGGCGTCGGCCGTCACCACGCCGAGCGCGCAGGACCTGAGCCTGTTCGAGCCGGAGTCGGCCGCAGCGGACGCCGCCGAGTGGGACGACCTCGACGACCGGGGGGACCGGTACGAGCCGGACGACCCGGACGACACCCGCAGCACGTCCTCCCGGCACCGCCGCACGATCCTGCTGGGCGCGGGCGGAGCCCTCGTGGCCGTGATGACGGCGGCGGGTCTGGCGAGCGGCATGTTCTCCTACGACGCACCGTCCCGGAAGACGGCGCTCCCGCAGGACGTACGGGCGAGCGTTCCGGCCCCGACGAGCAGCGCGTCGGGGACGAGCCTCGCCCGGACCGAGACGGCGTCCCGGCCGGCGGTGCCCGCGACCTCCGCGTCACCGACGGACAGCCCGACGGCCTCGCCGTCCCCGACCCGCTCGACGGCGTCCCCGACCCCGACCCCGTCGACCGAGCCGACGAAGTCCCCCTCGCCCACCGAGACCGCGGCCGGCTCCGAGCAGGAGTCCCCCGCCGAACTCCAGCCCGCGCCGCAGGTCCTGAGCCGGGGCGACCGCGGGCCCGAGGTCACCGAACTCGAACTCCGCCTGACCCAGCTCGGCCTGTACACGCGGCAGGCACGGGGCAACTACAACGAGGGCGTCGAGGACGCGGTCGCCCGGTACCAGTGGGCACGGGGGATCCAGCCGGACGACTACGGGGTGTACGACCTGGAGACACGGGAGCGACTGGAGTCGGAAACGACAGAGCCCTGACGGTGCGCCGCGGGGGCGGTGCGCCGCGGGGGCGGTGCGCCGCAGAACGCGGGCGCTCGGGCCGTCGGGCGGCTGCGGACCGGCGGGGGTTGCTCGCGCAGTTCCCCGCGCCCCTGAGTCGGCGACCCCAGCCCGAGCCCCAGAAGAACCGAACACTCCACTGCCGAATCGACGAGTGCGGGCCGCAGGTGGCTGATCGCGCAGTTCCCCGCGCCCCCGGGTAGGCCACGGAAGCCCGAGTCCTGGATGCGCCGCCGACTCCACTGCCGAATCGGCGGGTGCGGGCCGTAGGTGGCTGATCGCGCAGTTCCCCGCGCCCCTGGGGTTGGCCACGGAAGCCCGCGTCCTGGATGCGCCCCCGACTCCACTGCCGAATCGGCGGTCGCGAGGCTGACCTCAGGGGCGCGGGGAACTGCGCGAGCGGCCCCCACCGGTCCGCACGCGCCACCGAACCCCGCGCCACCGGGCTCTCAGGCGATGATCAACCGGATCCCGCCACCGGCCACGCCCTCGACCCGAACCTGCCGCAGATCCCGTACCAGCACATCCGGCCCGTGGATCCCGGCCCTCCCCCCGACCCCCACGACCCGCATCCCCGCGGAGCGCCCCGCCTCGATGCCGGCCCCCGAGTCCTCGAACACCACACAGTCCGCCGGCGCGACCCCCAGTTCGGCGGCGCCCTTCAGAAACCCCTCGGGATCGGGCTTGCTCGCACCCACCGACTCCGCGGTCACCCGCACGTCCGGCAGATCCAGCCCCGCGGCAGCCATCCGCGCCGTCGACAACGGGACGTCGGCCGACGTCACGAGCGCGTGCGGCAGCCCCCGCAGGGAGGCCAGGAACTCCGGCGCCCCGGGAATCGGCACGACGCCGTCCACGTCCGCCGTCTCCTCGGCGAGCATGCGCGCGTTGTCCGCGTGGTTCTGCTCCATCGGCCGCCCGGGCAGCAGCAGCGCCATCGAGGCGTACCCCTGACGTCCGTGCACGACCTTCATCACCTCGTCGCCGTCCAGCCCGTGCCGCTCGGCCCAGCGACGCCAGATCCGCTCCACCACGGCGTCGGAGTTGACGAGGGTGCCGTCCATGTCGAGCAGGAGAGCACGGGCGGTGAGCACGGTGGGCACGGTCGTGGCCGTCATTCGGCAGCTCCAAGGCGAGGGGCACGGGGGTACGGACTGGCCCCCGGAGGGACAAGGTGGCCCCGCCCGCCGGTCAGGGAAAACGGGCGGGGACCACTTTGTTTCTCCACGGTACAAAACCGAGCCGCGATCGCGCCACCGCCTCCAGCAACCGTTCACCGACAGTTCAGCTCCCGCGGCGCCCGGACGGCCGATCACCGAGCCCGCCGCACGCAGAACAACCCACCGCCGAAGCCGCCTCGGAACTACGACGACCGACCACCGAAGCCACCCGAAATCAGGACGACCCACCGCCGAAGCCACTCGCGTCCACGACGACCGACCACCGAAACCCCCGGGCCGGCCGACCCAGCCGACTCAAGCACCTCAGCCGACCCAGTCACCCCAGATCGCCCAGCCGCCCAGCCGCCCAGGCCGCCCCAGCGGCCCAGCGGCCCCAGCGGCCCAGCGGCCCAGCGGCCAAGCCGGCTCACCCCGCGATCGCCTCCCACAGGCTCCAGACGCCCATCACCAGCATCACCAGCGCCGCCACCTTGGTGATCAGCTTCAGCGGCACCCGGCGCATCAGGGCCTTGCCGCCGACGATGCCGATCCCGGCCACGGCCCACAGCGCCAGCACCGCCCCGAGACCGACGGACAGCGGATCGTCGTAGCGCGCCGCGAGGTTCGCCGTCATGATCTGGGTCAGATCACCGAACTCGGCGACCAGGATGAGCATGAACCCGGCGCCGGACACCTTCCAGAACGACTGGTTCTCCGGCTTGCGGATCTCCTCCTCGTCCTCGTCCCGCTTCATGAGCAGCACGGCCGCGCCGCCCAGGAAGAGCACACCGGTGAGCGCGTGCAGGATCTGCTGCGGCAGCAGCGTCAGCACGCTTCCGGCCGCCACGGCCAGCGCGACGTGCACCGCGAACGCGGCGGCGACACCGGCGAAGACGTACGAGGCGCGATAGCGCGTACCGAGGACGAGCCCGGCCAGCGCGGTCTTGTCGGGCAGTTCGGCGAGGAAGACGACGCCGAAGACGACCGCCGTCACGGTGAAGCTGATCAAGGTTCCTCAATCGGTCGGGGCTGCCCCACCGAGAGCGATGTGTGTGCGCTACGACACCTCGGCACGGCAGCACACTGGGCACCCGCGCCGTGGGGCACAGGCGTGCACTGCTTGCCGAAGGTCTCGCTGGCCGACCTCGTGGACGAGGTCTACCTCCGGGCGCCGGCTCAGGCGAGCTGAGCAGTATGTCGACGGTCCGGCGAAGAGCTACTCCCCTTCTGCGTCACCCATCGTACGCGACGCAGTCGAACGAGCCATCGACGGATTCACAGGAAGAAAGTCACACTCTCAACCTTGTCGTGTCATGAACACGTCACTAACTTCTAACCGGACGCACACCTCCCCGCAATGCGGCGTGGCGAGCATTCCCTCGCTCGCTCGCCAACACCCCCACCCCTCAAGGGAGTTAGCATGTCGAAGTTCTACGCGCGTCGACGGGTCAGCATACTCGCTGCCCTCAGCGGCCTCATAGCCTCCGTCGCCCTCTTCAACGCTCCGACCGCCTCCGCCGCGCTCCCCACCCCCGTCAGCGCCGCCACCGCCCGCACCTACCTCGCCTCCCTCACCGTGGCCGCCGAGGACCGCACGGGCTACGACCGCGACCTGTTCCCGCACTGGATCACCCAGTCCGGCGCCTGCAACACCCGCGAGGTCGTCCTCAAGCGCGACGGCACGAACGTCGTCCAGGACTCCTCCTGCGCCGCCACGAGCGGCAGCTGGTACTCCGTCTACGACGGCGCCACCTGGACCGCCGCCTCCGACCTCGACATCGACCACCTCGTCCCGCTGGCCGAGGCCTGGGACTCCGGCGCCGACAGCTGGACCACCTCCCGGCGCCAGTCCTTCGCCAACGACCTGACCCGCCCGCAGCTGATCGCCGTCACGGACAACGTGAACCAGGCCAAGGGCGACCAGGACCCGGCCACCTGGATGCCCTCGCGCACGGCCTACCGCTGCACGTACGTCCGCGCCTGGGTGCAGGTGAAGTACTACTACGGCCTCTCGGTCGACTCGGCCGAGAAGTCCGCCCTCACGAACTACCTCGCGAGCTGCTGAACGGAGCGCCCGCCCGGTCCGCGGTGAGCCGACCGTGAGCCGAGGAGTTCGGCAAACCGTGATCTGCGGAACCTCCCCGTTCTCCTCCGTCGTTCCGTACCGTACGGGGCGACGACCGACGTGAGCCGAACGGGCGCGCCGGAGGTGAACCGACCGGAGAAGAGGGCGGGCATCGACGTGGCCGAACTGCGCCTGGGTCCCCTGCTGAGGTACGTCGACGGCTCGGCCGCGACCGTGTGGGTCGAGGCGAGCCGTCCGTGCGCCGTCCAGGTGCGCGCGGCGGACGGGGCCGGCGGTGAGGCCCGCACCTTCCAGGTCGCCGGCCATCACTACGCCCTCGTGCCGGTCAACGGCCTCACACCCGGGACGACGACGCCGTACGAGGTCCTCCTGGACGGCACGGGCGTGTGGCCGCTGGCCGACTCGCCCTTCCCGCCCTCGGTGATCCGCACCCCGGACGGGAGCGAGCCCGTCCGGCTCGCCTTCGGCTCCTGCCGCTGGGCCGCGCCGCCCGCCGACGAGAAGGACCCGGTCGGACCGGACGCCCTGGACACACTGGCGGCCCGGATGGCGGCCGACCCGGACGGTGAGCGGCCGGACGTGCTGGTGCTGCTGGGCGACCAGGTGTACGCCGACGAGACGTCCAAGGCGACCAGGCGCTGGCTGGCGGCCCGCCGCGACCTGAGCGAACCGCCGGGCAACGAGGTCGCGGACTACGAGGAGTACACCCGCCTCTACTACGAGTCCTGGCTCGACCCGGAGGTGCGCTGGCTGCTGTCCACCGTGCCCAGCTGCATGATCTTCGACGACCACGACGTCATAGACGACTGGAACACCTCCGCCGCCTGGCTCGCCGACATGCGGGCCACCCCGTGGTGGCGCGAGCGCCTGCTGAGCGGGCTGATGTCGTACTGGGTGCATCAGCACCTGGGGAATCTGTCCCCGGCCGAGCTGGCCTCCGACCCGCTCTTCGCCGCCGTACGCGAGACCCCCGACGGCACCGACGAGCTGCGCTCCTTCGCGTGCAAGGCGGACGCCGACCCGGCGTCGGTCCGCTGGAGCTACCGGCGCGACTTCGGCCGGGTGCGGCTGCTGATGGTGGACACCCGGGCGGCCCGCGTCCTCGACGAGGAGGCGCGGTCGATGCTCGACCCCGGTGAGGCGCGGTGGCTGCGCGAGCAGGCCCTCGACGCTCCCGGCTCCTACGACCACCTCCTCATCGGTACGTCCCTGCCGTGGCTGCTGCCGCATCTGGTGCACGACGCCGAGGCGTGGAACGCGGCGCTGTGCCGGGGCGAGCGCGGGGAGCGCTGGGCGCGGTTCGGCGAGGATCTGCGGCGGCGGGCCGATCTGGAGCACTGGGCGGCGTTCCCGTCGTCCTTCGACGCGCTGACGGAACTGATCGCGGAGGCCGGATCGGGGCCGGACGCGCCGGCGACGGTGTGCGTCCTGTCGGGGGACGTGCATCACGCGTACATCGCCGAGCCGGCCTGGCCGGCCGGCACCGGGCCGGACGCCCGGGTCCTGCAGCTGACCTGTTCGCCCGTCCACAACGCCATCCCGCTCGCGATCCGGCTCGGCTTCCGCTTCGGCTGGAGCGGGCTCGCCCGGGTGCTGGGGCGGCGGTTCGCGGGGCACGGGGGCTGTCCTCGGCCGCCGATCGACTGGCGCCGGACGGGCGGGCCCTGGTTCGGCAACCAGCTGATGACCCTGACGCTGGGGAGGCGTTCGGCGCGGCTGCGGTTGGAGCAGGCGCGGGGCGCCGCGCGGCTGGACGTGGTGGCGGAGTCGCAGCTCACGCCGTGAGGGTGGGGCCGTCGCATGAGGGCTCGGGGCTGTCGGTGCGATGGCGCCCGCGGGTTGTCGCGGGTTGCCCGCGCAGTTCCCCGCGCCCCTGAGTGGACCGCGGCACAGCCACCCTTCACGCACACAAGCCCCTGAGTGGGCTGTGGCGCAGCCACCCTTCAGGGGCGCGGGGAACTGCGCGACCGGCCCCCACCGGCCCGCGGCCGTGGACCGCGGCACAGCCACCCTTCACGCGCGCGAGCCCCTGAGTGGGCCGTGGCGCAGCCACCCTTCAGGGGCGCGGGGAACTGCGCGATCGGCCCCCACCGGCCCGCGGCCGACGACGAACCCGCCCCCCCCGCGATATCACCGCCGCGTCCGAACTCGCCCCCTATTGGAACCGTTCCGACCGCTTGTGACCGGCGTGGCACGTGATGCTCGTGATGCATCCCACACTCACCGACCCCCGGGCCGAGCCCGCCCCGCCGACGACGGCATGATGAGCCGGACCGTCCGCTTCCGCGCGACGGCTCGCCCGCTCCAACGCGCCCCACACGCCCGGGAGTCACCCCTTTGACCGCTCCGCCCCCCGCACCGGCCCTGGTCTCCGTCGCCCTGGTCGGTGCCGGACCCCGCGGCACCAGCGTCCTGGAACGCCTGTGCGCCAGCGCCACCGAACTCCTGCCGCCCGGCGCGCTCCTCACGGTCCATGTGATCGACCCGGCTCCGCCCGGCCCGGGACAGGTGTGGCGGACCGCGCAGTCGCCCGAGCTGCTGATGAACACGGTGTCCTCGCAGGTCACCCTCTTCACCGACGACAGCGTCGACTGCTCGGGCCCGATCCGGCCCGGCCCCAGCCTGTACGACTGGGCGGCGGGCGAGCTGGGCCCGGACGAGTACCCCACCCGCGCCCGGTACGGCCGTTACCTGGAGTGGGTGTTCGCGAAGGTCGTGCGCGAGGCACCGCCGGCCGTGCGCGTCGAGACGTACGCGGCCCGTGCGGTACGGCTCGACGACGCGCCCGACGGCCGGCAGGCGCTCACCCTCGACGACGGCCGCGTACTGCCCGGGCTGTCCGCCGTGGTGCTGGCGCAGGGCCATCTGCCGACGGCCCCCGACGCCGGCCTCCGTCGCCTCGCCGCCCACGCCGAACGGCACGGCCTGCGGTACGTGGCGCCCGCCAATCCGGCCGATGTGGACCTGTCCGCCGTGCCCCCGGGCGAACCGGTGCTGCTGCGCGGCCTGGGACTCAACTTCTTCGATCACACCGCCCTGTTGACGACGGGCCGAGGCGGCCGGTTCGTCCGCGAGGCCGCGGGGCTGCGCTACCTCCCCTCCGGCAACGAGCCGCGCCTGTACGCCGGTTCGCGGCGCGGCATCCCGTACCAGGCCCGCGGCGACAACGCGAAGGGGCCCTACGGCCGCCATCTCCCGCTGGTCCTGACACCGGAGGTGATCGCCGGTTTCCGCAAGCGCGCCGACTCGGGCGAGGCACCGGACTTCCTCGCGGAGATATGGCCGCTGGTGGCGAAGGAGGTGGAGACGGTGTACTACGCGGCGCTGATACCGAGGGCCGGGCGCCCGGAGTTCACCGGCCGCTTCCTGGCCGTCCCGCACCGCGACCCCCAAGAGGCGCGCGTGCTCGACGAGTTCGGGATACCGCGGGCGGAGCGCTGGAGCTGGGACCGGATCTCCCGGCCGTACGCCGGGTGCGACCTCCCGGATCCCGGGCGGTGGCGCGACTGGCTGCTGGCGCACTTGCGCGAGGACGCCGCGCAGGCCGCCCGGGGCAATGTGCACGGCCCGCTGAAGTCGGCCCTGGACGTGCTGCGCGACCTGCGCAACGAACTGCGCCTGATCGTCGACCACGCCGGTCTCACCGGCGGCTCGCGCCGGGACCATCTGGACCGCTGGTACACCCCGCTCAACGCCTTCCTGTCCATCGGCCCGCCGCGCCGACGTGTCGAGGAGCTGGTGGCGCTGATGGAGGCGGGGGTGGTGGACGTGCTCGGGCCACGGATGGAGGTGCGGGAGGAGGCGGACGCCTGGATGGCGCACTCCCCCGAGGTGCCGGGGTCGGCGGTGCGGGCGACGACGCTCGTCGAAGCCCGGCTGCCCGAGCCGGACTTGCGCCGCACGGGGGACGAACTGCTCGCCAGGCTGCTGAAGACGGGGCAGTGCCGGCCGCACTCGGTCGACGGCTACGAGACCGGCGGGCTGGACGTGACCCGGCGGCCCTTTCGGCTGATCGACCGTCAGGGGCGCGCGCACGCACGGCGGTTCGCGTTCGGCGTGCCCACGGAGGGGGTGCACTGGGTGACGGCGGCGGGGGCGCGGCCGGGTGTGGATTCGGTCACTCTTTCGGATGCGGACGCGGTGGCGAGGGCGGCACTACGTGCCGTTATCCCGGGGGCGGGAGGGGATGCCGAGGTGCAGGCGTGGCCAAATGTTGAACTTGCAAGCATTGATTAGGTCAGCCTAACGTGGGGCCACCGTTCACGTTCCGTCCCCAGGCCGGTGCTCACCGGCATCGGCCGTGCCAGACCGAGGGAGCCCCCCACATGACCGGACGCCTCAACAGCGCCCAGCCGTATGCCATCGGCCTGTTCCGCATCGTCGTCGGCCTGCTCTTCGCCTGCCACGGCGCCAACTCGCTGTTCGGCGCCTTCGGCGGCGAGACCCCGGAGACCGGCGCCTGGCCCGCCTGGTACGCCGCGGTGATCGAACTCGTCGGCGGCAGCCTGGTCCTGCTCGGCCTCGGCACCCGTGCCGCGGCGTTCATATCCTCCGGCGCCATGGCGTACGCGTACTTCAAGGTCCACCAGCCGCAGGCGCTGTGGCCCATCGAGAACAGCGGCGAAGGCGCCGCGATGTACTGCTGGGCGATGTTCCTGCTGATCTTCACCGGCTCCGGTGCCTTCGGCCTGGACCGGCTGTTCGCCAAGCGCTCCACCGCGCAGACCGGCACGGCGGCCGACCAGACGCCGGTCGCGGCCTGACCGACCTGACCCGGTCCCGTCCGACGGCGTCCGTGCCCGCGCACCCGGCGGGCCCGGGCGCCGTCGCGCGTGCCCCGGCGACCGGGCCCCCTCTGCCGGGTGAACATGCTGTGCCGAACACACGAGCACCCGATGGATCTCCCGTCACACCCCCGGCGTACGCTGTATGGCTGTCATAGGCCGCCCCTGCCGCTCCCCCAGGACGTCGCGGCACGGGTCTGGCCACGGGGGTAAACGGGGAGTTGCGGTGCTCGAGGGGATCGAGGACGTGGGCGCGTTGACCGCGGGCCCATGGATCTATGTGGTGGTCGCGGTGTCGGTGCTGCTGGACGTGTTCGTACCGGTCCTGCCCAGCGGCGTTCTGGTGATCACGGCGGCCACGGCGGCGGCCGCGGGTTCCGGTGCCGCCACCGGGGAGGTGCCCGGCGAGGTCCCGGACATCCTGGCCCTGACGCTCTGCGCCGCGACGGCCTCCGTGCTCGGCGACCTGGTCGCCTACCGCCTCGCCTGGCGCGGCGGGGCCCGGCTGGACCGCGCGATCGCCCGCTCCCGCCGTCTGACCGCGGCGCAGGAACGTCTCGGCGCGGCCCTGGCCCGGGGTGGCGGCGCTCTCGTCGTCGTGGCCCGCTTCGCTCCGGCCGGCCGCTCGGTGGTCTCCCTGGGCGCCGGTGCCACCCACCGCCGCGTCCGCGACTTCCTGCCCTGGTCCGCCCTGGCGGGGCTGGCCTGGGCCGTCTACAGCGTGGCCCTCGGCTACTTCGGCGCCCAGTGGCTGGGCGCGACCTGGCTGGCCACGGGGGTGTCGGTGGCGGCGCTGTTCGCGGCGGGGGCCGGGGCGACGTATCTGGTGCGCCGGAAGCCCGCGGAGGCGTAGGCGGGGGAAGGCACGCGGAAGCGGCGCGGGTACACCGGTAGCCGTACCCGCTGCCGTCGGCCGGTCCCTACGGCGTTATCCGGCCGCCCTGCGCGCCGTCGCGGGGGCGCCTCGTACCTCCAGTCCGTCGAGCAGTTCGGCCGTGGCCTCGGCGATGGCCTCCACGGCGCGGTCGAAGACCTCCCTGTTGTGCGCGGCCGGGGCGCGGAAGCCGGAGACCTTGCGCACGTACTGGAGGGCGGCGGCCCGGATCTCTTCCTCCGTCGCCTCCTCGGGCAACACGGGCGGACGGAGTGTCTTGATACTGCGGCACATGTCGAACAGTCTCCCTCGGGACCGTGCCCGTCTGCCATGATCACGTCCAGGCGGCCACCGCTGAGGGGGTGGGGCCGACCGACGAGAGGATGCGCATGACCGCGAACGACGGACTGACCGTGGCGATCCTGGGCCCGGGCGGCATCGGCGGACTGCTCGCCGCGCTGCTGTCCCGCTCCGGCCACCGTGTCATCTGCCTGGCCGGCGACGAGACGGCGAAGACCCTGGCCGCGAAGGGGATCCACGTCCGCAGCGGCCTCTTCGGCGACTTCACGGCCCCGGTCGAGGCCGACACCGAGCTCCGCGAGCCGGTCGACGCCTGCCTGATCGCGGTCAAGGCCACGGCCCTCGACGCGTCCCTGACCCGGGTCCCGCCCACCCTGCTGGGCGACGGACTGGTCGTACCGTTCCTGAACGGCGTCGAACACCCCGAGCACCTGCGGGCCCGGTACCGCCCGGACCGGGTGGCGCCCGCCGCCATCCGTGCCGAGTCGACCCGCGTCGCGCCGGGGGAGATCGAGCACGGCACCCCGTTCGCCGAGATCGACCTCACCGGTGACCCGGTCCCCGACGACCGCCTGGCCGCCCTGGCGCAGGCCCTCGACGCGGCCGGGCCCACGACCCGGGTGCACGCCGACGAGGCGGCGACGCTCTGGGCGAAGATGTCCCTGCTGGCCCCCTTCGCCCTCCTGACCACCCGCTACGCCCTGCCCATCGGCGACGTACGCACCCGGCACCGCGAGGAGTTGCTCGCCCTCGTCGACGAGGCGACGGCCGTCAGCGCGGCCTGCGGCGGACCTTCCGACCCGTCCCTGGCCCTCGCCCGCTACGACGCCTTCCCGGCCACCACGAAGTCCTCGATGCAGCGGGACGCCGAGGCGGGCCGCCCCCTCGAACTGGACGCCATCGGCGGCGCGTTGCTCCGCGCGGCCGACCGGCACGGCGTGCCGGTACCCGTGGCGACCGCCCTGGTGGGCGAGTTGAGGGCGGCGGGCCACTAGCCGGCGCCTCAGTCCCAGGAGTTGAAGAGCACCGCGCCGACGGTCTCGGGCCGCCAGCAGTCGATCTGCCGCCGCTCCACGGCGGACAGAGCGGAGAGGTCCGCCGTGGAGAGCGAGGACCGCAGCACCGCCGCGCCCAGCACGGTGAACCCGAAGTCACCGAGCCCGGCGGCCCAGGCGGGCGGTTCCCGGAACTGGTCGGTGTACCAGTCCCGCGGCTCGTCCACGAACGCGACGAGCGGGAAGCAGGTCTGGAACAGGGCGCAGTGGCGGCCGTCCGGGCCGTCCATGGTCGCGGTGTGGAAGGTCTGCGCGAGCTGCCGCGTCCCGAACGCCGTGACCCGCCCGCCGGCGGCTCGGGCCGCCGCGTACCAGGCCGTACGGCACACCTTGGGATCGGTGGCGCGTGGGTCCGGGTCGCTGCCCGTGAAGAACCCCGTCGAGCCGCGCTCCAGCCGGAATCCGCTGCCAGGACCGCCCATTCACCCCTCCTGCGCTTCGCCGACGCCGGTACCGATCATGCCCCCACGCACTCGTTCGCATGAACCACCCAAAGGCACTCGCAACCCAAAATCGAACAGGCGTAGCATTGCCGCGTGGCTACGCCCTATGACTTTCCGAGTGACCTGCTCGCCGGTCAGGAGGAGCTGCATCAGGTCCGGGCCGAGCTGTCGGCCCTGCTGAAGCGGCTGCCCTGGTCGGTCGTACCCCTGGACGGGTTCAGCGACGACAACGGCTGGCGCAAGGTCGAGCGCCCCGCCTCCCCCGGCTGGACGGAGGACGAGCAGGCCGAGGTGGAGAAGCTCCGACGGCGCGAGCACGAACTCGCGGTGTTCATCAGCGGCCACCGCTTCTGGTCGGAAACGACCGCCACGGACCGCGTGGACGCCCGCACCAGGCTGAAGCACGCTCACGGAGCACACGAGAAGACCTGAACACCGAAGGGCCCCGGCCGGAAAACGGCGGGGCCCTCAGCCATCGGTGGGCGCGGACGGTTTCGAACCGCCGACATCCTGCTTGTAAGGCAGGCGCTCTACCCCTGAGCTACGCACCCGAGAATGAGTCGACAGCCTACCTTGCCGGGGGCAGTGTCCCGCAAACCCGTTTCGGCGGGGGTCGGGGAAGACCTGGGGTTATCCCCACCATGGATCCGGGAGCGGCCCGGATCCCGTGCCGGGCCCGGGATCCGTACGGTCGAAGCACCATCGCAGCCCCGGGCCGAAGACGTCGGCCCCGGGAACTCTCAGGGGGAGATCGTCATGGCCCGTACCG
Source organism: Streptomyces sp. Y7 (assembly GCF_043195415.1). Taxonomy (NCBI): domain Bacteria; kingdom Bacillati; phylum Actinomycetota; class Actinomycetes; order Kitasatosporales; family Streptomycetaceae; genus Streptomyces; species Streptomyces sp. Y7. The sequence goes on from NZ_JBIDDQ010000017.1 coordinate 14,912, forward strand.
TTCCAGCTCGCGCCGTCGCCGTTTCCGGGGTGGTCGTGGCGCTCGTCGCGGGCCTCGCCGCCTGTGGGGCCTCCGCCGGGGACGACAAGGAGCCGGAGCACAAGTCGTTCGCCCTGGAGCGGCGGACGCTGACCGTCGACTCGGACGACTCGGCGCTGGAGATCGTCGCCGCCGACTCGCACAAGGCCGGCACGGTCGAGGTCACCCGGTGGTTCCAGGGCTCCGTCGCGATCGGGTCGGACCCGAAGGTGACGTGGTCGATGAAGGACGACCGGCTGGTGCTGCGCGAGAAGTGCAGCGGCATGATCGCCGACTGCTCCACCAAGCACCGCATCGAGGTGCCCCGCGGCGTCACCGTGAAGGTCGAGGACGGGGACGGCAGCGTGCGGGCGCGCGGATTCGAGGACGCGCTGAGCGTACGCACGGGCGACGGCTCGGTGCACGTCAGCGACTCCAGCGGACCGCTGGACCTGAGGACGGGCGACGGGTCGGTGCGGGTCTCCGACGTCTCCTCGCGTCAGGTGAAGGCGCAGACCGGGGACGGGTCGGTGAAGCTCGAACTGGGCACCGTGCCGGACCGGGTGGACACCCGCACCGGCGACGGATCGGTGACCATCGAGCTGCCCCGGGCGACGTACCGCGTGACGACCGAGACCGGCGACGGCGGGGTCGATGTGTCCGTGCCGCGCAGCGACACCAGCTCCCATGTGGTCTCCGCCCGCACCGGCGACGGAAAAGTCACGGTGCGAACCGCGAACTAACCGGCCCGTGTGTTCGTCCTAAACCGGTGGGAGAATGACACCGGGCAGGGTGAATGACAGCACGGGAGAGGGATGTGACGGCGACACCTCGACAGCCGAAATCGCCGTCAGTGCCGCGTGGGCGGGGCAGCCGCACACGGGACGTCCCGCGGCCCGCGTCCCAGGGCGCCGGGCGCCCGCGCCTGCGCCTGCGCGACACCCTCGCCGACTCCCTCACGCTTCTCGCCCTCCCGCTGGCCGTCGCCCTCGCGCTGCCCGCCGCCTTCGCCGGCGGCGGCACCCGGCGCTGGTTCGGCGGACGGGCCGAGAGCCAGCGGGCCGAGGCGCAGGCCGCGAAGGACGCCGCGGCGGCCGCGTTCTACGAGCTGGACACGGCCCAGCGGGACCTGCGGTTCTCGATCGAGACGATCGCGGCCGTGGACGACTCCCCGGCCGCCCGGCGTGCGATCACCGACTTCGACGCCCTCGGACGGCGGATCGACGAGGTCAGCCACCAGTACATCAACGCCGTCGACGCCCATGACCTCGACCGCGACGACCTGGAGGCCTCGGCCGCGGCCCGCGCCCGTGCGGAGCTGGCGAAGGCCAAGGACGACCTCGACAACGTCAAACGCGAGCTGGACCGGTTCGCGGACGGCCTCGGTCCGCTGCTCGGCAAGGCCGAGACACAGCTGGCCCGGCTCGCCCCGGCCGTCGAGCGCGCCCGGCAGGGTCTGCTCGCCGCGTCGAACGCGCTGGACACCGTGCGCACATCGGGGCTCAGGGCGGACGACCTCGCCGCGCGGCTCGCGACCCTCGCCCCGGAGCTGACGAAGCTGAACCAGGGCGCCGGGCAGCACGGCGTCCCGCAGACGCTGGAACGCGCCGCGCGGGTCGCGCGGGAGGCGGAAGCGGTCCGGGTGGAGGCGGAGCGGCTGCCGGAGAAGGCGGCCGAGATCGACCACCGGCTGGTGTCGCTGCGGACCCGCGCCCAGGCGCTCACCACCCGTGCCGGGCAGGTGGAGCCGGTGCTCAGCGAGCTGCGGCGGCGCTTCACCGCGGCCTGCTGGCAGGACCTCCAGGGCGTGCCCGACCTGGCCGGGGAGAACGTACGGCAGGCGGAGCGCAAGCTCGACGAGGCGCAGGCCGCGCGCGACGAGCAGCGCTGGCCGGACGCCACCGCGCTGCTCTCCACGGTCCGGGCGCTGCTGAACACCACGGACGAGTCGGTGTCGGCGGCCGGCGACCGGCTGCGCCGGCTGAACGCCGTGCAGAAGGACCCGGAGCAGGAGATCGAACGGACCCGCTTCGCGATCCGGGACGCCCAGCGGCTGGCCATGGCGGGCCGGAACACACCCGACCCGCGGCACGCACGCCCCCTGGACGACTCGGTCGCCCGGCTGGAGCGGGCGATCGGCACCCTGGAGGGCCGGCACCCGGACTACTGGCACTTCCTGACCGAGACGGAGGCCGTACGGCAGAGCGTGGCCCGGGTCGTCGCGCAGATCCGTGAGGAGCGCGGCGGCGGGCACTGAGCCGTACTGCCTCCGTGCCGGGGTGATCAGGTGCGGTAGGCGTAGAAGGCCGCGTTCGAGTAGGACGCGATGATGCTCGCCACCGAACGCCGGTAGGTGTTGGTGGAGTGGTACGTCAGATACGGCACGCCCTGCGGGCTGCGGTAGGTGACGACCATCGTGTGGTCCTTGGACCCGTCCTTGTCGAAGTCCATCTGGAGCACGTCACCGACGTCGAGCTGGTAGACGTTGGCGAGGGGGGTGGTCCGCTTGGAGTTCTGGGCGAACCAGGACCACTCGTTGACGCCGATGAACGAGTGCGACTGGATGTCCGCGTTGCCGAACCACTTGGTGTAGTCGTACACATAGCCCGGGACGTGCTTCCAGCCGCCCGCCTTGAGCGACTGGCTGACGAAGTTGGTGCAGTCGCCGCCGGCGCCCTGGCCGTTGAAGTCCGGGTAGTCCTTGTTGTAGGTGCTCCAGTACTTCTCCGCGTAGGCGGCCATGGCCTTGTAGTCCAGGGCGGTGCCCGTGAGGGTCTTGGGCTTGGCCGGGGCGGGGTAGGTGGTCGCGGCGCGCGGGGCCGACGGCATGGTGTCGTCGACCGTGGGCGCCTTCACGGCGGGCCTGGCGAGCGTGTTCACCGCGATGCCCTGGTCGGTGTCGCGGATGCCGGTGAGCTGCCAGTCGCCGCTGCGGTCGGCGGTGAAGGTGAGTTCGTGGTGGGCCTGGAACCCGGTGGTCCGGGGTTCGTCGCCGCGCACCCTGGCGTACGTCAGGGTCGTGGTCTCGGTGACGGCGGCCCTGGCCGTGCGGCCCGTGACGCGGGTGGCGTCGAGGGTGACGGCGGTGTCGGCCTTGCGGTACTTCTCGCCGAGCCGCGCGAGGAGGTCCTTGCGACGGTCGAGCGTGGACAGGGCGGCGTCCTCGCCGCGGGCCGTGCGGGAGGACAGGCGGACGTCGCCCGAGAAGCCGTCGGTCAGCGGCCTCCCGCTCCGTTCGCCGTCGACCAGGGCCTGGGTGCGGTCGGTGAAGACGGCGTCCGCCAGGCGCTGGAAGGTGGCCCTGGTCCCGGCGTCCACCGTCGGGTCGTCGACGACCGTGGCGCCGGCGCTCCAGGTGGGCAGCAGTGCCGCCGACGCGGCGATCGAGGCGACGGCGGCCGCGACGATGGTGGCGCGACGGCGCGCGGGTATCGGTGTTCTTGATCTCACGGGGATTCTCCTCGTCCGGGGTGGTCGAACCCGGGCAAGGAATGTTTACACCTTCTCCTCAACTGTGAAGAACCCGGGGGTAGTTGAGCCTTCAGCGGATCGCCTCACGACCGACGGCCGACTACTTCACGGCCGACGGCCGACTACTTCACGACCGTCGACCAGTCCGGCGACTGCGCCGGGTCCAGATTGCGCAGCCGCTGGAGCGTCTCCGGCTTCTGCACGTCCATCCAGTCGGCGAGCTCCTTGAAGGACACGCATTTGACGCCCTTCTTCGTGCACACGCTCTCGATGACCTGGTCGACGGCCTTCATGTAGATGCCGCCGTTCCACTCCTCGAAGTGGTTGCCGACGAAGAGCGGCGCCCGGCTGCCGTAGTAGACCCGGTTGAAGCCGGCCATGTAGGTGTCGAGGGTCTCCTGCTGCCACTCGGCGTGCCGGGCCGGGTCGCCGTCGGTCTCGCCGTCGGACTGGTTGTAGAGGAAGTTGAAGTCCATCGACAGGCCCTGGAAGTCCCCGTCGTCGTACGGGAGCATCTGCAGCGGGAAGTCCCAGATGCCGTTCTTCTTCGTCGGCCATATCTGGAAGTCGCCCGTGGAGCTGGCGTCATAGCGCCACTTGTAGCTCTTGGCGGCCTTCAGCAGGTTCCCCTGGCCCTCCAGACAGGGAGCGCGGCCGCCGGTGACCTCCTTGCGGAAGTCGAACGGCAGCGGCTTCAGGTCGGTGTAGCCGGTGTTGGTCTTCCAGCGCTCCACGAAGTCGTAGAACTGGTCGATCTCGCTCTTCCACTCCGCCACGCTCCAGTCGTCGCCGCCCTTGGCGCCGCAGAAGTGGCCGTTGAAGTGGGTGCCGATCTCGTTCCCGTCCTGCCACGCCTTGCCGAGCTGCTCCAGCGTGGTGCGGATGTGTTCGTCGGTGGGGAAGCTGATGGCCGCCGAGCCCTTGGGGTGCTGGGGCGGGGAGTAGAGGTCCTTCTTGTCCTTGGGCAGGAGGTAGATGCCGGTGAGGAAGAAGGTCATATGGGCGTTGTACCTCTTCGCCATCTCCCGGTAGTGGGAGAAGAGTTCGTCGTCGCCCTGGAGCGCGCCGTCCCAGGAGAAGACGACGAACTGGGGCGGCTTCTCGCCGGGCTTGAGCGGCACGGGCTTCAACTGGCCCTTCTGCGGGCCGGTGTACGAGGTCGAGCCGTCGCCGAGGACCTTCGTCCTGCCGTCCCACTCGGGTGCGCCGCTCGGCTCGGCGGAGGCGCGGCCGCCGGTGGCCGGGGAGGTGCCGGAGGACGCGGTGGGGGCGGTGTCCGCGGTGCGGTTCAGGACCAGATAGCCGCCGACGAGGGACGCCACGACGAGCAGGGCGGCCAGGGTCAGCATGCCCGGGGGCGGGTTGCGGCGGGGTGCGCGGGGGCGGCGACGGCGGCCGGACGGAGACATCATGGGCGGCTCAATCTGCGAGGGGGTGGGGGGCGAGGGGGGCTGGGGGCGCCGGGTCAGTCGAGGCCGAGGGCGCCGGACCAGATGTCGTACGGGACGCGGCCGGCGGGGGTGCCCGCGATGCCCTTCAACGGCAGGGGTTCGAGGCTCTTGGTGAGGTCGATGCGGTAGGCCACGACGGCCGTCGACACGGCGGACGCGGTGCCGACGTACCAGGCCGCGGTGTCGTCCTGGGTGGTGCCGGTCTTTCCCGCCACCCGCGCGGTGGCGGCCGGGTGGGCGAGGCTGTAGGCGGACCTGAGCGCGGACTGGACCTGCTCGGCCACCTTCGCCGTCACCGCGCGCCGGGAGGCGGGCTCGGCCAGCCGCACCTGGGAGCCGTTGCGGGTGATCCGGGCCACCGAGTACGGCTCGACGTGCGTGCCCGCGGCGGCGAACGTGGCGTACCCGCTCGCCATCCGGATCGCGCTGGGCGTGGCGCTGCCCAGGGACAGCGCCGGCACCTGCGGGCCGAAGCTGGAGGAGAGCAGCCCGGCCGCCACCGCGGTCCGGCGCACCTTGTCCAGGCCGGTGTCCATGCCGAGCTGCATGAACGGCGTGTTCACCGACTGCGCGAGCGCCTGGTGCAGGCTGATCCGCCCGTAGTCCCTGCCGTCGTCGTTGCGGGCGGCGACCCGTTTGCCGCCGCGGTCCCAGTACGGCCCCTCGGGCGTCATGACCGGCACGCCGTCGTCGCCGTCGTACAGCGTGTCCGGGGTGACGTCGGTCGGTCCGCCGTCACGGGTGCGGTGCACGCCGTTCTGGAGCGCGGAGGCGTAGACGAAGGGCAGGAAGGCCGAACCGGCGGGCACGGTGGTCGCGTTGGACTCGTTGTAGCCCTGTCTGCGGTGGTCGGGGCCGCCGTAGACGGCGAGGATGCGTCCGTCGGCGGCCACCGAGGCGGCCCCGTAGTGCGCGGCCCTCGCCGTGGCCGCGTCGGCCTTGCGCGCCTTGGCGCGGGCCTCGGTGACGGCGTCCGTGAGCGCCGTCTCCCGTTTGCGGTCGAAGGTCGTGTAGATCTGGTAGCCGCCGAGGTCGAACTGCTTGTCCGTCAGACGCGCGGCCTTCTTGGCGTACTGCGCGGCCAGTTCCACCAGGTAGTCGCTCTGCTTGCCGGTGTCGTAGCCCTTGGTCTGCTTCAACGGCTCGGGGAAGGTCCGGTACTTCGCCCGCTCGGCCGGTGACAGCCGGCCGATGTCGACCATGCGGTCGAGGATCCAGGACCAGCGTTCCACGGCCCGCGCGTGGTTGGCCCTGCTCAGCGCGGGGTCGTAGAGGGCCGCGCCCTTGAGGAGGGAGGCGAGGACGGCGGCCTCGCTGACGTCGAGTTCGCTCACGTCCTTGCCGTAGTAGGCCTGGGCGGCGCGTTGCATGCCGTAGGTCCCGCGGCCGAACCAACTGGTGTTGAGGTAGCCCTCCAGGATGTCGTCCTTGCTCATCCGGTTGTCGAGCTTGAGGGCGAGCATGGCCTCGGTGAACTTGCGGCCGACCGAGCGGTCCTGGTTCAGGTAGACGTTCTTGACGTACTGCTGGGTGATGGTGGAGCCGCCCTGGGTGTCGCCCTCGCCGAAGGTGCGCCACACGGCTCGGCCGAGGCCGCTGAGCGAGATGCCGGGGTCGCTGTAGAAACTGGCGTTCTCGGCGGCGAGCACCGCCCAGCGGACGTCCTCGGGTATGTCCTTCAGCGGCATGTCCTGCCGCCGCACCCAGCCGGTGCGGGCCATCGGCGTCCCGTCGGACCAGAAGTAGACGTTGTCCTGCTGGGTCGCGTACGAGTTGAGGTTCTCGGGGATGTCGGTGGTGGCGTAGGCCACGCTCAGCGCGACGGAGGTCAGGCCGAGGAAGGTCAGGACCGCGCCGAGCCACTGCCGCCACGAGGGCGCCCAGCGCCGCCAGCCGGTGCGGCCGGGACGCGGGTACCGGGGACGCAGCCGGCGGGCGTGGGGCGCGGCACGGGCCGCCCAGGGGCCCACGGCCGCCCTGAGGCGGGACAGGGCGGCGGGGCGCGCGGCCTTGCGGCGGCGCCCCGGTGGGCGAAATCTGCTCTTGTCCGAAGGGTCGTCGGAATTGCGGGGTAAACCCGCCTCGACCGTTCGCAATTGAACGGTCTCGTCCGGCGGGAGCGCGGGGACCTTTAACTGCATGGTCTCGTCCGGCTCCTGCCCAGCCCTGGTCACGGCTGCGCCCCTCCCCGCATTCGGTCGTGCTCGCGAGGAAGGGCATGGCCGCCGTGGTCAACGGCAGCGCGCCCTCTGTTCCCCCGGCCTTACGGCTCCTCGCGTCGATCGAAAAATATCAGTGTCCTTTTCAATATCTCCACACCGGTATCGGACAGCGTCGATCGCAAACGACCGCAGAGGGGTGTGTAACCGGTCATGCCGATTAACCTGTGACCATGCCTCGCTACGAATACCGCTGCCGCAGCTGCGGCGACACGTTTGAAATGAGCCGACCGATGGCGGAGTCGTCCGCGCCGGCGAGCTGCCCTGCCGGGCATGAGGACACCGTGAAGCTGCTGTCGACGGTGGCCGTGGGCGGCACGGCGTCCGCCCCGGCCGCCGCGCCCAAGGCGGGCGGCGGCGGGGGCGGCTGTTGCGGTGGGGGCTGCTGCGGCTAGGCAGCCGGTACGTCTTCGGCCGCGGGTGCGTGGGGGCTGGTCGCGCAGTTCCCCGCGCCCCTATCGGGGGGCTTCCGTGCGGGTCGCCTTCAGGAACTCCCGCAGGATGCGCTCCCCCGCCAGGACTCCCCGCTCCGGCAGCGCGCTGATCGCCGGGGCCGTCCATTCGGCGTCGGCCAGCTCTCCGTGGCCCGGGCGCCAGCCCCGGTCGGCGGCCAGCAGCAGGTCGGCGTCCAGGAGGGAGTCGCCGGCGGCCAGGGTCAGGTCCGCCCCCGTGCGGCGGGCGACCTCGTGCACGGCGGCGCTCTTGGTCAGCGGCTTCGGGACGGCGTAGATCTTGCGGCCCTGGAGGGACACCGTCCAGCCGCGGTTCTCCGCCCACACCGCGAGCTCCTTCACCCATTCCTCGGGCAGCAGCTCGCGCTCGACGACCAGGTAGGCGAAGAGGTCCTCGGCGATCCGGTGCTTGCGCACCCACGCCGGGGACGCCGAGGCCATCAGGTGGTCCTGCACCTCCGCGAGGGGCGCGCACTGCTCGGCCAGCCGGGCGGCGACCCGCGCGCTCCAGTCCTGGTCGGCGACGCCGTCGACGAGGATGTGGCCGCCGTTGGCGCAGATCGCGTACTTCGGCGCGGGGCCCGGCAGGTTGATGCGCTGGTACTGCTTGCGGGTCCGGGTCGTCGTCGGCACGAAGACCGCCGCGTCGCCGAGGTCGGTCAGCAGCTGGGCCGCCGTCTCGGTCATGTACGACAGCGGCTTGCTCTCGTGCACCTCCACGCACAGCAGCCTCGGCGCCCGCGGGTCCGGCATGGTCAGCGCGAGGGCCGCGGCGGAGTAGATCAGCGTACGGTCGAGGTCGCTCGCCACCAGCACCGGCATCAGAGGTTCACCGCCCGGCCGTCGGCACCCGTCGCGCCCCGCGTGTACTTGGGGTGGATCAACCCCACGCAGGTGTACGGCAGTTCGGCCACTTCCTCCACCGGTACTCCCCTTTGTTCGGCCAGCAGGCGTACATGGTCCAGGTCGGCGCCGGCCCCTGCCCGCGCCAGGATCTTCCAGGGCACCCGGCGCAGCAGCACGCGGGTGGTCTCGCCGACGCCCGGCTTGACGAGGTTCACGTCGTGGATGCCGTACTCCTCGCTGATGCGCTCGACGGCCGCCCAACCCTCCCAGGTCGGCTCGCGGTCGCCGGACAGCAGCTCCTTGGCGGTCGCGTCGACGGCGTCCACGACCTCCGGGAAGCGGGCGGCGACGGCGTCCAAGAAGGCCACGGAGACGTCGGCGCCGGCGAGTTCGCGGTAGAACTTCGCGCCGTGGTAGTCGTGCGGGCCGACCAGGTCGGCGCGCAGGACCGTACGGGAGATCAGGCCGGAGACCGTGGAGTTGAGGCACGCTGACGGGATCAGGTAGTCCTCGCGGGTGCCGTACGTCCGCACGCAGGAGCCCGGGTCGGCCAGGACCGCGATCTCCGGGTCGAATCCGGTGATGCCGTCGGACTCCTCGAACTCCCGTATCGCGGCGGCCAGTTCACGGGTGATGGCACCCTTGCCGGTCCAGCCGTCGACGAAGACGACGTCCCGCGGGTCGTGGTGCGCGGCCAGCCAGCGCAGGGCGTTGGCGTCGATGCCGCGCCCGCGCACGATCGAGACGGCGTAGTGGGGCAGTTCGAGGCCGTGCCGGAACTGCGCCCAGCGGCGCATCAGGACGCCGACGGGGGTGCCCGCGCGGGCCAGCGAGACCAGCACGGGGCGGGGTGAGCGCTCGGCGAGCACGATCTCCGTGACCGCGCCGGCGGCCTGCGCGAGGCGGGTCGCCGACTCGGCCAGTGCCGCCTGGAACAGATCCTGGTACTGCTCGCTGGGCTGGTACTCGACGGGCAGCGACTCGGCGTAGTGCGCGCCCCCGCTCTGGACGGCCTCTTCCCTCTCCTCGGTCGGCGCCTCCAGCGTCACGTCCGAGAGGTCCTGCAGCAGCCAGCCGACCTCCTCGGGGGCGTACGAGGAGAAGGCGGGGCCGCGGAGGGGCTCGGGCAGCATCGGGGGCCTTTCGGGAAGGGCCAGGGGCCCGGGGACGTACGACGGCACGACTGCCAGCAGAACGTGGGGGGTGTGGTCGGCGAGCCGCGCCAGCAGGCCTTCGGGGGCGTGCAGCTCCGGGGTGTCGGCGACCGAGTCGACGACGGCTATGACGGCGTCGAAGCCGGCGCCCGCGACGTTGTACGCGTAGCGCTCGCCGGGGCCGTCGGCCGGGGTGTCGTGGGCCGGGAAGACCAGGCGGGTGCGTATCGCGTAGCCCGGGTCGTCGACGGCGAGCACGGGTGAGCGGGTCGTGGTCGAGTAGCGGACCTCGACGCCCTCGGCCACCTGCTCCAGCTCACGGGCGAGCCTGAGGGGGGCGTACATCAGCTCCTCGAAGCCGAGCACGTGCACGCGCCGGGCACCCTCGGGCAGCGCCTCGGCGAGCCGCGCGGCCATCACGGGCAGGGCGGCCTCCAGCCGGGCCCGGTGCGTGGGCGTAAAGCCGTGACGACCACCGTCGGGGAGGCCGGGGGGCCAGTGCAGGTCTATGCGGGTGGCGTGGGGGCCGACGGGGTCGCCGTGCGACTGCGGGCCGACGGAGTCGCCATGCGACCGCGGGCCGACGGGGTCGCCATGCGACTGCGGGCCGGCGGTGGCCGGTCGCGCAGTTCCCCGCGCCCCTGGGGCGTTGCCCGCCTGGGAGGCGTCAGGGGCAGCGCCGCTGTTTGGGGTGTTGCCCTCCTGGGAGGCGTCAGCGGCAGCGCCGCTGTTTGGGGGCGCGGGGAACTGCGCGACCGGCCCCGACGGCGCCGCGGACGCCAGACCACCGGCACCAGCACTCGCCGCACCGGCACCCGCCGCACCGGCACCCGCACCCGCACCCGCACTCTCCGCCTCGTACCGCGCCACCAGCTCCTGCCCCTTCTCCAACACCCCCTCCGGCAGCCGCACGGTCCCCGACGCCGCCGTCACCAGGTCCACCCGCGCGCCGATCTCCCGCGCGAACTCCTCCAGCCGCCCGGCATCGGCCGCCGACCGCATGTCCACCAGCGCGACCACGACGTACCGCCGCCGCGGATACCGCTCATGAAGGTCACGCACGGTGTTCAGCACCGTGTTCCCGGTCGAGAACTCGTCGTCGACCAGGACCAGCGGCCCGTCCCCGACCAGCAGCGACGGATCCTCCGGCAGCAGCAGATGGGACGTGGCGTGCGAGTGGGACTCCTCGAAGCCACCCGCGCGGGCGACACCGGCGACCGGCCGCCGCGTGGAGTGCAGATACGGCGCGAGGCCGATGCCGTCGGCGACGGAGTGCCCGAGCCCGGTCGCGGTCTCCGCGTAACCGAGGACGACCGCGGCACCCGCCTCCTCGGCCCCCAGCAGCTCCCGCACCCGGCGCCCCAGGGCGAACCCGGCGCCGTACACCACGGAGGGTGACTGCGGTACGTGCTTGCCGAGCACGTTGGAGACCAGCAGATGCGCCCGCTTGGGGTTGCGTCGCAGGGCCAGCCCCAGCATCTCGGTGAGCCCGTCGTCGCCCACGAGCCGGACCCCGAGCCGCTCGGCGACCCAGCTCCCGGACCAGACCCCGTCGTTCACTGCCTTGTTCATGCGTCCCTTGGTGATAGAAGCCGGTCAGCCGGTGGAAGCCGGCCGGCCGGATCGAAGCCGGTCGGCCCGGTTCAGCCCGGAATCCCGGCGGCGAGCAGCTCCACGAAGCCGATGTCCTCATTGGCCACACCGAAAACCTCGGCCCGCAGCATCGTGCGCTCGGCCCAGGCCCGGTGCGGCTTCACCTCATTCATCTTGTTCGTGTACTGCGACCTGAGTACACCCCCGCCGCCCCGCTCGGGCCGCAGGATGTCCTCGGCGTCGCTGAACTCCTCGTGGCTGACCACGGACAGCGCGTGCACGGGCAGCACATGCGAGGGGTGGATGCACGTCTTGCCGAGCAGGCCGTTGGCGTGATCCATCGTGATCTCGCGCAGCAGGCCGTCCATGGAGTGCTCGATGAGGGCCTCGCGCAGCTCCTCCGCCTGGCCCTCCAGGAAGGGGCTGCGGCGCAGCTGCGGCTTGAACATACGTTCCTGCACCCGGAAGTACTCCCACACCGGCCCGGTCACCGTGAAGCCGGTGCCGTCGGCGCGGCCGAGCATGTTCACCACGTCGGAGATCACGGAGGCGACGATCTGGACGTCGTAGGCCGTCATGTCGGGAGCCCGGCGCAGCCCGTACGACGAGCAGAAGTCGGTCACGCCGAGGCGCAGGGCGAGCACCCGGTCCCGGTACTTGTCGACGGCGCGGGAGATGCCTTCCAAGGTCTCCACGCGCGACTCGCGGTAGAGCAGCTCGGGTGACTCCAGCACGGGCATGGCGAACAGCCGGCGGCCGCTGTGCGCCTCGGCGGTCGCGAGGGCCTCCAGGAACGGCATGCCGCGTTCCTCGGTGAACTTCGGCAGTACGAATCCGGACAGCAGCCGCGCCGAAGGACCGATTCTGCGCACCAGGTCGGGGATCTGCTCGGGCGTGCGGACCCGGATGAAGAGCAGCGGCAGCTCGTCCGCGCCGTCGCGTCCGGCGAGGTCGGTGAACTGGCGGACGAGGTTCTCCTCGCCCTCCGCGACATCCTCGTCGCGGATGGAGTCCTCCAGGCACAGCACCATCGACACCACGCCGCGTCCGGTCTGTTTGACGATGTCGTCGGCGAGCCGTGGCCGCGTGGCCGGACTGTAGAGCGTGGCCCCCAGGGCCGCGGAGAGCAGCCTGGCCGGAGAGTCGGCGGTGAACTCGCACGGCTCCTGGTGGAACAGGCGCTGCCGCACCTCCGGGGCGATGTGCCCGAAATGACGCATAGAACTCCCCCGTGGAGACCCAGTGGCCCCTGTGACCGGTTCACAGGTGGCCGGTAATAGTACGTAGATACCCATGTCAGGGGTTCCCGACGGGCATGAATTTCTGGTAACGCGGACAAACACGACCGCGCACGGCCTGTGTACCCCCGCGTTGTCGTGACCAGGACGGAGAAGGCAGGATGACCGCATGACGCACGCGATGTTGAAGGGGTCGAACGTCCCGCTCGAAGCCACGACGGTACGCGCCGTGCTGCGCTGGACGCCCGGGCAGGGGGTCCCGGATGTCGACGCCTCGGCTCTGCTCCTCGGCCCCGACGGTCGCGTGCGCTCCGACGAGGACTTCGTCTTCTACAACCAGCCCCGGCACCCCTCCGGGCAGGTCTGGCGGCTCGGCAAGAAACGACTCGCCGAGGGCCTCACCGACACGATCCAGACAGATCTGGCCGGTGTCGAGTCCGGCGTCGGTCAGATTCTGGTGGTCGCATCGGCCGACGGGGTCACCTTCGACCGCGTAAGGGACCTGCGCATCCTGCTGTACGACGCGACGGCCGCCGAGGGTGATCCGCTGGCGTACTTCGACATCAAGCCGGAGACGGGCCAGGAGACGGCCCTGATCTGCGGCGAGCTGTACCGCCGCGGCGACGTCTGGAAGTTCCGCGCGCTCGGCGAGGGCTACTCGGACGGCCTCAAGGGCCTGGCCACGGACTTCGGCATCTCGGTGGACGAGTCGGAGACCCTGGACGACCACGCGCAGACGCCCGAGATCTCCCAGCCGCTGCCGCCCGAGCAGCCGACGACCACGGTCCCGCCCCAGCCGGCCTACGGCTACCCGCAGCAGCCCCCGCCGACCCAGCCGGCGTACGGCTACCCCCAGCCGACCAGCCAGCCGGCCATGGCCCAGTCCGGCTACGGCTACCCGCCCCCGGTGACGACCGTGGCGGCCCCGGACTTCCGGCTGCCGCCCCAGGGCCCCCAGTTCATCGGCCGGTGACGCGAGCGCCCCGTGAGGGGCGCGGGGACCTGCGCGACGGGCCACGACGCCCCCGCGGCCGCCACGCGACACGGAACCCCGGCTACCGGTCGGCTACTTCTCCGCTTTCGTCTTGTAGCCGCGCCCCCACTGCAGTCCCCACCCGAACAACCGGTCCAGCTCCGCCTGGAACCCGTACACGAACTTCACCTCGCGCCGGACCCATATCTCACCCTTGACGTTCTCGATCATCACCACCGCGCAGGACCGTGCCTGCGGGTGCCGCTCGTCCAGGCCGATCTCGATCCGGGGCCCGTTGCTCGGGTAGAGCGTGACGATCGCGTGCGTGCGGTCGAAGGCCGGCGTCTGGTCGTAGATGTACACGAAGACCAGCAGGCGCTTGATGTTCTCGCGGTGATCGAGGTTGACGTAGATCGTCTCCCCGGACGCCGACCCGAACCGGTCGTCCCCGCTGAGCTTCACGTACGGCGGCGAGTTGACGTCCCCGAGGAAGCCGCCGAGCGGCTGGACGACGCCCTTCGTCCCGTCGGTCAGCTCGTACAGCGCCCCGAGGTCGAGGTCGACGTTGACCATGCTCTGGCTGTGCCCGAGCACCTCCGGCGGCTTGAGCGCCTTGAAGGGGTGCCGCAGCAGGCTCTCGCGCTGCGAGCCCCCGATGTCGGACGTCCGCATCCGCCAGGTCAGGTTGATCCGAAGGTGCCCGGTCGCCGCACCCTGCTTGGTGAGCGAGACCCGGTCGTGCCGTTTCGTCAGCTCGATCGAGTTCGACGACGCGCTGCCCGAGTCGAACTCGGCCGCCCGGCCACGCCAGAGCCCGTCCAAGAAGCCCATTCCGCCCCCACGTCCCACTCAGCCCCGCGTCCACTGGAAATACCGACGGGGCGGCCGGACGTCCGGCCGCCCCGTCGAGAGCGTTCCTCAACCGCGAGGGTGTCACACCCCGGACGAGACCTCAGTCTTCTCGTCCGAGCCCTCCGCTTTTCCCTCCGCTGCCGCCAGCGCGCGGTTGCGGCGCACCGAGGACCAGAAGGAGGCACCGATCAGGACGACACCGATCAGGCCGGTGATGATCTCGTTGATCTCGTACTGGATCGTGACGAGCAGGATCATGGCGAGCGCGCCGATCGCGTAGTGCGCGCCGTGCTCCAGGTAGACGTAGTCGTCGAGGGTGCCCTGGCGGACCAGGTACACGGTCAGCGACCGGACGTACATCGCGCCGATACCGAGGCCCAGCGCCATCAGGACGATGTCGTTGGTGATGGCGAAGGCGCCGATCACGCCGTCGAAGGAGAAGGACGCGTCCAGGACCTCGAGGTAGAGGAACATGAAGAACGCGGCCTTGCCGGCCAGGGCCACGGCGGAGCGTGGCTTGCCGGCCCGCTCGGCCTCTTCCTCGGCCTCGTGCTCGCGTTCCTCCTCCTCTTCGAGCTTGTCCTCGAAGTAGCCGGAGAGACCGCCCACGATCATGTAGGTGATCAGACCCGCGATACCGGAGAGCAGGACGGTCTCCGCCTTGTCGACGTGCGCGCCGCCGTGCTGGTGGGCGTTGGCCGCGAAGGTCAGGGCGGAGATCAGCAGGACGATCAGCGCGATGCAGACCGACAGCATGTCGACCTTGCCGAGCTTGGCCAGCGGGCGCTCCAGCCAGCCCAGCCACTTGATGTCCCGGTCCTCGAAGATGAAGTCCAGGAAGATCATCAGCAGGAACATGCCACCGAAGGCGGCGATCGCCGGGTGCGCGTCGGTGACGAGCTCCTGGTAGCGGTCCTTGTCGCTGAGCGCGAGGTCGACGGCCTCGATCGGCCCGAGCTGGGCGCTGATCGCGACGATGACGACGGGGAAGACCAGTCGCATACCGAACACGGCGATCAGGATGCCGATGGTGAGGAAGATCTTCTGCCAGAAGGCATTCATCTTCTTCAGGATCCCGGCGTTGACCACCGCGTTGTCGAACGACAGCGAGATCTCGAGGACGGAGAGGATCGCCACGATGCCGAGGGCGGTCCACCCCCCGAAGAGGACCGCTGCAACCAGGCCGAGCGCGGTGACCGCGAACGACCAGCCGAAGGTTTTCAGAACCACTGGCTACCCAATCCTATGTGTACGGGGCTCCCGCGCGCCGCACTCGGCTTTACGAAGACTTTGAACCCGAAGTCTAGTCGGCCGCCCTCCGGACCCCACCGGGGGCCGGGTTTTGCTCATATCGCGTTATGAGACGTTGACGCCGAAGTCGAGTGCGATGCCCCGGAGTCCGGACGCGTACCCCTGTCCCACCGCCCGGAACTTCCACTCGCCCTGGTAGCGGTAGACCTCGCCGAAGATCATGGCCGTCTCGGTGGAGGCGTCCTCGCTGAGGTCGTAGCGGGCGAGTTCCTGGCCGTCGGCCTGGTTCACGACGCGGATGAAGGCGTTGCTGACCTGTCCGAAGGTCTGGCCGCGTTCGTCGGCCATGTGGATGGAGACCGGGAAGACGATCTTGTCGCACTGGGCCGGCACCTTGGACAGGTCGATCAGGATCGACTCGTCGTCGCCGTCACCCTCGCCCGTGAGGTTGTCGCCGGTGTGCTCCACCGAGCCGTCCGGGCTCTTGAGCTGGTTGTAGAAGACGAACCACTCGTCGCCCAGTACCCGACCACTGCTGCACACCAGCGCGCTGGCGTCGAGGTCGAAGGGGGCTCCGGTGGTGGAGCGCGCGTCCCAGCCGAGCCCGACCATCACCTGAGTGAGGTTCGGTGCGGCCTTGGACAGGGAGACATTTCCTCCCTTGGCGAGCGTGACGCCCATGATGCTGGTCCTCCCCGCGTGATGCTTCTTTGGTTGTCCTGCCCTCCCCCGGCAGGGGGCACCCCCCGGGCGCCGCACCCGAAGGGTGCGGCGCCCGGGGGACTCGGCCAGTGGTGTCCTGGACGATCACATCCCGGATGCCGAACTCAGACGTTCACACCGAAGTCCTGCGCGATGCCGCGCAGGCCGGACGCGTAGCCCTGGCCGATGGCGCGGAACTTCCACTCCGCACCGTGCCGGTACAGCTCGCCGAAGACCATGGCGGTCTCCGTGGAGGCGTCCTCGCTGAGGTCGTAGCGCGCGATCTCGGCGCCGCCGGCCTGGTTCACGACACGGATGAACGCGTTGCGCACCTGGCCGAAGGACTGCTGGCGGTTCTCGGCGTCGTAGATCGAGACCGGGAAGACGATCTTCTCGATGTCGGCCGGGACGCCCGCGAGGTTGACCTTGATCTGCTCGTCGTCGCCCTCGCCCTCACCGGTGAGGTTGTCGCCGGTGTGCTCCACCGAGCCGTCGGAGCTCTTGAGGTTGTTGAAGAACACGAAGTTGGCGTCGCTGCCGACCTTGCCCGTGTTGTTCAGCAGCAGCGCGCTGGCGTCGAGGTCGAAGTCCGTGCCCGTCGTGGTACGGACGTCCCACCCCAGACCGACGATGACCGCGGTCAGGCCGGGCGCCTCCTTGCTCAGTGATACGTTGCCGCCCTTGCTGAGGCTGACTCCCACGAGTCCTCCATTGGTGTCCAGGGGCGGGGAGCCCCGCCGTGCGTTTGATATCGGATCAACGAGTCGATCCTAGTGACGGGTTCCCGTGGCTCGCAGGGCTTGATGCCGAAGAATCACAGGTGTCGGTCACCAGAGGGATCAGAGGGTGTCCAGCGCCGCGACGTACTCGTTCAGGTCGCGCGCGTCCGGCAGGGCGTTGACGACGGTCCAGCGCACGACACCCTCCTTGTCGATGACGAAGGTCCCGCGCACCGCGCAGCCCTTGTCCTCCGCGAAGACGCCGTAGGCGCGGCTGACCTCGCCGTGCGGCCAGAAGTCGCTGAGCAGCGGGTACTCCAGGCCCTCCTGCTCGCCGAAGACACGCAGGGTGTGGATGGAGTCGTTGGAGACGGCGAGCACCTGGGTGTCGCGGTCGGAGAACTTCGGGAGGTTGTCCCGCACCTCGCACAGTTCGCCGGTGCACACGCCGGTGAAGGCGAAGGGGTAGAAGAGCAGGACGACGTTCTGGGAACCACGGAAGTCGGAGAGCTTCACGGTGGCACCGTGGTTGTCCTTGAGCTCGAAGTCGGGGGCCTTGTCGCCGACCTGGATCGCCATCGTCGAGGATGTCCCTTCGGTGGGGCTGTTCGGGTGGGACCCACCCTATGCAGCGGCCACCGCGCCCCGCGCAGGAGGCCGGGCCGGGCTCCTCGGCCCGACCCGGCACAGCCACCGGTTACTTCTTGGACTTTGCGGCCTTGGGCGTCACCAGCCGGCTGCCGCTCCAGTCCTTGCCGACGCTGACGCTCTTGGACGCCGACAGCCCCGCCGTGGTCGCGGCTTCAGAGATGTCGCTGGGCTCGACGTAGCCGTCACGGCCGGTCTTGGGCGTCAGGAGCAGGATCGAGCCACCTTCTTCGATGTACGTGGTGGCGTCCACCAGCGCATCCGTCAGGTCGCCGTCCTCGTCGCGGAACCACAGCACCACGGCGTCGGCGACGTCGTCGTACTCCTCGTCCACCAGCTGGCCGCCGATGACTTCCTCAATGGCCTCGCGGAGCTCCTGGTCGACGTCGTCGTCGAAGCCGATCTCCTGGACCACCTGCTCGGGCTGGAACCCCAGCCTGACGGCAGGGCTCGTCCGCTCCTCCGCGTGGTCCGCGGTCGCGCTCACGGGTTGCCTCCTGATCATGTTTTGGGAATAACTCAGCCACGCGCGTGCGCGAAGCATTGGCCGTAGTCCACACGGGCGGGACGGATCGCGCAAGTACCCGGCCGTTCAGACCGCCGAAACGGTGACGATCCGGAACGTGTCACCGCAACTCCAGGCACACCCTCATGGTCTCAAGGTGACGCGCACCACACCAATCTGCCCCCTTTGTGCGTTTGGGAACCATGCGTGGGTACTCCACCGTTCACGAAGCGCCGGTTACTTCACAGTAGAGATGACGTTTGACGCCCCGAGGTACACGATGGGGAGCGGTGCAGACACCCAGAAATACGGCCCTCTGACAGGTAAGGAACAGCGTGGCTTCCGGATCAGATCGCAACCCGATCATCATTGGCGGCCTTCCGAGTCAGGTTCCTGACTTCGACCCCGAGGAAACCCAGGAGTGGCTCGATTCCCTCGACGCCGCCGTGGACGAGCGCGGCCGGGAGCGGGCCCGCTATCTGATGCTGCGACTGATCGAGCGGGCGCGCGAGAAGCGCGTGGCCGTGCCCGAGATGCGCAGCACGGACTACGTCAACACGATCGCCACCAGGGACGAGCCCTTCTTCCCGGGCAACGAGGAGATCGAGCGCAAGATCCTGAACGCGACCCGGTGGAACGCCGCGGTCATGGTGTCCAGGGCCCAGCGCCCCGGCATCGGCGTCGGCGGTCACATCGCCACCTTCGCCTCCTCCGCCTCGCTCTACGACGTGGGCTTCAACCACTTCTTCCGGGGCAAGGACGAGGGCGACGGCGGCGACCAGGTCTTCTTCCAGGGTCACGCCTCCCCGGGCATCTACGCACGCGCGTTCCTGCTGGACCGTCTCAGCGAGCAGAACCTGGACGCCTTCCGCCAGGAGAAGTCGAAGGCGCCCCACGGCCTGTCCTCCTACCCGCACCCGCGGCTGATGCCGGACTTCTGGGAGTTCCCGACCGTGTCGATGGGCCTCGGCCCGATCGGCGCGATCTACCAGGCGCGGATGAACCGCTACATGGAGGCGCGCGGCATCGCGGACACCTCCAAGTCGCACGTGTGGGCGTTCCTCGGCGACGGTGAGATGGACGAGCCGGAGTCGCTCGGCCAGCTGTCCATCGCCGCCCGTGAGGGCCTGGACAACCTGACCTTCGTGGTGAACTGCAACCTCCAGCGCCTCGACGGGCCGGTGCGGGGCAACGGCAAGGTCATCCAGGAGCTGGAGTCGATCTTCCGCGGCGCCGGCTGGAACGTGATCAAGCTGATCTGGGACCGCACCTGGGACCCGCTGCTCGCGCAGGACCGCGACGGCCTGCTGGTCAACCGGATGAACACCACTCCGGACGGCCAGTTCCAGACCTACGCAACCGAGACCGGCGCGTACATCCGCGACCACTTCTTCGGCGACGACCAGCGGCTGCGCACGATGGTCGAGGGCATGACCGACGACCAGATCCTGCACCTGGGCCGCGGCGGTCACGACCACAAGAAGATCTTCGCGGCGTTCTCGGCGGCCAAGGCGCACAAGGGCCAGCCGACGGTGATCCTGGCCAAGACGATCAAGGGCTGGACGCTCGGTCCCAACTTCGAGGGCCGCAACGCCACGCACCAGATGAAGAAGCTGACGGTCGACGACCTCAAGCGCTTCCGGGACCGGCTGCACCTGCCGATCGCGGACAAGGACCTGGACAGCGGACTCCCGCCGTACTACCACCCGGGGCGCGACTCCGAGGAGATCCAGTACATGCACGACCGCCGCAAGGGGCTCGGCGGTTATGTCCCGACGCGTGTGGTGCGCTCCGAGCCGCTGGCACTGCCGGACGACAAGACGTACGCGACCGTGAAGAAGGGCTCGGGCCACCAGTCGATCGCCACGACCATGGCCTTCGTCCGACTCCTCAAGGACCTCATGCGGGACAAGGAGATCGGTCGGCGGTTCGTACTGATCGCGCCCGACGAGTACCGCACGTTCGGCATGGACTCGTTCTTCCCGAGCGCGAAGATCTACAACCCGCTCGGCCAGCAGTACGAGGCGGTCGACCGCGATCTGCTGCTCGCCTACAAGGAGTCGCCGCAGGGCCAGATGCTGCACGACGGCATCTCGGAGGCCGGCTGCACGGCCTCGCTGATCGCGGCGGGCTCGGCGTACGCCACGCACGGCGAGCCGCTGATCCCGGTCTACGTCTTCTACTCGATGTTCGGTTTCCAGCGCACCGGCGACCAGTTCTGGCAGATGTCGGACCAGCTGGCGCGCGGTTTCGTACTGGGCGCGACCGCCGGCCGTACGACGCTGACCGGTGAGGGCCTCCAGCACGCCGACGGCCACTCGCAGCTGCTCGCGTCGACGAACCCGGGCTGTGTCGCCTACGACCCGGCGTACTCGTACGAGATCGCGCACATCGTGCAGGACGGTCTGCGCCGGATGTACGGCGGCGACGCCGAGCACCCGCACGGCGAGGACGTCTTCTACTACCTCACCGTCTACAACGAGCCGATCCAGCACCCGGCCGAGCCGGAGGACGTCGACGTCGAGGGCATCCTCAAGGGTGTCCACCGGCTGAGCGAGGGCGCCTCGGGTTCGATCCCGGCGCAGATCATGGCCTCCGGTGTCGCCGTCCCGTGGGCGGTCGAGGCGCAGAAGATCCTCGCCGAGGAGTGGAACGTCAAGGCCGACGTCTGGTCGGCGACCTCCTGGAACGAACTGCGGCGCGAGGCCGTGGCGTGCGAGGAGCACAACCTGCTGCACCCGGAGGAGGAGCAGCGGGTGCCGTGGGTGACGCGGAAGCTGAGCGGCGCCGAGGGGCCCTTCGTGGCCGTCTCCGACTGGATGCGGTCGGTGCCGGACCAGATCGCGCGCTGGGTGCCGGGCACCTACCAGTCGCTGGGTGCGGACGGCTTCGGCTTCGCGGACACCCGTGGCGCGGCCCGCCGCTACTTCCACATCGACGCCCAGTCGATCGTGGTGGCGGTGCTGACCGAGCTGGCCAAGGAGGGGAAGGTGGACCGGTCCGCGCTGAAGCAGGCGATCGACCGCTACCAGCTCCTGGACGTCTCGGCGGCGGACCCGGGAGCCGCGGGAGGCGACGCGTAGCGGCCGTCAACAGCGCGAAGGGGTGGTGTGCCCGTGGGTGACCTGGGGATACACCACCCCTTCACATTTCCTACGATGCCGCCATGAAGCAAGCGGTGGCGCAGTTGCGTTGGGAGCGGCACACCCAGCGGCCCCTTTTCGGTCTGGCCCTGGCATTCGCCGTGGCCTACGCGGTGCCGATCGTCCGCCCCGACGCGAGCCGCGTGGTGGTGGACGTGTGCCTCGCGGTGGAGTGGGTGGTGTGGGGGGCGTTCGCGCTGGACTACGTGGTCCGGCTGGCGCTCGCCGAGCGGCGACGGGAGTTCGTACGGTCGCACTGGCTGGACCTGGGCGCCGTGCTGCTGCCGTTGATACAGCCGCTGCGGCTGCTCCGGCTGGTGTCGACGCTGCTGCTGGTGGGGCAGCGGGCGCGGATGGCGTCCCAGATACGGCTCACCACCTATGTGGCGGGGGCCGTGGTGGGCCTGATGATGTTCGGCTCGCTGGCGGTGCTGTCCGTCGAACGGGACTCGCCGGACGGGAACATCAAGACGCTGGGTGACGCGGTGTGGTGGTCGTTCACGACCATGACGACCGTGGGGTACGGCGATCACGCCCCGACCACGGGGGTGGGGCGGATGCTCGCCGTTGGGCTGATGCTCTCCGGCATCGCCCTGCTCGGTGTGGTCACCGCGAACATCGCCGCGTGGTTCATAGCGCGGTTCGAGATGGACGACGTCGAAGAGCGCCGCCAGACCGAGGCCATACGGGTGCTCACGGACGAGGTCCGGGCCCTGCGGGCGGAGGTCGCGGCGCTGTCGGGGGGCGCGGCCGCGGCCGACGTGACCGTGCCGACCCCCGGCGCGCGGGGAACGGCGCGATCGGCAACCGACGGCCCGCAGCCGCCTTCCGATGTGAAGCCCCGCGTTCCCGGGCACTGAGCGCTCCGCCGGAACGACGGTGTCAATCCGCGGCCGAGCGGGGGCCGTTCGCGCCCGCGCGGCGGAGCCGCACCTTGATACGGCCCCGCGCTCCTTACGGGGCGCTACCGCACCGGACTTCGAGCGGGACCGCTCAGAACAGCCCGGTGCCCGGCGAAGCCGCCCCCGCCAGCCAGATGATCGCCAGCAGCGTGTCGATGGCGCCCAGCACCACGGCGATCAACGCCGGGACGTGGCGGGCTCCGGACCAGGTACGGCCCATGGACAGCCAACCGCAGATGATCGCCACCGGGCCGAGGATGATGCCCAGTACGAAGAACCCGGCGACCGCGCAGATGGCTCCGATGATCCCCAGTGTCGCGCTGTCCGGCCCGGTCCGTGACCACGTCCGGCCACGTGAGCGGGGGTGCCTGCGCGTTCCGTGTGAGAAGCCCGCCATCGTCAACTCCCTGATTCGGCGTTCGACTTGGCGAGTACCCACGGTGCGCGACTCATGCCTGCGTGTCGGGCCCGCGGCGCGCTGACCCCCTCCGGCAGCGCGCCACAGGCCCTGGCTTGACCCACTGTGACCTGCGTGCTTGGCGGAGGGGAAGGATCTTCGACGGAGTCACTCTGATGGGCGAACTCCGCCGGGATCCCGTCAGATGTGCGCCGCTCCCGCTCCCGCTTCCGCGTTCTCGCCGCGCTTGGTGAGGAACGCGACCGCGACGGCCACGAGCGCCACACCGGCGGCGACGAGGGAGGCGAGGCTCATGCCGGAGATGAACGTGTCGTGCGCCACGTCCGTGATCTTCGCCGCGATGGCGTCCGGCGTCCCCGGTGCGACCGGAGCCACACCCACCTGGACCGCCTCGGAGGCCTGGGCCTCCTGGGCCGGGGTGAGCGCCGGCAGTCCGGCGTCGGCCCAGTTGCCGGCGAGGTCGCTGTCGACCTTGGAGGCCATGACGGCGCCGAGGACGGCCGTACCGAGGCTGCCGCCGATCTGCATCGCGGCCTGCTGGAGGCCGCCGGCCACACCGGACAGCTCCATGGCCGCGTTGCCGACGATGACCTCGGTGGCGCCGACCATGACCGGCGCGAGGCCGAGTCCGAGCAGCGCGAACCAGACCGACATGATGCCGCTGCCGGTGTCCGTCTCCAGCGTGGACATGCCGTACATGGCGATCGCGGTGAGCGCCATGCCGCCGGCCAGCGGGACCCGGGGGCCGAACTTGGTGATCATCGCGCCCGCGAGCGGGGAACCGACGATCATCATGCCGGTGAGCGGCAGCAGGTGCAGGCCCGCGTCGATCGGGCTCATGCCGTGGACGTTCTGCAGGTAGAACGTCACGAAGAACAAGCCGCCCATGAAGGCGATGGCCATCAGCACCATCAGGACGACACCCGCCGAGAGCGGGACCGACCGGAACAGGGCCAGCGGGATCAGGGGCTCCTTGACCTTCGTCTCCCAGAAGGCGAAGAGCACGAAGCCGATCACCGAGGCGGCTATGAACGCCCACGTCTTGCCGTCGCCCCAGCCCCACTCGGGGGCCTTGATGAGCGCCCAGACCAGGCAGAACATCGCGGCGGACAGCAGGGCGATGCCCAGGATGTCGAAGGAGCGCGGGGCGTTCTCGGCGCGGTGGTCGAGCAGGATCAGCACGCCGAGGACGACGGCGAGGATGCCGACGGGCACGTTGATGAAGAAGACCGACTGCCAGTTGACGTGCTCGACGAGGACACCGCCGAGGATCGGGCCGCCGGCGGTCGAGGCACCGATGACCATGCCCCAGATGCCGATGGCCATGTTGAGCTTCTCGGCCGGGAAGGTCGCGCGCAGCAGGCCGAGCGCGGCCGGCATCAGCAGCGCGCCGAACAGGCCCTGGAAGACCCGGAAGGTCACGACCAGCGCGATGCTGTCGGACATACCGATGGCACCGGAGGCGGCGGCGAAGCCGACCACGCCGATCAGGAAGGTCTGGCGGTGCCCGAAGCGGTCACCGAGCTTGCCGGCGGTGATCAGGGACACCGCGAGGGCGAGGAAGTAGCCGTTGGTGATCCACTGCACCTCGGCGAAGGTGGCGCCGAGGTCCTTCTGGATGGCCGGGTTGGCGATGGCCACGATGGTGCCGTCGAGGGCCACCATCATGACCCCGACCGCGACGGTGATGAGGGTGAACCAAGGGTGCCCGCGCAGCCCCTTGGCCGGTGTCGCGTCCGACGGGACCGCCGGTGCGTCGCCCCCCGACCCCGTCTTGTCGATGGTGGTCTGACTAGTCATGTGTTCGAGGCTAATGACAGCCGCTGACAATTGACAAACCAATTCACAAGTCGGTAACTGACACCCATGGAAACACTGCGCGAACGCAAGAAGCAGCGCACCCGGGACGCGCTGCTGCGTACCGCGCTGGAGCTCTTCACCAGTCGGGGCTACGAACACACGACGGTCGACGACATCGCCGCGGCCGTCGATGTGTCGCAGCGCACGTTCTTCCGCTACTTCGCGGGCAAGGAGGAGGCCGCCCTCGCGCTCCAGGACATGACGGTGGCGCACTTCCTGGACGCGGTGCGCGCCCGTCCGCCCCACGAGCCGCCCCTGGAGGCGCTGCGGCAGGCGGTGCTGGAGGGCTGGGACTCGCTGCACGACGTGATCGAGGCCGTCGCGCCGGTCGAGCTGTATCTGCGCATGTACCAGGTGGTCGAGTCGACCCCCGTGCTGCTCGCCGCCCATCTGCGCAAGTCCGTGGAGATCGAGGAGGCGATCGCCGTCATCCTCGCCGAGCGGGAGGGGGTCGACCTCGCGACGGATCCCCGGCCGCGCCTCACCGTCGCCGTGTTCGGCGGAGTGATGCGGCTGACGGAGCGTCAGTGGAGCACGGGAGAGGACTTCAGTCTCGACGCGATGCGGGCACTGACCGTCTCGCATCTCGAACAGGTGGGCCCCGCACTCAGCGAGAGCTGGCGAACACACTGAGGTCATGGGCGTGTTCACAACGTCGTGATCGAAACGTGATACCTGTCACTTGGTTAACGCGAGACCCGCCCGTTCTCCTAGTGTGTCCTCCCAGTGACTTCCTTCGACACCTCCCCGCAACTGAACGTCTGGCGCGCACTTCTCGCGCTGGCCGTGGTGTTCGTGATGCTGGCGACCACCGGTTGGACCGCCCTGCGCCACCACCGCAGCGCCGCCCCGCTCCAGGCCTCGCTCAGCGCCTGGGAGCAGGGCAGCATCGCCGGGCACCGGCTGCCGGCCGCCGACTCCTCCCCCACCCGGCTCGCCCGCTTCTTCGCCTCGCTCACCGACGCGGAGCGCACCAGCCTCGTCCACCGCTATTCGCTCGCGGTCGGCAACATGAACGGCGCGCCGGTCGAACTGCGCTACCGCGCGAACCGTGTCGCGCTCGACGACGCCCGCGAGGTCGAGCTCACACGCATGCACGACAAACGGCTCACGCCCGACGGACAGCGCGAGGCGGGCCGCCGTATGCATCGCTTCGAGGACATGATGCGGCCGGACCGGCACATCCTCGCCTTCGACCCGGAGGGATCGGGGCGGGCCGCGGAGGTGTTCGGGGACCTGGCCAAGGCCGAGCGGATCTCGGTCGTGGTGCCGGGCGTCGACACCGACCTGCTCACCTTCCAGCGCACCAACCGCAAGTACACGGCACCGGTCGGCATGGCCGAGTCGCTGTACGCGGCCGAGCGCGAGGCCGACCCCACGACGCGTACGGCCGTGATCGCCTGGGCCGACTACACCACGCCGAACGGGCTCGGCATCGACTCGGCGACGGCGATGCGGGCGCAGTCCGGAGCCGTGCGTCTGAACGCGCTGGTGCGGGGACTGCCCGGCGGCTCGCCCGTCTCGCTGTTCTGCCACAGCTACGGCTCGGTGCTCTGCGGCCTGGCCGCGCCGGCGCTGCCCGAGCGGGTGGCCGACATAGCGGTCGCCGGCAGCCCCGGGATGCGGGTCACGAGGGCCTCCCAGCTGGGTACGTCCGCACATGTGTGGGCGATGCGGGACGCGGACGACTGGGTGCAGGACGTGCCGTATCTGGAGGTCGGCGGGCTGGGACACGGGGAGGACCCGGTGTCCTCGGCGTTCGGCGCGCGAGTGCTGTCGGCCTGGGACGCGAAGGGACACAGCGGCTATTTCGAGCCGGGTACGGAAAGCGTGGCGAACTTCGCCGAGATCGGGGTCGGCGCGTACCACGCGGTGCGCTGCGCACGGGATGCCGAGGCCTGTCGGGCGGGTTTGTCCGACACGGCGTCGGCCGGACGCGCGTAGAAGCGCAGGAATTGCGGTGTGCGCAGGGTGGCGACGGAGGAGCACGTGCCGCATACGATGAGCCGCATGGGTGACGTACTGGCCGGATTTCATGCCGCCTGGGAGTTCGAGTCCGACTCCGTGCTCATCCGTTACGAACGGGGGATTCGAACACCTAAGCTCTTTCAGGCCCTCGGTGAGCGACGTGTTCCCTATGCGGCGATCGCCGGTGTGTCGCTGACGCCGGGCAGGCGCGGGACGGTCGCGCTGCGCATCGAGCCCAGGCAGGGCGCCGATCCACTGCTGGAGGCGGCGGCCGGGCAGTTGAAGGAGGGCGGCGATCCGTACCGGCTGGTGCTGCCCGCGGAGCGCGAGACGCTGGCCGAGTACTACGGCGACGAACTGCGGGCGCAGCTCACGGAGTCCGGGCCGGCCGAGGAGTTCCTCGTGGGGGCGCCCGAAGTGCCGATGCATTTCAAGGCATATGACGCCAAAGCATCCTTCGACGGCAACATTGTCCGTTTCAGGTGGTTTTGGACTGGTGCGTCCTCCGCGAAGTGGAAGGCCGGCGATCAGAGCTTCCCGGTGGGCGAGCTGAGCGGCGTGGAGTGGCGGTCGCCGGAGGTGTTCGAGGGACATCTGCGGCTGCTGCGGCGGGACTCGGCGGACGGGCAGCCCGCGCAGGCGGATCAGGATCCGGCGGCCGTGGTGTTCGGGCTCGGATACGGGCCGGTGCACGAGTCGTTGCCGTTCGCGGCGGCGGTGCTGTCCGCGGTCCGCAGGAGCGGGCCGGTCGCCGCGGTGCCGGCGAGTGCGCCGAGGCGCGACCCGGCCGACATCGCGGAGCGGATCCGGCATCTGGGAGAGCTGCATGAGGCGGGGCTGGTGACGGACGAGGAGTTCTCCTCGAAGAAGGCGGAGTTGCTGGCGCAGCTCTAGGGCTCCGCCGGCTGCCGGGTTCTGCTTGTTCGGCGGCTGCGGGTCGGTGGGGGCCGGCCGCGCAGTTCCCCGCGCCCCTTGCGGCGCTGCAGATCTCGGCGCCTTCTACTCCCTGCCCCCGGACGCGAAGGACATGTCCGCGTACCGGTCGCCCGCCACCTTCCCGGCGATCGGTTCCAGCGCGGTCAGTTCCTCCTCGGTCAGCACGATCCGTGTCGCTGCTGTGTTCTCCTCCACTCGGGTCGGCCTGCGGGTGCCCGGGATGGGGATGATCGGGAGGGTGTGGACCGAGGCGCGCTGCTGTACCCAGGCCAGGGCGATCTGCCCGAGGGTGGCCCCGTGGGCCTCGGCGACCGTGCGGATCGGGTCCAGGAGGGCGGCGTTGGCCGCGGCGTTCTCGCCGGTGTAGCGGGGCTGCTGGCGGCGGAAGTCGTCGGCGGTGAGGTCCTCGGCCTTGGCGAAGGAGCCGGTGAGGAAGCCGCGCGCCAGCGGGGAGTACGGCACCAGGGTCACGCCCAGTTCGCGGGCGGCCGGCACCACCTTCGCCTCGATGTCACGGCTGAACAGCGACCACTCGGACTGCACGGCCGCGATCGGGTGCACGGCGTGCGCGGCGCGCAGCTCGGCCGCCGTCACCTCGCTGAGGCCGAGTTGCTTGATCTTGCCCTCACGGACCAGGTCCGCCATGACGCCGACGGTCTCCTCCAGCGGGACCGCCACGTCGCGGCGGTGCATGTAGTAGAGGTCGATCACCTCGACGTCCAGGCGCTTCAGGCTCGCCTCGACGCACTGGCGTATGTAGGGCGCGTCGTTGCGGATGATCCGCCTGGTCGGGTCGTCCGGGTGGATCGCCAGACCGAACTTGGTGGCGATCACCAACTCGTCGCGGTGGGCCCGGAAGAACGGGGAGAGGAACTTCTCGTTCTCCCCCGCCCCGTACGCGTCCGCCGTGTCGTACAGCGTGACGCCCAGCTCCAGGGCCCGCTCCAGGGTCGCCCTGGACTCGTCCGCGTCCGAGGGGCCGTAGGCGAAGCTCATGCCCATGCAGCCGAGGCCCTGGACACCGACCTCGGGTCCGGTCGCGCCCAGTCGTGCCGTCGCGATCCTGCTGTCCGTCATCCGGCCTTCTCCGTCTTCTCCTGCTCGTACAGACGCCCGGCGTCCGCGTAGAAACTGATCTTCCGGTCGAGTACGGCGAGCGTGTCCTGGAGCTCGGCGATCCGGGCGAGGACGTCGCGCCGGGTCGTCTCCAGCAGCTCGAAGCGCTCGCCGAAGGTGTGGTCGCCCTCGCGCACCAGCTCGGCGTACCGGACCATGTCGGCGACGGGCATGCCGGTCAGCCGCAGCTTGCCGACGAGGTCGAGCCAGTCCAGGTCCCGGTTGCTGTAGCGGCGCTGGCCCGTGTGCGAACGGTCGACGTGCGGCATCAGGCCGATCCGCTCGTACCAGCGCAGGGTGTGGGCCGTCAGCCCGGTGAAGGCGACGACCTCGCTGATCGTGTAGCTGTCCTGGCCTGCCGGACGCCGGTGGGGGTGCGGCGGGGCGGCGCAGCTGTCGGTCCTGGTACTCGTGGTCTCCATCACCGTCATGACCTCAACGCTATGACCTTGGAGTGCGCTCCAAGCAAGCGGAAACGGTAAGAAAACCGCGGGACATCGCGCGATCGCCATGACTAGCGTGCCGGACATGAGTCTCGTACGCCGTGCCCTGCCCGAGGACGCCGCCGAGGTGCTGCGGCTGCGCCAGGTGATGATCGACGCGCTGCCCGGCGGGGACCGGTCCACGGGCTGGCACACCGAGTCCCTGCCGGCGCTGACGGCGAGGCTGGGCGAGGCGGACAGGGACTTCGCCGCCTTCGTGGTCGACCATCCGGACCTGCCGGGGGCGCTGGCCGCGCTGGTGGCCGGGACGATCGACTACCGGATCGGGAAGGCCGGCAATCCGCGCGGCCTGACGGGGTACGTCTTCAGCGTCGCCACCGATCCGCGGGCCCGCCGCCGGGGCTACGCGCGCGCGTGCATGGACGAGCTGCTGGAGTGGTTCCGCGAGCGGGGCGCCGGACAGGTCATGCTGACCGCGTCCGCGGAGGCCGAGCCGCTCTACGCCGGCCTCGGCTTCGTCCACAAGCCGGACCCCACGATGATTCTGAGGCTCTGAGCGGCTTAGGCTCACAGGCATGTCCTTGCAGAGCCTCGCACTGATCGAGAACTGGCCGGTGCCCACCGCGGCAGCGGGTGTCGTACGCGCGGACGGCACGGTCGTGGGTACGCACGGCCCCGTCGGGCACCGCTTCCCGCTCGCCTCGGTCACCAAGCCGCTGGCCGCGTACGCGGTGCTCGTCGCCTACGAGGAGGGCGCGGTCGAGCTCGACGAGCCCGCCGGACCCGAGGGGTCGACGGTGCGGCACCTGCTCGCGCACACCTCGGGGCTGGCCTTCGACGAGCACCGGGTGACGGCCCCGCCCGGGGAGCGGCGGCTGTACTCCAACGCCGGGTTCGAACAGCTCGGGGGCCATGTCGCCAAGGCGACCGACATCCCGTTCGCGGAGTATCTGCGGCAGGCCGTGCTGGAGCCGCTGGGTATGACGGCCACCTCCCTGGAGGGCTCTCCGGCCAAGGACGGCGTGTCGAGCGTCGAGGACCTGCTGCGCTTCGCGGCGGAGATGCAGGCGCCCCGGCTGCTGGACCCGCGCACGGTCGCCGCGGCGATGACCGTGCAGTACCCGGGGACGAAGGGTGTGCTTCCGGGGTACGGCCACCAGAACCCCAACGACTGGGGGCTCGGCTTCGAGATCCGGGACGGCAAGTCGCCGCACTGGACGGGTGCGGCGTCCTCGCCGCGCACCTTCGGGCACTTCGGCCAGTCGGGTACGTTCCTGTGGATCGACCCCGACGCGCGCGCGGCCTGCGTCGCGCTGACGGACCGGGCGTTCGGGCCGTGGGCCGTCGAGGCGTGGCCGCCGTTCACGGACGCGGTGCTGGCCGGGCTGTAGCCGCGGTTCACCTGTCCTGGGGCGACCCGGGCTCCGGCAGGGCGCCGAGCTTCTCGCCGGCGCCCTCGGTGTCGATGTGCGGCAGGATCCTGTCCAGCCAGCGGGGCGTCCACCAGGCGTGCTCGCCCAGCAGGGTCATCACGGCCGGCACCATGAGCAGCCGCACCACCGTGGCGTCGATGAGCACACTGACGGCGAGCCCCAGGCCCAGCATCTTGACGACGATGTTGTCGCTGATGATGAACGCGGCGAAGACGCTCACCATGATCAGTGCCGCGCAGGTGATCACCCGCGCGGTGATCTCCAGCGCGTGGGCGACCGAGTCCTTGGCGTCCCCGGTGCGCTTCCACGCCTCGTGCACCCGGGAGAGCAGGAAGATCTCGTAGTCCATGCTCAGCCCGAAGATGATCGCGAACATCATCATCGGCACATAGCTCTCGATGGGCACCTTGCCGTGCACGCCCAGGGCCGGCCCGCCCCAGCCCCACTGGAAGACGGCGACCACGACGCCGTACGAGGCCGCGATCGACAGGACGTTGAGGACGGCCGCCTTCACGGCGACCAGGAGGCCGCGGAAGACCGCCAGGACGATCAGGAAGGCGAGGCCGACCACGACGAGGATGATCAGCGGCAGCCGCTCGGCGACGATGTTGCGGAAGTCGACCTGGGCGGCCGTGGTCCCGGTGACATAGCCCTTGGCGTCGGTGCCGGAGGCCGCGTCGGGGAGCGTGTGGTCGTAGAGGCGGTTGACGAGGTCGGTGGTGTCCTTGTTCTGCGGGGACACCGACGAGTAGACCGTGCCGACCAGGACGTCGCCGTCCTGCGTCGGCTGCAGGGGGCTGACGAAGGCGGTCCCGGACGCGTCGTTCAGGGCCTGCTGGGTCTTCGAGGCCAGGTCGGAGCGCTGCGAGTCCGGTACGTTCGTCTGGTCCACGACGACGGTGAGCGGCCCGTTGGAGCCCGCGCCGAAGGCGTCCGTCATCAGGTCGAAGGCCCGCCGGTCGGTGAAGGACGTGGGGTCGGCGCCGTCGCCGATGTGACCGAGCTGGATCGAGAACACGGGGATGGCCAGCACCGCGACGGTGACCACGCCGGCGGACAGGTACCGCCACGGATGGTGCTCCACGCGCTTCGCGTACCGGTGCCAGGTGCCCTGGGAGATGTCGCCGCCGGCCTCCGTCTCGGCGATGGGCCGGCGCACGTGCCAGCGGTCGATGTTGCGGCCGACCAGCCCCAGCAGGGCCGGGACCAGGGTCAGTGCGCCCAGGACGGCGGAGACGACGGTGACGGCCGCGGCGACGCCGAGCAGGCCGATGAAGTTCACCCCGGACACCCACAGGCCCATCAGGGCGACGATCACCGTGGTGCCGGAGACCAGGACCGCGCGTCCGGAGGTGGCGGCGGCGTGGCCGGCCGCGCGCACCGGATCGGCGCCGTCCATGAGGTTCTGCCGGTGCCGGGTGAGCAGGAAGAGGGCGTAGTCGATGCCGACGCCGAGGCCGATCATCGTGGCGAGGGTGGGCGAGACCGTGGCGAAGGTGAACGCGAGGGCGAGCAGCCCGAGGCAGGCCAGTCCGCCGACCACCGCGATCAGGGCGGAGATCAGCGGCAGGAAGGCGGCGATCAGGCTGCCGAAGCCGATCAGCAGGACGACGATGGCGACGCCGAAACCGATCGCCTCGCTGATCCGGTCGTTGCCTGCGGGCCGCTCCAGCTCGCCGAGGGATCCGCCATACTCGACCTCGACGCCGGCCTGTCTGAGCGGCTCCACGGCCTTGTCGACGCCGTTCAGATAGCTGTCGCCCAGCAGGGAGGGCTGCTCGTCGAAGCGGATGGTGATGTAGCCGGTCTTCCCGTCCGAGGAGAGCGGCCCGACCTTGGAGGAGGTGGCCTCCAGCGGGTTCTGCACGCTCAGTACGTGCGACAGCTTCTGCAGGTCGGAGACGGTCGTCGACATCTGTGAGCCGAACGAGGTCAGGGCCTTGTCCGCGTCGTGCATGACGATCTGGCTGCTGTACCCGCCGGCCTGCGGATCGTGCTCCTTGAGGACGTCCAGGCCCTTCTCGGACTGCACGTCGGACAGGGCGAAGTTGTCCGAGTACTCCCCGCCGTGGATGTGATTGAGAGCCTGGAGGACGCCGAGCGCCACGACCCAGGCGACGATCACGATCACGAAGTGGTGGGCACACCACTCACCGAGCCGTCGCAGTCCCCCTCTCGGGGCGTCGCCCTGTCCCCCTGTGGTCTTGCCTCGTGCCATGGGCTCGGCTCTTCTCTGCCGGGCGGGTTTGAGATCTCCATTTGACGATGCCCCGACCACTTGGGCATCTCGAACGTCACCGCTACCCGGCCATCTCCCACATCAGCAGCTCCGCCGCGCTCAGCCCCACGGCCTCCACGTCCTTGGCGTCCGTGATGCGTGCCGCGTCCCCGGCGCCCAGTTCCTCGCCGTCCAGACGCACCGCGCCGCGCACGACGTGCACGTACAGGTACGCCCCGTCCGGCACGGCCGTGCGCTCGCCCGCGGCCAGTCGGCGTACATGGAGCATGGCGCCCGCCTCGGGGACGGCGTACGGCGTGGAGTCGGCGATGCCGTGGACGATCTCGTACGCCGGGTCGCCGCCCCGCGTGAGTGGGGCCAGCCAGGTCTGGAGGAAGGTCAGGGGCACCTCGGCGTCGTTGCGCTCCACGTGCCGCACGCCGCCCGCCGAGCTCAGCCGCTGGACGTCGCCGGGGCCGACCCGGGTCTCGTGGCCGGTGGAGTCGCGGTGGGTGAGCTCGCCCTCGACGACCCAGGTCACGATCTCGGTGTGGCTGTGCGGGTGCTCGTCGAAGCCTGCGCCGGGCGCGAGCCGCTCCTCGTTGCAGGCGATCAGCACGCCGAACCGGAGGTTGTCGGGGTCGTAGTGCGGGCCGAAGGAGAAGGCGTGGCGCGACTCGATGCCCGAGGCCGGATCCCCTCCCGGATAGCGCTCCGCGGCGCGCCGTACATCCATCACGCGCACCACGGTAGCCCTGCCGAGGGGCCCGCACCGACTCCGGTCACGTGGCTCACCGCACCGGCGTGAGGCGCCCCGCAGGCGACCGAACCGTCGAGCACAGCCCCCTCCGGCACGCACTCGCGTCCGGATAAGGCAGTCTTGTCCCCGTGCCCGAACCCGAAGCCCGTAAGTCCGCAGCCGCGCACGACGTCCATTCCCACTCCGCGACCCTGAAGCGGCTGGAGAAGTCCTCCGGTTCCCTCGCCGCTCAGGCCATCGCGCGGATGGACGAGACGCTGCCGTGGTACCGGGCGATGCCCCCGGAGAACCGTTCCTGGATCGGTCTCGTCGCCCAGGCCGGTATCGCCGCCTTCACCGAGTGGTTCCGGCATCCCGACGCGCCGCAGGCCATCTCCACCGACGTCTTCGGGACGGCCCCGCGCGAACTGACCCGGGCCATCACGCTGCGGCAGACCGTGGAGATGGTGCGCACGACCATCGAGGTCATGGAGTCGGCGATCGACGAGGTCGCCGCTCCCGGCGACGAGAGCGTGCTGCGCGAGGCGCTGCTCGTCTACGCCCGGGAGATCGCCTTCGCCACCGCCCAGGTCTACGCCCAGGCCGCCGAGGCACGCGGTGCCTGGGACGCCCGCCTGGAGTCGCTCGTCGTCAACGCCGTCCTCAGCGGCGAGGCCGACGAGGGGGCCGTGTCGCGGGCCGCCGCGCTCGGCTGGAACTCGCCGGAGCATGTGTGCGTGGTGCTCGGTACGGCACCCGACGGGGACAGCGAGCTGACCGTGGAGGCCATCCGGCGGGCCGCCCGGCACGCCAAGCTCCAGGTGCTGACCGGGGTGCTCGGGGACCGGCTGGTGGTGATCGCGGGCGGCAGCGACAGCCCGATCGCCGTGGCCAAGTCGCTGATCGGCCCGTACGCGGCCGGACCCGTCGTGGCGGGCCCCGTCGTACCGGATCTGCTGGCCGCGACACGGTCCGCGCAGGCCGCCGCGGCGGGGCTGAAGGCGTGTTCCGCCTGGCAGGACGCCCCGCGGCCGGTGCTCGCGGACGATCTGCTGCCGGAGCGTGCCATCGCGGGCGATCCGAGCGCGCGCGAGCAGTTGGTGGAGGAGATCTACAGACCGCTGGAGGAAGCGGGCTCCGCTCTTCTGGAGACGCTCTCCGTCTATCTCGAACAGGCGAGCAGTCTGGAGGGCGCGGCACGGATGCTGTTCGTGCATCCCAACACCGTGCGCTACCGGCTTCGACGTGTGACTGACGTCACCGGCTGGTCGCCGTCCGATGTACGCTCCGCGTTCACGTTGCGGATCGCGCTGATCCTGGGGCGTCTGGCCGACGGCGATCTCCAGCTCTAGGCTTTTGTCGGGGCCCCACAAAACCCCCTGCTGTTCTTCGTCCTTGTCCCCACGGGCGGCGCTGCCCGTACCCAAGAGAGAGTGTGAGAGTGCTCGTACTCGTCGCTCCCGGCCAGGGCGCCCAGACGCCCGGCTTCCTGACCCCCTGGCTCGAACTGCCCGGTGCCGCCGACCGCCTCGGTGCCTGGTCGGACGCCATCGGACTGGACCTCGCCCACTACGGGACCCAGGCCGACGCCGACGCCATCCGGGACACCGCCGTGGCGCAGCCGCTGCTCGTCGCGGCCGGCATCCTGTCCGCCGCGGCACTGGGTGACATTAGTCCCGGTGCCGTCGCCGGCCACAGCGTCGGTGAGATCACCGCGGCCGCCTACGCGGGCGTCCTCGACGACACCGCCGCGCTGACCCTCGTGCGCAAGCGCGGCCTGGCCATGGCCGAGGCCGCCGCGATCACCGAGACCGGCATGTCGGCGCTGCTCGGCGGCGACCCGGAGGTCAGCGTCGCGCACCTGGAGAAGCTGGGGCTGACCCCGGCGAACATGAACGGCGCCGGGCAGATCGTGGCCGCCGGCACGATGGAGCAGCTCGCCGCGCTGAACGAGGACAAGCCGGAAGGCGTGCGCAAGGTCGTCCCGCTGAAGGTCGCCGGCGCGTTCCACACGCACCACATGGGCCCGGCCGTCGACAAGCTGGCCGAGGCGGCCAAGGAGCTCGTCCCCGGCGACCCCAAGGTCACCTACGTCTCCAACAAGGACGGCCACGCGGTCGCCACCGGCGCCGAGGTGCTGGAGCGGCTCGTCGGGCAGGTCGCCAACCCGGTCCGCTGGGACCTGTGCATGGAGACCTTCAAGGAGCTCGGCGTCACGGCCCTGATCGAGGCGTGCCCGGGCGGCACGCTGACCGGTCTGGCCAAGCGCGCGCTGCCGGGTGTGAAGACCCTGGCTCTCAAGACCCCCGACGACCTGGACGCTGCTCGCGAGCTCATCGCAGAGCACGCCTGACAAGGAGCCCGGAGCATGGCGAAGCTGAAGCCCAGCAAGGGCGCCCCGTACGCGCGCATCCTCGGCGTGGGCGGTTACCGCCCCACGCGTGTGGTGCCCAACGAGGTGATCCTGGAGAAGATCGACTCGTCCGACGAGTGGATCCGTTCGCGCTCCGGCATCGAGACGCGGCACTGGGCGAGCGACGAGGAGACCGTCGCCGCGATGTCGATCGAGGCGTCCGGCAAGGCCATCGCCGACGCCGGGATCTCCGCCGAGCAGATCGGCGGCGTGATCGTCTCGACCGTCTCGCACTTCAAGCAGACCCCGGCCGTCGCCACCGAGATCGCCGACAAGCTCGGCACGAACAAGGCCGCCGCCTTCGACATCTCGGCCGGCTGCGCGGGCTTCGGCTACGGTCTCACCCTCGCCAAGGGCATGATCGTCGAGGGCAGCGCGGAGTACGTCCTGGTCATCGGCGTCGAGCGGCTGAGCGACCTCACCGACCTGGAGGACCGCGCGACGGCCTTCCTGTTCGGTGACGGCGCCGGAGCGGTCGTCGTGGGCCCCGCCAAGGAGCCCGCCATCGGCCCGACCGTCTGGGGCTCCGAGGGCGACAAGTCCGAGACGATCAAGCAGACCGTGCCGTGGACGGACTACCGCGCCGGCGAGGTCGACAAGTTCCCGGCGATCACGCAGGAGGGCCAGGCGGTCTTCCGCTGGGCCGTGTTCGAGATGGCGAAGGTCGCCCAGCAGGCGCTGGACGCGGCCGGGATCACCTCGGACGAGCTGGACGTCTTCATCCCGCACCAGGCCAACGAGCGGATCATCGACTCGATGGTGAAGACACTGAAGCTGCCGGAGCACGTCACGGTCGCCCGTGACGTGCGCACCACCGGCAACACCTCGGCCGCCTCGATCCCGCTCGCGATGGAGCGGCTCCTGGCGACCGGCGAGGCGAAGAGCGGCGACACCGCGCTCGTCATCGGATTCGGGGCGGGTCTCGTATACGCCGCCACGGTCGTTACTCTCCCCTAGGCACTCCGTGCCGGATCATGTGAGCCGGCACGGGAAACGCACCACCTGCCGCTCACGCGGCGGACGCCACACCCTCTGAGATATCTACGAAGGAGCGCCAAGATGGCCGCCACTCAGGAAGAGATCGTCGCCGGTCTCGCCGACATCGTGAACGAGATCGCCGGCATCCCGGTTGAGGACGTCCAGCTGGACAAGTCCTTCACCGACGACCTGGACGTCGACTCGCTGTCCATGGTCGAGGTCGTCGTCGCCGCCGAAGAGCGCTTCGACGTCAAGATCCCGGACGAGGACGTCAAGAACCTCAAGACCGTGGGCGACGCGACCGACTACATCCTCAAGCACCAGGGCTGATCCTCCGATCCCCCCTGGGGCTGCCTGCCCCGCCACCCGGCGGTGGCGCCGCTGAATCCTCGTATCCGTTGGAGAAAGAATTCCCGTGAGCTCGACCAATCGCACCGTGGTCGTCACCGGTATCGGCGCAACCACACCGCTGGGTGGCGACGCAGCCTCTACCTGGGAGGGCCTGGTCGCCGGACGTTCCGGCGTCAAGCCCCTGGAGCAGGAGTGGGCCGCCGAGCAGGCGGTCCGTATCGCCGCGCCCGTCGCCGTGGAGCCGACCGAGGTCATTCCGCGGCCGCAGGCCCGCCGACTGGACCGCTCCGCGCAGTTCGCGCTGATCGCCGCCAAGGAGGCCTGGGCCGACGCCGGTTTCGAGGCCAAGGCCGGTGAGGACCCGAACGTCGACCCCGACCGCCTCGGTGCCGTCATCGCCTCGGGCATCGGCGGTGTGACGACCCTGCTCGACCAGTACGACGTGCTCAAGGACAAGGGCGTTCGCCGTGTCTCGCCGCACACCGTCCCCATGCTGATGCCGAACAGCCCCTCCGCGAACGTGGGTCTGGCCGTGGGCGCCCGTGCGGGCGTGCACACGCCGGTCTCCGCGTGCGCCTCGGGCGCCGAGGCCATCGGCTACGCCATCGAGATGATCCGCACCGGCCGCGCCGACGTCGTCGTCGCGGGTGGCACGGAGGCGGCGATCCACCCGCTGCCGATCGCCGCGTTCGGCAACATGATGGCGATGTCCAAGAACAACGACGACCCGCAGGGCGCCTCGCGTCCCTACGACGTCGCCCGCGACGGCTTCGTCCTCGGTGAGGGCGCCGGCGTGGTCGTCCTGGAGTCCGCCGAGCACGCCGCGAAGCGTGGAGCCCGGGTGTACGCCGAGGCGGTCGGGCAGGGCATCTCCGCCGACGCGCACGACATCGTGCAGCCCGAGCCCGAGGGCCGCGGCATCTCGCACGCGCTGCAGAACCTGCTGGAGCGCAACGACCTGGACCCGGCGGAGATCGTGCACGTCAACGCGCACGCGACGTCGACGCCGGCCGGTGACATCGCGGAGCTGAAGGCGCTGCGGAAGGTGTTCGGCGACGACGCCGACCACATGGCCGTGTCGGCCACCAAGTCGATGACGGGTCATCTGCTGGGTGGTGCCGGTGGTGTGGAGACGGTCGCGACCGTGCTCGCGCTGTACCACCGGGTGGCTCCGCCGACCATCAACGTCGAGAACCTCGACCCGGAGGCCGAGGCGAACGCCGACGTCGTCCGTGGTGAGGCGCGCAAGCTGCCCGTGGAGGGCCGTATCGCCGCGCTGAACGACTCGTTCGGGTTCGGTGGGCACAACGTGGTGCTGGCGTTCAGGACGATCTGAGAACGGCTGTAGCCGAGAATGGCCCGGACTCTGGGAAGAGTCCGGGCCATCGTTCGTTGGTGGTGTCTGTTGTCTGCCGAGTGCCGGTCGGCGGGGGCTTGTCGCGCAGTTCCCCGCGCCCCTGAACAGCTGGCGTTGCCGCCGAGGCTCCTCTAGACGACCTGGTGCAGCCAGCGCACCGGGGCGCCCTCGCCCGCGTATCTGAAGGGCTCCAGTTCGTCGTCCCAGGGCTTGCCGAGGAGTTTGGCGATCTCGGCTTCCAGGTCCGTCTCGTCGCGCTGTGAGCGGGCCAGAGCGGCGCGCAGGCGGTCCTCCGGGATGAGGATGTCGCCGTGGATGCCGGTCACGGCGTGGAAGATGCCGAGTTCGGGGGTGCAGCTGTAGCGCTCGCCCTCGGCGGTGGCGCAGGGCTCGGCCGTGACCTCGAAGCGCAGCAGGTGCCAACCGCGCAGCGCGGAGGCCAGCTTGGAGGCCGTGCCGGCCTCTGCCTGCCAGGAGAA
Organism: Streptomyces sp. Y7; assembly: GCF_043195415.1. Taxonomy (NCBI): domain Bacteria; kingdom Bacillati; phylum Actinomycetota; class Actinomycetes; order Kitasatosporales; family Streptomycetaceae; genus Streptomyces; species Streptomyces sp. Y7. The sequence goes on from NZ_JBIDDQ010000017.1 coordinate 53,758, forward strand.
CTCCGAGCGCCAGGTGCCGGGCGCGGCGGGCTGCCGGATCCAGTCGAGGTTGACGCGCGTGCCGAGCACCCCGGCGACGGCCCACTCGACGTGCGGGCACAGCGCGCGCGGCGCGGAGTGCACGTACAGAACTCCACGTGTCGTCACCGGGACCTCCGGGCAGAGCGGACATCTTGCGAACTGGCGGACGATAGTGGCCGGGCGACCACGTTGATGGCGAGGCTACCGTGCGGCGGCGCAAGGAGTGTGACGTACCGTCGGTCCAGGTGCCGTCAAACGCCCGCCATTCACCCGGGGGGACGCTTGTACGGGTGTGAGCCGTTGCATCGGCCGGGTGGGAACCCTCATGCGTTCTCATGGGTTGGACACATCAGTGGGTGGCCGACCGGGCGAGCGAGGGGATGGACCAGGGCATGCCGAAGCGACGGCACCTTTCGCGCGTTGTCCTCGCGGCCGTGACCGCGGCCGTCGTGGGTGCCGCCGGTTGTGACGCCGTCGGCGGCGACTCGCCGGCACCGTCGGGCACCGAGGCGCGCGGTGGCCGGCCGTCGCCGAAGCCGACGCCCACCTGGGACCGCAGTCCGGCCTCCGTGGCGGCGGTGGGCGACTCCATCACCCGTGGTTTCGACGCCTGCTCGGTCCTGTCGGACTGTCCCGAGGTGTCCTGGGCGACCGGCAGCAGCCCGCGGGTCGACAGCCTGGCCGTCCGGCTGCTGGGGAAGACGGACGCGGCCCGGCACAGCTGGAACTACGCGGTGACCGGGGCCCGGATGGCGGACGTTCCCGGCCAGATGGCCCAGGCGGCGACGCGCAGGCCGGAGTTGGTGGCGGTGATGGCGGGAGCGAACGACGCCTGCCGGGCGTCGACGGACGCCATGACCTCGGTGGCCGACTTCCGGACGCAGTTCGAGGACGCGATGAGCACGCTGCGGGAGTCCCTGCCGAAGACGCAGGTGTTCGTGGCGAGCGTGCCGAACCTGATGCGGCTGTGGGAGCAGGGCCGTACCAACCCGGTCGGCAAGCAGGTGTGGAAGCTCGGCATCTGCCCGTCGATGCTGAGTGACCCCGACTCCCTCACCACCCGGTCCAACCAGCGGCGCGAGACGGTGCAGGGGCGGGTCGAGGCGTACAACAAGGTGTTGGAAGAGGTCTGCGAGAAGGACCGGCGGTGCCGTTTCGACGACGGCGCGGTGTACGACTTCCGCTTCGGCACCGAGCAGCTGAGCCAGTGGGACTGGTTCCATCCGAGTGTCAACGGTCAGGCACGGCTGGCCGAGATCGCCTACCGGACGGTGACGAACTAGTGTTCCGCTCATGAGCGAACACTTCGGCACACTTTCCGACGGCACCGAGGTCCACCGCTGGACCCTGGAGCGCGCGGACGTGCGGGTACGGGTGCTGTCGTACGGCGGGATCGTGCAGTCGCTCGAGGTGCCGGACCGGGACGGGCACCGGGCGGACGTGGTGCTGGGGTTCGCCGGCCTCGAGGACTATGTGACCCACCCGGGGCCCTATCTCGGCGCCCTCATCGGGCGGTACGCCAACCGGATCGCGGGCGGCCGTTTCCCGCTGGACGGACTGACGTACGCGCTGGAGCCCAACACCCCGCCCAACTCCCTGCACGGCGGCGCGCGCGGCTTCGACAAGCGGGTGTGGGAGGTGACGCCGGTCGAGCACGGGCTGCGGCTCGAACGGGTCAGCCGGCACGGCGAGGAGGGCTTCCCGGGCCGGCTGGAGGTCTCGGTGACCTACACGCTGGACGCCGACGGGGCGCTGCGCATCGCGTACGAGGCGGTGACGGACGCCCCGACCGTGGTGAACCTGACCAACCACAGCTACTTCAATCTCGCCGGGTCCGGATCCGGCGGCGCGGGCGGGCACGAACTGCGGCTGGCGGCCTCGCGGTTCACCCCGGTCGATCAGGACCTCATTCCGACCGGTGTCCTGGAGGACGTCGCGGACACCCGCTTCGACTTCCGCCAGGCGCGCAAGGTCGGCTCCGGATACGACCACAACTTCGTGCTCGACAAGGGCGTGACGGCCACCGCGCAGCAGGTGGCCGAGCTGTACGACCCGTCGACCGGGCGGGCGATGACGGTGGCGACCACCGAGCCCGGTCTCCAGCTCTACACCGGCGACCATCTGCCCGAGCCCTTCGCCCCCGGCGACGGCATCGCGCTGGAGACCCAGCACTTCCCCGACTCCCCGAACCGGCCGGACTTCCCGAGCACGGCGCTGCGGCCGGGCGAGGTGTTCCGGTCGGAGACGGTGTACGGCTTCTCGGCGCGCTGACCTGCGACGCACCCACGAGCCCCGGTCCAGGTGTTGTCAGGGTCCCGGACCGGGGCTGTTCCTGGGTACTTCTCCCGGATCAGACGTTAATCGTCGCCGTCACCCGACGGTCCGCGATCGAGCGCCCCACCTGGATCTCGTACGAACCCTTCACATGAGTCCACTTATTGGTCTTCTCGTCCCACACCTCGAACGCCCGGCGCGGCAGCTCGACGACGGCCTCGCCGCGCTCCCCCGGCCCGGCCTCCACGCCGGCGAACCCGGCGAGCCACCGCACCGGCCGCTCGGCGTCCGGCTCGCTCGGCGACAGATAGACCTGCACGACCTCGCGCCCGGCGCGCTCGCCCAAGTTGCGGACGCGGACGGTGACCGTGCTGCCCTTGACCTCGGCGGACTCGTACGTCCAGTCGGTGTAGCCGAGACCGTGTCCGAAGGGGTACGACGGGACCCGGCCGTCCTTCTCCCAGGCGCGGTAGCCGATGAAGACGCCCTCGGTGTACGGCAGCTCGCCGTCCGTGGGGACGACCTCGGTGACCGGGGCGTCGGCCAGGGAGCCCCAGGTGGTGGGCAGCCGGCCGCCCGGCTCGTGCGCTCCCGTGAGGACGTCCGCGAGGGCGGCGCCGCCCTCCTGCCCGGGGAACCAGCTCAGCAGCACCGCGGCGACGTCGTCGCGCCAGGGCAGCTCCACCGGGGAGCCGGAGTTGACGACCACGACGGTGTTCGGGTTGGCGGCGGCGACGGCGCGCACCAGCTCGTCCTGACGGCCGGGCAGAGCGAGGTCCGTGCGGTCGAAGCCCTCGGACTCGACGCGGTCGGTGGTGGCGACCACGACGACGGCCGTGTCGGCGCCGCGCGCCGCCTCGACGGCCTCGGCGATCAGCTCGTCGGGGTCGCGCTGCGGCTCCTGGTGGGCGAGCGTGAAGCCGACGACCTTCATCGGGATGCCCTCGGGGAACTCGACGACATGGGTGAGGGAGACCTCCACCGGTTCGCCGGCGGTGAGTTCGGGCTGGGCGCGCGGGACGGGGGCACCGAAGAACGTGATGAAGGGGTCGTCCTTGGCGGGACGCTGGACGTCGTCGTAGTACGTCGTGCCGTCGATGACGAGCCGAAAGGCGCCGATGCCCTTGACGCCGAAGGTGTGCGCGCCGGTGTCGCGCGGGGTGAACGTGCCGGTCAGCTCGACGGTGTGCAGGGCCTCGTGGGTGACGCCCTCGGGCAGGTCCGAACCCATCCACTGGATCTGGCCGTTGGGGGCGGATCCGGTGCCGATGACGTTGCCGGCCGCGTCCCGGCACACGGCCCGTAGCTCGAAGCCCTTGCCGGCGACGGCGAGTTCGGTGTTCGGGTCCGCGCCGACGGCGTAGGTCAGGGTGCCTTCGGGGAGCGCGGCGGTCAGGCCGTCGAGCGGGGAGACGACGCCGGCGGGGAAGACGGTGGCGGAGCCGCCGCCGAGGACACGGGCGTCGCGGGCGGCGGCACCGACGAGGGCGACCGTGCCGCCGGGCCGCAGCGGGAGGGCGCCGTCGTTGCGGACCAGGACGAAGGAGCGGCGGGCGATCTCGCGGGCCAGCGCGCGGCCGTCGACGGTGCCGGGGAGGTCGGTCACCACGGGCTCGGCGCCGTCGAGGATGCCGACGCGGGCGGCGAGCCGCAGGACGTTGCGCACGGCGTCGTCGACCCTGGCCTCGGCGACCTCGCCGTCCCGTACGGCCCGGGCGAGGGGCTCGCCGTACACCGTCCGCGGCCCCGGCATGGCGACGTCGAGGCCGCCCTCGATCGCGCCGGTGGTGGACCGGGCGGCCATCCAGTCGGAGACGTTGCAGCCGTCGAAGCCCCACTCGCCGCGCAGGACCTCGTTCACGAGGTGGCGGTGCTCGGTCATCGTCGTGCCGTTGACCGTGTTGTAGGCGGTCATGATGCCCCAGGGGTGGGCGTTCTCGACGATGAACTCGAAGGGCGCCAGATACAGCTCGCGCAGGGCGCGTTCGCCGACGGTGTTGTCGACGGTGAAGCGGTCGGTCTCGGCGTCGTTGGCGACGAAGTGCTTCACGGTGGTGCCGACGCCGCCGGCCTGGACTCCGCCGACGTACCCGGCGCCGATCAGGCCGGTCAGGTACGGGTCCTCGCTGTACGCCTCGAAGTGGCGGCCGCCGAGCGGGGAGCGGTGGAGGTTGACGGTGGGCGCGAGGAGCACGTGGACGCCCTTGCGGCGGGCCTCCTGGGCGAGGAGGGTGCCGGCGCGGCGGGCGAGGCCCGGGTCCCAGGTCGCGGCGAGCGCGGTGGGCGAGGGCAGCGCGACGGACGGGTCGTCGGCGGTCCAGCGCACCCCCCGGACGCCGATCGGGCCGTCGGACATGACGAGGGACCTCAGGCCGATCGCGGGGAGCGCGGGCAGGGTCCACATGTCCTGGCCGGAGAGCAGCCGCGCCTTCGCGTCGAGGTCGAGCCGGGCGAGGGCCGCCTCGACGACCGCCTCGCGTGCTTCATCGGCCTGGGTGCGCCTTCCCGCCATCGCGGTGCCTCCTCGGTGAGTGCCTGGTGTGCCTCCATCCTGCATCGGCTACCTGTAGACCGGTAGGTTTCGTTATCTTGCTGTAATATTAGAGGTACGTCGATGCCGTACGGTGACGCCATGAACGCGAGGGTCAGGAGCGAGGAGCGCCGCGCCGAGATCGTGCGGGCGGCCCTGGAGGTGATCGCCGAGCGCGGTTACCGGGGGGCGAGCCTGGGCGCGGTGGCGGAGCGGGTCGGGCTCACCCAGCAGGGGCTGCTGCACTACTTCCCGACCAAGGACGCGCTGCTCGTCGCCGTGCTCCAGGAGCGGGACCAGTGGGACGCGGTGCCCAACACCCGCTGGCGCGTGGACCTGCTGGCCTCGCTGGTGGAGTACAACGCGATGCGGCCCGGCATCATCCAGACCTTCTCGGCCCTGCTCGGCGAGAGCGTGACGGAGGGTCATCCGGCGCGCGCCTACTTCACGGAGCGCTACGTCCAGGTCCGCGCGAACATGGCGGAGATGCTGCGCGCCGAGTACGGCGACCGGCTCCCGAACGGGCTGTCCCCGGAGCGTACGGCTCCGCTGCTGGTCGCCGTGATGGACGGCCTGCAGTACCAGTGGCTCCTGGACCCGGAGTCGGTGGACATGCCCGGCGCGTTCCGGGACTTCCTCAGCCTGCTCGGCGAGAACCCCGCGGCTCCCGAGGCCCCCGGGGTCACGGACTGACCGCGGCGACGACCTCGACCTCCACCCGGGCCTTTGGCCTGAACAGCCTCGGCACCTCGAAGGTCATGCTGGTCGGCGGGGTGCCGGTGAGGAACTGCCGCCGTACGGTGCCGTATTCCTCCAGAGTGCCGATGTCGGTCAGGCAGGTGCGGATGTTGACGACGTCCGTGAGGGTCGCGCCGTGCGCCGCGAGCAGCGCGGCGATCGTCTCGAAGATGCCGCGCGTCTGTTCGGCGACCGTGTCCCCCTCGGCGATCTGCCCGGAGAGGAACAACAGGGCGCTGCCGTCGGCGTGTTCGACGCGGGCGACCTGGGAGTAGTACGGGCTGAGCGGCTGGGGCGCGGAGGCCGGGTTGCCGATGGTGATCTGCATGCCGTCGACGCTAGGTGCGGCCTTGCGATGCGACAAGCGAATGTCCAGCATGGACGCCATGACGGATCCGCATGGCTTTCCCGAGGTCTCCAGCGTGTGGCTGAGGGCGTTCCTGGAAGTGGCGCGGCAGGGCTCCTTCACGGGTGCCGCCCGGACCCTCGGCTGGACACAGTCGGCGGTGTCCCGTCAGATCTCCACCCTGGAAGGGGCGTTGGGCGGTGCCCCGCTGTTCGACCGGCTGCCGCGCGGGGTACGGCTCACCGAGGCCGGGCGGGTCCTCGTGCCGTACGCCGAGGCCGTCGCGGAGTCGCTGCACGGGGCCGTGCGGGAACTGGCCGTTCTGCGTGAAGTGGCCGGCGGACGGCTCCGGTTCGGCGCGTTCGCCTCGGCCGACGCGGGTCTCGTGCCGCAGGCGCTGGCCGTCTTCCGCGCCCGGCACCCCGGCGTCCGGGTGACCCGCGAGGAGGGCTTCACCCCGGCGCTCCTGGACCGTCTGGGCGCGGGCCATCTCGACCTCGCCGTCGTCTCCACCACGGGACGCGCGCCCCTGCAGGCGTACGAACTCCACCACCTCCTCGACGAGTCCCTGTACGTCGCCGTGCCCGCCGCCCACCCCCTCGCCGGCCACGGCTCCCCGGTGCCGCTCGGCCGGTTCGCCGACGCCGACTGGATCTCCGGCAGCTCCCGCCCCGAGGGCACCCTCCTCGACGCGGCGCTGCGGCAGGGCTTCCGGCCGCGGGTCGCGCACGTCGTCGGCGAGTGGACCGCCAAGCAGGGGTACGTCGCCGCCGGCCTCGGCGTGGCCCTGGTCCCGGCGCTGGCCGCGGCGTCGGTGCGCCCCGACGTGCGTCTGGTGGGGGTGCTGGACGAAGGCGGCCCGGCGCGGGCCGTGTACGCGGCGACGGCACGGGGCCGGTCGGCGGCCCCGGCGGTGCGGGAGTTCCTGGGAGTGCTGCGGGAAGCGGCGGTGAAGATGTCCGGGGCCATGGCGTAGACCACTCCCGCCACGCGATACTTCCGGCGTCCCGCACGACACAGGCTCTGCCTCCCCCACCGTGACGGAAGGACCGGAACTCCCTTGAATTCCATACGCGTTCGGATCGGCGTCCTCGGACTGGCCCTGCTGGCCGGGTTCTCGGCCCCGACGGCGGGCAGCGCTGCCGCCGTCGGGACGGCTGCCGCGCCCACCGTCGAGGAGCAGCGGCTCGACAAGGCGGTCCCCCAGGAGATACTCCGCCGCTCCGGATTCGACACCGCCACGCAGCGGTTCGCCCGCGATCTCGGGGCGGCGCACTCGTACGCGCAGGCCCACCGTGTGGTCGTACGGGAGGGTTCGGCGCTGTGGCGCAGGGCCGTCGACCGGGCGCAGGGGCGGGGGCCGGCCGGGGGTGACCTGAGCCGGGACGACGACCGGCCGTTGTACTGGGCGCGGCTGGCGATGACGCGCGAAGTGCGGACGTCGGCGCCGGGGTTCGGGCTGAGCGACGGGCAGCGGAGCGCGCTGCTCGACGCGCTGGAGCGGACCTCACGGGGTCAGACCGACATCCGGCTGCCGGGCGGCAAGGGGATGGGGCGGATCCTGGTCACCGGCTTCGACCCGTTCACGCTCGACCGTGACATCCGTATCTCCAATCCGTCCGGGGCCACCGCGCTCGCCCTCGACGGCACGGTGATCGAGACGGCGGACGGTCCCGCGCGGGTGGAGACGGCCGTCTTCCCGGTGCGCTGGGCGGACTTCGCGGAAGGAACCGTGGAGCGCACGCTGCGGCCGTATCTGAAGCGGGCCGACCTGTTCACGACCGTGAGCCAGGGACGGGTCGGGCGGTTCGACGTGGAGCGGACCAACGGGGCCTGGCGGGGCGGCTTCGGCGACAACGAGAACGTCTCCCGCACCGAGACCGTGCCGGTCGACGACCCGGCCTCGCAGCCGCAGTGGACGACGACGACGCTGCCGTACGCACGGATCGTGGCCGCCGGCACCGGCCGGTTCCCGGTGTACGACAACACCAGCGTGACCGAGATCCCGGCGGGCGGGACGCAGGCCGTCGTCCGGCCGGACGGGCCGACGCCCGGGTCGACCGCGCGGGCCGGGGGCGGCGGGGACTACCTGTCCAACGAGATCGCCTACCGGGCGACGCTGCTGCGGGACCGGCTGGGCCTGCACGACACGCTGCCGGGCGGGCATGTGCACACGCCGGTGCTGCAGTTCGGGGCGGGCAACACCGACCCGGCGACGGGGTCGGTGACCGACCCCGAGTTCGTCCGCAACCGGCTGGACATCATCGCCCAGGTACGCACGATCCTGAAGGTGGCGGCCGGCAGCCCGGTCACCAGCTGACGCTCTCCTGGTCCGGCGCGGGCGCCGCATCCTCCCGGGTCTCCTCCCCCAGCAGCTCCCGCGCCATCAGCGTCGCCCCCGCCACCGCGCCCGGCATCAGGAACACCGCGACGAACGGGATCAGGAAGGCCGCGGCGAGGGGCGTGCCGAAGCCCCAGACGAGGGTCTTGCGGGAGCGCAGGAGGGCGAGACGGTCGCGGAGTTCGACGCGGCGGCGCTGCAGGGCGACGGCGACGAGTTCCTCGGTGAGGAAGAAGCCCGTGACGACGACCCCGAGCACCGGTACGACCGTCTGGCCGACGACCGGGACGAAGCCGAGGGCGAAGAGCAGCACGCCCCACAGGGCGGCGCGCAGCACGATCCGCAGGCTGTCGCGGCCCGAGATCCACAGTTCGCGCCAGAGCGGCAGGCCGGACTCGGGGGCCGTGCCGTCGGGGGAGACGTCCCGGTCGACCTTCTCGGAGAGACTCTCGTAGAAGGGCTGGCCGATCAGGAGCGTCACGGCGGTGAAGGTGACGACCGACAGGAGCAGGCCCAGGACGAAGAGCACGGCGGTGAGGAAGCCGCGGAACAGGCCCTGCCAGGGGCTCGACCAGTCGTCGGCGAACGGTGTCGACCAGGACACGACGTCCTCGCCCCAGAGCGCGAGCGCGACGAGGGCGCCCACGTAGAGCACCAGGGTGATCAGGCCCGGGACCAGCCCGAAACCGTACTGTCTGCCGTGCCGGGCCACCCATCGCTGGCCCTTGAGGAGATACCTGAAACCGGCACCAAGATCGCGCATGCACCGCACTCTAGTCGGGGCGTGTCACACCGGAGTCACAGAGGCTTCGAGGCCGGGTCACCATGACCTCTAGGCGGGGGTCACGGCCACCACGACCCCCGGCTCCGCCGTCGGGCTCACCGCCGCCGACACCCGTACCGCGACGCCCCGTGCCACGCGTCCCGCCTGCGAGGCCCCGGCGAGCAGCATGGGCTGGAGGCGTTCCAGTGCGGCCACGAGGAACTCCTCACCGGCGATCAGGGCCGGGCGGGCGGCCTTGGTCGCGGCCGCCGCCGCCTCGGTGAGGTCGGCCAGCGGCGGCAGGGTGGCACGGACGACGTTCGCGCCGGCGGCGGCCGCCCGCTCGGCGAGGGCGACCTGGAGCGGCATCAGCGGGGCCAGCGCGGCCGTCAGCGCGTCCGCGACACGGCGGAGTTCGGGGGACGACTCCCGCAGCACCTCCGCGGCGGCGCGCAGCAGCGGGGTCACGGCGAGCAGCGCGCCCGCGGCCACGCCCGCCGTCGCCGGCAGCAGCGGCGAGGTGGCCTCGACGAGCTCGCCGAGCGCCGCCGCGAACTCCTCGATCGCCGGCTCCACCGCGTCCAGCACCGGCAGCAGGCTGTCGCCGAGGGCGGCCAGCAGGGCCTGTGCCGGTTCGCTGACCGGGTGGACGGCCAGGGGCGCCCCGCTGGTGCCGAGGCGGGTGAGGGTCTCGACGATGCGGTAGAAGGCCTCCTGGGCCTGCGGGGAGGCGCTGGCCTCGGCCAGTTCGGCGGTGGTCTCCCGCAGGACGCGCAGGACCTCGGCGCCCGATCCGTCCCGGGGGTCGAAGGTGTTGAGCGCGATCCGGGTGAGGTTCCCGGCCGTGTCCAGGAGCTGGCCGGTGATGTCGGTCGTGCTGCGCGCCATGCGGAGTACGTCGTCCCTGCTGGGCAGCGGAGGGATCGTGGCCATGGGACTCCCCTTCCGTGGGGCGCTCGCACACACCCGGTGCCCACAGCATGCCCCCTGCGCCCGCCCGGAGTTGCGCCGTCCGGGGCATCCGTGACACCAACTCCCTCTTGTTGCGGTTGAGTCGAACAGGTACACCTCGCCGTACCGATCTCAGGAAGTTCCCGGAGGAGGTACGCGTGCGCACCACGAGAACCGTTCCTGCGAGACCCGTTCCGATCACCGCCCTGGTCCTGGCCACGGCAGGCGCCCTGCTGCTCACCCCGCACACCGCCGTCGCCGAGCCCCGGCCGCCGGTCCACCGCGAGGCCGCGCCGGACACGAACGCCGCGCGGACGCCGCTGAGCGCGGCGCTGCGGGCCCTGGCGGGCGGGACGAACGCCGAGTCCGCCGCCGAGTCCGCCTCCGCGGCCGTGCTCGGCGACGACAGCCGCGGCTACCCCCGCCGTCAGGTCCTCTCCCCCGACCCGGAGAACCCGGCCGACAAGTCCGTCAAGCTCGGCCTCACCCCGTACCACGCCATCGCGCCGAGGCTGAACGCCCTGCAGGCCCTCGGCGACCGGGTGAGCGTGGAGGTCGCGGGCCGGTCGGCCGGCGGACACCGGCTGTACCTCGTCACCGTCACCGCCCCGGAGAACGCCCGCCAGGCCCGCGCCCAGGCGCGGATGCGCGAACTCATCGAGAACGCGCCCGCGCTCGCCGCCAAGTCCCCGGAGATCGCGCGGGCCTACAAGGCGCCGGTGTTCCTCAACAACAACATCCACGGCAACGAGTGGGAGGGCACCGACGCCTCCCTGAAGCTCATCGAGCGGCTCGCCGGCGCCGACGACAGCGCCACGCGCGAGCTCCTCGCGCACAGCCGGCTCTACTTCAACATCACCGCCAACCCCGACGGCCGGATCGCCGGGACCCGCGCGAACGCGGGCGGCTTCGACCTGAACCGGGACTTCGTCACCGCCTCGCAGCCCGAGGTGCGGGCGATGCGGCGGATCATGATCGACAAGCAGCCGGCGGTCATGCTCGACCTGCACGGCTACGTCAACGGCACCCTGATCGAGCCGACCACTCCCCCGCACGGGGAGAACTACGAGTACGACCTGTTCCTGAAGAACACCTACGCCAACGCCCTCGGCATGGAGGCCGCCGTCAACGGCCTCGGCCACACGCCCGAGAAGGACGGCGTGCAGCCCGCGCAGATCCCGTTCCGGGACCAGGAGGAGGGCTGGGACGACTGGCCGCCGATCTTCACCCCGCAGTACGCGGCCTACCACGGCACGGTCGCCGCGCACACGGTGGAGATCCCGCTGCGCGTGAACAACGCCGACTACGCGAGCCTGCCCGTCACGGAGCTGCGCCGCCGTTCCGCCATCAACGTCGACGTCGCCGGGGCCGCCCTGCGCGCCACCCTCGACTTCGTGCGGACCCGGCGCGCCTCGCTCGTCGCCGACCAGATCGAGGTGTTCCGGCGCGGGGCCGCGGGCGCCGCCCAGGTCCCGGTGTCCGAGGAGACGGTCCCGGGCGTCCCCGGCATCGGCCCCGAGGACGTCTACACGACGACGTTCCCGCGCGCCTACGTCATCCCCGCCGGCCGCGCCGCCCAGCGCTCGGCGACGGCGGCCGCCCGCCTCGTGGACCATCTCCTCGCCAACGACGTCCGCGTCACCCGGGCCCCGCACGACTTCCGGCTCGGCTCACGGACGTACGCGAAGGGCTCGTACGTCGTCGACCTGCGGCAGCCCAAGCGGGGCCTGGCGAACGCGCTGCTCGCGGACGGGCGGGACATCAGCGACGAGGTGTCGGTGATGTACGACATCTCGGGCTGGAGTCTGGGCCGGCTGTGGGGCGCGTCCGTCGAGCCGGTGACGCGTGGGAGCCTGGCCGGCGTACCGCTGCGGCCGGTGTCGGCCGCGGCCCCGGTCGGGTCCGTCGCCCCGCGCGGCGACCTGCGGCTGCGGCTGGACGACCCGCGCGAGATCGCGGCCCTCAACTCGCTGCTGCGGCTGGGGGTTCCGGCACGGCGGGCGGCCGACGGCAGCGCGATCGTCCCGGCGTCCGCGCGCTCGAAGGCCGAGGCCGCGGCACGGACGTACGACGTCGCCTTCGACGCGACGACGGCCCGGGGCACGGCCCCGCTGTCCCGCACGCGTGTCGCGGCCGCCGTCACACCGGGTGAGCTGCTGGCGCTGCGGGAGATGAACTTCGAGGTCACGCCGGTCTCGACGGGTGTGCTGAACGCCGGGTTCGACTGGTCGGCGGTGGACGTGCTGTTCGTGTCCACGGGGCTGGACCATGACGATCTGACCGCCGGCGCCCGCGACGCCCTGGACGCCTTCCTGGACGGGCACGGTCTGGTCGGGCGCGGTGCCACGGGCGCCGAGCTCAACGCGGCGGCCGGGCTGCTGGCCGTGAAGCCGGTCGAGGGCAACGGGGACGCCAACGGCGTGGTGCGCGTGGCGAACTCGGGCAGCGCCCTGATGACCGGCAGCCCCTCGCACAGCTTCGTCTACGCGCCCGTGTGGTTCACCGACCTCGGTCCGGGCGTGCGGGTGGAACAGTCGTACGCCGGCGGGAATCCGCTCGTCTCCGGGCACTGGCGGCCGTCGCGTGACGGCGCCGGCGGACCCGCGGACGCGGCGGGGCGGGCCGCGGTGGTCAGCGGCCCGGGAGCGGTCCTGTTCGGCACCGAGCCCTTGTTCCGGGATCACCCCAAGGGAGAATTCGCCCAGGTAGGCAGGGCGCTGTTCGGTACGGCCCAGGCCGACGGCAGGAGATGAGGAGAGCGGATGGCACAGGGAATCCACGGCACGGTCGCGGACGGCTACGAGCCGGTGCGCGAGGAGTTCGCCGCCTTTGTGGCGGGTGAACTCGCCGACTACGAAGGACAGTTGTGCGCCTACGTGCACGGCCGCAAGGTCGTCGACCTGTGGGCCGGTGACGGCTGCGAGGCGGACTCCCTGTACGGCGTGTTCTCCTCCACCAAGGGCGCCGCGCACCTCGTGGCCGCGCTGCTGATCCAGGAGGGCACGCTGGAGCCGGACCGGAAGGTCACCTACTACTGGCCGGAGTTCGGGGCCGAGGGCAAGGGCGGCCTGACCCTGCGTGATCTGCTCTCGCACCGGGCCGGGGTGGTGGGGCTGGACGCCGGGTTCTCCGGGGCCGAGCTGGCCGACGACCGCGCGATCGCCGAGCGGCTCGCCGACCAGCGGCCGTTCTGGCGGCCGGGCACGGCCTTCGGCTACCACGCGTTCGTCATCGGCGCGCTCGTCGGCGAGGTCGTACGCCGCGCCACCGGCCGCACCCTCCAGGAGGTCTACGAGGAGCGGATCCGGGCGCCCTACGGTCTGGACTTCCACCTCGGGCTCCCGGAGGCGCTGGAGCCGCGCTACCGCTCCGTGCAGCCGATGGCGCCGACGCCGGAGCAGCAGGCGGTGCTGGACGCCACGCCGACGGGGCCGCACACCCTGGCCTCGATCGCCTTCAACACGCATGTGCCGGGCGCGGGCGAGCTCTCGGACTATCCCAACTCCCGTGCCGTGCGGGCGAGCGGGCCGGCCTCGGCGGGCGGCGTGGCGTCCGCGCGCGGGCTCGCCGGGATGTACGCGGCGGCGATCAGCGAGAGGGACGAGCGCCCGCCGCTGCTGAAGCCGGACACGATCGCCGAGGTCGGCCAGATCCACTCCACCGGGTACGACCTGGTGGCCCGGTTCCACAAGTCCTTCGGCCTGGGCTTCCAGGCGGTCGCCGACTACGTGTACCCGTACCTGGGTGCCGGCTCCTTCGGCCACAGCGGCGCGAGCGGCTCCCAGGCCTTCGCGGACCCCCGCAGCGGACTCGCCTACGGCTACACCCGGCGCCGGTTCGCCTACCCGGGCGGGGCGGCGGTGGAGAACGAGCGGCTGGTGCGTGCGGTGCATCGGGCGGCGCTGGGCTCCGCCCAGTAGTCCGGGGGGACTCGATCGGGTCGCGGATGCGGCCCGGTGGGAGCTGGTCGCGCAGGTCCCCGCGCCCCTTCAGGGCGCGGGCCGCACCCTGCGTCCAAGGGTGCGGCCCGTGCCGTGCGCGACGAAGCGTGTCAGGCCAGCGTCACGGTGATGTTGCCGCGCGTCGCCTTCGAGTACGGGCAGACCTGGTGGGCCTTCTCCAGGAGGTCCCGGGCCGTGGCGGCGTCGACGTTCGGGATGGCGGCCGAGATCTCGACGATGATCCCGAAGCCGTCGTCGTTCTTGCCTATGCCGACCTTCGCGGTGACGGTCGAGCCGGTGATGTCGGCCTTCTCCTGGCGGGCGACCACACCGAGGGCGCCCTGGAAGCAGGCGCTGTAGCCGGCCGCGAACAGCTGCTCCGGGTTGGTGCCGGCGCCGCTGCCGCCCATCTCCTTGGGCGGGTTCACGACGACGTCGAGCTTGCCGTCGTCGGTGGCGACACGGCCGTCGCGACCTTTCTCGGCGGTGGCGACGGCCGTGTACAGGACGTCGGTCTGCTGGATGGACATGCGGTGTCTTCTCCTCCTCGGTCCGCCGCGACTCGCGCCCACGATCGACGACGGTTTCGGAAAGAAGTTACCGCATACCGGAAATCCGCAGAAGGCGTCAGAGCTTGACGATCATCTTTCCGGTGTTGTCGCCGCGCAGGACCCCGAGGAACGCCTCCAGGTTGTTCTCGATGCCCTCGACGACCGTCTCGCGGTACTTGAGCTGCCCCGAGGCGACCCAGGGGCCGACCTCCTGGACGAACTCCTGCTGGAGGTCGTAGTGGTCGCCGACGAGAACGCCCTCGACGCGCAGCCGGTTCTGCAGGATCTTGACCATGTTGCGCGGGCCGGGGGTCGGCTCGGTCGAGTTGTACTGGGAGATCATGCCGCAGATCACGGCCCGGCCCCGGAGGTTGAGCGCGCCGATCGCGGCCTCCAGGTGCTCACCGCCGACGTTGTCGAAGTAGACGTCGATGCCGTCCGGGGCGGCCTGCTTGAGCTGCTCCCACACCGGGCCGTTCTTGTAGTTGAAGGCGGCGTCGAAGCCGTACTCCTCGACGAGGAGCTCGACCTTCTCGTCGGAGCCGGCGGAGCCGATGACCCGCGAGGCGCCCTTGAGCTTCGCGATCTGGCCGACCTGGCTGCCGACGGCACCGGCCGCGCCGGACACGAAGACCGCGTCGCCCTCCTTGAAGGCACCGACCCGCAGCAGGCCCGCGTACGCGGTCAGGCCGGTCATGCCGAGGACGCCGAGGTACGTGGACAGCGGCGCGGCCTCGGGGTCGACCTTGACGGCGGCCTTGGCGTCCATGACGGCGTACTCGCGCCAGCCGAAGAAGTGCAGGACGTGGTCGCCGACCGCGATGCCCTCGGCCTCGGAGGCGATGACCTCGCCGACGGCGCCGCCCTGCATGACCTTGCCGAGTTCGAACGGCGCGACGTACGACTTCGCGTCCGACATGCGTCCGCGCATGTACGGGTCGACGGAGAGGTACTTGTTCCGTACGAGCACCTGGCCCTCGCGGGGCGTCGGAACCTCGGTCTCGACGAGGGCGAAGTCCTCGGCCTTGGGCCAGCCGACGGGGCGGGAGAGGAGGTGCCATTCGCGGTTGCTCATGGGAGTGCGCCTTTCCTGTGCACGGACCCTGCGGACGGGCCCTGTGGACGGACGAAATTTACTTCAGCATCTGAAACAACCATGCTCCTGAATATTTCAGGATGTCAAGTAACGGGGGTACCCTGAGAGCATGGCCACTTCACACAAGATCCGCCGTCCGGATGAACTGACCCTCGAAGTCGTCGACCTGATCGGCGCGGTCGTGGCCCGTTACCACGAGGAGTACGAGGAGGCCGCCGCCGAGCACGCGCTGACCGGCGCGCAGGCGCGGCTGCTGAGTCTGCTGTCGCTGGAGCCGCTGCCGATGCGGAAGCTGGCGCAGCGGTTGCGGTGCGAGCCGTCGAACGTGACCGGGATCGTGGACCGGCTGGAGGCGCGCGGGCTGGTGGAACGCCGCCCGGATCCGGCGGACCGGCGGGTGAAGCTGGCCGCGGTGACCGAGGAGGGGCGGACGGTGGCTCGGGGGCTGCGTGAGTCGCTGCGGTTCGCTCGGGAGCCGCTTGCGGGGTTGTCGGAGGGGGAGCGGCTGGCGCTGCGGGACCTTTTGCGGCGAATGCTCGGTGCTCCGCAGGAGGGGCCGCAGGGGGGCATGCCGGAGGAGGGCATGCCGGAGGAGGGGCCGCAGCGGGGCGTGCCGCAGTAGGTCGTCGTCCGGGTGCCGGCCCGTCGTGGCTGGTCGCGCAGTTCCCCGCGCCCCTTCAGGGCGTTGCCGAACCGCGACCGACAAGGACGCTCGGCTCGGACCAGGCACATCGCCCGACGCCGGCGCAGTTCAAGGGGCGCGGGGAACTGCGCGACCAGGCACAACGGACCCGCAGACACGCGACGACCCTGCGTGGCACCCCACCCAAAGGGGCGCGGGGAACTGCGCAACCAGCCACGACGGACCCGCAGACGCACGACGGGCCTCAGTGGGGTCTCCGCCGGCGGGATCACCCTGTGCAGGTGATGTGGTGGCGGGGCGGGCGCGGTGGGATGCGTTTGTGGGTGGTGAACGGGGTTCGGCGGGACCGCGATGGGCGGCGCGGCTGGCGCTGGTCGTCGCCGCCGGGGCGCTCGCACTGGTCCTCACCGCCGCCGGGGTCAGCAGTCTCGCTCTGCTGGCGGTCGGGCTGGCGGGGCTCTTCGTGACCGCCGCCGCGCTGTGGTGGACGCTGTCACGGCGAGGGCTGGTGCGGGCGCTCGCCGCCGTGCTCGCGTTGCTGACGCCGGGCGCGGTGCTGGTGGCGTACGCGGCGGTGGGGCTGCTGTGGCCCGTGCTGGCGGCCCTCGCTCTGTGGGCCGTCGCCGCGCTGATCGGGGGCCACGCCCTCACGGAGGACGCCGGGCACGCGGAGGAACGGACCCGCTCGACACCCCCGCCCAAGGCGCCGTTCCTCATCATGAACCCCCGCTCGGGCGGCGGAAAGGTCGGCAGGTTCGACCTGGTGGCGAAGGCGCGGGCCCGGGGCGCCGAGGTCGCCGTGCTCGACCCGGAGCACCCCCAGGACGTCGAGGAGCTCGCCCGGCAGGCCGTGGCCGGGGGTGCCGACCTGCTCGGGGTCGCGGGCGGGGACGGCACCCAGGCGCTCGTGGCGGGGGTGGCCGCCGAGCACGGGCTGCCGTTCATGGTGATCTCCGCCGGCACCCGCAACCACTTCGCCATGGACCTCGGCCTCGACCGGGAGGACCCCTCGACGTGCCTCGACGCGCTGAGCGACGGGGTCGAACTCCGCGTCGACCTCGGGCTCATCGGCAAGCGCGTGTTCGTGAACACCGCGTCCTTCGGGGCGTACGCGACGGTCGTGCAGAGTCCCGCCTACCGCGACGACAAGGTGCGCACCATCCTGCGCGAGCTCCCGGACCTGCTGACCCATCACACGGGCCCGCGGCTGACCGTGCGGGCGGGGCCGGTGGCCATCGAGGCTCCCCAAGGCGTGCTGATCAGCAACAATCCGTACGGCCTCGGCGACGCGGCCGGACTGGGCCGGCGGCCCCGGCTGGACTCCGGCGCCCTCGGGGTCCTCGGGGTCGGCGTCGACAACGCCGCCCAGGCGGCCGGTCTGCTGCGCGGACAGCAGGCACGCGGTCTGACCTCACTGGCCGCGGAGGAGGTGGTGGTCGACGCCGACGCGCCCGACGTCCCCGTCGGCGTCGACGGCGAGGCTCTTCAACTGCCCGCTCCCGTCGTGTGCCGTGTCATGCCGGGCGCCCTGCGGGTGCGCGTACCGCGCGACCGGCCGGGCGTGCCCGCCGCGAAACCCCCGGTCGACTGGCGGGCCCTGACCCGGCTGGCGTTCCCACGCCGGACAAGGGGCACCACCGGGTGAGGGCACAGCACCACGACCGGCGACCACGCACCCGTCGGTGGACCGCACCGGGTGCCGTCACGGCGAGGAACAGCGCCCAGCCGCGAGGTCGCCTTCCGCAAGGGCGCCGCCTGCCGCCCGGTCCTGGCTCGGCTGCCGTTCGCCCCGGCGAACGCCGGCCCTCAGGTGCACCACCACAGGAACCGATCGCACGTCTCCGACGGCGACGGGTCCGGGGTCGGGTCCGACGTGGGCGGTTCCGTGGTCGGAGCCGGGTTTTCGGCGGACGTGGGGGTGGGGGCCGGGTCCGAGGTGGACGGGCCGGAGCCGCCGCCCGTCGTCGACGACTGGGGGTCCTTCGTCGGGGTCTTGTCGTCCTCGTCCTTCTTGTCCTCGTCCTTGGCGGACTTGGAGACGGAAGGCGAGGCCGAGGGGCTCTTCGACGACTGGCCCGAGGCCGCGCCACCGGTCCCGTCCGTCGCGTCCGGCGAGGGAGAGACCTCCGACTCCGCGGCGCCCTCGGCCGACTCGTCCCCGGCGGCGGCCGGCTTGGCGCTCTTGCCCGGGGCGTCCATGCCGAGTTCCGCGAGACTCAGGCCGCCGGCGGCCAGGACGAACCCGGCGGTGATGAGCAGGACCCGGCGACGCCGGCGCCGGTGCGCGGCGGCCTTGCGGTCGCGACGGCTCGCGCCGCCCGCGCCGGCCTCCTCCTCCAACTCCGCGTCGTCCTCGTCGTCGTACTCGTCGTACTCGGCGTGTTCGTCGCGCTCGTCGTACGCGTCGTTCTCCGGGTGCTCCTCGGGCTCCTCGTGGCCGCGCCGGCGCCCCCGGCCGCGCCGCTGCGCGGCCCGTCGGGCGGCCCGCCCGCCGACCGGTGCGTCCGCGGCGACCGGTTCGGCCTCCGGTGCCTCCGAGGCGTCCTCGGTGTGCGCCGCCGACCCGTCGTGCCGGTCGCCCGGTTCGTCGTGGCCGCGGCCGTACTCACCACCGCCGTAGGGGGCGTCGAAGGCGGGCCCGCCGTACTCGCCGGTGCCGTACCCGCCGCCGTACTGTCCCGCGCCCGCGTACCCCTCGTACCCGCCCTGGCCCCCGGCCGCCGAGGGCCGTTCGGCCATCTGCGGGTACGCCTGGTCCGGAGCACCCGCGTACACCCGGGGTTGTTCGACCGTGGCGCCGCACCCCGGGCAGGCGAGGGCGCCATTCAGGTGCCGTCGGCACGGGTGGCAGTAGTCCATGACGCGGGAAGACTAGGTTCCGCAGACGCACAGTTCCTAGTCACAGCTGTGAAAGTTCTGTACGAAACAAAGCTTTCCCGCATGGCGAGTTGACGGTTATGCCACGAGACGCCAGAGACGCCCTCCACGCTCCGCGACGGCCTGCCCGAAATCCGTATCGAAAGCGGTGTCGAAACCGTTATGCGTGCGACCCATTGACACTCCTACCACCCCCTCCCTACTGTCACGTCAGCATTTCGAACGTGTGACGAAATATCGAACACGCTCGGACGCGACAACAATGAGCCGACGACGCAGCAAGGGGCAACTGCCGTGCGCATCACCGGAATCAGCACACACGTGGTCGGGACGCCGTGGCGCAACCTGACCTACGTACAGGTGCACACCGACGAGGGGCTGACCGGAGTCGGCGAGACCCGGATGCTGGGCCACACCGACGCGCTGATCGGCTATCTGCGGGAGGCCGAGGCCAACCACATTCTCGGTTCGGACCCGTTCGCTGTCGAGGACCTCGTCCGCCGGATGAAGTACGGCGACTACGGCCGGGCCGGCGAGATCGTGATGTCCGGTATCGCCGTGATCGAGATGGCCTGCTGGGACATCAAGGGCAAGGCGCTCGGGGTGCCGGTCTGGCAGCTCCTGGGCGGCAAGGTCACCGACAAGGTCAAGGCGTACGCCAACGGCTGGTACACCACGGAGCGGACCCCGGAGGCGTACCACAAGGCCGCGCAGGGCGTCATGGAGCGCGGATACAAGGCGCTCAAGATCGACCCCTTCGGCACCGGGCACTTCGAGCTCGACCACGAGCAGTCCCTGTACGCCGTCTCCCTCATCGAGGCCGTGCGGGACGCCATCGGCCCCGACGCCGAGCTGATGCTGGAGATGCACGGCCGCTTCTCCCCCGCCACCGCCGTACGGCTCGCGCGCGAGCTCGCCCCCTTCAAGCCGGCCTGGCTGGAGGAGCCGTGCCCGCCGGAGAACCTGAAGGCGCTGGAGAAGGTCGCCGCCAAGGTCGACATCCCGGTCGCCACCGGTGAGCGGATCCACGACCGCATCGAGTTCCGTGAGCTCTTCGAGAGCCAGGCGGTCGACATCATCCAGCCCGACGTCGGCCACATCGGCGGCATCTGGGAGACGCGGAAGCTGGCCGCGACCGCCGAGACGCACTACATGCTCGTCGCGCCGCACAACGTCGGTGGCTCGGTGCTGACCGCCGCCTCCCTCCAGGTCGGCTTCACCTCCCCGAACTTCAAGATCCTGGAGCACTTCAACGACTTCGCCGACGCGGAGATCAAGAAGGTCGTCAAGGGCGCGCCGCAGGTGGACCCGGAGGACGGCTGCTTCCACCTCTCCGACGCCCCCGGCCTCGGGGTCGAGTTCGACGCCGACGCCGCCGCCGAGTTCCCGCAGCAGCAGGCCCGCTTCGACCTGTGGGCCGAGGGCTGGGAGCAGCGCAAGCCCAAGGGCACCGAGCAGTGAGCACCGCGGTCGTCATCGAGGCACCCGGCGAGCACCGGCTCACCGCGCACACGCCGCGTGAGCCGGAGGCCGGCGAGGCGCTGGTGCGGGTCCACGCGGTCGGCATCTGCGGCAGCGACCGCGAGGTGTACCAGGGCAACCGGCCGGAGGGGTACGTCCGTTACCCGCTCACGCCGGGCCACGAGTGGTCCGGGACCGTCGCCGCCGTCGGCGCCGGGGTGCCGGACTCGCTCGTCGGCCGCAAGGTCGTCGGCGAAGGCTTCCGCAACTGCCAGGTCTGCGACCGCTGCCACGCCGGTGAGACGACGCTGTGCGGCGCGGGCTACGAGGAGACCGGGTTCACCCAGCCCGGCGCCATGGCGGGCACGCTGACGCTCCCGGCCCGGCTGCTGCACGTCCTGCCGGACGACTGCGACCTGACCGCCGCCGCGCTGCTGGAGCCGGCCGCCTGTATCGCCGCCGCGGCGATCAAGGCGCACGCGCTGCCGGGTGAGCGGGTGGCCGTGGTGGGCACCGGGACGCTCGGGATGTTCGCCGTGCAGTTCCTCAGGGCGGGCTCGCCGGGCGAACTGCTCGTGGTGGGCACTCGGCGCGACCGCGAGGGGCTGTCGCGGGAGTTCGGGGCGACCGACTTCCGCACCAAGGACCAGGAACTCCCGGACGACTTCGACGTCGTCATCGAGACCGCCGGGTCCGCGGACGCCGCGCGGGTCTCCGCGGCCCTCCTCCGGCGCGGCGGGCGTCTGGTCCTGACCGGGATCCCGGCGCCGGGCGCGCAGGGACTCGACCCGACCGATCTCGTCGTACGGCAGCTGGAGGTGCACACCGTCTTCGGGGCGCCGCCGGACGCCTGGGCGCACACGGTGCGTGTGTTCGCGGCCGGACTGCTCGATCCGCTGCCCCTGGTCACGCACGAGTTGCCGCTGGCGGAGTTCCCGCAGGCGATCGAACTCGTCGGGTCCGGCGACCCGAAGGTGGGCAAGGTGCTGCTCCGTCCTTAGTCGTACGCCGGTACGGGGGCAACCTGACGGTCCCCGTGCCGGCGTACACCCGAGCCCCGCACGCCTTGAGCCGCGAACCTCGTCCGATATTTCGAACCAGAAGGACAGCTTGTGACCGACGCTTCCGCAGCCCGCCGACCCGGTGAGCAGGTGCTCTCCGCCCTCGGCCTGGGTGCGCCCGACCTCTCCCCCGCCGACGCCTCGCCCCACACCTTCCCGGGCGGCGGCCGCTGGCGCACCGAGATCCCCTCGTGCGAGGGTCCCGAAGCGCTCGCCGTCGTCCTCAAGGAAGCCTCACTGCTCGACGTGCCGATCCACCGGATCAGCCAGGGCAGCGGCGTGTGGATGCTGACCGACGCCGAGATCGCCGAGATGGTCGACGCGACGAACGAACGCGACATCGAGCTCTGCCTGTTCACCGGCCCGCGCGGCACCTGGGACATCGGCGGCTCCACACGCACCGACTCACGGGGGGCCGGGCTGCGCGCCCGGGGCCACGACGCCGTCGCCGGCTGCGTCGAGGACGCCGTACGGGCCACGGAGCTCGGCGTGAAGTGCCTCCTGGTCGCCGACGAGGGCGTGCTGTGGACGCTGCACCGGGCGCGGGCCGCCGGGATCATCCCGGCCGACACCACCCTCAAGGTGAGCGCGCTGATCGGGCCGGTCAACCCGGCCGCGTACGCGGTGTACGAGCAGTTGGGCGCCGACTCGGTCAACGTGCCCAGCGATCTCACGCTCGACCACCTCACCGAGATCCGGCGGGTCTCCGCCGCCCCCATGGACATGTACATCGAGGCCCCGGACGACCTCGGCGGCTATGTGCGGATGTACGAGGTCGCCGAACTGATCCGGCGCGGCGCACCGCTGTACCTGAAGTTCGGGCTGGCCAAGGCCCCCGGCATCTACCCCTACGGGCACCACATGCGGGACCTGACGCTGGCCACCGCCCGGGAACGCGTACGCCGCGGCCGGCTGGCACTGGACCTGCTCGCACGGCACGGAGCTGACGGCGACATGGCGCCTCTCGGTTCACGGCTGCCCGGGACGCTGAAGCGATTCGAAACTCCCGCATAACGTTCCGGACAAACCCCCTTCACAGAAGAAGACGCAGTCGAACACAATCCCACACACCCTCGGTCTACCCGCACAGCCACCCGCACAGCCCTCGACACGCGTCCTCGTAATCGCCCAGACCGAGCCCTGCTCACCCACATCAAGGATGATGATCATGCGTACACGCAGAGCCGCACTCGCCGCCATAGCCTCCGCCGCGTCCCTCGCACTGACCCTGACCGCCTGCGGCCAGAGCGGCGAGGGCGGCTCCAAGGAGGACTCGGGCAGCTCCGAGGGCGCCACCATCGGCATCGCGATGCCGACCAAGTCCTCCGAGCGCTGGATCGCCGACGGCAACAACGTCAACAAGGACCTGGAGTCCAAGGGCTACAAGACCAAGCTGGTCTACGGCGAGGACGACCCCGACCAGCAGGTCTCGCAGATCGAGAACCTGATCACGCAGGGCGTCAAGGCGCTGATCGTCGCGGCCATCGACAACAAGTCGATGAACAACGTGCTCCAGCAGGCCAAGGACGCGGACATCCCGGTCATCTCCTATGACCGGCTGATCCTCGGCACCGAGAACGTCGACTACTACGCCTCGTTCGACAACGAGAAGGTCGGCGAGCTCCAGGGCAACTACATCCTGGAGAAGCTCGGCCTGAAGGACGGCTCCAAGAAGGGCCCGTTCAACATCGAGCTGTTCGCCGGCTCCAACGACGACAACAACACCCGCTACTTCTTCCAGGGCGCGATGAACGTCCTGCAGCCCTACATCGACAAGAAGCAGCTCGTCGTCCGCTCCAAGCAGACCGCTCTGAACCAGGTCACCACCCTGCGCTGGGACGGCGGCACCGCCCAGAAGCGTATGGACGACATCCTGACCTCGGCCTACAAGAGCGAGCGCGTCGACGCGGTCCTCTCGCCGTACGACGGCATCTCCATCGGCATCCTCTCGGCGCTGAAGTCGGACGACTACGGCTCCAAGAGCAAGCCGCTGCCGATCGTCACCGGTCAGGACGCCGAGGTCGCCTCGGTGAAGTCGATCATCGCCGGTGAGCAGTCCATGACCGTGTACAAGGACACCCGCGAACTCGCCAAGGTGGCCTCCAACATGGTCGACGCGGTGCTCAACGACAAGAAGCCCGAGGTCAACGACGAGAAGACCTACGACAACGGCTCCAAGGTCGTCCCCGCGTACCTGCTCACGCCGGTCAGCGTCGACAAGACCAACTACCAGAAGACGGTGGTCGACTCCGGCTACATCAAGGAAAGCGACCTCAAGTAACCGCCGGCCCACTCTGATTGGAAGGCACGACCATGGCGGGACCCGTCCTGGAAATGCGCTCGATCGTCAAGACCTTTCCCGGCGTCAAGGCGCTGTCGGACGTCACGCTGACCGTCCGGCAGGGCGAGGTCCACGCCATCTGCGGGGAGAACGGCGCCGGCAAGTCGACCCTGATGAAGGTCCTCTCCGGCGTCCACCCGCACGGCACCTACGAGGGGGACATCCTCTTCGAGGGGGAGGTCTGCGAGTTCAAGGACATCAGGGCCAGTGAGCATCACGGCATCGTGATCATCCACCAGGAACTGGCTCTGATCCCCTACCTCTCCATCGCGGAGAACATCTTCCTCGGCAACGAGCACGCCACACGCGGGATCATCAGCTGGACCGAGACGCTCCGGCACGCCACCGAACTGCTGCGCCGGGTCGGCCTCTCCGACCACCCGGACACCCGCGTCGCCGACATCGGCGTGGGCAAGCAGCAGCTGGTGGAGATCGCGAAGGCGCTCTCGAAGAAGGTGAAGCTGCTCATCCTGGATGAGCCGACCGCGGCCCTGAACGACGAGGACAGCGGCAAACTCCTGGATCTGATCCTGGAGTTGAAGAAGCAGGGCATCACCTCGATCATCATCTCCCACAAGCTCAACGAGATCCGCAAGGTCGCCGACTCGGTGACGATCCTCCGCGACGGCCAGACCATCGAGACGCTCGATGTGAAGGCGCCGGAGACCTCCGAGGACCGGATCATCAGCGGCATGGTCGGCCGGGACCTGGAGAACCGCTTCCCGGACCGCACGCCGCACGAGCCGGAGGAGGGCGCCGCCCCGGCCCTTGAGATCCGCAACTGGACCGTGCACCACCCGATCGACCAGCAGCGCAAGGTGGTCGACGATGTGTCACTGTCGGTGCGGCGCGGGGAGATCGTCGGCATCGCGGGCCTGATGGGCGCCGGCCGCACCGAGCTCGCGATGAGCGTCTTCGGGCGGACCTACGGCCGCTACCACGGCGGCGCGGTCCTCAAGGACGGCCAGGAGATCCGTACGAAGACCGTCCCCGAGGCGGTCAAGCACGGCATCGCGTACGTCACCGAGGACCGCAAGCACTACGGCCTGAACCTCATCGACACCATCAACCGCAACATCTCGCTCAGCGCGCTGGGCAAGGTCGCCAAGCGGGGCGTGGTCGACGAGCACGGGGAGCGGCAGGTCGCCGAGGGCTTCCGCAAGTCCATGAACATCAAGGCGCCGACCGTCTTCGAGCCGGTGGGCAAGCTGTCCGGCGGCAACCAGCAGAAGGTCGTCCTCAGCAAGTGGATCTTCGCCGGTCCCGATGTGCTGATCCTGGACGAGCCCACGCGCGGTATCGACGTCGGTGCCAAGTACGAGATCTACACGGTCATCGACCAGCTGGCCGCCCAGGGCAAGGCGGTCGTCTTCATCTCCTCCGAGCTGCCGGAGCTGCTCGGCATGTGTGACCGCATCTACACGATGGCCGCGGGGCGGCTGACCGGTGAGTTCTCGCGCGCCGAGGCCTCGCAGGAATCGCTGATGCGTCAGATGACTAAGGACAAAGAGGTAACCCGATGAGCACGGATGTGACCGCCAAGAGCCCGGCCCCCGCGCCGCCGGGGAAGAGCTCGGGGGCCGGGGGCGAGGGCCTGCTCCAGCTGGTGCTGGACGGCCTGCGCCGCAACATGCGGCAGTACGGCATGCTGATCGCGCTCGGCCTGATCGTGGTGCTGTTCGCGGTGTGGACCGACGGCGACCTGCTGCTGCCGCGCAACGTCTCCAACCTGGTGCTCCAGAACAGCTACATCCTGATCCTGGCGATCGGCATGATGCTGGTCATCATCGCGGGCCACATCGATCTGTCGGTGGGATCACTGACGGCGTTCATCGGCTCCATGGCCGCGGTGTTCATGGTCAAGAACGACCTGCCATGGCCCGTCGCGGTCATCCTCTGCCTCGCCATGGGCGCGCTCGCCGGCGCGGCACAAGGGTTCTTCATCGCGTACGGCGGAATACCATCCTTCATCGTGACCCTCGCGGGCATGCTGATCTTCCGCGGTCTGACCGAGATCTTCCTGGAGGGGCAGACCCTCGGCCCGTTCCCGGAGGGCCTGCAGAAGGTCGCCAACGGCTTCCTGCCCGAGGTCGGTCCGAACACGAACTACCACAACCTCACGCTGCTGCTCGGCTTCGCGATGATCGCGTTCGTGGTCTTCCAGGAGTTCCGTGACCGCCGCCGCCAGCAGGAGTTCTCCCTCGACGTCCCGCCCTTCAACCTGTTCCTGCTGAAGCTGGTCGCGCTCGGCGCCGCCATCCTCACGCTCACCATGCTGCTGGCCAGTTACAAGGGCGCCCCGATCGTGCTGCTCATCCTGGGCGTGCTGCTCGTCGGGTTCGGCTACGTCATGCGCAACGCGATCATCGGCCGCCACATCTACGCGATCGGCGGCAACCTGCCCGCGGCCAAGCTGTCGGGTGTGAAGGACAAGAAGGTCACCTTCCTGGTCTTCCTGAACATGGGCATGCTCGCGGCCCTGGCGGGTCTGGTCTTCGCCGCCCGCTTCAACGCGGCCTCTCCCAAGGCCGGCCTCAACTTCGAGCTGGAGGCCATCGCGGCCTCGTTCATCGGCGGCGCGTCGATGAGCGGCGGCGTCGGCACGGTCCTCGGCGCGATCATCGGTGGCCTGGTCCTGGGCGTGCTGAACAACGGTATGAACCTCGTCGGCATCGGCACCGACTGGCAGCAGGTCATCAAGGGCCTGGTGCTCCTGGCGGCCGTCGGCTTCGACGTGTGGAACAAGCGCAAGGTCGGTTCGTAAGTCCATCGGGGCCCCGCCACCACGGCGGGGCCCTTCCACTTCCTGAGCAGGAGCCGCACATGGACATGAGCAGACGTACGGTCATAGCCGGCGCCGCGGCGGCGGGGATCACCGCCGCGACCATCGGCAGCGCGCACGCCACCGGGGGCAGGACCCCGGTGAAGTCCCTCTTCGGCAAGCTCGCCGACGGCACCAAGGTGTACAGCTGGTCGCTGGCCAACGGCGGCACCCGGATGAAGGTCCTCTCCTACGGCGGCGTCGTGCAGTCCCTGGAGATACCGGACCGGCGCGGCCACTACGCCAACGTCTCCCTCGGCTTCGACAACCTCGAGGACTACGTCGCCAAGAGCCCCTACTTCGGCGCTCTGATCGGCCGCTACGGCAACCGGATCGGCAAGGGACGGTTCACCCTCGACGGCAAGGCCTACCAGGTCAACGTCAACGACGGTGAGAACAGCCTGCACGGCGGCGCCAAGGGCTTCGACAAGCGGGTCTGGGACGTCGAGCCGTTCGCCAAGGGCTCCGACGTCGGCCTGCACCTGTACTACACGTCCGTCGACGGCGAGATGGGCTACCCGGGCACGCTCAAGGTGAAGGTGACGTACACCCTCACCAAGTACGGCGACTGGCGCATCGACTACGCGGCCACCACCGACAAGGCCACCGTCGTCAACCTGACCAGTCACGTGTACTGGAACCTCGCGGGCGAGGGCAGCGGCACGATCGAGAACCACGAGCTCAAGATCGACGCCTCCCGCTACACGCCCGTCGACTCGGGTCTCATCCCCACCGGTGAGCTGGCCCCCGTCGCGGGCACCCCCTTCGACTTCCGCCGCAGCAAGCGGATCGGCGAGGACCTGCGCGAGGCGCACCAGCAGCTGCTCTACGGCAAGGGCATCGACCACAACTGGGCGCTCGACAAGGGCATCTCCCCGCGCCCCGAGTGGATCGCCACCCTGAAGGACCCGTCCTCGGGCCGCACCCTGCGGATGGCGACCACGGAGCCGGGCCTGCAGTTCTACTCCGGGAACTTCCTCGACGGCACCCTGGTCGGCACGGGCGGCCGCACCTACCGGCAGGGCGACGCGCTGTGCCTGGAGACGCAGCACTTCCCGGACTCGCCGAACAAGCCGGCGTTCCCCTCGACGGTGCTGCGGCCCGGGCAGACGTACCGGTCGACGACGCTCCACTCGTTCAGCCGCTGAGCCCGGTCAGCCGCTGAGCCCGGCTGATCCGTCCGCTTCTGACGGTTCTTCACAGGTGGTACACAAGTTCACACCGATTCCTCAGTGGTTGAACAGCGCCACCCCAGCCTCCGTATGTAAGGGCGGCCCGTGCTCCCCCGCGCGGGCCACCCAAAGACGACGGGCCCGGTCGTCCCCACCGGGCCCGCCCCCTACGGAGGTTCCATGGCCGACAACGTCACCTCGCTGTTCCGCAGTACCGCGGCACACAGCCCGTCGATGGCGGCGCTGACGCGTGAGGGCGGCGACGGGGCCGGGCCGGTGGACTTCTGCATTCCCTGCAACCCGTACTTCCCCACCCCCGAGATGTTCCAGGACATGGCGGGGAAGCTGCGGGACATCATCACGTTCTACCCGAGCAGCGCCGACACGATCACGGCCGAACTGTGCAGCCTGCTCCAGCTTCCGCCGCAGTGCGTGGCGATGGGCAACGGCTCCACGGAGCTGATCACCTGGATCGACCACCTGATGGTCCGGGAGTCCCTCGCCATCCCCGTCCCCACGTTCGGCCGCTGGACCGACCAGCCCATGGAGACCGGCAAGCGGGTCGACATGTTCCCGCTCCAGGAGTCCAGCGGCTTCGCCCTGGACCTCGCCCAGTACGCCGAGTTCATCCGGGCCAGGGGGACCCGGGTGGCCGTCATCTGCAACCCGAACAACCCCGACGGCGGCTACCTCCACAAGCACGCGCTCGTGCAGTTCATGGACGCCATGGCCGACCTGGACCTGGTCATCATCGACGAGTCGTTCCTGGAGTTCGCCGACGCCGAGCAGGAGCCGTCGGTGGTGCAGGAGGCGATGCTGCGCCCGAACGTGATCGTGCTGCGCAGCCTCGGCAAGAACTTCGGCCTGCACGGCATCCGCTTCGGCTACCTCGTCGCCAACCCGGCGCTCGCCGGCATGGTCCGCTCGATGCTGCCGAAGTGGAACCTCAACGCCTTCGCCGAGCACGTGGTGTTCATGCTCAAGAACCATGGCGCCGAGTACGCGCAGAGCCTGCACCAGGTGCGCCGCGACCGCCTCGACATGGCCAGCCACCTGGCCCAGCTGCCCGGCCTGACGGTCTATCCGTCGCAGGGCAACTTCCTCTTCGTGCGCCTCCCCGTGGGCGCCGAGGGCACCGTGGTCCGCGACCGGCTGCTCACCGAGCACCGGATCCTGGTCCGCGAGTGCGGCAACAAGATCGGTTCGTCCAGCCGCTTCCTGCGACTCGTGGTGCGCCCCCAGGTGGACGTGCGTCGCCTGGTGTCCGGCCTGGAGCAGGTGCTCTACGGGTCCAGGAGGGGAGCCGCCGTACCCGAGCTGGGTACAGGGACCAACTACAGCTCGGGTACGGCGGCCGTGGACCGGTTGGTCAGTTCCACCAACGGCGCGGGGATGCCGGGTCTTGCCGCGCAGGCGATGGCGGCGCCGATGCCCGCGGCGGCTCAGCCGCAGGGGGGCGGCATGCCGATGCCGGCGCCGGTTCCGGTGGCCCCGGCCGCCGCGGCCCCTGCGCCGGCTCCGACGCCCATGCCCGCGCCGATGCCGGCGCCGGCTCCCGTGGCCCCACCCACGCCCGCCCCCGCGCCCGCGCCCGCGCCGATGTCGTTCCCGTCGCCCGTGGCGCCCGCCGCGGCGGTGGTGCCGCCCGGGCCCACGCCGCCGGGAGTGCCGGCGCGTGGGGGGCTCACCGCCGCGCAGGTGCGGGGCACCACGGGGCCGGGGTTGACTCCGGCGCCGGCGACCGGGTGGCCGAACAGCCAGAGCTGGCCGAACGCGGCGGGGATGGGGCAGGTGGGCTGACGCCGCCTCGCCGTAGGGGTGTTGCGCGTGGGCGGCTGCGCGCCCGTCGTGGCTTGTCGCGCAGTTCCCCGCGCCCCTGGCGGCGTTGAGCTACACCGGCATCAATCGCCACTGCTGGCACGTGTTGTTCAGCCAGGTCCACTGGCGTACGTCCGTGCCGTCCGCCGTGCCGCAGTTCGCCGTGTCGGCCACCTTGCCCGTGGCCTGGTTGACGATCCTGACGTGACCGGTGTCCGTGGCGACGAAGCGGAAGCGCTGGCACGTGTTGTTCAGCCACGACCACTGGCGCAGGTCGGCACCGTCGGCGCCGGAGCAGTTCTCGGTGTCGAGGACCTTGCCGGTGGCGACGTTCACCAGACGGTGGGTGTCGTCCCCGAGGTCCTCCAGGCGCCACTTCTGATGGTTGCCGCCTCCGCACGACCACTGCTGCACATTGGCCCCGTCCGCCGTCGAACTCCCGGACACGTCAAGGCACTTGCCGCTGTTGCGATTGACGACCGTGTAGTGCTGGAGGCGGCGGCGGGCTCACCGGACGGGCCGGTGAGGGACGCGCCCAGGCGTACCGGGGTGCCGAAGTTCGGGGTGCCGTCGGAGTTCCAGGTGAACTTCTGCGCCCGGGTCGTACGGCCGTTGTCGCAGCCGTCGGAGGCGGCGTCGTTGGCGTGGTAGACGATCCAGTTCTCGGTGCCGTCGGGTGAGGTGAAGAAGCCGTTGTGGCCGGGGCCGTACACACCGTTGGTGTCGCTGCGCTGGAAGACGGGCGTGGACTTCTTGGTCCAGGAGGAGGCCGCCAGTGGGTCCGAGCCCGTCAGGGTGAGCCGGCCGAGCTTGTAGTCGGGTGTCCAGCAGCCGCTGCCCGAGTACACGAGGAAGGTTTTGCCGCCGCGCTGGAGGATCTCCGGCCCCTCGTTGACCGTTCCGTTGCGCTCCCAGTCGTACGTCGGTGTCGAGATGGTGGAGAAGCCGGTGGCCAGGGTGTACGGGTTGGACATCCGGGCGGCGACGAGGTTCTGTGTGCCGCCGCCGCTCGCGCTGCCGAAGAGATACAGCTGACCGTTGATGGTGGCCACGTTCGGGTCCAGCATCCAGGCAGAGTTGAGCTGGCTGCGGTACGAGTAGGGCCCCATGGGGTCGGAGCCGGCGCTTTCCAGGACGTGGGTGCGCTGAGTGGGAATGTAGTCGGAGACGTTCTGCCCGGCGACGTAGTAGAGGTACCAGCGGCCGTTGAGGAAGTGCAGTTCCGGGGCCCAGATGTTGCAGCAGCGGTTCGCCGCGTCGCCCTGCCACACCTGTACGCTCGGCGCGGTGGCGAGGCCGGCGAGGGTCGGGGACCTCCGGATGGTGATGGCGTCGGTCCAACTCGTGGTGAGCAGGTAGTAGTTGCCGTCGTGGTACGTGATCCAGGGGTCGGCGCCCTTGACCGACTTGACGGGGTTGGCGAACGAGGCGGCGCTCGCGGACGGCTGGCCGAGGCTCAGCGCGAGCAGGAGGGCCGCCAGCAGGGTCAGTAGGCGACGGGCCATCCGCTGCTCCAGTTCAGAAGGTTGATGCCCAGCTTGGGCGTGCCGTTGTCGTTGCCGTCGTAGTAGTGGTAGACGATCAGGTCCCCGTCGACGTCGTTCATGATCGACTGTCCGCCGGGGCCGATGACGCTGCCGTGCGACTCCAGGACGGGCGTGCCGCCGTTGTTCGTCATCGCGACGCCGTTCCTGTCGACGAACGGCC
Source organism: Streptomyces sp. Y7 (assembly GCF_043195415.1). Classification (NCBI taxonomy): domain Bacteria; kingdom Bacillati; phylum Actinomycetota; class Actinomycetes; order Kitasatosporales; family Streptomycetaceae; genus Streptomyces; species Streptomyces sp. Y7. The sequence continues at coordinate 85,211 of NZ_JBIDDQ010000017.1, forward strand.
CGGTGACGCTGGTGGCGCGGCCGACCTTCACCTTGTAGGTGCTGCCGGTGCCGGCGCAGCAGGTGTCGTAGGAGGCGAAGAGGTAGTAGTAGCCGCCCCGCTTGACGAGGAAGGGGGCCTCCACGGCCTTCGTGCCGGTCGGGCGGGAGGCGAGGGAGTAGCGGGTCGTGTCGGAGGAGAGCTGTTTGCCGGTGGCGGGATTGATCCGGATCATCTTGATGCCGGTCCACCAACTGCCGAAGGACAGCCACCACTTGCCGTCGTCGTCGACGAAGAGGTTCGGGTCGATGGCGTTGTAGTCACTGACGGAGCCGGACGTGTAGACGGTGCCGTAGTCGGTCCAGGTGCCGGGCTGCCCGGTCGTGGAGCCCGCCAGGCCGATGGCGGAGGTGTTCGAGCCGAACTTCGAGACGGAGTAGTACATCAGGTACTTGCCGCCGTGGAACGAGATGTCCGGCGCCCAGGCCTCCGGCACGGAGGAGTACGCCGACCACCAGCCGGGACGGCTGCCGAAGGCGTCGGCGCCCGCGCTGAAGGCGGTGCGGTCGGACGACGTCTTGCTCGCGATGCCGCCGCCGGTGGCGTACAGCAGGTACTGGCCGGACGAGGTGCGGATCATCGACGGGTCGTGGGTGACGACGGATCCGGTGACCCGGCCGGGGTCGGGGTAGGCCGACGCCGAGGACGGGATCAGGGCGAGGATCGCGGCGACGGGGAGTGCGAGGAGGGTGGTGCGTTTGCGGCTCATGCGGGTCCTCCTTGCGGTGGGGGTCTCTGCGTGGCGGTGGGGGTCTCTATGCGTCCGAGATTTCGCACACTGCTCGCACGTTCGAACGGGACCGTAGAATCGAACCCCTTGCGCGTCAATGGTTCACACAGCAACAGCCGTTCCTGTGGGACGCCCGCCTCTTCAGGGCACGGCCGCGGCCGTGCGCGTCGGGGACCCCAGGCCCGGGACGAGCGTCAGCGGTCGATGTCGCCGGAATCGTGGGCGGCGTCCGCCCCGTTCACCTCCACCACGCGCAACTGATCCGTGTAGCGCTCGCCGAACGCTTCCGTACCCAGTGCCGCCACGTCGAGCGGGGCCGCGGCATCGGCCGAGAGCCGCAACGTCAGTGATTCCAGGCCCGGAAAGACACGACGCACCTGCGCCATCCGGGCATGACTCCGCAGGCCGTCGAACTGCAGATGCCGAATGCCGGGCAGCGGCGCGATGGTGGCCAGCAGGTCGAGGGATTCCATGGGCAGGACGAGACGCGCCAGCCGAGGCACCCGAGAGGCGGCTCGCAGAACCGTCCCGGACCCCAGAGCCGGGCAGCGTTTCAGCGACAGTTCCACCAACTGCTCCCGGTCCTGCAGGAAGTCGAGGTGGGTGATCTCCCTGTTGCCCCAGAGGTCGAGTTCTTCGACACCGCGCTTCGGCAGACGGGCGTCCAGTTCTTCCTCGGGATACGACCCGACGACGGTGACCTTGCGGATCGACTCCAGATGGGACAGCTGGGCCAGTTGCGAGCTGTTCTGCACGTACACGGACTCGAAGCCGGAGCCGGCCAGTACCTCGCGGGCGTATTCCTCGGCCGGATGGTGAATCCAGCCCAGGATGATCGTGGCCTTGATGTCGGCCAGGGAACCTGTCGCGAGCTGCCGCAGCTTTCGCCGTGCCTCCACCGTACGAATCCTGGTCAGCGCCTCGACGGTGAGCCGGTCCTCGAGTGCCCCTGTCGGCCCCGGCAGCAACTCCACCACCCACGCGCCCAGACCTGCCACGTCCTCGGCCTCGGAGAATCTCCGCAGCGGCATCAGCGCCCGCACTCGCCCCCTGACGACCCCCATCAGCGCCGCGTCGAGCGACAGCAGGCTGGTGGCGCACTGGGCGGCCAGTACATGGAGGTACCACTTCTCCTGGCGCCCCTCCACGACGTCCCCGAACTGGACCAGCCTCTCGACGAGCAGCTGCGCCTCGGTCCGCGTCGCGTGGCCGGCGGCCAGGACGATCACGTCGCGCCAGGATTCGTCCCCCGCGTGATTCAGGAGCTCGAGAACGTAGCCGCTCTCGTGGAACTCCTTCGCGGCAAGGAAGTCCTGAAACGTCCGGTGGATGAACTGGATCGCGTCATCCGTGCGCTCCTGGAGCACTCCGCTGCGTTCGAGCAGGAAACGCAGCACCCGGTGGGGTGTGGCCTGGGCACGGATCTGCGGCATGTCCCGCATGGCGAACTCGAGTTGCTGTGTCGCCGGCCCAGGTGACATCTGCTGTTGCTCGGTGCGTACGAGCCAGATGGCAAGGCGTTGCAGCAGGACGTGCTGCTCGTCCGAGTCGAGGCTGATGTCTCCCGGACTGGCGACACCCCGTGCGGCGTCCCGGCCGCCGAGGAGCATGGCGAGGGCCGCCCGGTACAGCGACCAGCGGGTCGTGGGCAGGAGGCCACGGCGGCGGCGGTGCAGGGCGCAGATGACGGCGCACAGCAGGGGGGTGCGGGCCAGGTCGCGGAGCGCGGTGTTCTGCTCCAGCTGGTGGGCGAGGTCCTGCTCCAGAGAGGCGAGGAGCTCCCACTCGTCGCCGCACCGGCGGACGTCGTAGAGATACTCGGACTCCAGGCGGGCGGCCTCGTGCCAGGCGGAGACGAATGTCTGGATGTCCTCGTCGCTCATGGGCAGCAGCGTCAGTTCGGTGAAGCCCTCGCCGCGGAGCCAGTCCTTCTCCACCGCGTCCGGGCGGACGGTGGCCAGGCACCGCGTGTCCGGGTACCGGTCGAGGAGCGCGGAGAGCCAGCGGCGGGCCTTCTGCCGTTCCTCCGGCGGGACTTCGTCCAGGCCGTCCACCAGAAGCAGCCCTCGGCCGGCCTCCAGGACCCGGCCGGCCCAGCCCTCCGGGGCGTCGTCCGAGATGACCCGTCCGGCCGAGAGCAGCTCCGACACCGCCGGGAACCGTCCGCCCCGCGCGTACACCTCGCGCATCGGCAGGACGAAGGGCACGAGGCCGTTCAGTTTCCAGAGGTTGCTGCTGAGGGTGCCGTTCGCCGCGTGGGCGGCGAGCCACCACACCAGGGTGGTCTTGCCGGCACCCGCCTGGCCGCGCAGCAGGGCCCGGGGGCGTTCCCTGAGCAGACTGTCGATGCGTTGTGCCGAGAATCCGGCCTCCTTGCGATCGTCCGGGGCGGCGGCCTCGGCCTCCAGGCTCAAGTAGGCGGTGTCGAGGTCCCAGCGGGACTCGGTGCGCCCGAGTTCCTCGATGCCGAAGATCTCCGTCCGGCGGTACTGCGCGGCCAGGTCCTTGGCGTAGCGGACTTCGAACAGTTCGTCGCGCGGGTGGACGTCGGTGATCTCCTCGACCTTGAAGTCCCATCCGAACAACGAACGGGACCCGGTCAGCACGGCTGGGACCGGGGCCGCTTCGATCCTGAGGTGGGAACGGCCCCGCGGCACCTGACGCACCACCCCGAGGAGCACCCCTCCCGCCAGAACAGGAGCCCCTGACAGTCCTGCCAACGGTGAGGTCTCCCGGCCGCTTTCGTCCGCGGCGGGCACGTCGAGTTCGCAGACGAGGGCGTCCCTCATCCGTCCGGCCAGGGGTAACACGGTCGCGCGGAACTGGTCGTACTCCAGATCTTCGCCGGTCTCGCCGTAGCGCTGGATCTCGGGGAATCCCACGATCTGGCAGTGCGGCAGTGGAGCGGCGGTGCCGACGCCGCCCACTCGGACCTCTCCCAGAGGGCCGGCCAGCTCCGGGCCGATGACCTCCGCGTTCGCCAGGAGCAGAGCGGCGTCGAGTGCCTCGTCGGCCCATACGACGTCGCAGGTGACCGGATGCCGTTTCGACGGGTGGATCACCTCGACGCGACCGCCGTCCCCTGCCACGTGCCGCGCGGTGAGCACCAGATTGCGGCCGAGCAGCACGCCGCTGCCCTGCCCCTCGCCGAGGACCGCGACGACCCGGTCCGCGACCCTGCCCGCGATCACCGCTCGTCGCCGCCCCGGCCGAAGCGCGCCACGCTTCCCCGGCTGTCGTTGCGCACCTTCCACGGCCGGCCCGTCGTGGAGTCCACCGGCTTGAGGGTGACCGCGACCCGGTGGGTGCGCGTGGTGGCGCCGGCCCCGTCGGCGCCGGCCTCGACGACCCACGCCTTGACCTTCACCCCGCCCGTGATCTCCTTGCGCAGCTCGACGCTGAACTCCAGCTCGATGTCGCCCACTTCGAAGGTCACGTCCTGGCCGGCCGAACGAGCCGCCGCGGTGATCAGTTCGTCCCGAACCGCCTGCACGGCGTCGGCCAGTTCAATCCGATGGTCGGTCATGTGCCCACGCTAGAGAGCCGTCGGACCATGCCGCCATCGGTTCGCACCAAACCGATCAGCGCGGCCGGCCCAGCCCCGTGACGAGGAGGCCGACCAGGCGGCGGGCGTCGTAGCGCGGGTCGCTGCCCGCGCCGATGCAGAGGTTGCCGACGCCGCGCATGAGGGCGTACGCCTCGATGTCGGAGCGGATCTCGCCGGCGGCGGCAGCGGCTCGGAGGAGGTCGGCGCAGACGGGGAGAAGGCGGTCGAGGAAGTACGTGTGCAGGGTCTCGAAGCCCGCGCTGTCGGAGTGCAGCACCCCGGCGAGGCCGTGCTTGGTGACCAGGAAGTCGACGAAGAGGTCGATCCACTGGCGGAGCGCGGCGAACGGGGAGTCGGCAGCGGCCAGCAGCCTGGGGCCGGCCTCCGCGCACGCCTCGATCTGATGGCGGTAGACGGCGGTGACGAGATCCGCCCGGGTCGGGAAGTGGCGGTAGATCGTCCCCATGCCGACCCCCGCGCGGGCCGCGATCTCGCGGATCGGCGCCTCGACGCCGGAGGTGACGAAGACCTCCGCGGCGGCCGCGAGCAGCGCCTGCTGGTTGCGCACCGCGTCGGCGCGCTTGCTTCGGGGCTGCGCCTTCCCGGCGGAGTCCTCGGTGGACATCAGGCTTCCTCCGACACCATTGACAAAGCGGAACAGCGTTCCGGATACTAAGTGGAGCAACGTTCCGGTTCAGGTTAGCCGTACCGGGCATCCCTGACCACCCCGGTCCGGGTACGCCCGACCAACAGGTTCGGGCCTTCCCGACCACCCGGTCCGGGTACGCCCCGACGGCCCCGGCCGGACGCCTCCACCACCCAACCTCCCCAGCCGCCCCGCCCAAGGCCGTCCGGCGGCAGGGGCACAGAAGGGAAACGCCTCCATGACCCCATCGACGCCGACCACCGCGGCCGGCTCCCCCGCATCCGCGCCCGTCCTCTCGTACGCCCCGGTGGCGCTGAAGGTGCCCGGACGCCCGGTGGACCTGCACGTGCGCGTCACCGCGCCCGCGAGCGGTACCGAGCTGCCCGTCATCCTCCTCTCGCACGGCCACGGCCCCTCGAACCATCTGTCCTCCCTGCACGGCTACGCACCGCTCGCCGACCGCTGGGCGGCGCAGGGCTTCGTCGTCGTCCAGCCCACCCACCTCAGCTCGAGGACCCTGAGCCGGCTCGTCGCCGACGCCCCCGGCGCGCCCTTCTTCTGGCGCTCCCGCGCCGAGGACATGACGCACGTCCTCGACCGGTTCGACGCGATCGAGGCCGCCGTACCGCTGCTCGCCGGACGCGTCGACCGCACCCGGATCGCCGTCGCCGGACACTCGCTCGGCGGGCACACCGCCGGCCTCCTGCTGGGCGCCCGCAACGCCGACGAGGCCACGGGGGAAGTGGTGGACCTGCTCGAATCCCGGATCACCGCGGGCGTTCTGCTCGCGGCACCCGGCCGCGGCGGCGATGTCCTGAACGGCCCCATGGCGGAGGCGATCTCGTTCGTGCACTCGTCCGACTTCTCCACCATGACCACCCCGGCCCTGGTCGTCGTCGGCGACAAGGACGACGCCCGGCACTTCACCGACGCCGGACCGGACTGGCACACCGACCCCTACGCCCTCGCCCCCGGCCCCAAGACCCTGCTGACCCTGTTCGGCGCCGAGCACGGACTCGGCGGGATCGCCGGATACGACGCCGCGGAGACGACCGACGAGAACCCCGCGCTCGTCGCCGCCCTCGGCCGTCTGGTCCCGGCCTACCTCCGCAGCCGGTTCGACCCCGCCGACAACTCCTGGCGGACGGCGAGCGAGGCGCTGACGACCGGCCCCGACGCGGTCGGACGAGTGGAGTCCAAGTAGCCGGCCCAGGCAGGGGGCACGCCGGGAGAGCGAGGTCCGCGCAGGGGGGAGCTGACCGGCAAGGAACTTGACGGGCACTCACTTTGCCCAACTGACAGCCCATCAACAGCAACGGTTCCTACGGTGCCGTGCTCATGACAGACACGTCGAAGGCAAACCCCACACCGATCGGCCGCCGCACCGTACTGATCGCCACCGGCGCCACGGCCGCGGCACTGACCGTGGGCGCCGCAGCGCCCGAGAGCCGCACAGCCGCCCAGGCACCCGTCGCCGCCGCGGCCGTCTGCACCCTCACGAAGGAGATGACCGAAGGCCCCTACTACCTCGACGGACAGCTCGTCCGCGCCGACGTCGGCGAGGACAAGACCGGCATCCCGCTGGAGCTCACCCTCACCGTCGTCGACGACAGCACCTGCGCGCCCCTGAACAGGGCGCTGGTGGAGATCTGGCACTGCGACGCCCTCGGCGAGTACTCCGGCTTCGTCGGCAACAACGGCCACGACGAGCCCGACAACGGCACCTTCCTGCGCGGGGGCGTCCTCACCGGCACGGACGGCGTCGCGCGCATCACCAGCGTGTACCCCGGCTGGTACCGGGGCCGCTGCGTCCACATCCACGTCAAGGTGCACACCGACGTCACCCTCACCGCCGACGGCTCGTTCACCGGCGGCCAGGAACTCCACACCGGCCAGCTCTTCTTCGACGAGACCGTCACGACGCGGGTCGCGGCCCTGGCCGCCTACGCCGCCAACACCGTCCCGCGCACCACCCTCGCCCAGGACGGCATCTACGACGACGGAGGCGCCGCGTCCGGACTGCTGACCCTGACCACGCTGGGCGGCTCCCCCTCCGCCGGCTACGCGGGAACGCTGACCCTGGGCGTGGAGAGCTAGCCGGCCGGCCCGACCCCTGCGACCGGACCGCGCCCGCCCCTCCAGGCGGGCGCGGTCCGACGTGTGCCTACTTGCCCGGGCACTCCTTCCACGCCAGGTGGTACACCGTGCTGATGTCGCCGTCCGTCGAGTCCATGGTCATGAAGCTGACCTTGCTCGGCGAGGACGAGCCGAGGTTGACCCGCAGTTCGGTGTTGATGTTGAAGTTGCGCTGGACTCCGCAGGGCGCCCAGACCAGCTGGGCCCAGTCGGTCTCGTCGGTGGCCTGCCAGTTGTCGTTGAGGGGGCCGCTGAACGGGTGGCTGCGGAACTGCGTGTTGGGTGAGCCCTGGAAGTAGTACGAGGCTCTCTGTATGGCGCTCGAACCGGGCTGGAGGGCCGCGAAGCCCCGGTAGTCGGCGCTGGCGATGGCGTACGTGAAGCCGCCGGGGACGTGCACGACCAGGCTGAGCTGGCAGTTCTTACGGAACGCCGTGGGGTCGGAGTTGCCGCCGACCTGGGCGAGGTAGTCGCTGTAGGTCACGGTGAAGGCGGTGTTGTCCTCGGAGACGGCGACGGCCGTGGTGCCCTGGGGGCAGCCGGAGCCGTTCACCGTGGCGACCTTGATGACGATCTTGTCCGGCGGCGGGTTGTCGAACGCCGGGGACGCTTGCGCGGGCAGGGCCGCGGTGAGAAGAGCGGCCAACGAGCCGCCGCTCAGCAGGAATCGCAGGAGTCCACGTGCCATGGATCTCTCCTCGGGAATGGGGGGTGGCTGCGCCCCCGGCCCCTTTCGGCCCCGTCGAGTCTTCGTTGAACCTTTGAAGAAACAGTGAGGTTTCTGTGAAGGCCGAAGGCGTTCGCATCGTAGGGGTCGCGAGAGTTCCGGACAGGGTCCAACTCCAGCCATTTACCGGCTAGTTGAGCCGAGCGTCATCACGTCGTTCACAGCCGCGCATCCAGCCGTTCCGCGGTCGCGCTCTTGACTTCCCGCACCGTGGCGGCCGCTTTCCTCTCCTTCAGATGGGCGCGGACCGAGTACGCCAGGGCGGCGGCCCACAGCGCGTACAGGGCGACGTGGAGCACGTCGTTCGCCAGCAGGGTGCGGGCGTTGGTCACGACGATCACCCCGCCGACCGCCGAGCCCAGCACCCGCGGCGGCAGCAGCCGCACCAGCCACGCGGCGATCGGCGCGGCCACCAGACCGCCCAGCAGGAACGCGGCGACCCAGACGGCGTCGATGCCCCGGGAGCCCAGCGAGAACAGGAACCCGAGGCTGGCGGCGACCGCCACCAGGAACTCGCTGGTGTCGATGGAGCCGATCACCTTGCGGGGTTCCATCCGGCCGCCGGCCAGCAGCGCCGGTGTGCCGACCGGCCCCCAGCCCCCTCCCCCTGTGGCGTCCAGGAACCCGGCGAGCAGCCCGAGCGGGGCCAGGAACCGGCGCCGGAGCGGCTTGCCCAGGCGGTCCTTCGGCAGGCCCCGGAAGGTGAACCGGATCATGACGTAGACACCCAGCCCGAGCAGGGTCAGGGACATCGCCGGCTTCGCGACCTCGGTCGAGAGGCGGGACAGCACCGTCGCCCCGAGGAACGCGCCCACCGCGCCCGGCACCCCGATCCTCGTGACCACTTTCCAGTCGACGTTGCCGAAGCGCCAGTGCGCCGCCCCGGACATCAGGGTCGTGCCGATCTCGGCCAGGTGGACGGTGGCGGAGGCGGCGGCGGGATTGGTGCCCAGGGCCAGCAACAGCGTGGTCGACGTCACCCCGTAGGCCATGCCGAGGCTGCCGTCCACGAGCTGGGCACCGAGGCCCGCGAGGGCGAGCAGGATCAGCGTGCGCATGAGGGGTGACAGTAGGGCCCCGAACTGAGCGCGGCCTTAGCGAAGCTGAGCGCAGTCTTGGGGCCCCATGAGGATTTCTCGGGTGGCTCGATCAGCCCAGCCGGATCACGTTCCACGACAGCGGTTCCAGTACGGCGGTGAGCCGGCCGTCCTTCACCGCGGTGCCCTCGACCCGGTGCGGGGCGACCCGCTCGGGGTCGTCGAGGGTGTTGCGGGCGTCCGGGTCGGCGTCCGCGAGGGCGCTGTGCTCGACGACCCGCGTGAGGTCGAGGCCGTTCAGGGTGACGTCGAGCGGCAGGGCCTCGGTACGGCTGCGGTTGACGGCGAAGACGGTGACCGTGCCGTCGTCGGCGCGTACGGCGGTGGCGTGCAGCAGGTCGGTCTCGCCGTACTTGCGTGTCTCGTACGTCGGAGAGTCGACCCGGACGTCGAGGACCTGGCCGCGGCCGTGCTCGGCGGCCTGCGCGAAGGGGAAGAACGTCGTCTGCCGCCAGGCGGGGCCGCCCGGTTCGGTCATGATCGGGGCGATGACGTTCACGAGCTGCGCGAGGCAGGCGACGGTGACGCGGTCGGCGTGGCGCAGCAGGGCGATGAGGAGCGAGCCGAAGACGACGGCGTCGGTGACGCTGTAGCTGTCCTCCAGCAGACGCGGGGCCTCGGGCCAGTCGTGCTGCTCGAAGGTCTTGGCGTGCGCCTCCCACTCGGGCAGGTACCAGACGTTCCACTCGTCGAAGGAGAGGTTGATCCGCTTCTTCGACTTCAGCCGGGCGCCCACGTGGTCGGCGGTCGCGACCACGTTGTCGATGAAGGACTCCATGTCGACGGCGGAGGCGAGGAAGGAGTCGATGTCGCCGTTCTCGGGCCAGTAGTAGGCGTGCAGCGAGATGTGGTCGACGAGGTCGTACGTCTCCTGCAGGACCGTCGCCTCCCACTCGGCGAAGGTCGGCATGGCCTGGCTGGAGGAGCCGCAGGCGACGAGTTCGACGCGCGGGTCGAGCTGGCGCATGGCGCGGGCGGTCTCGGCGGCGACGCGGCCGTACTCCTCGGCCGTCTTGTGGCCGGTCTGCCAGGGGCCGTCCATCTCGTTGCCCAGGCACCACAGCCGGATACCGAAGGGGTCCTTGTCGCCGTGGGCGACCCGCAGGTCGGACAGGGCGGTGCCCTCGGGGTGGTTGGCGTACTCCTGGAGTTCGAGGGCTTCGGCGACGCCGCGGGTGCCGAGGTTGACGGCCATCATGGGCTCGGCCCGCGGGCCGATCTTGCGCAGGAAGTCGATGTACTCGGAGAGGCCGAAGCGGTTGGACTCCGTGGAGTGCCAGGCGAGGTCGAGGCGGCGGGGGCGGTCCTCGGCGGGGCCGACGGAGTCCTCCCACCTGTAGCCCGACACGAAGTTGCCGCCGGGGTAGCGGACGGCTGTGACGCCGAGTTCGCGGACCAGGTCCAGGACGTCCTGGCGCAGGCCCTTGTCGTCGGCCGTGGGGTGGTCGGGTTCGAAGATGCCGGTGTAGACGCAGCGGCCGAGGTGCTCGACGAAGCTGCCGAAGAGGCGGGGGTTGACCTCGCCGACGGTGAAGGCGGGGTCGAGGGTGAAGCGGGCGGTGTGCATGTGCGCCTTTCGGGGTGGGTGGTTCTCGGCTCGTGGGCGGCTGCGGGCCGTTCGTGGCTGGTCGCGCAGTTCCCCGCGCCCCTGAAGGGCGTCGGGCCAACCGTTCTCGTCGGGTTACTGGCCCGCCAGACCCGTATGGGCCACTCCGGCGACGATCTGCCGCTGGAAGAACACGAACACGACGATCAGTGGAAGCCCCGCCATGAGGCCGCCGGCCATGAGCTGGGCCCACTGGATGCCGTAGGAGTTCATGACGGTCGCGATGCCGTTGGGCATCGTCATCAGGTCGGGGTTGTTGGTGACCATGTAGGGCCACAGGAAGTTGTTCCACGACGCGATGAAGGTGAAGATGCCGACCGCCGCGAGGGAGGGGCGGGCGAGCGGGACGACGATGGTGAAGAAGACCCGCCAGCGGCCCGCGCCGTCGATGAACGCGGCCTCCTCCAGCTCGCGCGGCACCCCCTGGAAGAACTTGTAGAGGATGTAGACCATCGCGGCGGGCGCGCACTGCGGCAGGATCATGCCCCAGTAGGTGTCGACCATCCCCATCTGCTGGACCGTGGTGAACAGCGGGACGCCGAGGACCGCCGGGGAGATCATCAGGCCCGCCATCACCACGCCCATCAGCACGCCCTTGCCGCGGAACTCCGTGCGCGCGAAGCCGTATCCGGCGAGCGCGCTCACCACCAGCACGACGGATGTCACGCAGACCGAGACGACCAGGGAGTTCACGAACCAGTCGGTGATGTTGCCGGTCTCGAACAGGGCCGTCCACGCCTGGCCCGTCCAGTCCTTCGGCAGCCAGTGCGGAGGCACCTCCACCGCCTCGGTCTCCGACTTCAGGGAGGTGAACAGGCCCCAGGCGAAGGGCGAGAGGAAGACGACGGAGACCGCCGCGCCGAGGAGGGTGAGGACGATCTGGCTCGGGGTCCAGGGCCTGCGGGGCTGTGCGGCCGTACTCATCGGGTGGCCTCCTCACGGTTGCGCAGCAGCCACATCCTGGCGAGGGCGACGACCGCGATGATCACGAAGAAGATGACGGAGATCGCTGAGGCGTAGCCCACGCGATAGCTGGTGAACCCCTCTTCGAGGGTGTACTGCACGAAGGTGCGGGTCGAGTTCTCCGGTCCGGGCCCGAAGTCCAGCATCACGACGGCCTGGTCGAACACCTGGAGCGAGGCGAGGATCTGGAGGGTGATGACCAGACCGGTGATGTTGCGCAGCATCGGCAGGGTGATGTGGACCATGCGGTGCCAGGCGTTCGCGCCGTCGAGCTTGGCGGCCTCGTAGAGGTGGTCGGGGATGGACTGGAGCGCGGCGAGGTAGAGCAGGAAGCTGAAGCCGACCGTCCACCACAGGGTGGTGATGACGATGGCGAGCATCGCGTACGCCTTGTCGGTCAGCCACGGGGTCTCGATGCCGAGGACGTGGTTGATCATTCCCGTGCCGGGGTTGAACAGCCACTGCCACAGGTTGCCCGCGACGGTGGAGGGCAGCAGGAAGGGCGCGAAGAAGCACAGGCGCCACAGCCATCTGCCGCGCTCGATGTGGTGGGCCAGCATCGCGAGCAGGAAGGCGAGGACGGTGATGCAGGGCACGACCAGGAGCGTGAAGTAGGCGCTGTGGCCGAGGGCGTCCCACATCAGCGGGTCGTCGAGGGCCTCGCGGTAGTTGTCGAGGCCGACGAAGCTCTCACCGTCGCCGGTGATGTCGGCGTCGGTGAGGCTGAGGTAGATGCCGCGCAGCAGCGGCCAGATCACGAACAGGGCGAAGAGCACCAGGAACGGCGCCACGAACCAGCCGCCGTGCTGGAAGCCCTGCTTGCGGCGCGGGACGGCGCTGTCGGCGGCGGTCGTGACGCGGGGCGGCGCGAGGACGGTCTCGGCGGTCGTCATGCTGCCGTACCTCCTTGCGCGGCGGTCCTGCCGTCCATGGGGTTCTTCATGGCGAGCAGTGCGGTGAGTTCGCTCTTCATGCGGCGGGCGACGGCGTCGGGCTTCGCGGAGCCCATGGTCGAGGAGACGACGATCGGGCCGACGCGCTGGGCGAGGATGCCGGTGGAGCCCGCGAACCACACCTTCGGCTCGGTGGCCTGGTGGTCCATGGCGGAGGCGTACTCGTTCTGCGGTTCGAGCTTTCGGTACGGGCCGGTGGACAGCGTCGGTGTGTACGCGGGGATGTGGCCGCCGGCCGCCCACTGCCGGGCGTGGGTGACGATGTAGGCGGCGAGCCGGTGGGCCCCGTCGTTCGCGGCGCCGCCCCGGTCGGACCGGTGGGGCAGGACGAAGGCGTGCGACTCGGCGTGGGTGGCCTGCCGGCCGAAGACGGGCGGCAGCGGGACGGCGCCGTAGTCGAGCTTCGCGCCCGAGTAGACCGGCACCGACCAGTTGCCCTCCCAGGCGAAGGGTGCGCCGTTGAGGAACTGTTCGGCGCCGACGGTGCCCATGCCCGGGTTCGCGTACCCGTCGGCGACGTGCCGGCGCAGGAACTGAAGGACCTGGGTGGCCTTGTCGGTGTCGAAGGTGACCTCGGCGTTGTCCCGGTCGAACCAGGTGCCGCCGAGCTGGGTGTAGAAGGCGACGAAGAACCACCACTGGAAGTTCTGGTCGTTGACCCACAGCCCGATGGTCTGCAGGCCCTTCCTGGTCGCCTTCCTGGCCTCCTTCAGCACGCCGAACCAGTCCTCGGCCGAGGTGACGGGCACCATCCGGTCGTCGGCGCCGAGCAGGCCCGCCTTCCTCAGCACGTCCTTGCGGTAGAAGCAGAGCTGGACGTGGATGTCGAGCGGGAGGGCGTAGAGCCTGCCGTCGATGACGCCGCGCTGCCACAGGGCGGGGTTGAAGTCGCCTTCGCGCACCCCGTACTCGGCGAGCAGGCCGACGTCCCAGGGGTCCAGGAGGCGGCCGGGCGAGAAGCCGGTGACCCGGCCCAGGTGCATCACGCCGAGGTCGGGTGCGCGGTTGCCGGCGGCCGCCATGGCGAGCTTGGTGTAGAAGGGGTTGCCCCACTGGAGGGTGGAGTCCTTGACGTCGATGCCGGGGTTCGCCGCGCGGAAGGCGTCCAGCATCGCGATCATGTTGGAGCCGTCGCCGCCGCTGAACAGGTTCCAGTAGCGCACCCGGGTGTCCGCGCCGGAGGCGAGCGCGTCGGCGCCCGTACCCAGAGCCGCGAAGCCGAAGCTGCCGGCCACCGCCAATCCTCCGGCGGCGGCCAGAAGTTGCCTGCGATTCAGGTCAGGTCGTCCCATTGCCTGCCCTTACTGTTCGAGATATCGAATTCTGCACGTAACTTCGAACGGGACCGTAGGATGGAAGCGCTTTCCAGTCAATGCCTCGTGCACGAATTCCGAGCGTGTGAGGGGGCGCCGGTGAAGCAACTCCCGAAGGGGCACGGACGGCGCCGGACCATGGGCGGCGGGCGCCGAACCTCGCGCGGCGGGCGCCGAACCTCACGCGGTGGGCGCCGCGCACAGCGACTCCCGAAGGGGCGCGGGGAATTACGCGACCCGCCCCCACCGGCCGGCGGCCGGCAACGAACCGTTCCCGGCTGCGGGCCCCACCACATGGTTCCCGCTTGAACAACGGTCGCCGGATCACATGACGCGAACACTTCGCGCCGCGTAGGCTCGAACAGCCCGCCGAACGGCGGGGGAACAGGGGGTGCGATGGACATCGCGGGCGCGCGCAGGAGGGCGGCCCGGGTAGCCGCGGCGTTACGGCCACGGCGTTCTCCCGTTGCCGCCGGGATGCGGGACCTGGCTTCCGATCTCAGCGCGGCCGTGCGTGCCAGACCCCACCCCCCGGCGGACGTCGGCGAGTTGTGCCACGCGCTGTGCGCCGAGATGAGCGCGCGGCGCGGCGGACGCCCCGTGGAGCTGCGGTTCGAACGGTTCCCCGACGAGATCGAAGTGACCGGCCTGTGCGTGGAGTTCCAGGACTTCGACCTGGTCATCGTCGAGGAGCGGGCGGAGGCGGTGCAGCGGCTGGTCGTCCTCGGCCATGAGCTGTGGCACCTGCACGCCGGCCACCGCCACCCGCACACCGCCGGCAGCGCCGCGGCGCACGCCCTCGCGGGCAGCCCCGGCTGGCAGGACACGGCCCTCGCGGTCGCCGCGCGCAACGGCTCACGACAGCGGGACGAGGCCGAGGCCGACGACTTCGGCCACCGGCTGGCAGCGGCGTTCCGACCGCTGCCGGCGGGGCAGGCACCGGACGGAACGCCGGGCCCGCTTCAACGTTCGCTCGGCTATCGCGGGACCGGGAGGACTACGCGGTGAACACCTTGCTGGCGCAGGACCCCTCCGGTGTCCTCGGCGATCTGTACATATCGTTCTGGATCCCCACCGTGGTGCTGACCGCCGCCCTGGCAATCAAGCTGCCCACGATCATCCGGCTGTGGCGCGACCCCTTACTGCGTGCCGTCGGCGGCCTGCTGGTGATCGCCTGCTGCGTGTTCGTCTTCGCGGCCCCGGCGACCATCGCGTGGGTCAACCGCGTCACGGGCGTGCCGAACATCGCGGCGCCCCTGGTGTACTCCCTCATCACCGCGTTCTGCGGGTCCTGTCTGCTGCTGATCATCGCGTGGCGCAACGGCCTGTCCGACCGCACCGCCGAGACCCGCCGCGTCATGCGCCTGGTCGTCTTCGCGTACTCGGGCGTGATCACCGCGCTCTGGGTGCTCTTCGCCCTCGCGGACGCGCCCGTGGAGCGGGTACGGGATCTGGACACCTACTACGCCAACACGCCGTTCATGCGCGAGGAGACGCTGCTCTATCTGCTCGCGCACTGCACGGCTGTCCTCATCACGTCCCGGCTGATCTGGAACTGGGTGCGCACCGACGGCCTCGACGCCTGGCTGCGCTGGGGGCTGGTGTGCCTGGGGGTCGGCTACGCCCTCAACCTGATCTTCGACGCGGCCAAACTGACGGCCGTAGTGGCGCGCTGGACGGGACACGACCTGGACTGGCTGAGCACCGACCTCGCGCCGCCGGTCGCCGCACTGTCCGCCATCCTGATCGCCGTGGGCTTCATCCTGCCGCACGCCGGCCAGTACCTGCACGACCGTTGGCGGGTCCGCCTGGCCCACCACGAGCTGCGGCCGCTGTATCTGCTCATGCGGTCCGTCAACGGCTACGGCCTGCCGTTCGTGTTGCGCGCTTCGCCGGAGCTGCGACTGATCCGGCGCGAGACCTTCATCCGGGACGTGCTGCTGCCGTTGACCCGGCACATGGACGAGGATCTGAGCCGGCGGTCGTACGACGCCGCGCTCGCCGTCGGCTGTGAGCCCGGCCGGGCGAAGGCGATCGCCGCCGCCATCACCATTCAGGACGCCGCCGAACGCCGGACCCGGGACCCGGACGAGGGCAGCGACGGAGGTGCAGGCACCGCGGATCTTCTGCGGGACATCGGAGACGTCTCCCGCGCCCTCCGCCACCGCGAAGAGATCCAAGCGGTCCGTGCTCGTACGGCCGCCCGAAGAGGAAACGTGCCCGTACATGACTGAACGCACCACCGCCGTCGTTCTGGGCGGCTCCCTGGCCGGCATGCTCGCCGCACGCGCACTGGCCGACGTCGTCGACCACGTCACCGTCGTGGAACGCGACGCACTGCCCACCGGCCCCGAGCCCCGCAAGGGCCTGCCGCAGGCGCGGCACGTCCACCAGTTGTGGTCGGGCGGGGCACGTGCCCTGGAGCAGCTGCTACCGGGCATCGTCGGCCGGCTGCGGGACGCGGGCGCGCACCGGTTGCCGGTGACGACGGACGTGGTGGCGCTGTCGCCGCACGGCTGGTACCGGCGGTGGGCCGAGTCGCACCACATGCTGCTGTGCAGTCGCGACCTGCTGGACGCGAGCGTGCGGGCGGCGGTCCTGGCCTCCGGTCGCGTCGAATTGCTGCAGGGCACCGAAGTGCTGGGGCTGATCGGTACGCACGAGGCGGTGCAGGGCGTACGGGTCGCCGCCCACCGGTCCGCCTCCCCCTCCGGCCCTCCCGAACGGCTGCTGACCGCCGATCTGGTGATCGACGCCACGGGACGCGGCTCGCGTGCGGCGCACTGGCTGACGGATCTCGGGCTGCCGCCGGTCCGCAGACGCGAAGTGGACTCCGGTGTGACGTACGCGAGTCGGCTGTTCCGTGCTCCCGAGGCGGCGCGTGAGGGCTTCCCGTTGGTCAACGTCCAACCGGACCCCCGCGCCGGGAAACCCGGGTGCGGGGGTGTCCTGCAACCCATCGAGGACGGCCGGTGGCTCGTCACGCTCTTCGGATCCCGGGGCGGCGAACCCCGCGTCGAGGCCGAGGACTTCCTGCGGTACGCACGCGAGGATCTCCGGCACCCCGTCATCGCCGAACTGCTCACCTTCGCGGAGCCGTTGACCGACGTGGCCTACACACGAACGACCGCCAACCGGCGCCACTACTACGAGCGCATGGCGGCCTGGCCGGAGAACTTCGCCGTACTGGGGGACGCCCTGTGCGCGCTCAACCCGATCTACGGGCACGGGATGTCGGTGGCCGCTCAGGAGGCCGTCGCCCTGCGGGACACGCTACGGCGCCACGGCCTACGGGCGTCCGGTCTGGCGCGCCGGATCCAGCGAGCGGTGGCGCAGCCGGCCGCCGGCGCGTGGGACCTGGCCCTCGGGATGGACGTCTTCTATCCCGGAGCCACTCCGGACGGCCCCACCTGGCGCGACCGGATCGTGGCGGCCTATGTGGGACGACTGCTGCACACCGCCACCGGGAACGGGCGGATCGCGCGCAGGGTCACCGATGTGACGTCGCTGGAGCGCGGGGCGGAGGTACTGCTGACGCCGTCCGTCGCACTCGCCGCCCTGGTCGGTCCGCTCAAGCCGCCGTTGAACGGACCGCCGTTGACCGTGGAGGAACTGAAGGCCACGGGGCTGCGCTAGCCGGCTTCAGCCCCGGAAGGCGGGCTGCGCCAGCCCCTTCCCCGCACCAGGGACGACCAGCAGTGACCCCGCCAGCGGGAGCGGCGAGGTCAGCCCGACGCGGGCCGTCGTGATGTACAGGTCGGTCAGGTCGGGCCCGGCGAACGCGCACGCCGTCACCCGGGGCACCGGAAGCTCGACGACCCGGTCCAGCACGCCGGCCGGCGTGTAACGGCGTACCGCCGAGCCGTCCCACAGGGCCACCCACACACAGCCGTCGGCGTCCACCGTCAGCCCGTCGGGGAACCCGGCGCCGTCCTCGATCTCGACGAACGGCCGCCGGTCGCGGACCCGCCCGTCCGCGTGGTCGAGGACGTCGACGCGCCGCGTGGGCGAGTCGATGTAGTACATGCGGCTGCCGTCGGGGCTCCAGCCCGTGCCGTTGCTGACCGCCACGTCGTCGAGGACGAGGTCGACCGCGCCGTCGCCCGTGAAGCGGGACAGGCTGCCGCCGCCTGGGGCCTCGTCGTAGCGCATGGTGCCCGCCCACAGGGAGCCGTCGGGGGCGACGGCGGCGTCGTTGGCGCGGCGGCCGGGGACGGGCTCGTGGTGCAGCCAGCGGAAGGTGTCGTCCGGGTCGAGCAGTCCGACACCGTCGCGGAGGTTGAGGACGAGCCCGCCGCCGACGCGGGGCTTGACGGCCCCGACGTGCTGCGGGGTCGTCCGCACGGTCCGGCGCCCGGAGACGGGGTCGTAGGTGTGCACCCGCGACCCCAGGATGTCGATCCACAGCAGCCGGCCGCTGCGGGCGTCCCAGGTCGGTCCCTCACCGAGCTCCGCCTCCGCCCGGACCGCGACCTCGTAGCCCGCGCTCATGCCACGCTCCGGTGGCCGAGGCGCTCCGACAGCTCGGCGGCGCCCTTGGCGGCGAGCTGCTCCAGCTCGGCGCGGCGCTCGTCGCTCCAGCGGATCATGGGGACGGAGATGGAGAGGGCGGCGACGACCTGCCCGGTGCGGTCCCGGACGGGGGCGGCCACGCACGAGACGTCCGGGTTGGACTCCCGGCTCTCCACGGCGATCCCGCGCTGCCGGATCACGGCGAGAGCCTCGCGCAGGGCGCCCGGTTCGGTGATGCTGTTCGGAGTCATGGCGACGAGCTCGGCGCCGTCGGGGACCCGGGAGCTGAGCTCCGGCTCGGGAAGGGAGGCCAGCAGCATCTTGCCGACGGACGTGCAGTGCGCGGGGAGCCGGCGACCGGCGGCGGACACCATCCGCACCGCGTGCGTGGAGTCGACCTTGGCGATGTAGATGACGTCCGTGCCCTCCAGGATCGCCACGTGCACGGTCTCGTCGCAGGTCTCGGCGACGGACCGCGCGACCTGCTGCCCCTCGGCCGCGAGGTCGAGCTGCTCGGCGTACCGGCTCCCGAGCTGGTACGGCCGTACACCCAACCGGTACCGACCCGGCTGGCCCGGGACCTGGACGATGTACGACCGGGCTGCGAGCGTGGTCACCAGCTCGTGCACGGTCGTGCGCGGCAGCTGGAGCTTGCGCACGATGTCGGGGGCGGAGAGCGTGCCGTCCCCGTCGAGGAAGAGCTCGAGGATGTCCAGAGCCCGCGTCACGGCTGGTACGAGGCGTCCCACGTCCGGCCCCCTCCCTTGCGTCAATGTGGCTGCGTTCGATATTTCAACAGCCGATCGGGATAACGAACACAGGCTACTCAAAGTCCGTTTCCCCCGGCAATGGCCGCGCGCGGACCAGCCCGAAAGCTCCTCGGGCGGGATAGATGGCCAGTACCGTTGCCCATGTGCGGCTCGTCACATCTGCCGTACGGGGAGGCACCTGGGGGAATCGCTGACGCATGCCCTCAGGTGAGTGATTTGGGGGGATTCTGTGCGCGAAATGATCAAGGGCTCGAATGTGGCGCTGACGGCACTGAGCGAGGACGTCGGCACGGTGATCGTCAGCCTGGGCTGGATCAGCCCCACCGGTGAGGGCGACGCCGACGTGTCCGTGCTGCTGCTGGACGACAACGGCAAGGTACGCAGTGACGGCGACTTCTACTTCTACAACAACCCCGTGGCCGCCGACGGCAGTGTGCAGCTGTTGGGGAAGACGCCGACGGAGGACGGGAACGAGGACCGCATCTGCTTCGATCTCACGGCGGTCCCTCCGCAGGTCGAGCGCATCGTCGTGGCCGCGAGCCGGTACGGCGATGCACGCTTCGGCGAGCTGGAGAACGTCCAGGTGAGGCTGGCAGACGCGGCTGGCGAGAGCCTTCTGAGGTTCGCCATCGACGACGTCGACGCGGTCAGCGCGATCATCTTCGGAGAGCTGTACCGGCGTGGGGAGGAATGGAAGTTCCGTGCCGTCGGCCAGGGCTACGAAAGCGGCCTGGCCGGTCTGGCCACGGACTTCGGCGTCGACATCGAGGACGACGCCGCGGAGGTCGACGCACAGGCCGAGGCGGAGGCGGAGGCACGGGCCGAGGCTGCCGTCGAAGTCGAGAAGGAGCCGGTGTCCGCGGTGGAAGCGCCGGGCGCGACCGACCCGGTGGGCCCGGCGAACGGCAGCGGACAGCCGGACCCCGTGGCCCCGGCCACCCCGGCGGCGACGCTGGAGGCGGTCCCGGGACCTCGCCGACCGGACACTACCGAGACCGAGCCGACGAGGCGGACGGGGACTGCGGCGCGGCCGCGTACGGCGAAGAAGAAGGTCACGCTGCCCAAGATGACCAGGAAGTCGCTGGCGGAGAACGAATCCTGGAAGGAGGCCCGTCTCTTCCCGGTCTCCTCCCTCAAGAGCGACCGTGACCGGGAGATGCGCGCCACCTCGGTGCTGCTGTCGGTAATGGCCCAGGTGCCGGAGTTCGGTAGGCGGCTCACGGCCGCGTTCGGCGCCCCCTCGGGCCGTACCGAGACGTTCACCGAGGTCTCGCTGCCGCACGGCGACACACCGCGCCGCCCCGACGGCGTGATCCGAGTGGAACGGGCCGGCAAGTTGTGGACGGCCCTGGTGGAGACGAAGACCAACGGCAACTCTCTCAAGTCGGATCAGGTCCAGGCGTACATGGACATCGCCGCGCGCCGTGGCTACGAGGCGGTGATCACGCTGTCCAACGACGTCGCCCTTGAAGGCAGCCCGCTCGTCGACGTCAAGATCGACGGGCGGCGAAAGCACAAGGTGGCTCTCTGGCATCTGTCCTGGGCGGAAGTCGCCCATCAGGCGCAGATGTTGATCCGCCACGAGGGAGTCGGCAACGCGGCACACGCCTGGCTGCTCCAAGAGCTGCTGCACTATCTCCAGCACGAGAACTCCGGCTGCCACGGCTTCCAGAACATGGGCGCGGCATGGGTCCCCGTGCGTAACGGCATCGACGACGAGACCCTCTGCCAGGGCGACCCGCGCACGCTGGAGGTCGTCGAGAGCTGGGAGCGCCTGATCCGTCAGGTGTGCCTCCGGATGGGCGGCGAGCTGGGCCAGAAGGTGCTTCCGGTGCAACGCGCCAAGCGCGGCGCGGATCCCGGAACCCGCAGAGCGCTGCTGGCCGACCAGTTGTGTCTGGACGGGCGGCTTCAGGCGGAGTTGCGCATCGAGGGCACCCCCGGCGTCCTGGCCGTAAGCGCCGATCTGCGCACCGGCAAGCTCCGCACCTCCGTGGAGATCCCGGCGCCCGACCAGGGCTATCCGCTCAGTTGGGTCAAGCGCCTCGTCCGCCGCCTGGCCGACGCCCCTGCCGACCTTCACGTCGAGACTCTGGTCGAGGGTGACACCGGCGGACCTCGCGGCACCCTGGAACGCCTCCGTCCGGAACCCGCGGACCTGCTCCCGAAGAACACCGCCACCCGGATCACCGGCTTCCGCCTGTCCCTCTTCAAGGGCATGGGCAGCACCCGCGGCAACGCGGAGTCCGGATTCATCCGCAGCGTGGACGAAGCGGTGCATCGCTTCTATACGACGGTGGTGGTGCACCTGGACCGCCCCGCACCGCGACGGGCGGCGGCGAAGGAGACCGCCGGCGCGGGGTGACGAAGCACCGCCTCAGTCGCCCCGCTCCCCCACCCTGACGTACGTCACGTCGAAGTCCGTCGTCCACCGCTCCCCGTCCGGGGACTGTTCCCAGGTGCCCTCCATCGTGTGGGCGTCGGGGCTGACGGTGGCGGTGAGGCGTTGGTGGAAGCCGGGGGCCGTGCGCCACTGGTGCCAGGTGCGGTCGGACATCGTGGCCCGGTAGACGCGGGCGACGGCGCGGCCGTCGGCGTACAGGACGGTGTACTCGTCGGAGGTGTCGTCGTAGCCGATCAGGGCGAGGGTGGGGAACGGGGCGTTCGCGGCCCAGGCGCCGGGCAGGGCGGTGTCGGGGCCGGTGTCCGCGCGCTGGGCGAGGAAGGCGCCGCCCTCCGTCCACGCGAACTCCGTGCGGATCGGGCCGACGGTCCGGCCGGCGGCCCACAGGTCCCAGGCGCCGAGCATGGCGTCCAGTCGGCGCAGGGCGGGGTGGGGGGTCGGTTGGCGCATCGGGGTTCCTCCTGCTGTGGGGCGATCCGGGTCCGGGGCCGGGCCCCGGGGCGGCGGGTCGTCGGCGGTCGGCGGTCTCGGGTGGCGGGTCGTCGGCGGTCGTCGGTCTCGGGTGGCGGGTCGTCGGCGGTCGGCGGTCACGGGCGGCGGGTCGTCGGCGGTCGGCGGTCTCGGGTGGCGGGTCGTCGGCGGTCGGCGGTCTCGGGTGGCGCGCGGAGCAGGCGCGCGCCCGGCGGGTACGCCGACCTCAGTACGCGGGGTTACTCCCGCTGTCAGACGTGCTCGCCGTCCTCGACCGGCACCGTGATGTCCATGTCTTCCACGCCCTCGAAGAACACGTCGTCCGCCTCGGCCAAGAGGCTGAGCCGGCCCGCGCGCCGGGTCGCCCTCGTCGTCCACGTCGTCGCCTCCGCGAGCTGGGTCGGGCTCACGCTCGGGCTGCTCGCGCTCGGGAGCACCGCGGCCGGTACCGGGTCCGCGGTGACCGTGGAGGCGTCGGTGCGGGCCATGAAGCTGTTCGCCGACTGGCTGCTGCTGCCGGTCGCGTTCCTCACGCTGGTCAGCGGGCTGGTGCTGTCCCTGGGCACGCAGTGGGGGCTGGCCCGGCACCGGTGGGTCTACCTCAAGTTCTGGCTGACTCTCGCCACCACCACCGCCACGGTCTTCGCCCTGCGCCCCGGCGTGAACTCGGCGGTCGCCGCCGTCGCCGCGGGCGGGCCGCTGCCGGACGCCGGGGACGTGCTGTTCGGGCCGATCGTGTCCCTGTCGGCGTACGTCTTCATGACGGTGATCTCCGTGCTCAAGCCCTGGGGGCCGACCAAGCGCGGACGGCGGCTGCGGGAGGCCGCCGGCCGGCGGTCCGGCACCGCCGCGAAGCCGGCCGAGCCCGCGCGGCTCAGCGCCTGACGCGCGCGCCGGCCGTCACAGGTACTGCCCGTCGTCCGTCCCCTTCCCCACCCCCGGCCACACCTTCACCGCCGCCACATGGGCGAAGTTGACCAGGGCGAAGCCGTTCTCGGCGTCGTCGGGTGCGGTCAGCTCGAAGCGGAGGGTGCGGGACTCGTCGAAGGCCTCGTTGAGGGCCGCGACCGCCGAGTCGAGGGTGGGGAAGTCGACGGTGCGCAGGGTGAGGGGCTCGCCCTTCACGGGCTGGAGCCAGATGTGTAACTCCGGGTTCGCGGGCATACGGCCACCATGCGCGCCGGACCCGGCCCGCACAAGTGCCCCACCCCGGACAGCCTCCGGCGCCCGGCGCCCCACACTCACCGGTGGCGCGTCTCGCCCAGCGCCCCCCTCAACCGCTGTGCCCGCAGTACCAGTTCCAGCTCGAACCGGCGGTCCGGGTCGTCCATCTCCTCGCCCCACAGTTCCCGGATCTGCCGCAGCCGGTAGCGGACGGTCTGGGGATGCACCCCGAGGCGGGCCGCCACCTCCGGCGCCCCGCCCCTGGTCTCCAGCCAGGCCAGCAGGGTTTCCGCGAGGCGCCGGCCGTGGGTGGGCCCGCAGTGCTCCAGCGGGGCCAGACATCGGACCGCGAGGTCGTCGATGAGCTCCTCGGGCTGGAGCAGCACCAGCGCCTCCGTGTGCTCGGTGCAGTACAGGACCTCACCGGCCGGCAGCAGCCGCCGTTCCATCAGGCGTACGGCGGCCTCGGCCCAGCGCAGCGACTTCGCCGCGTCGGAGAGGGGGACGGGAGGGCCGATCGCCCCGGACCAGCCGCACAGGGCCCGGTGCAGGAGTTCGGGGCGGCCCGCCGCGTCCGGCTCGGGGACGACCATGCGCGGCTGCTCGTACTCCAGGTCGAGCAGCACGCCCTGCCCGACCGCGGGCGCCAGCGCCTCGCGCGCCGGCCGCAGCAGCACACCCACCGCGACCTTCTCCGGCAGCGGCCAGCCGATCCGGGCCGCCCGCTCGGACAGGGCGTCCGCCGGATCGCCCCGGTGGTGTTCGGCCAGCAGCAGCTCCATCAGCCGGCGCTGGAGGCGCAGTCGCTCGCCCGCCTGGCGCGCCGCCGCCTCGGCGTACCCGCGCACCGACTGGTCGACGAGGCCGTCGAGATACTCGTATCCGGCGTCCACCAGCTCGTACATCGCGGGCGGCGGGATGTCGACGCGCTGGCCGATCTCGGCGAAGCGGCGCCAGGCCAGCCGTACGCCCAGCCGGTAGATCGCCTGGAGGGAGTCGAGCGATCTGCCGTTCAGGCCCTCGCCGCGGCCGAACTCCTGGAAGACACCCGGCGGCATGCTCGGCCGGCCCTCGGAGGTCTCCAGGTGCTGGACGAAGACCTCGATCGCGCGCCGTATCCCCACCAGCGCCATCGGCTCGCCCGACTCGTCGAGGACGACCGGCAGATGCGGGTACTCGCGCTGGATCTCGCGCAGGATCTCCTCGGCGAGGGCGGGGGCGTCCGCCATGGCCAGCTCCGCGAAGCGACGGACCTGGAAGCGGGGTACGTCCCGCCAGGCCGAGCGGGTGGCGGCGGGTGAGGCCGTGGAGCGGGTGGCGGCCACGGTCAACTCCCCTGGCCCGCTCGCTCGTAGGTGATCAAGGGGGTGTTCGGCTGGTCGGGCGTCGCTTCAAGGAGTGCCACGACGCCGAGCGCGGCTCCCACCGCGAGGACGGCGGCGAGCGCGACGGTCAGCCCGGCGGCGAGCAGTCTGGGCATCGCAGGGTCAGCCTTCCTGTCCGAAGGTCCCGGAGGTCCCGACGGTTCCGGAGAACCTGAAGGTCCCGGCGGTCCCGGTGGTCCCGGAGGTTTCCCCACCCCGGTGTCGCTTGCCCGTTCCCGACCCCTGCCTGTCGGCCCAGTCTCGACAAGCCGTGACAGCGCGTCAAGACATTGACACTCCGTCAATGGACGCCTACGGTTCCCGGCCCAAGAACGGCCAGGCATCGACCGAGCATCGACCGTGCGTCAACCCCCCAGGAGTGCCGGATGCGCCGTACAGCCTCACCCCTCTCGTTGATCCTGCTGGGACTCGGCACGTTTCTGCTGGTACTGGCGCCGATGCTGGCCTGGTACGTCACCCCGCGCGCCGCCGTGAACCCCGTCGACATCGACACCACCGCCGTCTACAAGGGCACCGGGAGTGTCTTCGACACCGACAAGATCGAGACCGTGCCCGACCGGCGGATCACCGTCACGCAGCGGGTGCGGGGCGATGTGGCGGCGAGCGAGCGCAGCGGCAACGCCGTCTGGGACGTGATCACCACCGTCGACACCGACAAGTCGCTGCCGGCCGCCGACCCGTACGACGCGCTGGACTTCACCCCGCACCGCTGGGTGATGGACCGCACGACCACCAGGCCGGTGCACTGCTGCGGCGAGAAGCCGTACATCGAGGGCGAGGCCTATCTGAAGTTCCCGTTCGACGTGCAGAAACGCTCCTACCAGTGGTGGGACAACACCGGCGGCACGACGGTGACGATGCGCTACGCCGGCACCGAGAAGATCCAGGGCTACACGGGCTACCGGTTCACCGCCACGGTCGCGCCCCGCAAGGTCGGCACCCGGCTCGTCCCCGGCAGCATCGTCGACCAGCCGAACCGGCCGCAGGTGCTGGCCGAGGAGTGGTACTCCAACCACGGGTTCGAGCTGGTCGTGGACCAGCGCACCGGCCGGGTGATCTACGCGCAGACCGGTCCGCGCCGCACGCTGCGGGCGCCCGGCGGCGACAAGGACGCGACCGTGCTGCTGGACAGCGAGAAGATCGCGTTCACGGCGGCCACGCAGAAGGAGGCCGTACGGCAGGCGCGGCAGGACTCCGATCGACTGCGGTTGGTGGGCACGACGTTGCCCATCGGGACCGCTGTGGCGGGATTCGCGCTTGCGGTGGTGGGCGGGGTTTTGGTGGCGCGCGGGCGAAAGCGCCCGGAAGCGCCGGGCACGGTCGAGATGCCCCAGCCCTCGCTCACGATGTGACGTGACGTCAGCTCTAATAAAGCCGGAAATTGTCACGCCGGTGAGTAGCCGTGGCGTACCGCTGGGCGAAAACTGTCCAACCCCACCCGGACACAGCCTGTCCACACCCCACGCACAACGACCGCAAGGCGCCAGGAAACCTTCGATTTCCCCCACAGGAACCCAAACCCTCCCTCCCCCACACTGAGTTCCGCACCCTGAGACGAGTTGGAGCACCCATGCCCCAGCACGTGCCCTCCCCGCTGCACGCCGCTCTCCCCTGGGCATCGCAGCACTCCCCGGCGCACCCCCCACATCCGCGCCGAATCGTTTTTCTCGCCCATCGTGACCTGGGCAACCGATCCGCCGGCGGCTCCGAGCTGCTGGTCGACCGCCTCGCCGACGGCCTCACCCGGCTCGGCCACCAGGTCACCCTGCTGTGCGGTGGCCCCGCGGCCTACCGCGACTACCGGGTCGTGTCGGCCGGCGGCTCGTACGGTCACTATCTGCGCGCCAGATCCGCGTTCACCCGTCAGGTCGGGGACTGCGATCTGCTGGTCGAGGTCTGCAACGGCGTGCCGTATCTCGCCCCCATGTGGCATCGCGGACCCACCTTGTGCCTGGTCAACCATGTGCACACCGATCTGTGGCAGATGCGGTTCGGCGGGCCGCTGGCGCCGGCCGCACGGCTCGGACGAAGACTGGAGCACTGGGCGCTGACCGGTGCGCAGCAGCAGGGTCTGCTGGTCGCCGTGTCGCCGTCCACCGCGCACGCGCTGCGGGCGATCGGTGTCGAGCGGGACCGTATTCGTGTCGTGCACAACGGGGTCGAGGAGCCGGGCCCCCTCGGTGACCGCTCGCCCGAGCCGCTGTTCGTGGCCGTCGGGCGGCTCGTCGAGTACAAGCGGATCGATCTGCTCCTGCGGTTGTGGGAGCGGGTGCGGCCGGTCACCGGCGGCCGGCTCCTCATCGTCGGCGACGGGCCCGAGCGCGGCAGGCTGCAGGCGCTCGCCGGTCCCGGCGTCGAGTTCACCGGGCACGTCTCGGAGGCGGAGAAGCACCGGCTGCTGTGTGCGGCGTGGCTGCTGCTTCACCCCTCGGCCGTGGAGGGGTGGGGGCTCGTCGTCACCGAGGCCGCGACCCGGGAGACGCCGACCGTCGCCTTCGATGTCCCGGGGCTTCGGGACTCCGTCGTGGACGGGGAGACCGGGGTGCTGGCGCGGGGCGAGTCCTCGTTCGCCGCCGCCTGGTGCACGCTCGCCCTGTCGGGACATCGTCGGGAGCTGATGGGGAAGGCGGCGCGGGACCGGGCTGCCCGATATCGGTGGGAACGGACGGTGAGGCAGTTCCTGGCGGTCGCCGGTGAGGCGGTGAGGGGCCATGACGCCCATGCGCCGTAGGGGTGGGGCCCTCTCGCGAGTGCCGGTGCTTCGTGGCTCGTCGCGCAGTTCCCCGCGCCCCTATGGGGGCGCGACACCGGACCGGCGTATGAAGGATCCGTCCCTTGGGCGCTCCCTCGCTCTCTTCCGGGCGTTCATGCGCGAACAGGACGACCCCGAAGCCTGCTACTCGCTGCTCGCCCGAGACGCCGTCGATCAGGTCGAGGCCTACGACGGTTCCGTCGCCGGACGAGTCGTCGTCGATGTCGGCGGCGGTGGCGGGTACTTCACCGAGGAGTTCCGCGGGCGGGGCGCGTACGCCTATCTCTTCGAGCCGGACATGGACGAACTCGGCGAGAAACCCCCCGAGGGGGCCGTCGTCGCCGACGGGTATCTGCTGCCCCTTCAGGACGGCGTCGCCGATGTCACCTTCTCCTCCAACGTGCTGGAGCACGTGGCCGATCCGCAGACGTTCCTCAGTGAGCTGGCCCGGGTCACCCGGCCCGGTGGGCTGATCTATGTGTCGTTCACCAACTGGCTGTCCCCCTGGGGCGGCCACGAGTGGGCCCCCTGGCACTACTTCGGCGCCGAGCGGGCCCGGGCCCGCTATCGCCGGCGTACCGGGCGGGCCGCCAAGCACACCCTGGGCGAGAACCTCTTCGCCGTGCACATCGGCGCCACCCTGCGGCAGGTCCGCGCCCGCGACGACGTGGCGGTCGTCTCGGCGCGCTCCCGCTACTGGCCGTTCCTCGCGGAAGCCGTGGTGAAGGCGCCCGGCATCCGCGAGTTCGCCACCTGGAACCTCCTCCTCATCCTCAGGCGGTGTCCACCATGACGACGACCACGGTCCAGGCTCCTCCCCCGGCGGCCGTGCCCACCTCCGCGCCCGCCTCGGGCCCGCCGGAGGGTCCGCGCTCGCGGCGCTGGCTGCTGGGGTTCTGGGCCGTGGTGTTCGTGCTGTTCCTGGCGGCGCAGCCGGGGCGGCAGACCTTCGACACCAAGCTGGGTGTGACCGTCGACCCGGGGCAGTTCCTCGCCGACCTCGGGCAGCTCTGGCACGACGAGGGCGGGTTCGGCGGGATCCAGGACCAGTACGCCGGCTATCTGTGGCCGATGCTGCCGTTCTACTGGCTCGCCGATCTCGTACGGCTGCCGGTGTGGATGGCGGAGCGGCTGTGGATGTCGCTGATCGTGTCCGTCGCCTTCTGGGGCGCGCTGCGACTGGCGGAGCGGCTGCGGGTGGGCAGTGGCGGCTCGCGTCTGGTGGCGGCTGTCGCCTACGCGCTGTGGCCGGTCTTCACGATCGTCGTCGGGTCGACGTCCGCCGCCGCGCTGCCGGGCGCGTTCCTGCCGTGGGTGCTGCTGCCGCTGACGAACGAGCGGTACACGGCGCGGGTCGCGGCGCTGCGGTCGGCGCTGGTCATCCCGTTCATGGGCGGCGTCAACGCGGCCTCGACGCTGGCCTCGCTGCTGCCCGTCGGGCTGTATCTGTTGTCCCGTCCGCCCGGGCCACGGCAGCGGAAGCTGATCGGCTGGTGGGTGCCGGGGGTGCTCCTGGCGACCGCCTGGTGGGTGGTCCCGTTGCTGCTGCTGGGCGCGTACGGGGAGAACTTCCTTCCCTACGTGGAGAGTTCGCAGACCACCACCGAGACCATGTCGGCGACGGAGGCGCTGCGCGGCGGCGGCAACTGGGTCGCCTATCTGCACTTCGGTGAGGCGTGGCTGCCGGCCGGCTGGACCGTCGCCGCGTCCGTCGTCGTGATCGTCTGCTCGGCGCTCGCGGCCGGGCTGGGGCTCGCGGGTCTTGCCCGGCGGGACATGCCGGAGCGGCGCTGGCTGGTGCTGACCGTGGTGACGGTGGCGCTGATCCTGCTCGCCGGGTACGGCGGCGCGTTCGGCGCGCCCTTCCACGGGGTCGTGCAGGACTGGCTGAACGGCTGGCTGGTCCCCTTCCGCAACATCTACAAGTTCCAGACCGGGCTCGCCCTGGCGCTGGTCCTCGGCCTCGCCCATCTGGTGGGCGTGGCGGCCCAGGCGCGCGGGGCGCGGCCGGTGCCGGGGCGGCGGTTCGCCCCGCTGATCGCGGCCGTCCTGGTGCTGCCGGGTCTGCTGCTGCCGTATCTCAACGGCTCGATCCTCAACCCGGGTTCCTTCAAGGAGATCCCCAAGTACTGGCAGTCCACGGCCGACTGGATGCAGAAGTACTCGCCCGACGCGCGTGCCCTCGTCGTCCCGGCGACCGCGCACGGCATCTACACCTGGGGCTCCACCATCGACCAGCCCCTCGACGTCCTCGCCGACTCCCGCTGGGCACAGCGGGACTACGTCCCCTTCGGCACCGCGGGCAACCGGCGCGCGATGGACGCCGTCGAGCAGGCGCTGATGACCGGGGGCCAGGTGCCGGGGCTCGCCGACTTCCTGAGCCGGGCGGGCGTGTACTACGTCGTCGTCCGCAACGACCTCGACCCCGACCAGATCGGTTCGGTCCCGACCACGACGGTGAAGCGGGCCCTGGAGCAGTCCGGGTACCAGCGGGTGACCGGCATCGGGCCGGTCATGACCGGCGGACGGATCGCCGAGGGCACTCCGCTGCAGGTGGAGGGGCTGTATCCACGGCAGCGGGCGGTGGAGATCTACCGGCCCGCCGACGAGGACGTGCCGCGCCCGCACCAGGCCGGACTGCAGCCGGTCGCCGACACGGCCGTCGTCTCCGGCGGGCCGGAGGCGCTGCTGCCGCTGGCGTCGCGGCTGCGGGGCCGGCCGAGCGTGCTGACCGGCGACAACCACCCCGGTCTCGGATCGCCGCAGGTGCAGGTGACCGGCGACGGGCTGCGGCGCGCGGACACCCGGTTCGGGCTGGTCAACGCCAACACGTCGTACACGTACACCCGCGACGAGCGCAACGCGCCGGACGCCGCCCAGGACGCGGGCGAGAAACCGCACCAGATCCTGCCCACCACCGGCGCCGGCCTGCAGACCGTGGCCGAGCTGCGCGGGGCACGGTCGGTGACGGCGTCGTCGTACGGCAGCTGGCTGTTCCATCTGCCGCAGTTCGACCCGGTGAACGCCTTCGACGGCAACCCGGACACGGCGTGGACCGAGGGTTCGGAGGGCTCGCCGGACGGGGAGTGGCTGCGGATCGCCTTCGCGGGCGGGTCGTACGACATGCCGTCGTCGTTCAAGGTGACGCCGCTGCCGCAGGAGGCGGTGCGGGCGGCGCCGACGCGGGTGCGGGTGGAGACGGAGAAGGGGGCGGTGAGCAGCTTCCTGCGGCCGGACGGTACGGCGCAGAACGTCAAGGCGCCCGCGGGAGAGACGCGGTGGATGAAGCTGACGATCACGGACTCCGTGGCCCGGCAGGCCGGGCTGACCGGCGCGGGCTTCTCCGAGATCGCCCTGCCGGACGTGACGGTGACCCGGCTGCTGCGGCTGCCGACGGACGCCGAGGGCTCCGGGGCCGCCGCCGAGATCGTCTCGCTGTCCCGTTCGGCGGACCCGACCGGACTGTCGGCGACCGGTACGGAGGCGGGCCTGCACCGGCGCTTCACCGCCGCCGAGGGGACGTACGAGGTGCGGGCGGGCGCCGTGCCGGTCGCGGGCGAGGAACTGGACGAGCTGCTGTACGAGGTGGCCCCGGACCAGCGTGACCGGATCGTCGCGACCGCCGACTCCACGGCGCGGCTGGGGGCGGGGCTCTCGCCGCGCAACCTCACCGACGGCGATCTGACCACGGCGTGGATCGCGGGCGACCGGCCGACGATCCATCTGCGCTGGCCCGGCAAGCAGGCCGTCGGGGAGGTCGTGCTCGCGCCGGCCGGCGGGCTCTCCACCCGGCCCACCGAGGTCCACATCAGCTCCCCGGACGGCGCGGCGATCGCGGGCGTCGACGAGAACGGCAACGTCCGCTTCCCGCCGATCACCACCGACCGCCTGGACATCACCGTCACGGAGACGGCCCCGCTGACCCTCTACAACCCGGTCGTGGACGAGGACCTGCAACTCCCCGTCGGCCTGACGGAGGCCTACGTCCCGGCCCTCGACCAGTACCGGACCCCGAAGCCTCGGGGCTCCCGGCCGTTCTCGCTGCCGTGCGGGAAGGGGCCGGTCGTCTCGGTGGACGGTGAGCTGTACGGCACGAGCGTGCGCGGGACCGTCGGGGACCTGGTCGAGCGGCGACAGGTCGAGGTGACACTCTGCCGGCAAGGCCGTGACGACACCGAGTTGCGGCTGACGGCCGGGGAACACCGGGTGGAGGCCGGGGACGGCGGGCCGCTCGCCCTGACCGACGTCACGCTGACGCGCGGCACGGTCGCCGAGGCGACCACCGCGGGACGCGACCTCGGGATACGGGACTGGCTCGGCGACCGGCGCGCGGTCACCGTCGGCTCGGGCTCGGCGAGCTATCTGACGATGTACGAGAACTTCAACGACGGCTGGCACGCCACGCTGAACGGCAAGGAGCTCACGCCGGTCCGGCTGGACGGCTGGCAGCAGGGCTGGCGGATCCCGGCGGGCGCCGGCGGCACGGTCGAGCTGTCGTACGAGCCCGCGGTGGCGTACGAGGCCGGGCTGATCGGCGGCGCGGTCGGTGTCGCCCTGCTGGCCGGGCTGGTGCTGTGGCGCCGCCGGGCCCCGAACACCGACGAACCGCAGGCCGCCCCGCCCCTGCCGGGGCTGTGGCTCGGCACGGTGGCGGTGACGGTGGTGGCGGTGTTCGTCGCCGGCTGGTTCGCCCTGCTGGTGCCGGCCCTGGCCCTGGTGGCCCGGCGCAGACACGCCCTGCTGGTACCGCTCGCGTTCCTGGCCCTCGCGGGGGCGGGGATCGCCGCGGCGATCGGCGCCGGTGAGCCGGTGGGCGCCGGAGACGGCGCGTTCGGGCACACCGCCCAGGTACTGGCGCTGATCGGCCTGTTCGCGGGAGTCGTCGGCGTACGGGAGAGGGCTACCGGGGTGACCGCCGGGGGCGGTGCCGGGGCGCCGATGGGCACCGGGGGCCGTGCCGGGGTGCCGACGGGGCCCTCGGGCACCGCTCCGGAGTCGCCGACGCAGCCGCTGCCGCATCGGATACGGGGGCGCAGTCCGCTCGGGACGGACCCCGGCGGGGAATGGGCGCCGGATACGAACGCCCCACGCCATGGTCCGGCCGGCCAGGGTCCGACGGCCCCCGAGGCCGGCCCGGCCCTCGCCGCGTCCGGCCCCACCGTCTCCGCCCGCGGCCCCGGCGGACCCGAGCCCGATCCGCCGACGGCACGCATCGCCCCACGCAAGCCACGCCGGCGGGCGAGCGACCCCGAGGACACGCCGGGCCCCACCGGTGAGCCCGGCACACCCGGCAACGGAAAGGGCCAGGCCCCATGACCGCACACCACCGATCCGCCTGCGCCGAAAACCCGCCGCGCCCACCACTCCCCACGGACCAAACCACACCCGCACCCGCACCCGCACCCGCACCCGCACCCGCACCCGCACCCAGCAAAACGACCGGCATCAGAAAGGACGACCTCGGGAAGGGCCAGGCCCCATGACCGCACTGCAGCAACCCGCTCGTGCCGAGGGGCCGTCGCGGCCGCCGGTGCGGGTTCCGTTTCCCGTCGTCGACGAAGTCGCCCGGCACTGCCTTCAGGAGGAGGAGCCGGAGACGGTCCATATCGAGGTTCATCTGCCGGGGCCGCTGGACGAGGCGCGGCTGCGGGTGGCGTTCGCGGGGGCGCTGGGACGGCATCCCCGGATCCTGATGCGGGAGGCGCCGGGGCGGTGGTACCGGCGACGGTACGAGTGGGAGCTGACGGCGGAACCGGACGTGGAGGTGGTGACGTTCCCGGCGCCGGGGCGCGACGCGTTGCGCAACGCGCGGACGCGGGCGCTCACCGAGGCGCCGCCGTTGTCCCTGTCACCGCCGATCAGGCTCGAGGTCGTACAGCGGGGCGGTCCCGTCGAGGGCAGCGAGGCCACGGACGCCGTCGGTGAGACACGTGGCGGTGCGTCGGCCGCGACCGCCGAGCCGGCCCGGCCGCTCGGCAGCGTCCTCTTCCTCACCATCAACCACACCGCCCTCGACGGCCCCGCCTGTCTGCGCGTCCTCGCCACGGCCGCCGAGCTCTACGGCGGCCGGGACAACTCCCCCGCCGCGGCGCCGGTCCGTGCGGCGGAGACACCGCCCCCACCCGAGGAGACCCCCTCCAACTGGTCACCCCCCGCGCGCGTGGCCGCCGGCACGCCCGAACCGTCCCCCGGAAACGGCCTGCTCGTCACCGAACTCCCCCTGCCGCACCGCCCCAAGGGCTCCCCCTACACGGTCAACGACCAGCTCATGGTCACCACGGCCCTGACCATCGCCCACTGGAACCGGGAGCACGGCGACCGGCCCCGCCCGCTGCGCATCACCATGCCGGTGGACGACCGCCCCCGGGACGCCACCATGCCGATCGGCAATGGCACCCGGCTCGTCGAAGTCTCCTTCACACCGGAGGAGTTGGCCGCGCACGCGCCGGCCGACATGCCGGCTCTGCTGCACCGCACGGCCACCCGCACCCGCGCCCTGAAGTCCCTCCCCCGGCCCCAGCTCGGCCACGGGGCGGCCCTGCTCACCGCGCCGGTCGCGCCCGTCGCCTGGCGCGCCGCCGTCACCCGGGGCCTGCGCAGAGCCGCCGCGCCCTGGACCTCGACGACGCTGCTCAGCAACATCGGCCGTATCCCCTATCCCCTGGACTTCGGCGCGGACGCCGGCCGTGCGCACGCCGTGTGGTTCTCCGCGCCCGCCCGCATGCCGCGCGGCCTGACCGTCACCACCGCCTCCACGGCCGGCCGGCTCCACCTCGCGCTGCGCTGGTCGCGGGCCCTGCTCAGCCACGGAGACGGCGCCCATCTGCGGGATCTGTTCGAGCACTACCTGCACACCACGGAGGTGACCTCGTGACGACGACCGCCCCACCCCCCAAGGACCTCCGCGACTTCTACGAGAACCCCGCCGTCCCCGTCGCCTCCGGCACCCCCCGCAGCCGCCGCCAGGCCCGTATGCTCGCCGAGGCGCTGGGACCCGGCCCCGCGCCGGACGGCAGGGTCCGCACGATCCTCGACATCGGCTGCGGCGACGGCACCGCCGCGGCGACCGCCGCCCCCTTCCTCACCGGCCACCGCCTCGTCGGCCTCGACTGGTCCCAGGACGCCCTGCGCCGGGCCCGCACCCGGATCCCGTACGCCGTGCGCGGTGAACTCACCGACGGCGGGCTGCCGTTGCGCACCGGATCCGCCGACGCCGTGCTCTTCAGCGAGGTCATCGAGCACCTCGTCGACCCGGACGCCGCCCTGGACGAGATCCGCCGTGTCCTGCGGCCCGGCGGCCATCTGATGCTCTCCACCCCGAACCTGGCCGCCTGGTACAACCGGGCCCTGCTGCTGGCCGGGGTGCAGCCGGTGTTCTCGGAGGTCAGCCTGCGGGGGATCCACGGCAGGCCGGGTCGGGAGGTCGTGGGGCATCTGCGGCTGTACACCGCCCGGGCGCTGCGGGAGTTCGTGGCCGCGTCCGGCTTCGAGGTCGTACGGCTGGCGGGCGCGCCCTTCCACGGCGTACCGCGTGCGCTGCGCCCGTTCGACCGGCTGGCCTGTGCCAGACCGTCACTCGCGTCGATCCTGCTTCTGCACGCGCGGCGGACCTAGGGGGGACCATGTGGTGGGGAGTGGCCGCCGCCCTGTTGGCGAACACCCTGTACAGCCTCGGTTTCGTCCTGGAGAAACGGGCGCTCACCGCCCTGCCGGAGGTGACGATCCGCCGGCCCGCGCGGCTGCTGCGGCTGGTGCTCGGCAGCCCGCTGTGGATCGGCGGCTCGCTCGCGCTGGCCGCCGGTTTCGCGGCCCAGCTCGTGGTCTACCGCACCCTGCCGATCGCCGCCGCGCAGGGCATCTTCGTCTCCGGCCTCGTCCTGCTCGTGCTGTTGTCCGCGCGGCTGCTGGGCGAGGAGACCAGCGGGCGGGAACGGTACGCGCTGGGCGCGATCCTCGCCGCGCTGCTGATGGTCGTGCTGTCGCTGCGGGAGGGTACGGAGACGGTCAGTCAAACCGCCCCGTACCCGCTGATCCTGCTGGTCACCGTGCCGTCGCTGGCGGCGGGCGTGTGGCTGTACGGCTCAGCCGAGCGCCGGACCCGGCACCGGCACCGGCTGCCGACGACCGGTGTCGAGTACGGCGTGGCGGTGGGGCTGCTCTACGGGGTCAGCTCCCTCGCGATCAAGGGCGTGTCGAGCCATCTGACGACCAGCGGGGTGGGCGGCGCGCTGCTCGGCCTGCTGCGCTCGCCGTACCCGTATCTCCTGCTCTTCACCGGCGCGTTCGGGCTGGTCATGTCGCAGGCGGCGCTGCAACGCTGCCGGGCCTCGCTGATCGTGCCGGTGTGCACGACGGTGACCTGTGTGTACACGGCCGTGCTCGGCACGCTGTCGTTCGGCGAGGCGCTGCCCGAGGACCCGCTGCGGCTGGGGCTGCGGGTGGCGGGTACGGCGCTCGCGCTGACCGTACTGATGTCGATGCCCCGGCATGACCGGCAGCCCGCACGATCCCCGCAACCCACCCTCGGCGCCAAGGAGTTGACACCACCGTGAAACCCGACGACCCGCTCCTGCGGATCCTGGCCTGCCCGCTCGACAAGGGGCCGCTGTACCTCGTCGTGCCGGACGCCCCGGCCGAGAAGGGCGCCGGGGAGGCGGCCGAGGCGCTGTACAACCCGCGTCTGCACCGCCGTTACCCGATCATCGACGGCATTCCGCAGCTCCTGCCGGCCTCCGGACAGCAGGTCTCCGACGACGAACACGAGGAACTCCTCAAACGGATGGCCACATGACCAGGACCATGGCGGCGCGCCTGGCCCCGTTCCTGCCGGTGAAGCTGGTCGCGGCGGCCGCGCGGGCGGTCTATCCGCGGTTCGAACCGGAGCTCGCGCGGCTCGCC
Organism: Streptomyces sp. Y7; assembly: GCF_043195415.1. Taxonomy (NCBI): domain Bacteria; kingdom Bacillati; phylum Actinomycetota; class Actinomycetes; order Kitasatosporales; family Streptomycetaceae; genus Streptomyces; species Streptomyces sp. Y7. The sequence continues at coordinate 121,324 of NZ_JBIDDQ010000017.1, forward strand.
GACCTGTGCCCGCCCGGCTGCGGCACGGCGGTGGACGTCGGCGGCTGGTACGGCCCCTGGACGCACCGGCTGGGCAGACGCGCACGGCAGGTGGTGACCGTGGAGCCGGTCCCCCACCTGGCGCGGCTCCTCGCCTCCGGCACCCCGCCGAACGTGCGGGTGATCCAGGCCGCCGCCTCGGACCGGCCGGGCACGGCCCGCCTCTGGCTGCCGCCGGGCGACTCCGGTGACCGGGGGGTGTCGTCGCTGGTCCGCCGGGACATCCACGCCCGCGCCCTGCACGTCCCGTGCGTCGCCCTCGACGACCTGGGCCTGAAGGACGTCGACTTCATCAAGGTCGACGTGGACGGCAACGAGCTGGCGGTGCTGCGCGGCGCGACGGGTGTCCTGGCCCGTGACCGCCCGGCGCTCTTCGTGGAGCTGGAGTCCCGCATCCAGCCGATCGCCCCGGTGGTGACGTATCTGTCCCTGCTGCGCTACGACGGCTGGGTGCTGCCCGGCGGCTCCTGGGTGCCGCTGGCGTCGTTCCCGCTGGAGGCGCACCAGGCGCAGGCGTCGTACGTGGCCTCCCAGGGGCTGCTGCGCCGGGTCCTGCCGTTCGGTGCTCTGCGGGGTCCGCGCTACGTCAACTCCGTGCTGTTCCTCCCGGACGGCCGCCGGCCCGCCGGGCCGGTGCGCGACCATGGGTCGCATGCCCTCCGGAAAGCCGCCCGCTAGCCCTTTCACCGCCGCCGACTTCCAGCTGGTGCTGCTGCGCCGCATGGCCGACCACAATCCGGACCTGGTGGAGGACGCCCGGCGTGAGCTGGGCGTCTCCCTCGCCGGGATGCGGGAGGCGAACAAGCGGTGGCAGGCGATGGTCCGCTCGCCGCGCGCCCGTGCCGCCGCCTCGCGCTACCGGTCGGTGCTGGGCGCGCCCGAGTCGGTGCTCACCCGCAAGGTCGGCGACCTGGAGTGCGATGCCTGGTTGTGGCCGCTCCCGCTCTGGCCCGCCCTGCGTTTCGAGGTGCTGCTCGCCCCGAACGGCGCGGTGTGGAACGAGTGGCTGGTCCGCGCCCCCGGCGCCGAGCCCCCGCCCCTGCGCACCCTCGCCGACCTCACCCCCTGGTCCTGCACGGTCGACGAGGCGGCCCGCGCCTTCGCCCCCGCCCGTCCTCTGGAGGGCACGGCACCGACCCGGTGGGGCCTGGCGTTCACGGCGCCGGACGAGGGGGGCCTGCGGCGGGACGTGGTGGCCGAGTTCACGTGGGGGCTGCTGCAGCGGGTGGCGGTCCGCGGCTAGCGGGCGCCGGCCGCCGACAGGATCGCCTCCACCACCCGCGGCACCGACCCGGGATGCAGCCACAGGAAGAGGTTCGGTTCGACCAGTTCCAGTTCCATGACCCGGGGCTGCCCGTCCTCCCCGTCGACGAGGTCCACGCGCGCGTACAGCAGCTCGGCGGCCTCGGGCACGGCGGCCAGGGCGCTTTCGGCGACGGCGAGTTCGGCCCGGGTCGGGGTCCAGGGCTCCAGGCCGGGGTGGGCGACCTTGCGCTCGTCGTAGGGCGTGCCCGGGGTGAGGACGGCGCCTTTGCGGGCGGCGTGCAGGAAGCGGCCGCCGAAGAACTGCAGCGCCCGCTCGCCGCTGACGTCGATGCTCTCGACGTAGGGCTGCACCATCGCCGTGAACCCCTCCGCGTGCATCCGCGCGAGCTGCCGCCGGGCCGTCCCGTGCTCGTCGGGCGTGTAGCGGGCGGCGAACCGCGCGCCCGCGCCGGACGTGGGCTTGACGACGTACTCGTGGCCGGCGGGGAGCTCGGCGGCCTCCCCGGGGGCGAGGTAGCGGGTGGGCACGACGGGCACGCCGGCCGCGGCGAGGTCGCCGAGGTAGCGCTTGTCGGCGTTCCAGCGGACCACGCCGGCCGGGTTCGCGAGCCGGGTGGCCTTGCCGCAGCGCTCCGCCCACGCCAGGAACTCGTCCGCACGCCAGCTGTAGTCCCAGGTGGAGCGGATCACGGCGAGGTCGTGGCCTCCCCAGTCGGCTCCCTCGTCGTCCCAGTGCACGATGTGGGCCTCGGCCCCTGCCTCGGTCAGGGCTCGCGCCAGCACGGGCAGGTCGCGGTCGACGCTGATCCCGGCGTCGGGGCGGCAGGTGACGAGGGCGATGCGGGGCACGCCGGGCTCCTCCGGGTCGGACGGGTGTGCGATGCGCAGGCTAACAAGCGCTCGCGGAACCGGGACAGGCCGCTTGACCTTCACCTTCGGTGAAGCCGCAGCATCGGTGCGAGGAACCGGAGGGGATCGGGATGCGCGAGGACATGCTGACGATCGGGGCGTTCGCCAGGGCCTGCCGGCTGTCGCCGAAGGCACTGCGGCTGTACGACGAGCTGGACCTGCTGAAGCCCGGCCGGGTCGACCCGGACACCGGGTACCGGTACTACGCCGTCGGGCAGCTGGAGCGGGCCAGGCTGGTGGCGTGGCTGCGGCGGCTGGGGATGCCGCTGGCCCGGATCCGTCAGGTGTGCGCGCTGGAACCGGCCGGCGCCGCCCGCGAGATCCGCGCGTACTGGGCGCGGGTGGAGGCGGAGACGGCGGCGCGGCGGGATCTCGCCGGGTTCCTCGTCGAGGAGTTGTCCGCTGCACCGAGGAAGGACACCACCATGCTGGAACTGCGCTATTGCGCCCACTCCGACCGGGGCCTGGTCCGCCCCGCCAACCAGGACACCGCCTACGCGGGCTCACGGCTGCTCGCGGTCGCCGACGGCTTCGGGCCGACGGGCCTGCCCGCGAGCAGCGCCGCCGTGGACGCGCTGCGCGTCCTGGACACGGCCGAGGCTCCCGCGGGCAACGTCCTGAACCTGCTGGACGACGCGGTGCGGGGCGCGAGCGAGGCGGTGCGCGAGGCGGTGCACGGCGCCGGGGAGGACGCCGGTACGACTCTGACCGCCCTGTTGTGGACGGGTTCGCGGCTGGCCCTCGTCCACATCGGCGACTCCCGCGCCTATCTGCTGCGCGACGGCGCCCTGTTCCGCATCACCGACGACCACACGGTGGTCCAGGCGATGATCGACGAGGGCAGGCTGACCCCGGAGGAGGCCGCGACGCACCCGCAGCGCATGCTGCTGCTGAAGGCCCTGACCCCGACCGCGTCCCCGGACCTGCGCCTGCGGGACGCAGAGCCCGGCGACCGCTACCTCCTGTGCTCCGACGGCCTGTCCCGTGTCGTCCCCGACCCCCGCATCCGCCGTCTCCTCGCCTCGGCGCCCTCCCCGGACGCCGCCGTCCACACGCTGATCGCGGCGGCGAACGAGGCCGGCGGCCCGGACAACGTCAGCTGTGTGGTGGCGGACGTGGTGGAGGCGGCGGCCTGACGGGACGCACGGCGGACCGGACGGAGAGGGCACCGCGCAGGACCGAAGCCGCGGTCAGCTCTCGTCGTCCGGTTCCCAGTCGAGCAGCCGCACCTTCGCCACCGTACGGACATGGCGGCGCATGGCGGCGGCCGCGCGGCCCGGCTCGCCGGCGGCGACGGCGTCGAGGATGGCCTGGTGCTGGGCGAGGGAGCGGGCGGGCCGGTGCGGCTGGCGCAGGGACTCGGTGCGGCTCTCGGCGATCTGGCCGGCGATGGAGCGCATGAACTCGGCGAGGATGCTGCTGTGCGCGGCGGCGGTGACGGCGGCGTGGAAGAGGCGGTCGCCCTCCACTCCGTGACCGTCGTCCTCGATCTCCTTCGCCATGTGCGCGAGCGCGGACCGCATCGCCGCGAGGTCCTCCTCCGTACGGCGCTCGGCGGCCAGTTCGGCGAGTTTCGTCTCCAGCGCCTCGCGGGCCTCCAGGACGTCCGGCAGACGCCTGCGGCGCTCGACCATCCGCTCCACGGGCTCCACGTCGAGGCTGTCCCGGACGAGGTACATGCCGCCGCCGTGCCGTACCTCGACGAGTCCCTGCACCTCCAGGACGACGATCGCCTGCTTCACGGAGGCCCTGCTGACGCCCAGCCGCTGGGCCAGGTCGCGTTCGGTCGGCAGCCGGTCCCCGGCGCCGAGACCGCCCTCGGCGACGTAGGCGCGCAGCCGGTCGAGCACCTGCTCGTAGAGGCGTTGCCTGGTCATGGGGCGCAGGGCGTCGGTCACGATTTCCCCCTTCTCGTCGGGAGCGTAACACCGGGCGGACGGGCGATCGGGCGCATCGAGTGGCCAATTGGCTGAGCCAATTCTTGTGCGACCCCTTGACGTTCCCGGCCCGCCCGCCCACGCTTTCCAGCCATCACCCCAATTGGCTCAGCCACTTTGCCAATTGCCAGGTGTCCAGCCCGCAACCGCTCCGGGACCCAACGACGGGAGCCCGTATGTCCCCCGAACTCATCTCGATCCTCGTGCTGGCCGTGGTGTTCGTCATCGCGACGACCCGCTCGATCAACATGGGCGCACTGGCCTTCGCCGCCGCCTTCGTGGTCGGCACCCTGGTCGCCGACCTCGACGCGGACGGCATCTTCGCCGGCTTCCCCGGCGATCTGTTCGTCGTCCTCGTCGGCGTCACGTACCTCTTCGCCATCGCGCGCTCCAACGGCACCACCGACTGGCTGGTGCACGCCTCCGTCCGGCTGGTGCGCGGCAGGGTGGCGCTCATCCCCTGGGTGATGTTCGCCCTCACCGGCGCGCTCACGGCGATCGGAGCCGTCAGCCCCGCCGCCGTGGCGATCGTCGCGCCGATCGCGCTGAGCTTCGCCGCCCGGTACGGGATCAGCCCCCTGCTCATGGGCGCGATGGTCGTGCACGGCGCTCAGGGCGGCGGCTTCTCGCCGATCAGCATCTACGGCTCGATCGTCAACGGCATCGTCGAGCGGGAGAAGCTGCCCGGCAACGAGGTCACGCTGTTCCTGGCCTCGCTGATCGTCAACCTCGTCATCGCGGCGGTGGTGTTCGTCGTGTGCGGAGGGCTCCGGCTGTGGCGGCAGGGGTCGCTGCCGGAGGGCGTCTCAGGCGCCCCGCAGGGGCGCGGGGAACCGCGCGACCAGCCACACCGCACCGGAACGGGGACCACGACCGATCCCGGCACTGACCCCTCCCCCACCGCCACCGCGACCGCCACCCGCGACACCACCCCTGGCCCCACCCTCCTGCTCACCCCGCCCCGCATCGCCACCCTCGTCTCCCTGGTCGCCCTGGTCATCGCCGTCCTCGTGTTCGACCTGGACGCGGGCCTGACCGCGATCACCCTCGCCGTCCTCCTCAGCGCCGTCTGGCCGGACGACAGCCGCAAGGCGGTCGGCGAGATCGCCTGGCCGACGGTGCTGCTGATCTGCGGCGTGCTGACCTACGTCGGGGTACTGGACGAGATGGGCACCATCACCTGGGCCGGCGAGGGCGTCAGCGGCATCGGCGTACCGCTGCTGGCCGCCGTACTGCTCTGCTACATCGGCGCGATCGTCTCGGCGTTCGCCTCGTCCGTCGGCATCATGGGCGCCCTCATCCCGCTCGCCGTGCCGTTCCTCGCGCAGGGCGAGATCGGGGCGGTCGGCATGGTGGCGGCGCTCGCGGTGTCGGCGACCGTCGTGGACGTGAGCCCCTTCTCGACGAACGGGGCGCTGGTGCTGGCCGCGGCACCGGACGTCGACCGTGAGCGTTTCTTCCGGCAGTTGATGGTGTACGGAGGGATCGTGGTGGCGGCGGTGCCCGCGGTGGTGTGGCTGGTCATGGTCGTGCCGGGCTGGGGGTAGGCCGGTGGACGACAGCACTCGGTGTCCGTTGAACAGTCAAGGAGTATGACGCGTGTCCTCTCTCTTCCCGGCCCTGACGGCCGGTCCGGCGGGGCGGGTCGCCCTGCGCTTCGGCGACCGGGCCCTGACCTACGCGGAGCTCGCCGCCGCGACCGGCGCCCTCGCGGCCCGGATCGCGGGCCGGGGGCGGGTGGCCGTGTGGGCGACGCCGACACTGGAGACGGCCGTCGCGGTGGTGGCGGCACTGGAGGCCGGGATCGCCGCCGTTCCGCTCAACCCGAAGTCGGGGGAGAAGGAGCTGGGGCACATCCTGTCGGACAGCGCGCCGAGTCTCGTACTGGCCGCGCCCGGCGATGAACTCCCGCTCCCGCTCGGTGACGTGGAGCGGGTGGACGTCGACGTGCGGGCGGCCGGCCCCCGTCCGCGGGAACGGGCGACCGAGGACGACCCGGCCCTGGTCGTCTACACCTCCGGCACCACCGGACCGCCCAAGGGCGCCGTCATCCCCCGCCGGGCGGTCACCCACACCCTGGACGCGCTCGCCGACGCCTGGCAGTGGACCGGCGAGGACGTACTGGTCCACGGCCTGCCCCTGTTCCATGTGCACGGCCTGGTGCTCGGCATCCTCGGCCCGCTGCGCCGCGGCGGATCGGTGCGCCACCTCGGCCGCTTCGGCACCGAGGGCGTGGCGCGCGAGCTGAACGACGGCGCGACCATGATGTTCGGCGTGCCGACGATGTACCACCGCATCGCCCAGGCCCTGCCCGAGGACCCGCACCTGGCGCAGGCACTGGGCAAGGCCCGCCTGCTCGTCTCGGGTTCGGCGGCGCTCCCCGTCCACGACCACGAGCGGATCACGGCCGCGACCGGGCAGCGGGTCGTCGAGCGGTACGGCATGACGGAGACGCTGATGAACACCAGCGTCCGCGCGGACGGCGAGGCCAGGGCCGGCACCGTGGGCGTGCCGCTGCCGGGCGTGGAGCTGCGGCTGGTGGAGGAGGACGGGTCGCCGATCACGTCGTACGACGGCGAGACGGTGGGCGAGATCCAGGTGCGCGGCCCGAACCTGTTCACCGAGTACCTCAACCGCCCCGACGCCACGGAAGCCGCGTTCACCGCCGACGGCTGGTTCCGCACCGGCGACATGGCGGTGCGGGAGTCCGACGGATACGTCCGTATCGTCGGCCGCAAGGCCACCGACCTGATCAAGAGCGGGGGTTACAAGATCGGGGCGGGCGAGATCGAGAACGCGCTCCTGGAACACCCGGGCGTGCGGGAGGCGGCGGTCACCGGGGAGCCGGACCCGGACCTGGGTGAGCGGATCGTGGCGTGGATCGTCCCGGCCGACCCCCAGTCCCCGCCCGCCGACGACGAGTTGGCGGACCATGTGGCCGACCGGCTGGCCCCGCACAAGCGTCCGCGCAAGGTGCACCACCTGGACGCCCTCCCCCGCAACGACATGGGGAAGATCATGAAGCGGGCGCTGACGTCATGACGGAGCGGCTCGCGGCCCGGCAGGTCCTCGCCCTGATGACGGACAGCTCCTCCTTCACCGAACTCCCCCACCCCGAGCGGCGGTCCGCCCCCGACGGCCCCCTCGCCTGGGAGGGCTACGACGCCTCCCGCGCCCGCGCCGTCGAACGCACCGGCGAGCAGGAGTCGGTGGTCTGCGGCACCGGCACGATCGACGGGACGCGGGCGGTCCTGATCGCCTTCGAGTTCGGCTTTCTGGGCGGCTCGCTGGGCGAACACACCGGCGACCGGCTGGAAGCGGCGTACACCCACGCCCGCGCCCACCGCCTGCCCGTCGTCCCACTGGTGGCGACGGGCGGCAGCCGGATGCAGGAGGGCATGCTCGCCCTCACCCAGCTCCAGCGCGTGGCCCGCCAGTCGGCGCTCACCCGGGAGGCCGGGCTGCCGCAGATCGCGGTGCTCCGGGACCCGACGACCGGCGGCGGGTGGGCCACCCTGGGCGCCGGCGCCGACGTGATCCTCGCCCTCCCCGGCGCCCAGGTCGGCTTCGCCGGCTCCCGGGTCCGCCCGCCGGACGCGGACCCGGCGGCGTACACGGCGGAGGCGCAGGTGGTCGCGGGAGCGGTGGACAAGGTGGTGCGCCCCGGCGAACTGCGCAAGGAGCTGGGCGGCTGGCTACGCCTCCTGACAGCCCCGTCGACCACCCCCGCGCCACCGCCGGCCCCCCTCGGCAGCTCGGAACTGCCGCCCACCGGCTGGGCCGCGGTCCAACGCGCCCGCTCCCCCCGACGCCCGCGCGCCGACGCCTACCTGGACGCCTACTTCACCCACCGCGCCACGATCAGCGGCGACCGCTGCGGCGGCACCGACCCCGACGGCATGCTCTGCGGCTTCGGCGAGCACGACGGTCGTACGATCGCCTACGCCGCCCAGACCGGCACGGCCACCCGCCCCGCCGGCTACCGCACCGCCGCCCGGCTGATCCGCCTCGCGGACCGGCTCGGCATCCCGGTGCTGACCCTGGTGGACACCCCGGGCGCCGCCAACGACGCGGAGGCGGAGCGGCAGGGTGTGGGCGCGGCCATCGCGGACCTCTTCGCCGCGGTGGCGACCGCGCGCACCCCGGTCACGACCCTCCTGATCGGCGAGGGCGGCTCGGGCGGTGCCCTGGCGCTCGCGGCACCGGACCGCACCTGGGCCACCCCGGACAGCTACTTCTCGGTGATCGCACCGGAGCTGGCGGCGGCGATCCTGAAGCGGGGTCCGGGGGAAGTGGAGGCGACGGCGGACCAGCTCCGCATCCGCCCGCAGGACCTGGCGGAGCTCGGCGTGATCCGGGAGCGCTGACGGGACGCCCCCGGGCCGAGGACGCTCACGCCTGCCGAGCAGCGGCGCGCCGCACACACCGTCGGCGCGCCGTTCCGCGGCGTCTCGCCCGGCCGCGGAGCCGGACACGGTTCCTGCCGCTCGTCACGCCTCGCACCCCTGGTCACGCCCCCGACGCCACAGCACGCCGCGCCGCCGTTCCTCGCCCTCCCCCGGACTCACGGTCCCGACAAGGTCGTACCAGTCGCTGCGCCTCGCACCCCTGGTCACAACCCCGACGCCACAGCACGCCGCGCCGCCGTTCCTCACCCTCCCCCGGACTCGCAGTCCGGACAAGATCGCGCCAGCCGCCTCGCCTCGCCCCCTGGTCGCGGCCCCCGATACCGAGGAGTGGGCGGATTCGCACGGAGACTCGCGGCCGTGGGGGTGGATAACCCCCATTCAGCGGCACCCCACCCGGCCCCCTCCAGAAGGCGCCCCCCGGCCCGGCGACCGCACGATCGATGTCAAGGAGGCCCGCCGCGCGGCGGGCCCGGACAACTCGATCCCCACACACCGAGCGAGGCCCGCCACCCACCCGGCGGACCCATGGTCTGCGTTTTCCGGGAGGACCCCCATGACCGCCACTCTGGAGCAGCTGCGCCGCTGCCACTTCGCCGTCGACCTGGGGGCGGCCCGGACCCGCGTCTTCGTGAAGGGCGCCGGGCTCGTCGTCGACCAGCCCTCGGTCGCCGCCGTCAACACCCGCACCGGGGCCCTGATCGCGGTCGGCGAGTTCGCGGAGCGCATGACCGGCCGCACCCCGGACTACATCCGTGTCGTACGGCCCGTCTCCGGCGGCACCGTCGTCGACATCGAGATGGCGCAGCGCATGCTGCGGCACCTGCTCGGCGACAAGATGCGCCGTGCCCTGCGCCGCAAGCCGTTCCTGCGGGCGGCGGCCTGCACCCCGCACGACGCCGACCCGCTCGCCCAGCGCGCGGCGATCGAGACCCTGGTCGGTCTCGGCGCGCGGCGCGTGGAACTCGTCGACACGCTCATCGCCGCCGCCGTGGGCTGCGGACTGCCCGTGGAGCAGCCCGAGGCCAGCATGATCATGGTGTGCGGGGCCGCCGCGACGGAGGTCGCCGTGCTCTCCCTGGGCAGCATCGTCACCGCCGAGCGGATCCGGGTCGGCGGCGAGGCCGTGGACCACGCGATCGTGCAGCACCTGCGGCACGAGCACGAGCTGATGCTGCCCAGCCAGAACGTACGGCCGCTCCAGCTCGCCCTGTCCGGCAACGGGCTCACCCCGCACGGCCCCGCCTCCACCGAGATCCACGGCCGCGACGTCTGCACCGGTCTCGCCCGCTCGGTCCAGGTCGACACCGCCGCCGTACGCGACGCCATCCAGACACCGCTCACCGCCGTACTCGACAGCATCGGCAAGGTGCTCCGCGACTGCCCGCCCGACCTGGTCGCCGATCTCGCCGACCGCGGCATCATGATGGTCGGCGGCAGTGCCCTGCTCCCCGGCTTCGACCAGATGCTCCGCCAGGCCACGCGCATGCCGGTCCACATCGCCGAACGCCCCGATATCTGCGCCGTGCAGGGCCTGGGCACCATGCTGGAGGGCAAGATCGAGCCGATGGAACTGAACCCGATCTCCTGAGCCCGGCGCGAGCGCGGGCCCCGCTGTCAGTACGGCAGGATCCGCCCCGAAGGCGTGCGCCGGTCGATCTCGCCCCTGGTGTCGCGGGGAGCGGCGGGTCGGCGGGTGACACGAACGCGAACGTGGGTCTGGCGGTTCATGGCGCCCTCCTCGTACCTCGGTCCGTTGCGACCAGCCTTCTCTCCGCAACCTTTCGGCACATCGTGCCCACGGAGGCACTTGTCATGCCTCCGTGGCATGAGCGGATGGCACGCGGGCTACTTCGGCAGGAGGAGAGGCGCCCCCGGCTCACCTCGGGGTACCACCGCGTACGCCGCCCCCGGAACCGCGCCGCCGGGTGCGCGACGGCCCAGGAGCCGTAAGGGATCCGCCCCCTCGGTCACGGTCGGCGCGACCCGCGCTGGACCCGGCCCGCGGACAGGCGCACGCTCGTCAGTGGGGCCCCGGCGCCCCCGCTCCCACCGGCTTGTAGGGAAGTGATCGCGATGGAAGACAAGCACTGGACGGTCCGGATCCACATCACCGAGGACGGCGACGACACCCGCGCCGAGGCCGTGCTGACCACGCAGGACACGCCGCAGGACCTGATGGCCGTGACCGGCCGGGGCGCGGCCCACCGCAACCCCGCCGACCGGCCGGTCCCCGGGATCGGCGACGAACTCGCCGTCAGCCGCGCCCTGGAGGACCTGGCCACCAGACTGCACGAGGTCGCCTCCGACGACATCGTGTCCCTGACCGGCCCGGGCGGCCAGGAGGGCAGCCTGGCCTGGGAACGGCCCTAGCGTTCCAGCCAGCTGTAACGCCGCTCCGGCCGTCCCGCCTGCCCGTAGCGCAGGGACACCTCGGCCCGGCCGGTGGCGCTGAAGTGCTCCAGGTAGCGCCGGGCGCTCACCCGGGACACCCCCGAGCGGGCCGCGCACTCGGCGGCGGAGAGGCTGCCGTCGGCCGCCCGTAGCTCGCGTTCGATCAGTTCGGCGGTCTCCACGCTCATGCCCTTGGGCAGGGCGGCCGGCGCGGCGGCGGGCGCCGCGCCGCGGGCCAGGGCCCGGTCGACGTCGGACTGGCCGCTGACGACCGCCGCGTAGAGGTTGCTGCGCCGGGCCGCGTACTGCTCCAGACGCGTGCGCAGGTCCTCCGCGTCGAAGGGCTTCAGCAGGTAGTCGACGACGCCCTGGCGTACGGCGTCCCGCACCGCCTCGGCCTCGCGCGCCGCGCTGATCACCATGACGTCGCAGTCGTGCCCTGCGGTGCGCAGCCGGGGAATGATCTCCAGGCCGAACATGTCGGGCAGGTAGAGGTCGAGCAGGACCAGGTCCGGTTGCAGCTCGCCGACCAGGGTGAGCGCCTGCTCGCCGCAGTTCGCGGTGCCGATCACCCGGAACCCGTCGACGTCGTTGACGAATCCACGGTGGATCCGCGCCACCATGAAGTCGTCCTCCACGATCAGGACGTCGATCATCGGACTGCCTCCGTCGCTCGGTCGGCCGGTCGGCCGACGGACATCCGGGCACTGAACATGGCGCCCGCCTCCGTGTTCGCCACCGACACCTCACCGCCCCGGCGTTTGCACACCAGCCGGGTCAGCGCCAGGCCGATCCCGCGGTCGCCGCCCTGCGCGGCCTTGGTGGTGAACCCGTGCGAGAACACCTCCTGCGCGAGCTCCGGCGCAACCCCCGGCCCCGAGTCCCGTACGACGATCTCCACACTGGAGGCGTCCTGGCGCAGTTCCACCTCCACCCACGCGCCGGGGTCGCCGTCTCCCGACCGGGAGCCGCCGGCGGCCGCGTCGACCGCGTTGTCCACGAGGTTGCCGAGCACGGTCGCCACGTCCGCGGAGTCGGTCGGCTCCAGCCGGTCCAGGGAGGTGCGTTCGGAGATCTTCAGCCGCACCTTGCGTTCCGCGGCCAGCGCGGACTTGGCCATGAGCAGCGCGGCGACGGCCCGGTCACGGACCCGGTTGGTGATGCTCACGTCGAGAGACTCGCGGTGCTTGCGCAGGGCGCGGACGTAGCGGACGACCTCGTCGTGCTCGCCGATCTGGATCAGCCCGGAGATGGTGTGCAGCTGGTTGGAGAACTCGTGGGCCTGGGCGCGCAGCAGCTCGGTGGTGCTGCGGAAGGAGCCCAACTCGCGTTCCAGCTGGGCCAGTTCGGTGCGGTCGCGCAGGGTGGTCACCGAGCCGAGGAGGCGGCCGTCCTTGGTGACGTCCATCCGGTTCATCACCAGGACCCGGCCCCGGCGCACGACGACCTCGTCGCGGCGCGCGCGTTCCCCGGGCTCGCCCTCGGGCGCGGTCCCGGCCAGGACGTCGTACAGCCGCCCCTCGATCCCGAGGTCGGCCAGGCTCATCCCGACGCAGTTCTCGGGCAGGTCCAGCAGTCCGCGGCCGACGGCGTTGACGAGGGTGAGGCGCTGCTGCGGGTCGAGGGCCACCACGCCCTCGGCGATCCCGAACAGCATCGCCTCCCGGTGCTCGGCGAGCCCGGCGATCTCGCGCGGCTCCATGCCGAAGGTCTGCCGTTTGATCCGCCGGGCCAGCAGCCAGGAACCGGCGATCCCGAGGACGCTGGCGACGCCGAGGTAGACCAGCAGATAGGACGAGGCGCCCACCAGCCGCTGCCACACCGACGGCGAGGTCCGCCCGACCATCACCGTGCCGAGGTGGTCCCCGGCGTTCTCCTTGTTCGCCCCGAGCACCGGCGCCTGCGCCACCAGCTGGGTGACGCCGTCCACGGGCAGCTCCCCGGACCAGCCGACGGCCTCGGAGACCTGCGGACCGTCGACCGGCATCCGTGTCCCGACCAGGGTCGGGTCGGTGGCGGCGACGATGTCGCCGTCGGAGTCGGCGACCATCGCGGAGGTGACACCGGACCGGGTCAGCGTGGACTGGAGCAGCGGGGCGAGCATCTCGGCGGGCGCGGGCCGCACGAGCTGCGTGCGCACCAGGGGGTTGGCCGCCATCTCCTCGGCGAGTGCGGTCACCCGGCGTCCCTCGACCCGGTCGAACGTGGCCGTCGACTGCGCGAGCGACACGGCGGCCACGGCGGCGAGCACGATCACGACGATGGCGAGCTGCCATACCAGCAGCTCGCCTGCGAGCGTCTGACGGCGCTTCCTCCGCGACGGTGACCGTGACGTTATGACCACTATGAACTCAACCTTCAATGGTCACACAACCGAGACGGGGTGTCTCAGGAACCGCACAATCATGGCGCCGGAACGGGCCGAGCGAAAGAGATGAGCCATGAGAACTCGACGAGCCGCACTTGTCGGAGCTCTTGCCACCGTGTCGATGATCGCGGTCAGCGCCTGCGGCGCCACCGCCGACAAGGAGGAGTCCGGAGGCGGAAGCGGCAAGCCCGTGACCGGACTTCGGCTGATGGTACCCAACACCCCGGGCAGCGGTTACGACCTCACCGCCCGCACCGTCTCCCAGGTCATGCAGGACACCGAGGTCGCCTCCGGCGTGCAGGTCTTCAACCTGCCCGGCGCGAGCGGCACCGTGGGCCTGCAGCGCCTGGTGAACGAGAAGGGCAACGGCAAGATGGCCATGCAGATGGGCCTGGGTGTCGTCGGTGCCTCGTACACCTCCAAGTCGAAGGCGACGCTGACCGACACCACGCCGATCGCCAAGCTGATCGAGGAGGCCGGCGCGATCGTCGTGCCGAAGGACTCCCCGTACAAGACGATGGACGACCTCGTCACCGCCTGGAAGGAGAACCCGAAGAAGCTCGCCGTGGGCGGCGGTTCGTCGCCGGGCGGCCCGGACCACCTGCTGCCGATGCAGCTCGCGAAGGCGGTCGGCATCAAGCCGAAGGACGTCAACTACGTCTCCTACGACGGCGGCGGCGAGCTGCTGCCGGCCATCCTCGGCAACAAGCTGGCCTTCGGTGCCAGCGGCTACAGCGAGTTCCTCGACCAGATCGAGGCGGGACAGGTCCGTGTCCTCGCGGTCACCAGCGAGAAGCCGATCGACGCGCTGAAGGACGCGCCGACGCTGAAGGACTCCGGCGTCGACCTGGTCTTCACCAACTGGCGCGGCATCGTGGCCCCTCCCGGCATCACCGAGGAGCAGGAGAAGAGCTGGGTCGACTCGCTGACGACGATGCACGACTCGAAGGAGTGGCAGGCGCAGCTGGAGAAGAACGGCTGGGTCGACGCCTTCTCCACCGGCGACGAGTTCGGCACCTTCCTGACCGAGCAGGACAAGGCGGTCGCCGACCTGCTGGCCGAGCTCGGGCTGGCATGAGCTCCCAGGTGAAGGACGAACGGACCGTGGAGGACTCCCCTCCGCCCCGGGAGGGCGGGGACCGCGCGCAGTACGGCATGTGCGCGTTCCTCGCCCTGCTGGGCACCGCCGTGGTCGTGGACGCCCTCGGTATCCCGCACATCACCAGCGGCACCGACCCGGTCGGCCCGCGCGCGGTCCCGCTGATCCTGGGCACACTGCTGGTGGCGCTCGCGGTGCTGTACGCCGTCGACGTGGCCCGGGGCGGCCACGGTGAGCCGGAGGTCGGCGAGGACGTCGATCTGTCGGGCGGCGCCGACTGGCGCACGGTGGCCCTGCTGGTCGCGGTGTTCGTGGCGAACGCGCTGCTCATCGAGCGGCTCGGCTGGGTGATCAGCGGCGGCCTGCTGTTCTGGGGCACGGCGTTCGCGCTCGGCAACCGGCACTACGTACGCAATCTGCTGATCGCCGCGACGCTCTCCCTGACGACCTTCTACGCCTTCGCGATCGGCCTCGGCGTGAACCTCCCCGCCGGCGTGTTGCAAGGAATCCTGTGAGGCCGCGATGGACAACCTGAACAACCTCATGCAGGGCTTCGCGGACGTCATGGACCCGCTGAACCTGCTGCTCGCCCTGGTCGGCGTGATCATCGGCACCGCGGTGGGGGTCCTGCCGGGCATCGGCCCGGCGATGACGGTGGCCCTGCTGCTGCCGATCACCTACGGCATGGAGCCGGTGCAGGCGTTCATCATGTTCGCCGGCATCTTCTACGGCGGTATGTACGGCGGCTCCACCACGTCGATCCTCCTGAACACCCCGGGCGAGTCCTCGTCCGTGGTCACCGCCGTCGAGGGCAACAAGATGGCGAAGGCGGGCCGTGCGGCCCAGGCCCTGGCGACGGCGGCGATCGGCTCCTTCGTGGCGGGCACCATCGGCACCCTGCTGCTGGTCCTGATCACTCCGTTCGTGGTGGACTTCGCGGTCAGCCTGGGCGCGCCGGACTACTTCGCGCTGATGCTGCTGTCGTTCATCGCGGTGACGTCGATCCTCGGCTCGTCCCGCGTCCGCGGCTTCATCTCCCTGCTGCTCGGCCTGACGATCGGCCTGGTCGGCATCGACACGGTCTCCGGCCAGCAGCGACTGACCCTCGGCATACCGCAGCTGGCGGACGGCATCGACGTCGTCGTGGTCGCCGTCGGCATCTTCGCGGTCGGCGAGGCACTGTGGGTGGCCGCGCATCTGCGCCGCCGGCCGGCCGAGGTGATCCCCGTCGGCCGGCCGTGGATGGGCCGGCAGGACTGGAAGCGGTCCTGGAAGCCCTGGCTGCGCGGGACGGCGTACGGCTTCCCGTTCGGCGCGCTGCCGGCCGGCGGCGCGGAGATCCCGACGTTCCTGTCGTACGCCACCGAGAAGCGGCTGACCAAGCACCCCGAGGAGTTCGGCAAGGGCGCCATCGAGGGTGTGGCGGGCCCGGAGGCCGCGAACAACGCCTCCGCGGCGGGCACTCTGGTCCCGATGCTGGCGATCGGCCTGCCGACGAACGCGACCGCGGCGGTGATGCTGGCCGCCTTCCAGTCGTACGGCATCCAGCCGGGCCCTCTGCTCTTCGAGCGCGAGTCCGGTCTGGTCTGGGTCCTGATCGCCAGTCTCTTCATCGGCAACCTGCTGCTGTTGCTGCTGAACCTCCCGCTGGCCCCGGCGTGGGCGAAGCTGCTCCAGATCCCGCGCCCCTACCTGTACGCGGGCATCCTCTTCTTCGCCTCAATGGGTGCCTACGCGGTCAACGCCCAGCCGCTCGATCTGTTCATCCTCCTCACCCTGGGCCTGCTGGGCTTCGCCATGCGACGCTTCGGGCTGCCGGTCCTGCCGCTGATCGTCGGTGTGATCCTGGGCCCGCGCGCGGAGCTCCAGGGGCGGCGCTCCCTGCAGTTGTCCGGCGGCGAGCTGTCGGGGCTGCTGGGCGGCCCGGTGTCGTACACGGTCTACACGGCGATCGTCCTGGTCCTGGTGTGGCCGCTGATCCGCAGGTTCGTCGTACGCCCCTTGCGCGCGCGCAGCGCCGCCTGAGACTTCTGGAGCAACGAGATGACCATCCTGGTCGGCTACGTCCCCTCACCGGAGGGGGAGGCGGCCCTGCGCGCGGCGATCGACGAGGCCCGCCGCCGCGGCGAGAAACTCCTGGTCGTGAACACCACCCGGGGGGACGCGCTCGCGGACCCCCGCTTCGCCCAGGAACCCGATCTGAGTCACGTCCGCGAGGACCTCGCGGCACTGGGCATCGACTTCGACATCCGCCAGGTTCTCGGTGCGCGTGACGCCGCGGAGGAGATCATCGACCTCGCGGAGACCAAGGGCGTCTCCCTGGTGGTGATCGGGCTGCGGCGGCGCAGCGCCGTCGGCAAGCTGATCATGGGGTCGGCCGCCCAGCAGATCCTGCTGGGCGTGGGCTGCCCGGTGCTCGCCGTGAAGGCGGAGGGCTGACATGCTGCTGCGGACCTTCGGCGGGTCGTTCGCCGTCACGGCCCTCGGCCTCGCCTTCGCCGCGTGGCAGTGGGGCTGGGAGGCCTTCGGGATCGTCCTGATCCTCTCCGTCCTGGAGATCTCGGTGTCCTTCGACAACGCGGTCGTCAACGCCGGGATCCTGAAGAAGATGAACGCCTTCTGGCAGCGCATCTTCCTCACCGTGGGCATCCTGATCGCGGTGTTCGGCATGCGGCTGGTGTTCCCGGTCGTGATCGTCGCCATCAGTGCCGAGGTGGGCCCGATCGAGGCCGTCCGGCTCGCCCTGGACGACCCCGACCGCTACCAGGACCTGGTCACCGACGCCCACCCGGCGATCGCGGCCTTCGGCGGCATGTTCCTGCTGATGATCTTCCTGGACTTCGTCCTGGAGGACCGCGAGATCAAGTGGCTGGCCTGGCTGGAGCGCCCGCTCGCGAAGCTGGGGAAGATCGACATGCTGGCGGCCTGCCTGGCCCTGGTCGCCCTGCTGGCGACGGCGCTGACCTTCGCCACGCACGCCCACGTGAGCACGGGCCACGCGGACAAGGCGGACACCGTGCTGCTGGCGGGGGTGGCCGGTCTGATCACGTACCTCGTGGTCGGCGGCCTCTCCGCCCACTTCGAGAACCGGCTCGAAGAGGAGGAGGAACACGAGCACGAGGAGGAGGAGAGGGCCAGGGCGGAGGGCAGGCCGGTCTCCGCGGTCGCGCTGGCCGGCAAGGCCGCGTTCTTCCTCTTCCTCTATCTGGAGGTCCTGGACGCGTCGTTCTCGTTCGACGGCGTGATCGGCGCCTTCGCCATCACCAACCACATCTTCTGGATGGCGCTCGGCCTCGGCATCGGCGCGATGTACGTCCGCTCGCTCACGGTCTACCTGGTCCGCCAGGGCACCCTCGACGACTACGTCTACCTGGAGCACGGCGCCCACTACGCCATCGGCGCCCTCGCGGCGATCCTGCTGATCACCATCCAGCACGAGATCAGCGAGATCGTCACCGGGCTGGTCGGCGTGGTCCTGATCGCCGCGTCCTTCCTCGCCTCGGTCCGCCGCAACAAGGCGCTGGAGGCATCCGGCGCGGACCGGACGCCCCCGGACGGGGAGGACGAGAAGACGGAGGTGCCGTCGGGGGCGGCGTGAGAGGCCGGGCGGACCTCCCGGGTGGGACACAAGGCGTGATCTGCGACAAACGTGGTCCACGACATAGGCGTTTTCGCCCGATTATGGCTAGCTGGATGTGTTTGCCTCGCGCACAGCGTCGCGTCATCCACGCGCCGTCCTCGTCGATCGCCCGCCCTGGAGACTCATGCGCCTCCGCGCCCCGTCCGTCCCGCGAGCCGTCCCGGCTCGCCGTATCGCCTCGCTTCCGCCCCTCGCCCTGGCCGGCGGTGCCCTCACCGTCGGCGTCGGCGGCCTGTATCTGGCCGGGCTGCTGCTGGCGGGCGGCGACATAGAGGGCGGTACGAGCGTGCGGGGCGTGGACATCGGGGGCCTGAGCCGCACGGAGGCCGTCAAGAAGCTCCAGGACCGGCTCGGGCCGGCCGGCACCCGCGAACTGACCGTGACGATCGGTGACCGACAGACGTCGGTCGACCCGTCGAAGGTGGGCATCTCCTTCGACTACGAGAAGACGGTGGACCGCGCGGGCCGCACCGAGAGCGCCGATCCGTTCAGCGTGATCGGCGGCCTCTTCAGCTCAGGCGGCGCGGTCGAGCCTGCCGTGCACGTCGACGAGGACAAGGCCCACGGCACCCTGAGGAAGATGGCGAAGGCCCTCGACCAGAAGGTCCGCGAGGGCGCCGTCACCTTCGAGGACGGCCGGGTGCGGCAGGTCACCCCGCACAGCGGCCACGCCCTCGACACCGACGCCGCCGTCGACCCGCTGCGCGCCGCCTTCCTCGCCGGCGACACCAAGGCCGTCACGGCCCTGCCCACCCGGGAGACGAAGCCCAAGGTCACCGAGCGGGAGATGCGGCGCGCCGTACGCGAGTTCGCGGAGCCGGCCATGTCGGCGCCGGTCACCCTCACCGCCGCGGACCGGCGCTTCACCATCGACCAGCCCGTCCTGGGCGCGTACCTGACGATGCGCGCGGACGACGCCGGGCATCTGACGCCGAAGCTGGACGCCGAGGGCCTGCGCGCCGACCCCGCGGTGACCCACCCCCTGTCCTATCTGCCGGCCCGGGCGCACAACGCAGAGCTGCGCCTCGTCGGCAACCGGGTCGGGGTGGCCGAGGACGGCCGGGCCGGGCATGTCGTCACCGACAAGGCACTGGGCAAGGCCGTACTGCCGCTGCTCACCCAGCGGGGCGCCGCCCGCAGCGGCGAGATCGCCACGCGCGTGGCCGAGCCGCAGGTGACCCGCGCGAACGTCGAGCGCCTCGGCCTGCGGGAGGAGATGTCCTCCTTCACCGTCAACTTCGAGCCCGCGCCGTACCGCTCACGGAACATCGGCCGCGCGGTGGAACTCATCAACGGATCCGTCGTCATGCCGGGCAAGAACTGGAGCTTCAACCGGACGGTCGGCGAGCGCACCGAGGCCAACGGCTTCGTCGAGGGCGTGATGATCTTCAACGACGAGTTCACCCGGGCGCCGGGCGGCGGCGTGTCAGCCGTGGCGACGACCCTCTTCAACGCGATGTTCTTCGCCGGGGTCAAGCCCCTGGAGCACGGCGCCCACTCGTTCTACATCGAGCGCTACCCGGAGGGCCGCGAGGCGACGGTCGCCTGGGGCAGCCTGGACCTGAGGTTCCACAACGACTCGGGCCACGCCATCTACATCCAGGCCCGGTCCACCGACTCCTCGGTGACGATCTCGTTCCTCGGCACCCGCAAGTACGAGGACATCGGCTCGATCAAGGGCCCACGCACGCAGGTGAAGCAGCCGGAGCGAAAGGTGAGCACCGCCGAACGGTGCGTCCCGCAGACTCCGTTGGAGGGCTTCGACGTCACGGTGCAACGACTCTTCGTCCAGAACGGCGAAGTCGTCAAGCGTGAGCCGTTCCGCACCCACTACGACCCTCGCGACGAGATCATCTGCGAGTGACGTTCCACGCAACCGCCTGGTCGCATCGTTTCTGCACGAATGGTGCGGGGTGGGGCGGGTGGGACTCGAACCCACGGCCGACGGATTATGAGTCCGCTGCTCTAACCGGCTGAGCTACCGCCCCATAGCGGCGTGTCGCGTACAAGTGTGCGCGCCGTCTGCCGCAGCATAGCCGCTCATACGATCTCCTGCTTCGTATGGTCGACTTCGCATGCCCTGAAGGACTCCGCCGCCACCTGCACGGTTCCCGCCGCAGGTGAACAGGCATGAAAAAGGACCCCCAAGGGGGTCCTCGTTCCATGTGCTCCCCCGACTGGACTCGAACCAGTAACCTGCCGGTTAACAGCCGGCTGCTCTGCCAATTGAGCTACGGAGGACCGAGCTCCCCGGACTGGACTCGAACCAGTAACCTGCCGGTTAACAGCCGGCTGCTCTGCCAATTGAGCTACCGAGGAAGGTCTCGTTTTGCATCGAACGCACCTACCTGGGTAATCGCCAGGGGGCGTGCGCTCGCTGCGACACATACATTAGCGCAAGCAGGGGGGTGCTCCGCCAATCGGTTCCCCTCCCGGCACCGACGCCGCACCAGGGACCTACTCAAGGGAAGGGTGGCAGCCATGCGCTACCGACTCACGTTCGTCATCGGAGTCGCCGTCGGTTACGTCCTCGGGACGCGCGCCGGACGCGAGCGCTACGAGCAGCTGAAGAAGACCGCCCGGGAGATCTCCCAGAACCCCGCGGTGCGCAACACCGCGGAGTCGGCGGCTCAGCAGGGTCGGGTGTTCGCGGGCAAGGCGTTCCACACGGTCAGCGAGAAGGTGGGTGACCGGGTCCCGGAGACGGTGGCCCAACGCGTCCGCAGCCTGCGCGAGCGCAGCGCCCACAACGGAGGCGCGGAGGACGACTGGGGCACGAGCAACACGTGAGCAGCACGTGTTGAGCGGCGGGCCCGGCAACGCCGCCGAGGGGCGCGGGGAACCGCGCGACCGGCCCTCCACGACCCGCACCCGAAAAGCCACACGCACCCCCCACGACGCCCACGGCCCAAGCCGGCGCAGCGCTACGGCACAATTTGGGCCATGGGGATAGTCGCCGGGCTGGACAGTTCGCCCGATTTCACGCGCATCGTCGTCTGCGACACGGATTCAGGCGCCGTGCTCAGGCAGGGGTACGCCCCGCACCCGGTGGAGTCGCCGGAGGGCGGCGCGCGTCCCTCCGACGTCGACCCGCAGGCCTGGCTGCTCTCACTCGGTGAGGCGGCCACCGGCGGGCTGCTCGAAGGCGTGCAGGCCATCGGCGTGTCGGCGCAGCAGAACGCGCTGGTCCCGCTCGACGCGCAGGGCAACACCGTGCGTCCCGCGATGGTCGGCGGCGACAAGCGCGCCCAGGTCGCGGCGGCGGATCTGATCGACGCGCTGGGCGGGCGCGGGACATGGGCGCAGGCGGTGGGCTGTGTGCCACAGGCCGCGCAGCCGGTGACCAAGCTGCGCTGGCTCGCCAAGACCGAGCCGGAGAACGCCGCGCGCACCGCCGTGCTCATGCAGGCGCACGACTGGCTGGTGTGGCAGCTTCTCGGCCGCCCGGTGAGAAGGACCACAGACCGCGGCGGCGCCTCGGGCACCGGCTACTGGTCGGCGGCGGCCGGCGGCTACCGCACCGACCTCGTCGAGCTGGCGCTCGGCCACCAGGCCATGCTGCCCGAGGTGATCGGGCCGGCCGAGGCGGCCGGTACGACTCCGGAGGGGCTGCTGATCTCCGCGGGGACCGGCGAGACCATGGCCGCCGCCTTCGGGCTCGGCATCGGGCTCGGCGACGCCGTCGTGTCGCTCGGCGCGTCCGGTTCCGTGATGGCCGTCCACCCCGAGGCGCTCGTCGACAGCTCCGGGATGATCACCTCCCTGGCCGACGCGACCGGCATGCACCTGCCGGTCGTCACCACCCTCAACGCCGTGCGCACCCTGCGCGGCACCGCCGAACTCCTCGGCGTGCCCGACCTGGAGGGCCTGTCCGACCTGGCGATGAAGTCGACGCCGGGCTCGCACGGCCTGGTGTTCCTGCCCTACCTGGAGGGTGAGCGGACGCCGAACCTGCCGCACACCGCGGGCACCCTCGCCGGGCTCCGCCGGGAGTCGATGAAGCCGGAGCATCTGGCGCGGGCCTCCTTCGAGGGCATGCTGTGCGGGCTCGCGGACGCGCTCGACGTGCTGCGCGGCCGGGGTGTCGAGGTACGCCGGGTCTTCCTGCTCGGCGCGGTGGCCGAGCTGCCGGCCGTGCAGGCGGCGGCGCCCGCGCTGTTCGGGACACAGGTCGTCGTACCGCAGCCCGCGGACTACGCGGCGATCGGCGCCGCCCGGCAGGCCGCGTGGGCGCTCGGCGTGTCGCAGGGCTCGCTCGATCCGCGGACGCCGCCGGTCTGGCAGGGCGCGGCGGCGCAGGTCCTGGAGCCCGGTGAGGAGCTGGCGGTGGGCCAGGCGGTGCGCCAGCAGTTCGTGTCGGTGCGCGAGCAGACGCATCCGGGGGCGTTCCGGTCGTAGCGGCCGGGCGCTGTGGATCTTCCGGAAGGTAAGAGCGAGGTAGGAACCGGACCCGGAAGGCCGTATGAGGAGGCGCTGACGGCTTAATCGGTTGAGGTAACACCGCTGGAGTGTTCGACGATAGGGGCCAGGGGCAACCAAAGGCCGCCCCGTCGCCGACTCCGAGAGAAGCAGCGTGCTCATACGACTTCTGCGGACCCACCTCAGTCCGTACCGAAAACCCATCGCCTTGCTGGTGCTGCTGCAGTTCCTGCAGACCTGCGCCACGCTCTACCTGCCCACGCTGAACGCGGACATCATCGACAAGGGTGTCGTCAACGGCGACACCGGCTACATCCTGAGCTACGGCGCCCTGATGATCGGCATCTCGCTGGCGCAGGTCGTGTGCAACATCGGTGCCGTCTACTACGGCGCCCGCACCGCGGCGGCGCTCGGCCGGGACGTGCGGGCCGCCGTCTTCGACCGGGTGCAGTCGTTCTCGGCGCGTGAGCTCGGCCATTTCGGCGCGCCGTCGCTGATCACCCGGACGACCAACGACGTCCAGCAGGTGCAGATGCTGGCGCTGATGACGTTCACGCTGATGGTGTCGGCGCCCATCATGTGCGTCGGGGGGATCGTGCTGGCGCTCGGCCTGGACGTGCCGCTGTCCGCGGTGCTGGTGGCCGTGGTGCCCACCCTCGGCATCAGCGTGACCCTGATCGTGCGGCGGCTGCGGCCGCTGTTCCGGACCATGCAGGTGCGCCTGGACACCGTGAACCGGGTGCTGCGCGAGCAGATCAGCGGCAACCGGGTGATCCGCGCCTTCGTGCGCGACGAGTACGAGCAGCAGAGGTTCCAGAAGGCGAACGCCGGGCTCACCGACATGGCCCTGGGCACCGGCAACCTGCTCGCGCTGATGTTCCCGATCGTCATGACGGTGGTGAACCTGTCGTCCATCGCGGTGGTGTGGTTCGGCGCCCACCGCATCGACAGCGGCGGCATGCAGATCGGCGACCTGACGGCGTTCCTCGCCTATCTGATGCAGATCGTGATGTCCGTGATGATGGCCACCTTCATGTTCATGATGGTGCCGCGCGCGGAGGTGTGCGCCGAGCGCATCCAGGAGGTCCTGGACACCTCCTCCAGCGTGGTGCCGCCGACCGCGCCGGTGCGGGAGCTGCGCCGGCACGGTCATCTGGAGATCCGGGGCGGCGGGTTCCGCTACCCGGGTGCCGAGGAGCCGGTGCTGAAGTCGATCGACCTGGTCGCGCGGCCGGGTGAGACGACGGCCGTGATCGGCTCGACCGGCAGCGGCAAGTCGACCCTGCTGGGGCTGGTCCCCCGGCTGTTCGACGCGACCGACGGCCGGGTGCTGGTGGACGGGGAGGACGTCGCGACGATCGACCCCGAGGTCCTCGCGAAGACCGTCGGACTGGTGCCGCAGAAGCCGTACCTGTTCGCCGGGACGGTGGCGACCAACCTGCGCTACGGCAATCCGGACGCGACGGACGACGAGCTGTGGCACGCGCTGGAGGTGGCGCAGGCCAAGGAGTTCGTGGAGCGGCTGGAGGGCGGGCTGAACGCGCCCGTCGCCCAGGGCGGCACGAACGTCTCGGGCGGTCAGCGGCAACGGCTGGCGATCGCGCGCACGCTGGTGCAGCGCCCGGAGATCTATCTCTTCGACGACTCCTTCTCCGCCCTCGACTACGCCACCGACGCCGCCCTGCGCGCCGCGCTCGGGCAGGAGACGTCCGAGGCGACCGTGGTGATCGTCGCCCAGCGGGTGGCGACCATCCGGGACGCCGACCGGATCGTCGTGCTCGACGAGGGACGGGTCGTCGGCACCGGCCGGCACCACGAGCTGATGGCGGACAACGAGACGTACCGGGAGATCGTGCTCTCCCAGCTGACGGAAGCGGAGGCCGCCTGATGGCCGGGCCCATGGGACGGATGATGGCCGGCGGCGGTCCCGATCAGCGGTCGCTGGACTTCAAGGTGTCGGGCCGGCGGCTGATCGCCCGGTTCAAGCCCGAGCGGATCACCATCTACGTGCTGCTGTTCTGCGTGGTGGTGAGCGTGGGCCTGTCGGTCGCCGGGCCGAAGATCCTCGGTGAGGCCACCGACCTGGTCTTCGCGGGCATCGTCGGGCGGCAGTTCGAGCCCGGGATGACCAAGGAGCAGGTCCTCGCGGCCATGCGGGAGCGCGGCGACGACCAGATCGCCGACATGCTGCGCAGCACGGACTTCACCCCTGGCCAGGGCATCGACTTCACGGCCGTGGGGCATGTCCTGCTGTTCGCGCTCGGGGTGTTCCTCGTCGCCGGTCTGCTGATGGCGGTGGCGACCCGGCTCGTGAACCGGGCCGTGAACCGCACGATGTACCGGATGCGCGAGGACGTCCAGACGAAGCTGTCGCGGCTGCCGCTGTCGTACTTCGACAAGCGTCAGCGCGGTGAGGTGCTGTCCCGGGCGACCAACGACATCGACAACATCGGGCAGACGCTCCAGCAGTCGATGGGGCAGCTGATCAACTCGGTGCTGACCATCATCGGTGTGCTGGCGATGATGTTCTGGGTGTCGTGGCTGCTGGCGCTGGTCGCGCTGGTGACCGTGCCGCTGTCGTTCGTCGTCGCCACGCGCGTGGGCAAGCGGTCGCAGCCGCACTTCGTGCAGCAGTGGCGCACGACGGGCAAGCTCAACGCCCACGTGGAGGAGATGTACACCGGGCACACCCTGGTGAAGGTGTTCGGACGCCAGCGGGAGTCGGCCGAGCTGTTCGCCGAGCAGAACGAGGCGCTGTACGAGGCCGGGTTCAAGGCGCAGTTCAACAGCGGTGTGATGCAGCCGCTGATGCTGTTCGTGTCGAACCTCAACTACGTCCTGGTCGCCGTGGTCGGCGGTCTGCGGGTCGCCTCGGGTTCGCTGTCGATCGGTGATGTGCAGGCGTTCATCCAGTACTCGCGGCAGTTCTCGATGCCGCTGACGCAGGTGGCGTCGATGGCGAACCTCGTGCAGTCCGGTGTCGCCTCGGCCGAGCGGGTCTTCGAGCTCCTCGACGCGGAGGAGCAGCAGGCGGATCCGGTGCCGGGCGTGCGGCCGGAGGAACTGCGGGGCCGGGTGGCGCTGGAGCACGTGTCCTTCCGGTACGACCCCGAGAAGCCGCTGATCGAGGACCTGTCGCTGAAGGTGGAGCCCGGGCACACGGTCGCGATCGTGGGGCCGACGGGGGCCGGCAAGACGACGCTGGTCAACCTGCTGATGCGCTTCTACGACGTGTCGTCAGGGCGCATCACCCTGGACGGCGTGGACATCGCCGGGATGTCCCGGGACGAGTTGCGCGCCGGGATCGGGATGGTGCTCCAGGACACCTGGCTGTTCGGCGGCACGATCGCGGAGAACATCGCCTACGGGGCGTCCAGGGACGTCACCCGCGGCGAGATCGAGGAGGCCGCGCGGGCCGCCCACGCGGACCGGTTCGTCCGTACGCTGCCCGACGGGTACGACACGGTGATCGACGACGAGGGGTCGGGGGTCAGCGCGGGCGAGAAGCAGCTGATCACCATCGCGCGGGCGTTCCTGTCCGACCCGGTGATCCTGGTCCTGGACGAGGCGACGTCCTCGGTCGACACCCGTACCGAAGTGCTGATCCAGAAGGCGATGGCGAAGCTGGCGCACGGGCGTACGTCGTTCGTCATCGCGCACCGGCTGTCGACCATCCGGGACGCGGACACGATCCTCGTCATGGAGAACGGCTCGATCGTCGAACAGGGCGCGCACAGCGAGCTGTTGGCCGCCGACGGGGCGTATGCGCGGCTGTACAAGGCGCAGTTCGCGCAGGCGGTGGCCGAGGTGGACTGAGGCGCCGGTCGCGGGGGGCTGCGGGTCCGTTGTGGCGGGTCGCGCAGTTCCCCGCGCCCCTGAAGGGGCGTCAGCGGCACGTACCTCAGGGGCGCGGGGAACTGCGCGGCCGGCCCCCACCGGGCCCGCGGACGGCGTCAGTCCAGATAGCCCCTCAGCTGGTCCGCGAACGCGTGGTCCCGCAGCTTGTTGAGGGTCTTCGACTCGATCTGGCGGATGCGTTCCCGCGTCACGCCGAAGATGCGGCCTATCTCCTCCAGCGTGCGAGGACGGCCGTCCGCCAGGCCGTAGCGGAGCTGGACGACCTTGCGTTCGCGTTCGCCGAGCGTCGACAGGACCGCCTCCAGGTGCTCCCTGAGCAGCAGGAACGCGGCCGATTCGACCGGCGACGTCGCGTCGCCGTCCTCGATCAGGTCGCCGAGGGCGACATCGTCCTCCTCACCCACGGGCGCGTGCAGCGACACCGGTTCCTGGGCGAGCCGCAGGACCTCAGTGACCCGCTCGGGCGCGAGGTCGAGGTGGTCGGCGACCTCTTCCGGCGTCGGCTCGTAGCCGCGCTCCTGGAGCATGCGGCGCTGCACGCGCACGACCCGGTTGATCAGCTCGACGACATGGACCGGAACCCGGATGGTGCGGGCCTGGTCGGCGAGGGCGCGGGACATGGCCTGGCGGATCCACCAGGTGGCGTACGTCGAGAACTTGTAGCCGCGGGCGTAGTCGAACTTCTCGACCGCCCGGATCAGCCCGAGGTTGCCCTCCTGGACCAGGTCGAGCATGGTCAGGCCGCGCCCGACGTACCGCTTGGCGACCGACACCACGAGCCGCAGGTTCGCCTCGATGAGGCGCCGCTTGGCCATCCGGCCCATGACGACCAGGCGGTCCAGGTCGAGGGCGAGCCGGCTGTCCAGACCGTGGGTGCCGAGCTTCTCCTCGGCGAACAGGCCGGCCTCGACACGGCGGGCGAGCTCGACCTCCTCGGCCGCCGTGAGCAGCGGGATACGGCCGATCTCCCGCAGGTACTGGCGGAAGAGGTCCGAGGAGGGACCACTGTTGTCGGCGCGGGCGCGGGCCGGCAGCGGTGTCTCGACCGGCTCTGCGGTGTCGGCGGTGTCCAGCGCGTCGGCCGGCGGCTCCGCCGGCTCGGGCGGGCTGCCGGGTTCCGCCTCGGGGTGGTGCGCGACACGGTTCTGCGGCGGCACCGCGACGAGAACGTCGGTCTCCGCGTCAGCGGCCGTGCCGTCCGTACCGGTGTCGGTCTGGATGAGGGTCTGGGTCTGCACGGGGGCGACCTCCAGGATGATCGCTGCCGAGGCGTACGGCAGCGCTGCTTCGAGGGCGGAGTCGGCGGCCTCGCCGCTGTCCGTCCCGTACGCGATGAGCGGAACCGCGGGGGTGTGGGACCCGCGAGGGACGGGTCGGCCGCGCTCCGAGGACTCAGGCACCGGAACCCAGTGTGGAGTACGACACATCGCCGCCACGAGGGGCGTGCGGTGACTTTTTGCAATCGGGCCGTGACCGCGCGGTTACCCTGCCGTACGGCGGGTGGGGCGAGCCGTCAGAGCGCTGCCGCGCCGTGCCCGCGCAATGCCTGGTCGTACTGCTGCAGCACCCACAGTTCGTTCTGCACGGACGCCAGTTGGGCCGGGTCGCCGCCCGCGCCGAGCCGGGTGAGCTGGCTCTGCACGTCGCGCACCCGGCGCTCCACGGCACGGCGGCGGACGGTGACGAGCTGCTCGCCGGCGTAGTTCTCGTCGACGGTCCTGCGCATGATCGCCTCGACGGCCAGCTCGGTGACCATCGCGCGGACCTGGTCGTCGGGGGCCGCGTCCCGGACCCGGACCAGGTACTCCTGTGCGTCCTGGGTGCCGTACTCCGCGCCGCCGGCGTCCATGATCGCCTGGCGTACGGCGGCGTAGGGGGCGGCGGTGAACTCGTCGATGCCGTACGCGTCGAAGGCCGGGGAGACCAACTCGGGGCGCTGGAGGGCGAGTTTGAGCAGCTCGCGCTCGGTGGCGTAGACGGGGTTGCGCAGGGTCAGGGCGGGGCCGGAGGAGCGGGGCGCGGGCGCGGTGTCGTACTGCTGCCCGCCGCGGGGCGTGGGCGCCTGCCCCCTGCCGCCCCGGTCGCGCGCCCACCGCGCGAGCTGGGCCACCCGCTTGACCACGAACTGGGTGTCCAGGATGCCGAGCATGCCGGCGAGCTGGACGGCCACCTCGTGCTGGGCGCCGCTGTTCTTGATGCGGGCGACGATGGGTGCCGCCTCGTCCAGGGCGGCGGCGCGGCCCGCCGGGGTGTCGAGGTCGTAGCGGACGACGATCTGGCGCAGTGCGAACTCGAACAGCGGGGTGCGCGGTTCGGCCAGGTCGGCTACGGCCTCGTCGCCCTTGGCCAGGCGCAGTTCGCAGGGGTCCATGCCGTCGGGTGCGATGGCGATGTACGTCTCCGCCGCGAACTTCTGGTCGTCCTCGAAGGCGCGCAGGGCCGCCTTCTGGCCGGCCGCGTCGCCGTCGAAGGTGAAGATGACCCGGGCCGACCCGTTGTCCATCAGCAGCCGGCGCAGGATCTTGATGTGGTCGCCGCCGAAGGCGGTACCGCAGGTCGCGATCGCGGTCGTGACACCGGCCAGGTGGCAGGCCATGACGTCGGTGTAGCCCTCGACCACCACCGCGCGGCTCGCCTTGGCGATGTCCTTCTTCGCGAGGTCGATGCCGTAGAGGACGTGGGACTTCTTGTAGATCGCCGTCTCGGGGGTGTTGAGGTACTTCGGGCCGTTGTCCGCCTCGTACAGCTTGCGGGCGCCGAAGCCGACGACGTCGCCGCCGATGTCGCGGATCGGCCACATGAGGCGGCCCCGGAAGCGGTCGATGGGGCCGCGGCGGCCCTCCTGCGACAGCCCGGACAGCAGGAGCTCCTTGTCGGTGAAGCCCTTGCCGCGCAGATAGCGGGTGAGGTGGTCCCAGCCCTGGGGGCTGTAGCCGACGGAGAAGTGCTGGGCGGCGGCCTGGTCGAAGCCGCGCTCGGCGAGGAACTGGCGGCCGGTGTCGGCCTCCGGGGAGGTGGCGAGCTGCTCCATGTACCAGTCGGCGGCGATCTTGTGGGCCTCGACCAGGCGGATGCGTTCACCGCGCTGGTGGGAGGGGTTGTAGCCGCCCTCCTCGTAGCGCAGGGTGATGCCGGCCTGGGCGGCGAGCCGCTCGACGGCCTCCGAGAAGGTGAGGTGGTCGACCTTCATCACGAACGTGATGGTGTCGCCGCCCTCCTGGCAGCCGAAGCAGTGGAAGAACCCCTTGCTGGGGCTGACCTGGAAGGAGGGCGACTTCTCGTCGTGGAAGGGGCACAGCCCCTTGAGGTTCCCGCCGCCCGCGTTGCGCAGTTGGAGGTACTCGGACACCACGGCGTCGATCGGGACCGCGTCCCGTACCGCTTTCACGTCCTCGTCGTTGATCCGTCCTGCCACGCGTGAATTCTACGGGGGCGCACTGACAGCTACGGTGCGAGGTTTTCGAGCGGAATATGCGGATCCGCCAGGCTGTCGCTGTTCACCTGGGCCTTGGAGCGGATCAGCTGCTGGATCGGCTCTGTGACGTCCCACACATTCACGTTCATCCCGGCCAGCACCCGGCCGTCCTTCACCCAGAACGCGATGAACTCACGCTTCCCCGCATCCCCCCGGATCACCACTTCGTCGTACGACCCGGCGGGCGCCCAGCCGGAGTACTCCATGCCCAGGTCGTACTGGTCGGAGAAGAAATAGGGCACGCGGTCGTACGTGACGTCCCGCCCGAGCATCGCCCGCGCCGCCACCGGCCCGCCGTTGAGCGCGTTCGCCCAGTGCTCCACCCGCAGCCGGGTGTCGAACAGGGCGTGCGGGAAGGACGCCACGTCACCGGCGGCGTAGATGTCGGGGTCGGAGGTGCGCAGCTGTTCGTTCACCACCACGCCGCGGCCCTGCGCACGGTCGGCGATGTCGAGCCCCGCCGCCTCCGCGAGAGCGACCCGCGGGGCCGCGCCGATCGCGGCGAGGACGTCGTGCGCGGGGTGCTCCTCGCCGTCGTCGGTGCGCGCGGCCAGCACCATGCCGTCCTGGCCGACGATCTCCGTCAGCCGCCGGCCGAAGTGGAACCGCACCCCGCGCTCGCGGTGCAGCTCGGCGAAGAGGCCGCCCAGCTCGGGGCCGAGGACGCCGTGCAGCGGGGTCGGCTCGGGCTCGACGACGGTGACCTCGGCGCCGTACTCACGGGCCGCCGCCGCGACCTCCAGGCCGATCCAGCCGGCCCCGGCGATCACGATGTGTCCGTTGTCGCGGCCGAGGGAGGCGAGGACGCCCTTGAGGCGCTCGGCGTGCGCGAGCCGGCGCAGGTGGTGCACTCCGGCCAGGTCGGTGCCGGGGATGTCCAGGCGGCGCGGCTCGGCACCGGTGGCCAGCAGGAGCTTGTCGTAGTGGGCGACCGTGCCGTCCTCGCCGAAGCGGACCGTCTTCGCCGTACGGTCGATCGCGTCGACGGTCTGTCCGAGGTGCAGCTCGATGTCGTTGCGCGCGTACCAGGCGGGCTCGTGCACGAAGACGCTGTCGCGCTCCTCCTTGCCCAGGAGGTAGCCCTTGGACAGCGGCGGCCGCTCGTACGGGTGGTCGCGCTCGTCGCAGATCAGTATCACCCGCCCGGTGAAGCCCTCCGCTCGGAGTGTCTCGGCCGCCTTGGCGCCGGCGAGCCCTCCTCCGACGATGACGAATGTCTGATCCGCGTCGACCACTTGATGCCTCCTCGTAAGGGTGCCGCCACATGAGCGTCCCGCACGCAGCGTGATGCGGGAAGAGGGGGTGACCCGATCAGGCCACGCAGGGTCACTTTCGAGTGCCCGTTCGCCCCCGGTGTCTCACCTGTCGCGCGCGGGTGACGGCACCCGCGCTCACGCCCGCCGGGTGAGCCGCGTGTGCAGGGCACGCGCCGAGGCGTCCGTGAGGGACGCGATCTGGTCGACGATCACGCGCTTGCGGGCGCGCTCGTCGTCGGCCGCGTCGAACAGGGCCCGGAACTGCGGGTCCAGCCCCTCGGGCGCCCGGGCGGTGAGCGCCTCGGCCAGTTCGGCGACGACGATCCGCTGGTCGGCGCGCAGCCGCTCCTGCTCGGCGCGCTGCATGACGTACCGGTCCGCGACGGCCTTGAGGACCGCGCACTCCATACGGGTCTGGCGGGGTACGACGAGCTCGGCGCCGTAGCGGGTGAGCCGGCCGTCGCCGTACGCGGCGCGCGTGGCGGTCTCGGCGGCCAGGCAGAAGCGGCCGATGAGCTGGCTGGTGGCGTCCTTCAGACGGGCCTGGGCGACGGCCGAGCCGTCGTAGCCGTGCGGCCACCAGGGGGCGTCCTGGAGCCGGTCGAGGGCGGCGGCGAGTTCGGCGGGGTCGGTGTCCTCGGGGACGTAGCGGCCGACGGCGACCGCGAAGACCTCGCGGCGTTCGGGTTCGGCGTGCAGGCAGTTCGGGTCGATGTGGCCGGCGTGCAGGCCGTCCTCGACGTCGTGCACGGAGTACGCCACGTCGTCGGACCAGTCCATGACCTGGGCCTCGAAGGTGGTGCGGGAGCCGGGGGCGTCCTTGCGGACCCAGTCGAAGACGGGCCGGTCGTCCTCGTAGACGCCGAACTTCGGGGACTTCGGGTCGGTGGGGTGGCCGCCGCGGGGCCAGGGGTACTTGGTGGCCGCGTCGAGGGTGGCGCGGGTGAGGTTGAGGCCGACGGAGCCCTCCGGGGTGAACCGTTTGGGTTCGATGCGGGTGAGCAGGCGCAGGGACTGGGCGTTGCCCTCGAAGCCGCCGCAGTCCTCGGCGAACTCGTTCAGCGCGACTTCGCCGTTGTGGCCGAAGGGCGGGTGGCCGAGGTCGTGGGCGAGACAGGCGGCTTCCACGAGGTCGGGGTCGCAGCCGAGGGCCGCGCCGAGTTCGCGGCCGACCTGGGCGCATTCCAGGGAGTGGGTCAAGCGGGTGCGGGGGCTGGGGTCCCAGGCGTTGCTGTGGGTTCCCGGTGTCACGACCTGGGTTTTACCGGCGAGCCTTCTCAGCGCGGCGGAATGCAGGATTCGGGCGCGGTCGCGTTGAAAGGCGGTTCGGCCGGGGCGTTTGTCGGGCTCGGGGGCCCAGCGTTCGAGGGCCTGCAGGTCGTACGACATGACTCGACAGTACGGGCAGGGGGTGACAAACGGAGTGCGCCTTTGCGTCTGCCGGGTGCGCCTTCGCGTCTGCCGGGTGCGCCTTCGCGTCTGCCGGGTGCTGTTGAGTGGCGTGTGCGGGTTTGTGGGGGTTGGTCGCGCAGTTCCCCGCGCCCCTGAGTCGGACACCTCCCCCGGCGTCTCAAGCGGTCGCCAGTTCCGCTGTTGTCGTCACCTGCGTCGCCGCCATCCGGTCGTAGCGGTGCAGGACCAGTCTCGCCATCGCCGGGTGCGTGCCCAGGGGAGCCGACGCTATCCACGGGGCCTTCTCCGCGCACTCCGTCGCGAAGCGGCCCGGGGCCGTGAAGTAGGAGGCGATCGCCACCCTGGTGCGGCCGCGCGACGCCAGTGCCGCCAGGGCGGCCGGGACCGTCGGAGCCGCCGTCGTCGCGTAGGCCGGGACGACCGGGACGCCCAGCCGGTCGGCGAGGAGGCGGGCCGTGCGGGAGGTGTCGAGGTCGGACTCGGGGTCGCGGGAGCCCGCCGCCGCGAGGACGACCGCGCTGCTGCGGCGTGTGGGCTCGTCCATGCGGGTGCGCCAGCCGGCCTCCACCAGACGGGCGGTGAGTGCCTCCACGAGGAGCGGGTGCGGGCCGAGCGCGCCGGCCACGCGGGCGCGTACGCGCGACTCGGCGGCCATCTCGGGGATGTCCCGCTTGATGTGGTAGCCGCGGCCGAGAAGGAGGGGGACGAGGATCGCCTCGCGGTCGCCGAGCGCGGCGAGCGTGTCGGGCAGCAGGGGCGCGTTCAGCTCGATGTGGCCGAGGTGGACCGGCAGGCCGGGGCGCAGCGCGCGGACCTGGTCGAGGAGCGCGCGGACGGTGCTGAGGGCGCGCGGGTCGCGGCTGCCGTGGGCCACGACGACGAGCGCGGGCGGTGCGGGGCGCCGGCTCCCGTCGGGCGAGACGCGGCTGAGCTGGCTGGCGAGCTGGCTGCTGATCCGGTTCATGAGGTGCGCCGTACTGTCGAGGTGGGCCGTCGTGGACTCGTCGTGAAGGTGGTTCGACGCCGTCATGAACCGATGGTGGCGGCGGGACGTTGCCGCCCCGTTTCACAGGAATGACGGGTTCTTACACCGGGTTCACGGTGCGGCACCCGGGCGGTGTGAGGTGACGTGACCTGCGGTTTCACCGACGGGAGTGAAGCTGCTCACGCCGGGGGGAGTGAACCGCGGGGGCCGGACGGGCGTCCCTGACTGTCGAGGACAGGCCGTGTGCCGACCGGGGAGGGACCGTCCGATGCGCCGACCGAAGCTGGGCCGACCGAGACTTCCGCGCACCCGCGCGGGACAGCGGCGGCTCGTGCAGGCCGTGATGGCCGGATGTGTGCTGGCGCTGCTTCCCGCCACCTGGATGTACGTCGTCACCGGCGACCGGTTGCGCACCACGGCGGACGTGCCGCGCACCGACGTGGCGGTCGTCTTCGGCGCCGGGCTGTGGGACGGGGAGCCCTCCCCCTATCTCGCCCACCGGCTGGACGCGGCGGCCGAGTTGTACCGGGCGGGGCGGATCAAGGTGGTCCTGGTCACCGGCGACAACAGCCGCGAGGACTACGACGAGCCCGACGCCATGCGCGCGTATCTGACCCGGCACGGCGTGCCCGACGCGCACATCGTCAGCGACTACGCGGGCTTCGACACCTGGGACTCCTGCGTCCGGGCCAAGAAGATCTTCGGCGTCGACGAGGCGGTGCTGATCAGCCAGGGCTTCCACATCCGGCGGGCGGTCGCGCTGTGCGAGGAGGCGGGGGTGGCGTCGTACGGCGTCGGGGTGCCGGACAAACACGACGTGACCTGGTACTACGGCGGCACCCGGGAGATTTTCGCGGCCGGCAAGGCCGCCCTGGACGCCGTCTTCGAGCCGGACCCCCACTTCCTCGGCCGGCAGGAGCCGGGGGTCGCGAGAGCGCTGGCCGCGCGGCGGTAGCGGCGCCCGGCACGAGTGGCCCACGCTCTCGCGCGCAGGTTTTGACGCGCGCACGCCAGCCAACCGCGTGAATGACCCCGGTGAGAGCTTTCCGTAGTCGTTCAACTACTCATAGTGTCCAGGTCAGTTGCGGTGGCGGATCGGACCGCCGCCGCGTCTGGGGGAAAGGACACCTGATGACTCGTCTTCGCTCTCTGTTCGCCACGGCCGCGGCGACGGTGCTGATCGCCGGCACGGCAGCCGCGGGAACCGCGTCCGCGGCCGAGGCCGGACAGCCGAGGGAGCCGGGCTGCGCCAAGCTCTGGGGCTACGGTCCCGGCTGGGCGGACATCTACAACGAGTGCGGGTACACCATCTTCGCCAGCGTCGAGGTCGACGGTTTTGACCCGACGTGCATCCAGATCGGCCCGGGTGCGATCGGGACGATCGGCCTGGAGCCCGGCGACGTCCCGTACTACGCGTACGTGTGCTGATCCAGGGCGTCCTCTGACCAAGGACGGCCCCTGAACGGGCGGGAGCGGGGCCACGGCTTCGCTCCCGCCCTCCGGCGTGTCCGGAGGCCCCGCACCCACAGTCGGGCAGCGCCCGTCAAGGGGCCCGCGGGGACCTGCGCGACCGGCCACGACGGCGCCGCAGCCGAACGGCCGCCCGTTCCCCGGCACTCACAGCGCCCCGGCGCCGCCGAGGAGGGCACCGTGCCGGGCGTGTAACAAGGAACCGCCGCACGCGTAACACGCCCGAAGCACCCTGAACGGCATGCCGAACTCCGCGACGCCCACCCACTGCCCGTACTGCGCCCTGCAGTGCGGAATGAACCTCACGCCCCAGCAGGACGGGGGTGTCGCGGTGGTCGAGCGCCCGGACTTCCCGGTGAACCGGGGAGCGCTGTGCGGCAAGGGCCGTACGGCTCCCGCGGTGCTGGCCTCGGGTGTCCGTCTGACCTCGCCGCTGGTGCGGTCGGGCGGCGCTCTCGTGCCGGCCTCGTGGGACGAGGCGCTCGACCGCGTCGCCGAGGGCCTTCGCCGCACGCGTACGGAACATGGCCCGGACGCGTGCGGGGTCTTCGGCGGGGGCGGCCTGACGAACGAGAAGGCGTACAGCCTCGGCAAGTTCGCGCGGATCGTGCTCGGCACCTCGCAGATCGATTACAACGGCCGCTTCTGCATGTCGTCCGCGGCGGCCGCCGGGATCAAGGCGTTCGGCCTGGACCGGGGGCTGCCGTTCCCGCTGGAGGACATCCCGAGGACGGGCTGCGTCATCCTCGTCGGCTCGAACCTCGCGGAGACGATGCCGCCCTCGCTGCGCTTCTTCAACGAACTGCGGGAGAACGGCGGCACGCTGATCGTCGTCGACCCGCGCCGCACGAAGACCGCCGAGCAGGCCGACCTGCACCTCGCACCCCGTCCCGGCACCGACCTCGCGCTGGCCCTCGGCCTGCTGCACCTGGTCGTCGCCGAGGGGCGGGTCGACGAGGAGTACGTCCAGGAGCGCACGGCGGGCTGGGAGGAGGCGCGGGCCGCCGCGATGGCGCACTGGCCGGAGTACGTGGAACGGATCACGGGGGTGGCCGTGCCGCAACTCCGGGAAGCCGTGCGGCTGTTCTGCGAGCCGGAGCACGCGATGGTGCTGACCGCACGCGGGCCCGAGCAGCAGTCCAAGGGCACGGACACCGTGGGCGCCTGGATCAACCTGTGCCTGGCGACGGGGCGGGCGGGCCGGCCGCTGTCCGGATACGGCTGCCTCACCGGCCAGGGCAACGGACAGGGCGGGCGTGAGCACGGCCAGAAGGCCGACCAGCTGCCCGGGTACCGCAAGCTGGACGACCCCGCGGCACGGCGGCATGTCGCCGAGGTGTGGGGCGTGGACCCGGACACCCTGCCCGGCCCCGGACGCAGTGCCTACGAACTGCTGGACGCGCTCGGCACCGACATCAAGTCGCTGCTGCTGATGGGCTCCAACCCGGTGGTGTCGGCGCCGCGTGCCGCGCACGTCGAGGAGCGGATCAAGTCCCTCGACTTCCTCGCCGTGTGCGACGTGGTGCTGTCGGAGACGGCCGAACTCGCGGACGTCGTCCTGCCGGTGACGCAGTGGGCGGAGGAGACGGGCACGATGACCAACCTGGAGGGCAGGGTCCTGCTGCGCCGCCGCGCGATCAGCCCGCCGGAGGGCGTCCGCAGCGACCTGGAGGTCATGCACGAGCTCGCCGCACGGCTCGGCGCGGAGCGGGGCCTGGAGAAGGGCTTCCCGACCGACGCCGAGGAGGTCTTCGAGGAGCTGCGGCGGGCCAGCGCGGGCGGGCCGGCGGACTATTCGGGGATCACGTACCGGCGGCTGGCGGAGGAGAACGGGGTGTTCTGGCCGTGTCCGGCGGCGACCGACGGAAGCGGCGGCACCGAGCATGCCGACGACCCGGCGCGGGACGACGACGCCGCGGGCGACGAGGCGACCGCCGCCGCGGCGCATCCCGGCACGCCCCGTCTCTTCCTCGACCGCTTCGCCACACCCGACGGCCGGGCGAGGTTCGTGCCCGTCTCGCACCGCGCGGCCGCCGAGGAGCCCGACGACGAGTACCCGGTGCTCCTCACCACCGGACGGGTCGTGGCCCAGTACCAGTCCGGCGCCCAGACCCGCCGCGTCGACGAACTGAACACCGCGGCGCCGGGCCCCTTCGTGGAGCTCCACCCCCGGCTGGCGGCGCGGCTCGGCGCGGCCGACGGCGACCCGTTGGCCGTGATCTCACGCCGCGGCCGCGCGGTGGCCCCCGCCCGCATCACCACCGCCATCCGCCCCGACACGGTCTTCATGCCCTTCCACTGGCCCGGCGAGGGCCGCGCCAACACGCTCACGAACCCGGCACTGGACCCGACATCGCGCATGCCGGAATTCAAGACGTGCGCGGTACGGCTGGAGGCGGTCGAGTCGTAACGCACCGACGCACCTGGCCATGGCACGCCCGGTCAGGGGTCGCACCGCGTAAATTGACTGGTCAACCAGCTGAGTTGTGGCGCCGGGCCTCGCTCATGACCCGGTTGACATCGTCGCGGATGCGACGCCTACTGGAATCAAGGGCGTTCCGCGGATGGAGATCGACACGGCGCTCGAAAGCCCCGGCGGCACAGCGACCGCGCCCCGCGTCCGAGTACGCCCGTGACGGCGTAGACCCGTCGACTGGGCGCCAGGACAGCCCGCCCGCGGGCCCGGGAGACATTCCAACCGCAGGCCGCGGGAGACGGGCCGCCCCCCGCGCGAACACATCGGCCTGCGCGGGAGCGGCGCTCGCCGAGGCCACGTGGTTCTCGCACCCCCTGCCGATGCTCGTGTGAGACCACACGCGGCAAGGAGGCAGGACCCATGTCGATCATGTTGGACCCCACAGCGCTGGACGGGGCGGTGCGGCCGGCCAGGAGAAACGATCTCGAAGGGCTGACGCTGCCTCATGGGGCTGAGCAGAGCGGTGTCGCGGAGGCCACGCACGCGGAGCCGGAGGCCGAGGAGATGGCCCAGCTCAGGGCTCGCATGGCGCGACTCGAGGCGCAGGCCGTGTCGCGATCGGCCGATGAGGCCGTACCGACCACGGTCAGTGGGCGCTTCCGCAGCGCGGGAGCCGGAACACAGCTCGAACTGCGAGTGGACGTGGACGGCCCGCGGCCGCTGATGCGGATCAGCGGAGACTTCTTCCAGATCAGCGGGGCCACCACGAATTACGTCGGTTCCTTCGTCGTGGAGACGCTCACCACCACTCTCACCGAGGGTCTGGTGAAGCTCACCGGAACGGGGAGGTTCAGCTTCCCCGTCCTGTCCTCGCACGTGGAGGTGAGCATTGTCCGGGGTACGGCCGTGGCACCCACCCCGGGCGAGGCCACCGTGCAGTTCTCCACCGACGGCGGGAGCCCCAGCGCGAGTTACCTGTGCGCGTTCGTCTCGCCGCACTTCCGCAGCATCCAGCTCGAACAGGACTCCGTGGCAGGGACCGTCCCGTTCGTCTCGTACGACACCGGGTCCCTGCCGCAGCCGCCGTCGAGCCCGGCACGTGTCCTGACCATCCCCGCCGCGTACGCGGAGGCGGGGATCGAGGTGCAGATCGCCGGGGCTCCCGATGTCGTCCCCGCCGGTGCCGCGGGCGCCGACGCACGGTGGAGCGACGCGGAGTTGCACAACGCCATGGTCAACCATTTCAGCCTCTGGCGGGACGCCACCCGGTGGCAGGCATGGCAGATGGTGGCCACCTCGCATGTCAAAGACACCGTCCGGGGCATCATGTTCGACGCGGGCGGGGCCTTTCAGAGACAGGGCTTCGCGGTGTTCTACGACAAGATCAAGGGCGAGGACCCGGTCAGCCGGCGTGCGCAGTTGCGCACGTACGTCCACGAACTCGGTCACGCCTTCAACCTGCTGCACTCGTGGGAGAAGAACCTGGCCGAACCGCCCCAGCCGCTCGGGCCCAACGGCGGCCTCGGGGATTTGTCCTGGATGAACTACGTGCAGGACTTCCAGCCCCCGCCCCCGGCGCCGGGTGGCACGGCCGCCTACTGGGCCGCGTTCCCCTTCCAGTTCACCGACAATGAACTCGTGCATCTGCGGCACGGCTTCTACCGGGACGTGATCATGGGCGGCAACCCGTTCGGTGTCGGTGCGGCCGAGGTCGACGTGGACCTCTTCGACGACCCGGTCGTCGACAACTCGGGCCTCGCCCTGGAACTGCGGTCCAACGGAACGTTCCGGTTCGGCGAGCCGGTCGTGGTCGAGATCAAGCTGTCCACCACCGACGTGCGCGGCCGCAGCACACATGGCCGACTGCACCCCAACGACGGCTTCGTCACCGTCGCCATCCGCACCCCCTCGGGCGAGACCAGGATCTACAGGCCGCCACTGATCCGCTGCGTCGACCACGAGGACCGGACGGTCCTGGACGCCGACCGGCCGGCGGTCTACGACAGTGCCTACATCGGTTACGGCAAGGACGGCTTCTACTTCCAGCAGTCCGGCCAGTACCAACTGCGTGCCCTGTACCACGCATCGGACGGTTCGCGGGTGCTCTCCGACGTCCACCGGCTCACTGTCCGCAGGCCGCTCACCGAGGCCGACGAGGATGTCGCCGAGTTGATGATGTCCGGCGATGAGCAGGGCACGCTCTTCTACCTGCTCGGCTCCCGCGCCGAGAGTCTCGAGTCCGGGAACCGGGCCCTCGACCAGGTGCTGGACCGCCACCCCGAGCACCCGCTCGCCGTCTACCCCCGCATGGTCAAGGGCTTCGGCGTCTCAAGGGACTTCAAGGACCTCACCCCCGCCAAGAAGCTCCGCATCCGTCCCGCCAACACAGAGGAGGGCATCGGGCAGCTCAGCAAGGTGGTGGAATCCTCGGCCGGTGACGAGGGCGTCGACAACATCACTCTCGGCCAGGTGATGCGGCGGCTGGCACGGGTGGAGGCCAGAGCGGGGAATCCGCAACGGGCGGCAGAGGTGATGGACGAGATGGTGGAGATCTTCGACCGCAAGAACCTCAATCCCCACGTCATGCGGGACATCCGGTCGCAGGCCGAACGGACCAAGGAAGAGACCACCCGTCGGTAGCCTTGTCCCACCCCTCCCCCTCCGACAGCACGGGCGGCGGCCAGGCGGCCGCCGCCCTCCGCATGGTCTTGCGTGCGGTGACGGCTACGCCCCCTTGACCGTGTTCACCCAGTCCGCGACTAGCAGGACGCCCTGTTCGATCTGATCAGCCGCGTCCCTCGCAGCATGCTCACCGCCATGGCCGATGTGACGGTGAGCTGACCGCTGTGGACGCACAGCATGCGAGGGGCGCAGGCCACGTCAACGCCGACCCCAGTCGCCGCTCGCGATCGGCGCGCCCCGGGCCCTCAACCGGGCCGCGACAGCCGGAGCGGCCACGTACACCCATGCCCGCACGGCAGTTCCGTCCGCCTCGCGGAGCACCTCTCGGGCGACGCGCTCGTACAGGTTCCGTGGGTCCCCCGGCGTGTACTCCTCCAGCAGGTCGAGGGCAGCCAGTAGCGCGGCGTACTCCTCGGGCCGCGCGGTGACCAGATCTCCGTGGACGGCGGCACCGCCGCGCACGTCCTCGACGACGTAGGGATAGCCCGGCCCGTCGTACAGCACCGCCCCCTCCATCCGCGCCGGTTCCTCCGCGCGCACGCGCCCCCGCAGGAATGGGTCGTGGTTGAGCTCACCGGGCCGCAGGGTGCCGTAGACGAAGAACGGGAGTCGAGGAGAGAGGGTCACGGAAACGATTCTCTCCTCTCACACACCTGCACGTATTCACCCTGGCCACGCCATGTTCATGCCCCCTTGAATCAAGGTCAGCTTCCGAGCCGCCCAGTTCAAGGAGACCGATGAGCCGAATACGGTCGCACGTCCGAGGTTCCCGTCCGGCCACCGCGGGCGCCGCAGTCGCCGTCGCCGGCCTGCTGGCCGCCGTCCTCACCCCCACCGCCGACGCGGACGAACCGCCGAGCAGGGCCGACGCCGTGGAGAACGCGGCCTCCGTGCTGTCCGATGTCGCGGGGAGTCTGGGGCTGACGGCCGCACAGGACACCCGTGTGCGGGACGTGGTGGTGGACTCGGACGGCGCACAGCATGTCCGCTACGACCGGACGTATCACCGACTCCCCGTTCTCGGCGGCGACTTCGTCGTGCATCTGAAGAAGGACGGCACCTACCGAGGCGCCTCCCGCGCCGTCGCGAGCACGATCTCCGTGAAGAGCGTGTCGCCCGAGGTCTCGGGCCCGAGGGCCGCCGACCTCGCCGCGAGCGCGCTGCGCGCCGTGAACGTGGGCGAGACGCTGAAGAGGCTCACCTCCCGGCCCGAGCTGGTCGTCGACGCCCTGCACGGCGCCCCGAAGCTGGCCTGGCGGACCGACGCGGTCGCCGAGGACTCCCTCGGCAACCCCGTGGCCCGGACCGTGCTCACCGACGCCGGCACCGGCAGGCAGATCGACGCGTGGGACAGCATCGAGACGGCATCCGGTGACGGCAGGTCGCTGTACTCGGGCACAGTGCCGCTGGAGACGACGGCGTCGGGGTCGTCGTACCAGCTCAAGGACGCGACGCGCGGCGGCACTTACACGGGTGACGCGGCGAACAGGACGGACCTGTGCGTCCTGAGCATCTGCCTCAACCGGGCGCCCGCGACGGTCTTCACCGACGCCGACAACCACTGGGGCACCGGTACGACGGCCGACCGCTCCTCGGCCGCGGTGGACGCGCAGTACGGCACGGACGCGACGTGGGACTACTACCGCGACGCCCACGGCCGCAACGGCATCGCGGGCGACGGCAAGGGCTCGTTCAACCGGGTGCACTACGGCAACGCCTACAACAACGCCTTCTGGGACGACAGTTGCTTCTGCATGACATACGGCGACGGTGACGGCACCCAGCTCGGCCCGCTGGTGTCCCTGGACGTCGCCGGGCACGAGATGTCGCACGGCGTGACGTCGAAGACGGCGGCGCTGACGTACTCGGGCGAGTCCGGCGGGCTGAACGAGGCGACATCCGACATCTTCGGGTCGCTGGTGGAGTTCCACGCGGGCAACTCCTCCGACCCCGGGGACTATCTGATCGGCGAGAAGGTCGTCCGCTCGGGGCTCGGGCGAAACGCCCTGCGGTACATGGACAAGCCGTCCAGGGACAAGGTCTCGGTGGACTGCTGGAGCACGTCGACCGCGCAGCTCGACGTGCACTACTCCTCGGGGATCGGCAACCACTTCGCGTATCTGCTGGCCGAGGGCAGCGGCGCGAAGACGATCAACGGGGTGAGCTACGACTCCCCCACCTGTGACGGCTCCTCGGTGAGCGGGATCGGGCGGGCCAAGCTCGGGAAGATCTGGTACCGGGCACTGACCGTCTACATGACGTCCTCGACGAAGTACGCGGGTGCCCGGACGGCGACGCTCGCCGCGGCCAAGGATCTGTACGGGGCCGGGAGCGCGGAGGAGCGTGCGGTGGCCGCCGCGTGGAGCGCGGTGAACGTGGGCTGACGTTCGGGGCGGGCCCCGGAGGGAAGCCGCGTGGCCGGGTGCGGGTCGTGGGCACCGGTCGCGCGGTTTCCCGCGCCCCTGGGCCGGCGAGGCCCCGCCCGGCCGAATGGCCCGGCCGTGAGGGAGCCGTACGCCGTCCGTCCGTGAGGCGGCAGGCGGTGGCCGAGGTGCCTCCGGGCGGTCCCTCCGGGTGCTCGCGTCACCCGTTCACACCCCGGCGCCCCACCCAACCGATTCTCTTCCGGCGCTCCCCCGCACCGGCCCGGTGACCTGCTGAAACGGCCCCCGCCGCGCAGCTCGCCGGGCCTTTCCGGTGTCTGTTCACCCCCCTTGCGGCCCTGTCTCGGCAAGCGCGCCCGCCGTGGCGGCTCTTTCCTCGGAAGGGCAGGGCCCGGCCGACGGCGGCACATGGGGGTGTCGCGGGCCGTGGGTCCGTTTGCGCTCGGAGGAGCATCGATGCGTCGTACCGCCCGTCTGCTGACCGGGACCGCACTGGCCGTCGGCGCCCTGGCGACCCTCGTCGCGCCCGCGCATGGCGCCGACGCGGACGGCCTGGTGCTGCGCCCGGCGTCGGTCGATCCGGGCGAGCAGGTGGCGGTGGACACGTCCGCGTGCCGGGACGGCGGTGCGGCGGGCGACGCCAGCGCGGTCGGCGCCGGCGCGTTCACGCTGGCACCGCACGAGCGGCGGGCGACGGGCCGGTTCCGGGTGCCGCCGAGCGCGCAGCCGGGGACCTACGAGATCGTCGCGACCTGCGCCGACGGCGGCAGGCGGATCGCGGGCGATCTGGTGGTCACGCTGACGCCGGCGAGCGGACAGCAGGTGCATCCGAGAGGAAGTGTGAAGACGGGGGTCGGCGGCGCTCTTGACCGCGATCCCGTACAGACCGCGGCAGGCGTGGCGGCTCTCGCCGTCGCCGCCGCGGGCGGTACCTGGCTCCTGCATCGCCGGGCGAGAGGCGACGGGATCTGACGGACACCCTCCGCTGTCCGTCCGCCGGTACCGCACGTCCCCTCCCCCTCCGGGTCCGACGCCCCTCGCGGCCCGGAGGGGGAACGGGTGGCCCTAGGAGAGTCACGGGAGGCTCACGTGCGCGGACGAAGGAGCGCCGGTGACGCCGCGATAGCCGCCGTCACCGCCCTCGCCCTGTGCACCGGCGCCTGGCAGCTGCACCACGGCGGCGAGCGCCACGCCCCGCCGCAGCCGTCGGCCGCGCAGGCCGGGACCGCCTCGCCGGACCTCGGGAGCGGCGGCCCGCGCACCGGCCCGCGCGACCCGCTGCACGCCGCCGCCCTCGCGCTCGCGCCCTCCCCGCCCGACCGCATACGCATACCGTCGATCCGCGTCGACGCCCCTGTCATGGGGCTCGGCCTGACGCGGAACGGCAGCCTCGACGTCCCGCCCGCAGACCGGGAGAACCTCGCCGGCTGGTACGAGGCCGGCACCACGCCCGGTGAGACGGGCACCGCGATCGTCGCCGGCCATGTCGACAACGCCGACGGGCCCGCGGTCTTCTACCGCCTCGGCGCCCTGCGCAAGGGCAGCACGATCGAGGTCGGCCGCCGCGACGGCGGCACCGCCCTGTTCACCGTCGACGCCGTCGAGGTGTACGACGCGAGGGCCTTCCCCGACGAGAAGGTGTACGGCCCGGCGGCCCGGCCCGAACTGCGGGTGATCACCTGCGGCGGCGGCTACTCACGGACGACCGGCTACCGGGGCAACGTGGTGGTGTTCGCGCATCTGACGGGCAGCCGCTGAGCGGGCCCGCCTAGGCCGGCCACTGCTCGTACGCCAGCTTCACCACCAGGGAGAACACCACCGTCAGCAGCACGACCCGGACGAATCCGCTGCCCTTCTTCAGGGCCGTGCGGGCTCCCAGGGTGCCGCCCGCGAGGTTGAACACGGCCATCACCGCGGCCAGTTGCCACAGGACCGTGCCCTGCCAGGCGAAGGTGGCGAGCGCGCCGGCGTTGGTGCAGCAGTTGACGATCTTCGCGGTCGCGGAGGCGGTGACGAGGTCGAGGTGGAGCACGGCGGTCAGGGCGAGGACCAGAAACGTCCCGGTGCCGGGGCCGATCAGGCCGTCGTAGAAGCCGATGCCCAGGCCCGCGAGGCCGATCGCCGCGAGGATCCGGCGCGGCGAGGCCGGGCCGGTCGCCGGGGCCGTGCCGAAGGCGGGCCGCAGGATCACGAAGGCGGCCACGCCCAGCAGCACCACCATGATCACGGGCTTGAGCACCTCGGTGCTCATCCCGGCCGCGAAGAAGGCGCCCCCGGAGGAGCCGGCGAGCGCGGCGAGGCCGATGCGCACGGCGAGGCGGACGTCCACCGGTGCCTTGCGGGCGTACGTCACCGCGGCGCCCGTCGTGCCGACGATCGCGACCGCCTTGTTGGTGCCGAGCGCGTAGGCGGCCGGGGTGC
Source organism: Streptomyces sp. Y7 (assembly GCF_043195415.1). Classification (NCBI taxonomy): domain Bacteria; kingdom Bacillati; phylum Actinomycetota; class Actinomycetes; order Kitasatosporales; family Streptomycetaceae; genus Streptomyces; species Streptomyces sp. Y7. The sequence goes on from NZ_JBIDDQ010000017.1 coordinate 166,161, forward strand.
TCGCCGGGAGGCCGAGCAGCAGGGCGGGGAGCAGCAGCAGTCCGCCGCCGCCGACCACGGCGTCGATCCAGCCGGCCGCGAGGGCCGCGAGGCACAGGACGACGACCGTGGTCAGGGATATGTCGGGCATGATCGCGACCCTAGGCGGCGGATGTGTGCACCGTCCATGTACCTGAGGAGCATCTGAGGTTCGCGGGGCCCCGGTCAGGCGCGCGAGTCCTCCAGGTACCTGAGCACCGCCAGCACCCGGCGGTGTCCCGTCTCCGAGGGCGGCAGGTCGAGCTTGGTGAAGAGGTTCGCGATGTGCTTCTCCACGGCCCGCTCGGAGATCGTGAGCGCGGTCGCGACGGCGTGGTTCGTGCGGCCCTCCGCCATCAGGGCGAGCACCTCGCGCTCGCGGGGCGTGAGCGCGTCCAGGGCGTTGGCGCGCCGGCTCGCGCCGAAGAGCTGGGCGACGACCTCGGGGTCCAGCGCGGTGCCGCCGGCCGCGACCCGCTCCAGCGCGCCCACGAACTCCCCGATGTCGACGACCCGTTCCTTCAGCAGGTACCCGAACCCGGCGGGGTCGGAGAGCAGCCGGCCGGCGTGCGCGGTCTCGACGTACTGCGAGAAGAGCAGGATCCCCAGTCCGGGGTGCTCGCGCCGCAGCCTGAGGGCCGCCCGTACCCCCTCGTCGCTCTGGGTGGGCGGCAGCCTGATGTCGACGACCGCGACATCGGGGGCGTGTGCGGCGACGGCGGCCAGGAGCGCCTCCGCGTCGGACACGGCGGCGGCGACCTCGACGTCCCTGAGCTGCAGGAGTTGCACGAGCCCGTCGCGCAGGATGGCGGAGTCCTCGGCGATGACGACGCGCATGCGGCTCCGATCGGCGGTCGGCGGGCGGTCCGTGAGGCCGAGTCAGGCGCAGGGCAGCTCGACGGTGACCACCGTAGGCCCTCCCGGCGGGCTGTCGCAGGTGAGGGTGCCGTCGACCGTGCGCACGCGGGCCAGCAGCCCGGTGAGTCCGGAGCCCGCGCCGATCACCGCGCCGCCGCGTCCGTCGTCGGCGACGCGCAGGCGCAGCGGGCCGCCGTGGGCGGTGACGGTCACCGTGGCCGTGTCGGCGCCGCTGTGCTTGGTGGCGTTGGCGAGGAGTTCGGCGGCGCAGAAGTAGGCGATGGACTCGACGGCCGGGGTGGGGCGGGTGCGGATGTCGGTGGTGACGTCGACGCCGAGGGCGCTGTCGGCGGCGAGGGTGGCGAGGGCCGCGGGCAGGCCCTCGTCCAGTACGGGCGGGTGGATGCCCTTGACCAGGTGGCGCAGGTCGGCGATGGCCTGGGTGGCGTTGGAGCGGGCGGTGTCGACGGCGGCAAGGACCCGGCGGCGGTCGGCGTCGGAGGTGACCAGTTCATGGATCACGGTCAGATGCATGGCGAGGCCGACGAGCCGGGCCTGGGTGCCGTCGTGCAGGTCGCGCTCGATCCGGCGCAGGGTGGCGGCGGCGTCCTCGACGGCGTGCGCGCGGGTCTCCTCCAGGGCGCGGATCCTGCGGTCGGCGGCGCTCGGGCCGAGCAGCGCCGTCAGCAGCAGACGGTGCGGGGTGAGGGCGTGCCGCAGGAGGGCGGGGGCGAGAGCGAGCAGCAGCAGTCCGGCGGCGACCGGGATCAGCCAGCGCGGCCAGGTGTCGACCTGGTACCCGAAGAACTCCAGCGACACCCTGGTCCGCGAGCCGTCGGCATGGTGGACGGTCCGGTTGTTCAGGTGCTTGAGCAGCGGGTGCAGGGTGAACAGGACGCCGTACACGTATCCGGCGAGGACGGCCACCAGTCCGAGTACCGCGGTGAACGGGGTCGACAGCGCGCAGGCCACGGCCCGCCAGCCCACCCGCTCCCCGAGCAGCGCCCGCCGCCGCCCCAGCACCCCTGCGCCGCCCGGCGGGGTGGGCGGCTCGATCTCCACGCCGAGCAGGCCGCGGGCCAGGCCCCGCTGCACCGCGCCCAGCGCCAGGGCCCCGCGCACGGTCCCGGCGATCAGCCACAGCCCGAGTGTGGTCACGGAGAGCACTCCGCCCAGCGCCAACCCGACCAGGACCAGTACGAAGCCGATCAGCGCCAGCGGGAAGGCGATGACCGCGTACAGCACGGCGGCCAGGGCACGGCGGCCGAAGGTGGCGGCGGCGAGGGAGCGAAGGCGGTTCACGACGGCCAACCTAGGCGAGGGCCGTACGGGCCCACCGGAGCTGGAGCCCGGTCAGCCCGCGGACCACGCCCGGCATGAGCAGCAGGAAGCCGAGCCCGCCCACGATCGCGTGGAAGGCCCAGGCCCCGGCGAACGTCGGCCCGCCCCACGCGTCGGTGGCCTCGCCGCCCGCGCGCAGGGGCCAGCCCAGGTTCATCGGCACCAGCGACCAGCCGTACAGCGTGACGAGGGCGGTGATGAGGTTGAGCGGCAGCGCGCCCAGGGCGTGCAGCAGCCCGGCGCGGCGGCCGCCGGTGATCTCGGCGCCGAGCAGCCGGCGGGCGAGCTCGCGCTGCCAGCGTCCGGCCGGCAGCCCGGCGAGGGCCAGCGGGACACACACCACTCCCACCGGGAGGGCGGTGACCGCGTACGCCGTCCGCCGCCAGGTCTCCGCGGTGAACGGCTCGCGCACGAGGCGCCACACCCACACGGCGGCGGTGTCGCGGCCCGCCGGTCCCGTTCCCGGGTCCGGAGCCGGCGTCCTGCGAACGAGGTCCCTCACGCGTTCCCCCTGACTTGAGCTGCGCAATAAGCCGATGCCTCCACCCTCCCGTCCGCCCGGGTCGTGGGCGAGGGGGGCTGCACGGAGACCGGGGGTACGGTTCACCCCACCCCCGGCGCTCCCGCGTGGCCCCGCCCTCACAGCCCGCCCCCGCCGTGCCCGCCGAACCCTCACACCCGCCCCCGTGCCTCGCTGAGGGCAGCGTTCCTCGTGGGAAACAGACGTGATGCGGTCGGGAAACACCGGCACCGCACGCTCCTTTGCATGACCTCGAATACGCGTGTGGTGGTGATCGGCGCCGGCCTCGCGGGCGTACGGCTCGCCCGGCGGCTCGGCGAGCTGGGCACGCCCGTGACGCTCGTCGGCGACGAGGAGCACCGCCCGTACAACCGGGTCCTGCTCGCCGAGGTGCTGGCCGGGCGGTACAGCCCCGACGTGATCGCCCTGCCGGCGCCCGCGGAGCTGACCCGGGGCCGGGTCACCGGCATCGACCGCGAGATGCGAGCCGTACATCTCGCGGACGGGTCGGAGATCGCATACGACACGCTGGTGCTGGCGACCGGCTCCAACCCGGTGCTGCCGCCGCTGCGCGGACTGTTCGGGCCCGACCACGAACTGCCGGAGGGCGTCCACGCCTTCCGCACGATGGACGACTGCCTGGGCCTGTCCAAGGCGGTGCGGCCGGGGGTGCGGGCGGTCGTGATCGGCGGCGGGCTCCTCGGGGTCTCCGCGGCCCGCGCGCTGGCGCTGCGCGGCGCTCAGGTCATGCTCGCCCAGCAGTCCGAGCGGCTGATGGAGCGTCAACTCGACCCGGCCGCCTCGCGGCTGGTCCGGCGGCATCTGGCCGGTCTCGGCGTCGAGGTCCACACCGATCTGCGCGTACGGGACGTGCGCTGCGTCGGCGGTGCGGTCCGCTCGGTGGAGATGGCCGACGGATACGCCCTCGACGCCGACCTCGTGGTTCTGGCCTGCGGCGTCCATCCGCGCGCGGGGCTCGCGAAGGCCGCGGGGCTCGCCGTGCACAAGGGCGTCCTCGTCGACGACGAACTCCGTACGTCCGACCCGCACATCCGGGCCGTCGGCGACTGCGCGCAGCACGACGGCACGGTGTACGGACTGGCGGCGCCCGCGCTCGAACAGGCCGACGTCCTCGCCGAGTCGCTGGCCGGGGACGGCACCGCCCGCTACACCGGCACCCGTTCGCTGACCCGGCTGACGCTGGCCGGTGAGGGCTTCTTCGACCTCGCCGCGTTCGGCGAGACCGAAGCCCTGCCCGGCGACGACGTCGTGCAGCTGACCGACGCCACCCGCGGCACCTACCGCAAGGTCGTCGTCCGTGACGACCGCCTGGTCGGCGGGGTCCTCGTCGGCGAACTCGGCACCGTCGGCGCGCTCGCCCGCGCCTGGGAGGGAGCGGAGCAGCTCCCCGACGACGCCCCCCTGCTCCACCTGCTCACCAACGATGGAGGCTCCTGAATGACCGCCACCCCGGGGGCCACCCCCACGATCGTGCTCGTCGGCCACGGCATGGTCGGCCAGCGCTTCCTCGAAGCGCTGGCCGAGCGCGGCCTGACCGCCACGCACCGCGTGGTCGTGCTGTGCGAGGAGCCGCGCCCGGCGTACGACCGCGTGGCGCTCACCTCGTACTTCTCGGGCCGGACGCCCGAGGAGCTGTCGATGACCGACCTGGAGTTCATCAAGGACCACGGCATCGAGCTGTACGTCGGCGACCCGGCCGACACGATCGACCGCGAGGCCCGTCAGGTCACCGCGAGGTCGGGCCAGGTCTTCGCGTACGACGTCCTCGTCCTCGCCACCGGCTCCTACCCCTTCGTGCCGCCGGTCCCGAACAAGGACGCCGAGGGCTGCTTCGTCTACCGCACGATCGACGACCTGCTCGCGATCGAGGAGTACGCGAGGACCCGTACGACCGGTGCCGTGGTCGGCGGCGGGCTGCTCGGCCTGGAGGCGGCCGGTGCGCTGAAGGGTCTCGGACTGACCTCCCACATCGTGGAGTTCGCACCGCGGCTGATGCCCGTCCAGGTCGACGAGGGCGGCGGCGCGGCCCTGCTGCGCACCATCGAGGACATGGGTCTGAGCGTGCACACGGGCGTCGGCACCCAGGAGATCGTGGTCGACGACACCGGCGCCGTCACCGGCATGAAGCTGTCCGACGGCTCCGAACTCGCCACCGACCTGGTGGTGTTCAGCGCCGGTGTCCGGCCGAGGGACCAACTCGCCCGCGACTGCGGCCTCACCGTCGGCGAGCGCGGCGGCATCACGGTCGACGAGCAGTGCCGTACGGTCGCCGACGCGCACGTCTTCGCGATCGGCGAGTGCGCGCTGGCCGCCGACGGCCGGGTGTACGGCCTGGTGGCCCCCGGCTACGAACAGGCCGAGACGGCCGCCGCAACCATCGCCGCCGACGAGGCGTCCTTCACCGGCGCCGACCTGTCCACCAAGCTGAAGCTGCTCGGCGTGGACGTGGCGTCCTTCGGTGACGCGCACGGTGCCACCGAGGACTGCCTGGACGTCGTCTACTCCGACTCCCGCGCCGGGCTGTACAAGAAGCTGGTCATCGGCCGCGACGGCACGCTGCTGGGCGGCATCCTGGTCGGCGACGCGGAGGCGTACGGGACGCTGAAGGCCTTCACCGGCTCGGTGCCGCCGGTCTCGCCCGAGTCGCTGGTGCTGCCGGCCGGGGCCGGGGCGCCCGCCCAGCTCGGCCCGGCCGCGCTGCCGGACGACGCGATCATCTGCTCCTGCAACAACGTCACCAAGGGCACGATCCGCGGCGCGGTCACCGACCATCAGTGCACGACCGTGCCGGAAGTGAAGAAGTGCACCAAGGCCGGTACGACGTGCGGCAGTTGCGTCAAGGTCCTCGGTCAGCTCGTCACCGCCGAGCTGGAGGCGTCCGGCGTCGAGGTCGACAAGGGCCTGTGCGGCTGCTTCGCGCAGACCCGCGAGGAGCTCTACGAGATCGTCCTCGCCCTGCGCATCAACACCTACCAGGACCTCCTGGACCGCTACGGCCGCGACGGCGCCCGGGGCGGCGACGGCTGCGAGATCTGCAAGCCGACCATCGGCTCGATCATCGCCTCCCTCGCCCCGACGATCGGCGCGAGCGGCTACGTCCTGGACGGCGAGCAGGCGGCCCTGCAGGACAGCAACGACCACTTCCTCGCCAACATCCAGAAGAACGGCTCGTACTCCGTCGTCCCGCGGATCGCCGGCGGTGAGATCACCCCCGAGGGGCTGATCGTGATCGGCGAGATCGCCCGGGACTTCGGCCTCTACACGAAGATCACCGGCGGCCAGCGGATCGACATGTTCGGCGCGCGCGTCGAACAACTGCCGCTGATCTGGGCGCGGTTGGTGGACGCGGGCTTCGAGTCGGGACACGCGTACGGCAAGTCGCTGCGCACCGTGAAGTCCTGCGTGGGCCAGACCTGGTGCCGCTACGGCGTCCAGGACTCGGTCCGCATGGCGATCGACCTGGAGCTGCGCTACCGGGGCCTGCGCTCGCCGCACAAGCTGAAGTCGGCGGTCTCCGGCTGCCAGCGCGAGTGCGCGGAGGCCCAGTCGAAGGACTTCGGCGTGATCGCCACCGCGGGCGGCTGGAACCTCTACGTCGGCGGCAACGGCGGCGCGACCCCGCGCCACGCGGACCTCCTCGCTCAGGACCTGTCCGACGCCGAGCTGATCCGGCTGATCGACCGCTTCCTGATGTTCTACATCCGCACCGCGGACCGCCTGGAGCGTACGAGCGTGTGGCTGGAGCGGATCCCCGGCGGCCTGGACCACGTCCGTGACGTGGTCGTCGAGGACTCCCTCGGCATCTGCGAAGAGCTGGAGACGCTGATGGCGGCCCACGTCGCGAACTACCGCGACGAGTGGTCGGAGACGATCAACGACCCGGAGAAGCTCGCCCGCTTCGTCTCCTTCGTCAACGCCCCCGACACCCCCGACCCGGTCGTCGGCTTCGTGCCCGAGCGCGACCAGATCAAGCCCGACCTGCCGCTGCTGACCATCGGCCACCGTCCCCTGGAAGGAAGCGCCCAGCGATGACCCTGGCACCCGAGACGACCGACCTGAAGATCCAAGTACGGCTGGACGAGGACTGGTTGACGGTCTGCGACCTGACCCGGCTGCTCCCGGGCCGCGGGGTCGCGGCCCTGCTGCCGGACGGCGGCCAGGTGGCCCTGTTCCGCGACCGCGCCGGGCAGCTGTACGCGATCGACAACCGCGACCCGTTCGGTGGCGCGGCGGTCCTCTCCCGCGGCCTGACCGGCACCCACCAGGGCCGCCCGTTCGTCGCCTCGCCCCTGCTCAAGCAGCGGTTCGACCTGGAGACCGGGCAGTGCCTGGACGACGAGTCGGTGCGGATCACGACGTACGAGGTACGGGCGGCATAGGAAACTTTCTTGACCGGTCGTTCTCGATCGATCTAGGCTGAGACACGTGGCCAGGACCAAGGAATTCGACCCCGAGGCCGCGCTGCAGGCAGCCCTGGAGCTGTTCTGGCGGCGCGGCTACGAGGCGACGTCGATGTCCGACCTCGTCGAGCACCTCGGCATCGGACGGGCGAGCCTGTACGCGACCTTCGGCAACAAGCACGAGCTGTACCTGAAGGCGCTGGAGCGCTACGACCGGGCCGGGCTCCCGCCGATCGTGCGGGAGCTGTCCCAGCCGGGCCCCGCCCTGCCGGCCGTACGAAGCCTCGTACGACGGTACGCGACGGAGGCCACGGACGCCGAACTGCGCCTGAACGGCTGCATGATCACCAACACCGCGGCGGAACTCGGCCCGCACGACCCGGCCGCGGCCCGGCACGTCGAGCGCAACTGGGACCAGCTGGAGACGGTCCTGCACTCGGCGCTGGTCCGCGCGCAGGCACAGGGCGAACTGCCCGCCGGGCGCGACCCGCTCACCCTGGCCCGGATGCTGCTGGTCCTGCTCCAAGGGCTGCGCGTGGTCGGCAAGGCGTCGTCCGACCCGGCGCGGGTGCGGGACGCGGCGGAGCAGGCGCTGGCCCTGCTGGACTGAGGTGCGAGCACCCCGATCGGGGTGCTCTCTTTTTCTGCACCGATACTGAACCGATCGTTCAAGAAACTGGGGAGACCATGACCACCACCGCATCGCACCGCGGAACCCGCTTCACGGACCGGACCGCCCTGGTCACCGGCGCCGGTTCGGGCATCGGACGGGCCGTGGCGCTCGCGCTCGCGACGGAGGGGGCGAACGTCGTCGCGGTGGGGCGCCGGCGGGAGCGGCTGGAGGAGACGGCGGCGCTGATCGAGGCGGCGGGCGGCAAGGCGCGGGCGGTGACCGCGGACGTCGCGCGCGCGGCGGACGTAGCGGCCGCGGTGGCCACCGCCGTCGAGTTCTTCGGCTCCCTGGACGTCGCCGTGAACAACGCGGGCGTCTTCCGGGGCGGCGCCCCGCTGGCCGAACTCTCCGAGGAGGACTGGCGCACCCAGCTCGACATCAACGTCACGGGCGTCTCCCTCGCCCTGCGCGCCGAGATCCGGCAGATGAGCACCCAGCCGACGGGCGGCGCGATCGTCAACATCGCCTCCACCTTCGGCGTCCACACCCGCACCCCCGGCGCAGCCGCCTACTCCGCCTCCAAGGCCGCCGTCTCCGTGCTCACCCGGGGTGCCGCCCTCGACCACATCCGCGACGGGGTCCGTATCAACGCGGTCAGCCCCGGCGCCGTTCAGACCCCGATGTCGCTGCGCCCCGGCGAGGACGACGCCGCCCGCGCGGCCCGCGCCCGGACCACCCTCCCCCTCGGCCGCATCTCGAGGACGGACGAGGTGGCCACGGCCGTCCTCTATCTCGCCTCGGACGACGCGGCTTCGGTGGTGGGCACGGACCTGGTGGTGGACAGCGGGGCGACGGCCTGAGTCCGGGGCACGCACGAGCCCGCGGGCCCGTCGGCCGGGGCAGCTCTGCTCGCCGTCGCGCGAGGGTCAGCGGTGCGCGCGCCGCCGGTGCGCCACCAGCAGCACCCCGCCCCCGGCGAGCAGCGCCGCGCCGCCCGCCGCCAGGTACGCGGTGCTGTCGTCGCCACCGGTCGCGGCGAGATCGGTGCCGCTCTGCTCCTCGCCGGAGGCGGCGCCCTCCTGCGCGGCACCTTCCTCCGCCGATCCCTCCCCCACCGATCCCTGCTCCGCCGGGACGAAGTCGGCCGGCGGGTTGTCGCAGCCGAGGCCGTCGCCGTCCCGGTCCAGGTGGGTGCCGTAGTGCTCGTCGTTCGCGGGGATGTCGGAGTACCCGTTGGCGTACGCCTCGGAGCAGTTCTTGAACGGGTGGGCACCGTCATGGGCGGCGGCGGTGGACGGCAGTGCGGCCAGCGCCAGCGCGGCGACGACGATGGCGCCGGGCTTGCGAAGCAGGTTCACGGGGAGTCCTTCCCTGGTGGTTCACGAGGTGACGAACGTAGCCAGGGGCCTCTGGTGCGGCGGAGTTATGAAGGACCCGTGACGCTAACGTGACGTGACCGGACGGTAGCTCTCCGCATGGATGTCCGAGGGGTCCGCCCGGTCGCCGCCGGCCAGCCGTCCCGTGTCCAGGTAGAACCACTCGGCGTCCGGGCCGGGAGCCGGCGCCGGCCGCGGGGCGGGCCCCGTGGTGACCGGTACGTCCGCCTTCGCCGGTCCCGGCATCAGCAGTTCCACGCGCAGGCCCGACCCCCGCTGCTGCGCCGTGAACTCCTCCACCTGGCTGCGGCAGGCGTGGTCCAGATGCGTCACCCCGGTGAGGTCCAGACGGATACGGGGCCTGCCCGAGGCCGCCGCGCCCTCCAGCGCCTCGATGACCTGCGGCAGCCGCAGGAACGTCGCGTTGCCGGCCATGACGACCTTCGCGGTGTCCTCCTCGACGTGCTGCCGGATCACCGTCCGCGACATGCGCAGGGCGGCCAGCACGATCCCGGCCGCGAGCCCGATCAGGACGCCCTCCAGCAGCGCGGTCGCGACGATGACCAGTGTCGTCACCGTCATCACCACGAACTCGCCCCGGTCCTGGCGCCACATCTTCGGGAACTCCTCCGGCGCGAACAGCTTCCAGCCGCTGTGCACGAGGACGCCCGCGAGCACCGAGATCGGGATCAGCGCCAGGACCTGCGGCAGCAGCAGCGCGAAGGCCAGCAGCCACAGGCCGTGCAGGGTGCGGGAGATCCGGGTCCTGGCGCCGGCCTGGACGTTGGCCGAGCTGCGGGCCACGACCGCGGTGATCGGGAGGGCGCCGAGGATCCCGGCGACGGTGTTCCCGGCGCCCTGGGCGATGAGCTCGGTGTTGTAGCGGGTGCGCGGGCCGCTGTGCATACGGTCCACGGCGGCCGCGGTGAACAGGCTCTCCGCGGAGGCGATCACCGTGAAGGTGAGGATCGACGTGATGACCGCCGCGTCCGCCACTCCCGCGAACTCCTCGGCCCCCGGCACCCGTACCGACGCCAGGAGGTTGCCGACCTGGAGCGTCTTCACGTCCACGCCGGGCAGCGCGGCCACCATGATGCCGACGCCGACGGCGACCAGCGCGGCCGGGATCCGCTTCGCCGGGCCCGGCACCTTCTTCCACAGGAAACTCAGCACGATGGTGGCGACGCCGAGCAGCGTGGCGATCATCGCCTGCGGGTCGGTGAGGATGTCGGCGAACAGGCCCGGGATCCCGGCCATGTTCTCCACCGGCGTTCCGGGCGCCCTGGCATCGGCCATCGGATAGGCCTGACTGAACATCAGCGGCAGGCCGATGCCGGCCAGCATGCCCTGGACCACGGCCAGGGAGATCGCCTGGAACATCCGCCCGAGGCGTACGACGCCCAGGACGATCTGGAGGATGCCGGAGAACAGGACGATCACGCCGAGCATCGCCAGGCCGTGCTCCAGCACCGTCTCCGCGACCAGCGCGGCGAGCCCGGCGGCCGGCCCGCTGACCTGGAGCGTGCTGCCCCGGACCGCGCCGACGACCAGGCCGCCGATCACGCCGGAGATGATGCCGAGTTCGGCGGGGACCCCGGAGGCCACCGCGACGCCGATGCACAGCGGCAGGGCGACCAGGAAGACGACCAGGGAGGCGGTGATCTCGTTGGCGAGGCCGGGCCGAGCACCCCCGGCCTTCGCCGGCCGCTCACCCCTGGTCCTCGCCGACCGCGCTCCCGAGGTCCCCGCCGGCCGCTCGCTCCCGGCCCCGACCGGCGCCGCACCCCCCTTGCCGCGCGTCCGCCCGCGCGCGTGTGCCCCGCTCATCCGGTATGCACCCGGAACCGGCCGTCGCCCTCCAGCTCGTGCACCCGCCCGGTGTGGACCTCGTAGTACCAGCCGTGCAGCCGCAGCCGCCCCCCGTCCAGCCGCTGCCGCACCACCGGATAGGTGCGCAGTACGGCGAGCTGGTTGACGACGTTGCCCTGCGCCACGTCCGGCAGGGAGGGGTCGTCGGAGGCGGCGGTGAGGACCGGCGCCAGTTCGGGGCGGGCCAGTTGGAGCCAGGCGTCCACGCCCGGCAGCGCGGTCAGGTCGTCGCCGGACTTCAGGGCACCCATCGCGCCGCAGTGTGAGTGACCGCACACGACGATGTCCTGAACCCCGAGCACCTCCAGTGCGTACTCGATGGTGGCGGCCTCCCCGGACGCGCCGGGGCTGCCGTACGGCGGCACGATATTGCCCGCGTTACGCAGCTCGAATATCTCTCCCGGCCGCGCGCCGGTAATCAGCGCGGGGATGACGCGCGAGTCCGAGCAGGTAATGAAGAGCGCCTCGGGATATTGCCCGTCGGCCAGCTTCCGGTATTCGGCGCTCTCGAAATCGACCCTGCGCCCGAACGAGCGGGCACGGTCCAGCAATGCCTTCAACGATGCCTCCTGAGCTGCGAGTTCAACCACTTCACAGCACCGTAGAGGAGGCCGCACCAGAGGAAGGTTAAGTAAAGGCCAGAGCCCGTCCAGTAAGGGGACATTCTTTGTCGCAATGCCCCGCAAGCGCTTGTTTCTTGTAGCGTGTGGACGTCAGGGCAGAGAATGCAAATTCACGGAGAGACAGGACGCATGGGCATACGAGTGCTGCTCATCGAGGACGACGAGACGATCGCCGAACCGCTCGTCGAGGGATTGGGTCACTTCGGGCTGACGGTTGATCACGTGACCACCGGGGCGGAGGGACTGGGAAGCGCGTACGGCGATGTCGTCCTGCTGGACCTCGGGTTGCCGGACATGGACGGCATCGACGTGTGCCGGGGCATCCGGCGGGTCTCGGACGTGCCGGTCATCATCCTGAGTGCGCGGGGTGAGGAGGCGGACCGGGTGCTCGGCCTGGAGCTGGGGGCGGACGACTATCTCGCGAAGCCGTTCAGCATGCGGGAACTGGTGGCACGGGTGCGCGCCGTGACCCGCCGGACCCGGCGCGCCGGGACGGCGACGGAGTCGCTGCGCAGGGAAACCGTCGCGGAGCCGGTGCGCGGAGAGGCTGTCGCGGAGCCGGTGCGCGCGGGGGCCCGGGCGGATCCGGTGCGCGGGGAGCCGCCGACGGACCGCGGCCGTACCGAGGCGCTGGTCGAGCGGCTTCGCGCCGGGGCGCTGGCGGAGCGGGCGGCGGCAGCGGCGCCCTCCGCGGCACCGCCCGGGGCGGCACCGTCGTACGAGCCGGTGCCGTCGCCGTCGTACGACGACCCGCCGTCCGGGCCGTCCTACCCGCCCGGCCCGCTGGTCGTGGACCGCCGGACCCGTCAGGTCTGGGTCGGCGAGATCCCCGTCACCCTCACCCCCAAGGAGTTCGAACTGCTGGCGCTGCTGACCGAGGATCCGGGCGCGGTGTACTCCCGGCAGCAGATCCTGGACCGGGTGTGGGACCCGCACTACGAGGGTCCGACCAAGACGCTGGACGTCCATGTCGCCTCGCTGCGGCGCAAGCTGGGCGACCCGGCGTGGATCCAGACCCTGCGCGGGGTCGGCTTCCGGCTCGCGGTGCAGACCGAGCCGGGCGGGCGGCGGGTGCCCTCACCGTGACCCGCCGGCTGCTGCTCAGCTACCTCAGTCTCGCCGCGCTGGTGCTGCTGTGCCTGGAGATCCCGCTGGGCTTCGTGTACTCGCGCAGCGAGCGGGAGCGGGTGGTGAACGCGGCGAAGGACGAGGCCGAGTCGGTCTCCGCGTACGCCTCGCTGTCGCTCACCGCGGGCCGCGCCGAACGGGACCTGCCGCGCCGGGTGGTGCACTGCGCCGAGCGCGTCGGCGGCAAGGTGGTGGTCGTGGACGCGGTGGGCACTCTGCTCGCCACCTCGCATCCGCGGGCCGCCGTCATGTCGTCCGACCTCGCCTCGCGCCCCGGTATCGCGGCCGCCCTGCGCGGCACCTCCACGGTGGACGTGCGCACGTCGACCATCGGCGGGGTCGAGTACCTCTCGGTCGCCGCGCCCGTCCGGCACGTCACGGGGTTGCAGGGCGCGGTGTGGCTGACGGTGCCGACCCGGACGGTGCACGAACGTGTCCATCACGTCTGGCTGCTGCTGGCCCTGGGCGGCCTCGGGGTGCTCACGGCGGTCGCCGTCGTGGGGTTCGCCATCGCCCGCTGGACCGGGCGCCCGATCCGCGAACTGGAGCGGGCCACGCACGAGTTGGCCGAGGGCGGGCGGGCCACGCCGGTGACGATGACGAAGGGCCCGCCGGAGGTGCGCCGGCTGGCCACCGCGTTCAACCGTACGGCGGCCCGGCTGGCCCATCTCCTCGCCGCCCAGCGGGCGTTCGCGGGCGAGGCCTCGCACCAGCTCAAGACGCCCCTGGCGGCGCTGCGCCTGCGGCTGGAGAACCTGGAGCCGAACGTCACCGACCGTGGCCTGGGCAGCCTCACCGCCGCCGTGACCGAGACGGACCGGCTCTCCCGGATGGTCGAGGGGCTGCTGGCGATGGCCCGGCTGGAGGAGGACTCCGCGACACCCGCCCAGGTGGACGTCGGTGCCGTCTGCGCGGAACGGCACCGCACCTGGCAGCCGCTGTTCGAGCGGCAACGGGTGTCGCTGGTGCTGTTCGCGGGCAGTGTGGGGCCGGTGCTGGCGGTGCCCGGCGGGGTCGAGCAGATCGTGGACAACCTGCTGTCCAACGCCCTGCGCGCCTCCCCGCGCGACTCCACCGTGACGATGGAGCTGCGGCTGCACGTCCCGGCCCGGCGCGCCCTGCGGGACGCCCGGCCCGCCTGGGTCGACCTGCACATCACGGACGAGGGCCCCGGCATGACCCCGGAGCAGCGCGCCCGCGCCTTCGACCGGTTCTGGCGGGCACCGGGCGCCCCCAAGGGCGGCACGGGCCTCGGCCTGTCCCTGGTCCAGCGCCTCGCCCACGCGAGCGGCGGCGAGGCGAGCCTGCACGCGGCGAATTCGGGCGGCCTGGACGCGGTGATCCGGCTGCCGTCGGCGGAACCCCCGCAGAGCGCCGGGGGCGGCCACCCACCGGTCAGGGGTGGCCGGCGCCGCCGGGAGGCCCCGGCACTGCCGGCGTAGCGCCGCCCGAAGGCGGCTCCGGCAACGCCGCCCGGACACACGGGCGTTGGCGGTGATCCCGCCGTGCCGGGGCCTCCCGCGCCTCCCGCACACCCGCTTCACAGCCTGTCCATAGGGCGTCCACCCCGCACCCCAGGGGGCTTTAACCCCGCGCCCCTAGCGTCCGTCACCGCGCGACCCCGCCCCCGACCGGCGGCGGGGCCGGTCACGGCACCCTTTGGAGCAGAAGTGGAACGTCGTACCTTCCTGCGTGCGACCGCCATCGGCGGCGGCGCCGCCGTCTTCGGCGGAACCCTGTGGCGCGGCGCCGCGTACGCCGCGCCCGCCCAGCCGGGCACGGGCCCGTACGGGGCGCTCGGCTCCCCCGACGCCAACGGCATCAGACTCCCCAGCGGCTTCACCAGCCGGGTCATCGCCCGCTCCGGACAGACGGTCTCCGGGACGTCGTACACCTGGCACAACGCCCCTGACGGCGGCGCCTGTTACGCGGACGGCAGCGGCTGGATCTACGTCTCCAACTCGGAGATCAACCCCTCCGGCGGCGCGAGCGCGGTGAAGTTCTCGGCGACGGGCGCGATCACGGCGGCGTACCGCATCCTGTCGTCCACGCGGCAGAACTGCGCGGGCGGCAAGACCCCGTGGAACACCTGGCTGTCCTGCGAGGAGGTGTCCCTGGGCTACGTCTACGAGACCGACCCCTGGGGCACCGACGCCGCGGTGCGGCGCGCCGCGATGGGCCGCTTCAAGCACGAGGCGGCGGCAGCGGACCCGGTGCGCAAGGTGGTCTACCTGACCGAGGACGAGACCAACGGCCGCTTCTACCGCTTCGTCCCCACCACCTGGGGCGACCTGTCGGCGGGCACGCTCCAGGTCATGGTCGCGGGCAGCGCCACCAGCGGCTCCTTCACCTGGGCGAACGTCCCCGACCCGGACGGCTCGCCCACCGCCACCCGCTCTCAGGTCTCCGGCTCCAAGTCGTTCAACGGCGGCGAGGGCTGCCACTACGCCAACGACACGGTCTGGTTCACGACCAAGGGCGACAACCGCGTCTGGCAGCTCAACCTCACCAACAACACCTACGAGTTGGCGTACGACGACTCCCTCGTCAACGGCACGGCCCCGCTCACCGGTGTCGACAACATCACCGGCACGTCCTCCGGAGACCTGTTCGTCGCCGAGGACGGCGGAAACATGGAGATCTGCGTGATCACCCCGGACGACGTGGTCGCCTCGTTCCTGCGGATCGACGGCCAGTCCGGCTCGGAGATCACCGGTCCGGCGTTCTCCCCCGACGGCAGGCGCCTGTACTTCTCCAGCCAGCGCGGGACGAGCGGCAGTTC
This sequence comes from Streptomyces sp. Y7, assembly GCF_043195415.1. NCBI lineage: Bacteria > Bacillati > Actinomycetota > Actinomycetes > Kitasatosporales > Streptomycetaceae > Streptomyces > Streptomyces sp. Y7. The sequence continues at coordinate 181,710 of NZ_JBIDDQ010000017.1, forward strand.
GTCGGGCGGCATCACCTACGAGGTGACGGGCCCCTTCCGCGCATAGCGGTCACAAAACAGTCACACCATCTCCACATTCAGTCACGAAGCAATACGGTCATCCCCTCACGCACCACCAGTGGGGGGATGACATGACCAATCCGTACACCTCGGCACCCATGCCGCCGCAGTCGCCGCCGCGCCCGGCCCCGAAGTGGGCCCGCAAACGCTACGTCCTGCCCGCACTCGCCCTGGCCCTCTTCATCGGCATCGCCGCGGGCGGCGCGTCCGGCGAGAACGCCAGGACCACCGAGGCGAAGCCCAAGTCGGCGTCACCGCAGCCCACGGTCACCGTCACCGCGACCATCACACCCCCGGCACCGGAACCCGAGCCGGCCCCGACGGTGACCGCCACCAGGACGGTCAGGGTCACCACGACGGTCACCGCCACCCCCGCGCCGGACACCGGCTCCGTCACCGAGGAGGCCGACGACTCCTCCGGCACGGACGTCTACTACGCCAACTGCTCCGAGGCCCGAGCAGCCGGCGCCGCCCCCATCCACCGAGGCGAACCGGGCTACGCCTCCCACCTGGACCGCGACAACGACGGGGTGGGCTGCGACAGCTGAGCCGGAGGGACGGCACGGCCCGTATCCGGATGAACGGCCGCATCTTCGGCTCGCTGTCGGTCGTTGGTGCGATGTCCGTGTCGGTCTTCGAGTCCGGAGCCCCCGTGCCCGCTCCCGCAGTGCCCTCCCCGCCTCCCGAACTGCTCACCGCGCGGGTCCAGGACCCGTACCCGTACTTCGCGTGGCTGCGCCGGCATGCTCCCGCGCATCCCCACCGCAGAGCGGGACGTCCCACGGTGTGGCAGATCTCCCGCTACGACGATGTCCGTACGCTGCTGACCGACGAGCGGCTGAGCAAGGAGCCGGACCGGGTGCCCGGTTATGTGCCGGGGCCCGCCGGCCTGAACCGGCATCTGGTCCACGCGGATCCCCCGGACCACACGCGGCTGCGGGCCCTGGTGAACGCCGCGTTCGTGCCCCGGCGTATCGCGCGACTCGAACCCTTCATCGCCGACACGGCGAACCGGCTGCTGGATCGGATCGAGCAGCACACCCATGTCGACGTGATCGCGGCGTTCGCGGCGCCGCTGACCTTCCGGATGATCTGCGCGATCCTCGGTGTCCCCGGGGAACTGGACAACGCGGCCACCCGGGACACCCTGATGGCCACGATCGCCCCCGCCTCGGGCGTGGACCTCGCCCGGGCGGAGGCCGAGCTGCACGCCCTGCTGGACCTGCTGATCGCGGGCAAACGCACGGGCGGCGTACGCGACGGAGTGGACCTGCTGGGCGCGCTCGTGCAGGCCGGCGACGACAGCGGGGCGATGAGCGAGGAGGAGTTGCGCTCCACCGCCTACCTCCTGCTGCTGGTGGGACACGACACCACCATGAACCTCATCGGCAACGGCATGCTCGCCCTGCTGCGGAACCCGGACCAGGCGGCCCGGCTCACCGGACCGCGGGCCACGCCCGGTCTGATCGGCACCGCCGTCGAGGAACTGCTGCGCTACGACTCCCCGGTGCGGGACGCGACGTTCCGCTGCGCCGCGGAACCCATCGGCCTGCACGGGCAGGTGATCGGCGAGGGGGACATCGTCAGTCTCGTGATCGGCTCCGCCAACCGGGACGAGACCCGCTTCCCGGACGCGGACCGGCTGGATGTGGGCCGAACACCCAACGACCACCTCGCCTTCGGGTACGGACCGCACTTCTGTATCGGCGCCGCCCTGGCCCGCCTCGAAGGCGCCGTCGCCTTTCCCCTGCTGCTGGAACGCCTCGGCCCGGTGGCGCCGGCCAAGCCCGTCGAGGAGCTCTCCTGGCGGCCGGCCCGGGTGATGCGCGGCCTGGCCGCCCTGCCCGTCGTACGGACCTGACCGCCCCGCCCCCGCCCCGTACCGAACCCTCCCGATCAGGAGCTCACTGGTGGACAGCCAAGACCCCGTGCTGGTGACCGAGCCACGCGCCGGCATCCTGCTCATCACCCTCAACAGGCCGCATGTCCGCAACGCCGTCGACGCGTCCCTGGCCGGCGCCGTGGACGCGGCCCTCACCCGGCTGGAGACCGATGCCTCGCTCCGCGTCGGCGTCCTCACCGGAGCGGGCGGCCACTTCTGCTCGGGCATGGACCTCAAAGCCTTCCCCACCGCCGGCGTCCCGGTCGTCGCCGACCGCGGGCTCGCGGGACTGACCCGCGCCCGCCTCCGCAAGCCGCTGATCGCGGCCGTCGAGGGCGCGGCCGTCGCGGGCGGCTTCGAACTCGCTCTCGCCTGCGACCTCATCACCGCCGCCGACAGCGCGTTCTTCGCGCTGCCCGAAGTCGCGCGCGGACTCGTCGCCGCCGAGGGCGGAGCGATCCGTCTCCCCGGCCGCCTGCCCTATCACGTGGCCATGGAACTGCTCCTGACCGCGGCGCCGCTGCCCGCCCCGGAGGCCGCCCGGTACGGACTCGTCAACCAGCTCACCCGGGACGGCGAAGCCCTTGAGGCTGCCCTGGCGCTCGCCGACCGTGTCCAGGCCCACTCCCGTGACGCGGTCCTCGTCACGAAACAGATCGTCCAGCGAACCCGCGGCCTCGACGACCACACCGCCTACGCCGTCCAGGACCCCCTCAGCACCCCTGTCTTCGCCACCGCGTCCGCCGCCGAGGGCGCGCGCGCCTTCACGGAGAAGCGTTCACCGGCCTGGCAGAGATAGGGCTTCCGGACATCCCGAGAGGCGAGCGGAACGTGTCCCGCCGCATCCGGCCGCGCGTGCCGGACACCGGTGGGGCGCGTCGTATCCTCGGGGACGGCCGCGGCCGGTCCGCCGGCCCGGAAGACCGCCCGCCGCGGTGCCGACGCGGCGGGCGGTCACTTCACCGGTGAGGGCTCACCTGTCACTTCACCGGTGAGGGCTCACTTCACGTCGACGTAGTCCGCCGAGCCGGTGGTGGCCTGGGTGAGGCTCGTGGTCGCGAAGTCGTAGCGGTACGAGCCGTCCGCCGTCGCCGGCACGGTGGTCGTCGCCCAGCCGTTGCGGTCCGTCTTGATCTTCTTCAGGGTGGTGAAGGGGCCGCTGGTGCCCTTGCGGTACTGGAGCACCACCTGGTGTCCGATGAGCGGCACGTCCTTGCGCTGCTCCCAGCTGGCGACGGTCATCCGGGCCTTGACCGTGAGGTTCTGACCCTTCTTCACCGTCTGCGGGGTGGCGACGGTCTGGGACATGTAGGTCTGGCGCTTGATGCGGGCGAAGTAGGCGCCGTCCCCGCGGGTGACGTTGCCGGCGCCGTCGGTGGCCACGGGGGTGAGGATCCAGACCCCGGCGAGGGCGTTGCTGCGGAGGTTGACGTTCGGGTCGGCGGTCAGGAGGGCCTCACAGAAGGAGGTGGTCTCGTTGAGCTTCACGCAGTGGCTGGACGCGGTCATGACGCCGTCGGCCTTGGCCCGTTCCGTCCCGTGCCACAGCTCGTACGACACGCCCTGGACGCCGGACGGGTCGGTGACCGTCGCGGAGACCGAGAACACCCTCTTCCGCGCGGCCTCCACGCCGACGGTGTAGTCACGGTCGTGGTTGACGTCGATGTTCCAGAACTTCGTGCCGGAGTCGTCCTGGCCGGCCCCGGCGGCCGGAGCGGCGAGAGCGGCTACGGCCAGGACGGCGCTGAAGGCGGCGGCGGTGGCTATGGCTGCGGTGGCGCGTCTGCGCATGGTGTTTGGTTTCCCCACGCTCGATGAATGGTGTGGTGACTTCACCCGCGTGAGACCAGGGGGACATCCCGGGGGTTGTGCCCTCCGACCGCCCCTACCCAGCTCTTAACCTCACGGTCGCCTCGACTTGGCGAAGACGACGCGGAACCTTCCGAATCCGGCACCGCCACACGCGCGCAGCCATGAGGTCGATCCGGAACCCAAGGTCCTCGGGAGGGTACTCGTGGGCCCCGGTGGGAAACGGCCCGAGGACGCCGAGCTCGTCGATCTCCTCCTGCGAGCCGATCCCGCCGACGCCCTACACGGCCATGAAGTCCCTGTAGTCCCGGGGGAACCCGGTCCCCCACCGCGCCTCGGCCGCCTCCCCGTCGATGTTCTCGCCGGCTCCGGGAGGCGGAGGCAGCAGCTGCCGCAGCGCGGTCATCCCCGTCGGTTCTTCCATGCCCGCCCCGCCCTTCGATCAGGTCGGGGCGGGAGTCCAGTACCAGCCGTTGACCGTGATCTTGCCGGCGCCCCCGCCACCCCGTTCCGCAGGATCGGCCAACTTGCCTGCACATCCGCGCAGTTGACGCCCGAGAGGGCGGCACCCCCGCACAGGGTGCCGCCCTCGTTGGTGCACCGGAGTCGCCGCCCATCGGTCTTGAGGGTCGGGGACGGGCGACGACTCCGGAGTTCGGTGCCGGGGGGCCCGGTGAGGGGCCCCGCGACCTAGCGGTGGTCGCTGCCGACCGACTGGGAGGCCGCGCGGCCCGCCTCGAGGCGCGCCACCGGGATGCGGAACGGCGAGCAGGAGACGTAGTCGAGGCCGACCTCGTGGAAGAAGTGCACCGACTCCGGGTCGCCGCCGTGCTCGCCGCAGACGCCGAGCTTGAGGTCGGGGCGGGTTTCCCGGCCCGCCTTCGCCGCCGCGGCGACCAGCGAGCCGACGCCGTCCTTGTCGATCGTCTCGAAGGGCGACACTCCGAAGATGCCCTTCTCCAGGTAGGCCGTGAAGAAGCTCGCCTCCACGTCGTCCCGGCTGAAGCCCCACACCGTCTGGGTGAGGTCGTTCGTGCCGAAGGAGAAGAACTCCGCCGCCTCCGCGATCTGACCGGCCGTGAGGGCGGCGCGCGGCAGCTCGATCATCGTGCCGATCGACAGCTTCAGCTTGGTGCCCGTCGCCGCCTCGACCTCCGCGATGACCTGGTCGGCCTCCTCGCGGACGATCTCCAGCTCCTGGACGGTGCCGACGAGCGGGATCATGATCTCGGCGCGCGGGTCGCCCTTGGCGTTCTTGCGCTCGGCGGCCGCTTCCGCGATCGCGCGGACCTGCATGGTGAACAGGCCGGGGATGACCAGGCCCAGGCGTACGCCGCGCAGACCCAGCATCGGGTTCTGCTCGTGCAGCCGGTGCACGGCCTGGAGCAGGCGCAGCTCGTTCTCGTGGGGCTCCTGGCGGGACTCGGCCAGGGCCACGCGGACCGAGAGTTCCGTGATGTCGGGGAGGAACTCGTGCAGCGGCGGGTCGAGGAGACGGACCGTCACCGGGAGGCCGTCCATCGCCGAGAACAGCTCGACGAAGTCCTTCTTCTGCAGCGGCAGCAGCTCCGAGAGGGCCGCCTCGCGCTCCGCCTGGGTGTCGGCGAGGATCAGCTTCTCGACCATCTCCCGGCGCTCGCCCAGGAACATGTGCTCCGTACGGCACAGGCCGATGCCCTGCGCGCCGAAGCGACGGGCGCGCAGCGCGTCCTCGGCGTTGTCCGCGTTGGCACGCACCCGCAGGCTCCGCTTGCGGTCGGCGAACGCCATGATCCGGTGCACGGCCTCGACCAGCTCGTCGGCGTCGTTGGCGCCCGCGTGCATCCGGCCCTCGAAGTACTCCACGACGGGAGACGGGACCACCGGGACCTCGCCCAGGTAGACCTTGCCGGACGAGCCGTCGATGGAGATGACGTCGCCCTCCTCGACGACGTGTCCGCCGGGGACCGTCATCCGGCGGCGCTTGGTGTCGACCTCGAGCTCCTCGGCGCCGCAGACACAGGTCTTGCCCATGCCGCGCGCGACCACGGCCGCGTGGGAGGTCTTGCCGCCGCGCGAGGTGAGGATGCCCTCGGCCGCGATCATGCCGTCGAGGTCGTCGGGGTTGGTCTCCCGGCGGACCAGGATGACCTTCTCGCCCGAACGCGACCACTTCACGGCGGTGTAGGAGTCGAAGACGGCCTTGCCGACGGCCGCGCCCGGCGAGGCCGCGATGCCCCGGCCGACCTGCTCGACCTTCGCCTCCTCGTCGAACTTCGGGAACATCAGCTGCGCGAGCTGGGCGCCGTTGACGCGCTGGAGCGCCTCCGCCTCGTCGATGAGGCCCTGGTCCACGAGCTGGGTCGCGATACGGAAGGCGGCGCCCGCCGTGCGCTTGCCGACGCGGGTCTGGAGCATCCACAGCTGACCGCGCTCGATCGTGAACTCGATGTCGCAGAGGTCCTTGTAGTGGTTCTCCAGCGTCTCCATGATCTGCATCAGCTGGTCGTACGACTTCTTGTCGATCGTCTCCAGCTCCGCGAGCGGCACGGTGTTGCGGATGCCCGCGACGACGTCCTCGCCCTGCGCGTTCTGGAGGTAGTCGCCGTACACGCCCTGGTGGCCGGAGGCGGGGTCACGGGTGAACGCGACGCCGGTGCCGGAGTCCGGGCCGAGGTTGCCGAAGACCATCGAGCAGACGTTGACGGCAGTGCCGAGGTCGCCGGGAATGCGCTCCTGGCGGCGGTACAGCTTGGCGCGGTCGGTGTTCCACGAGTTGAAGACCGCCTCGATGGCGAGGTCCATCTGCTCGCGCGGCTCCTGCGGGAAGTCCCGGCCGGCCTCCTTCTTGACGATCTTCTTGAAGGCGGTGACCAGCTTCTTGAGGTCGGCGGCCTCCAGGTCGGTGTCGACCGTGACCTTCTTGGCCTCCTTGGCCTTGTCGAGGGCCTCCTCGAAGAGGTCGCCGTCGACGCCGAGGACGGTCTTGCCGAACATCTGGATGAGGCGGCGGTAGGAGTCCCACGCGAACCGCTCGTCGCCGGCCTGCTCGGCGAGGCCCTTCACGGACTTGTCGGAGAGCCCGATGTTGAGGACCGTGTCCATCATGCCGGGCATGGAGAACTTGGCGCCGGAACGGACGGAGACGAGAAGAGGGTTGTCGGCCTGGCCGAGCTTCTTGCCCATGCGGGACTCGAGAGCGTCGAGGTGCGCACTCACCTCGTCACGCAGTGCCGCCGGCTCCTCGCCGCTGTCGAGGTAGACCTTGCAGGCTTCTGTCGTGATCGTGAAGCCGGGGGGAACGGGAAGTCCCAGGTTGGTCATCTCGGCGAGGTTGGCGCCCTTGCCACCCAGGAGGTCCTTGAGGTCTTTGTTTCCCTCGGTGAAGTCGTAAACGAACTTCGCTACGTGGGGTTCTTTGTTTTCCGACACGGTCTCGACTCCCTCGAGGACGTGGTGGCTGCCCTGACGGCGAGGAACATACCCAGATCGAAGGCGCCTGGGTACGTCTACTCACGTGTCATGCGCCTGTAACCACCCGTCCGCCAGTGGATCGAAAGTCAAGGCTTGGCAAGCCGTGACGGGCTGATGTTTTCACTTCTTGAACGCAAGAGCGTCCACAGGTGCGGTTTCTTGCTCGTATGAGCGGCCTTACCGCACGTTTGATTTCGATCGATGAACGATCAAGGGGTGGCACCCAGTGCCACCCCTTGGAGAAGTGCAGTCGCTCAAGATCCGCTCATCTGAGCGCAACCCTTATCAAGGGTGGCGAGAATCACGCTGCCACAGCCGCCGGAATTTCACCATGCGGACCCGTCCCCGAAACGGAAACGCGCCCGTCACACACCCAGCGCGACCAGCCGGTCTTCCACCCGCTCGGGCGCGTAGAGGTGCTCCACGACGAGCGCCCCGGCCCCGATCAGCCCGGCCCGCTCCCCCAGCCGCGAGGTCACGACGTCCAGATGAGCGGTGGAGCGCGGCAGCGCCCGCTGGTACAGCAGCTCGCGCACCCCGGTGAGGAAGGGCGTCCCCGCCAGGTCCCCGGCGATCATCAGCACGCCGGGGTTGAGCAGCGTCACGACGGTCGCCAGTACGTCCCCGACCTGCCTCCCGGCCTCCCGGGCCAGCGCGGCCGCCCCCGGGTGCCCGGCCGCGAGCAGGTCCCGTACGTCCGAGCCGGAGGCCGCGGGAACCCCGTCCGCGGCCAGCCGCCGGGCGACGGCACGGCCGCTCGCGACGGCGGCCAGACAGCCGTGGGAACCGCACCGGCACAGCGCGTCGGCACCGACCCGGATGTGCCCGATGTCGCCGGCGCCGCCGTCGATGCCGCGGTAGACCGAGCCGTCCACGACGACTCCGGCGCCGATGCCCGTCGACACCTTGACCAGGACGAAGGCCGAGCACTCCGGGTAGCCGGTGCGCTGTTCGCCGTACGCCATGAGGTTGGCGTCGTTGTCGACGAGGACCGGCACCGGGGCGGCACCGGTCTCCTCGGCGAAGGCTCTCGCCAGCCGGCCCGTTATGTCGTAGCCGTCCCAGCCGGGCATGATCGGCGGCTGGACGACCCGGCCGGTCACGCTGTCGACCGGCCCCGGCACCGCGAGCCCGATGCCGCACACCTCCCCGGCCTGCCGCCCGGCCTTCACCAGCAGCTCGGCGAACCAGCGCCCCAGGTCGCCCAGCACCGCCTCCGGCCCGTCCTCGACGACCAGGGTGCCGCCGTGCTCGGCGAGGATCTCGCCGGTCAGCGTCAGTACGGCGGCGCGCGCGTGCCGGGTCTCCAGGTCGGCGGCGAGGACGACGGCGTGGGCGTCGTCGAACTCCAGCGTGATGGAAGGGCGCCCGCCCAGCGGGGAGTCCACGGGACCGCCGGCGCCCTCGCGCAGCCAGCCGGCGCGGAAGAGACGGTCGAGGCGCTGGCCGACGGTGGCACGGGACAGCCCGGTGGCCTGTTGAAGTGCTCCGCGCGTGACGGCCCGTCCGCTCCGCACCAGTTCGAGCAGTTCCCCGGAACTCGCCTGACCCCGTGCGCTCATGCACACCCCCTTGTGTTTCTCAAGCTTGCATTACATATTGGGTTTTGCGTGTTAAATAGACGTAACTCTACGGTGGCGCCGACCGAACCGGTCGGCCGGACGTCTTTTCGGGGAGCCCCGAGTGGATCGCACTGCCCAACTCACCGCGCACCGCGCGGACCGTGACATCGCATACGATCCGCCGCCCGAGGCCGATTCCCCGCACGCCGGCGCCGCCCGCGTCCTGGCGGCCAACTGGACCGGCACCTCGACGGTGCCCTCACGCGGTCTGTACCCCCACCAGTGGTCCTGGGACTCGGCGTTCATCGCGATCGGCCTCAGGCACGTCTCGCCGTTACGGGCGCAGACGGAACTGGAGACGCTGCTCGACGCCCAGTGGGGCGACGGGCGCATCCCGCACATCGTCTTCAACCCCTCCGTACCGCTCGACGCCTACTTCCCGAGCCCCGACTTCTGGCGCTCCTCGGACGCCGGGCGGCCCGCCGGCGCCCCGCGCACCGTACAGACCTCCGGCATCGTGCAGCCACCGGTGCACGCGCTGGCCGCCTGGCTGGTGCACCGCGCCGACCCGGGTCTGTCGCGTGCGCGCGGCTTCCTCGCCCGGGTCTATCCCCGTCTGGCCGCCTGGCACCGCTATCTGCTGCACCGGCGCGACCTCGGCGGCGCGGGGCTCGCGTCGGTCGTGCACCCCTGGGAACAGGGTATGGACAACAGCCCCTGCTGGGACGCGCCCCTGCACCGCGTCCCGCCCGCGCCGACCCGTTCCTTCCGCCGTGCCGACCTCGACCACGGGGCGGCGGAGGACCGGCCGACGGATCTGGACTACGGGCGCTATGTGCGGCTGGCGACGGACTACCGGGACGGCCGGTACGCGGACGGCGGACGTGTGAAGGCGGCCGGGAGGGCGCCGTTCGAGGGGGGTGACGGGAGAGGGGCCGGCCTGTTCGCCGTCGAGGACCCGGCGTTCAACGCCCTGCTCATCGCCTCCGAGCACGCGCTGGCCGGCATCGCGAGGGAGCTGGGGGCGACGGGCACGGCCCGGCACGCCCGCGCCGAACGGCTGACGGCGGCGCTGATCGAGCGGATGTGGGATCCGGCGAGCGGGATGTTCCTCTGCCACGACGTGCGGGCGGGCGAGCTCATCCCCGAACGCGGCGTCAGCGGCCTGATCCCGCTCCTGCTGCCCACCCTGCCGCGCGACATCGCCACCGCCCTGATCCGCACGGTGCACGGCCCGCACTTCGGCCTCGGCCGCTCCACCCGCCTCGTCCCGTCGTACGACCTCCTGGGCGAGGCCTTCGACCGGCACCGCTACTGGCGGGGCCCGGCCTGGTTCAACACCGGCTGGCTCCTGGAGCGGGGCCTGCGCCTGCACGACGAGCGGGACGGCGCCGACGCCCTGCGCGAGGCGATGCTCGACCTCGCCGTCGCCTCCGACTTCGCCGAGTACGTCGATCCGTACACCGGCGAGGGCTGCGGCACCACGCGCTTCAGCTGGACGGCGGCGCTCACGCTCGACCTGCTGCACGACTTCGAGGAACCCATGGACTCCAAGGGAGGGGACCGGGGATGACGGACCGTCATCATCTGCTCGTGTACGGGGGGACGTTCGCCGCAGTGGGCGACGCCGGCGACATCAGCGGCGTACGGGCCGCCGGCTCCCCGGAGGGGTTGTTCGTACGCGACGCCAGGCATCTCAGCCGCTGGCAGCTCACCGTGGACGGGGCGGTGCCCGAGACGCTCTCGCCGGTGGCCGGCGGTGACACGGCACGCTGTGTGCTGGTGCCGCGCGGCGGACGCGACGAGCCTCCGGCGTACACGCTCTTTCGTGAACAGGCCGTCGGCGACAACTCGTTCATCGACGTCGTCCGGGTGACCAGCAACCGCCCGGTGCCGACGACGATCCACCTCGCGCTGACGGCCGACGCCGACTTCACCGACCAGTTCGAGCTGCGCTCGGACCACCGTACGTACGCCAAGTCCGGTGCCAAGCGCCACCGCCAGGTCCTCGACCACGGCGTGGAGTTCAGCTACCGGCGCGGTGAATGGCGCTCGGTGACGACCGTGACGACCGAGCCCGCGCCCGACGCCGTCGAGGAGACCGGGACCGGCGCGCGCCGGCTGGTCTGGGCGCTGGACCTCGAACCGCACGGCACGACGGAGCTGACCCTGCGGGTGATGGCCCGCCCGCACGGCGACAAGCGCGCCCTGCGCGTGCCCCGTTCCCCCGCGGCCCTGTCCGCCCAGCTCCTGGCCCAGGAAGGCGAGTTCGTCGAGGGCGTGGCCTTCCCGACGGGCTGGCCGGAGCTCGCCGCGGCCTGCGCGCGGGGTCTGGCCGACCTGGCCGCGCTCCAGGTCCCGGCGACGGGCCCCGACGGCGAGGAACTGCGGGTGCCCGCCGCCGGAGCCCCCTGGTTCCTGACGCTGCTGGGCCGCGACGCCCTGCTCACCTCGCTCTTCGCCCTGCCCTACCGGCCCCGGCTGGCCGCGGCCACCCTCCCGGCGCTCGCGGCGACCCAGGCGACGGCACGGTCCGGACCGGACGGGGTCTCCCAGCCCGGCAAGATCGTGCACGAGGTCCGGCACGGCGAGCTGGCGCACTTCGGGCAGGTGCCGTACGGGCGTTACTACGGCTCGGTGGACGCGACGCCGCTGTTCCTGATCCTGCTCGGCGCGTATGTGGAACAGACCGGCGACACCTCCCTGGCGCGGCGTCTGGAGCCGCACGCGCGCGCCGCGGTCGGCTGGATGCTGGACCACGGGGGCCTGACCACCCGCGGCTATCTGGTGTACCGCGCCGACCAGGGCGGCCTGGCCAACCAGAACTGGAAGGACTCCCCCGGCGCGATCTGCTCCTCCGACGGCACCCGGCCGGCCGGTCCGGTGATGGCGGCGGGCGCCCAGGGGTACGCCTACGACGCCCTGCGGCGCACGGCGTGGCTGGCCCGCACGGTGTGGCAGGACGCGACGTACGCGGCGCTGCTGGAACAGGCGGCGGCCGATCTGCGTGACCGTTTCCAGCGGGACTTCTGGATGCCGGAGCACTCCTTCCCGGCGCTGGCGCTGGACGGCTCGGGCCGTCAGGTGGACGCGCTGGCGTCGGACGCGGGGCATCTGCTGTGGTCCGGGCTGCTGGACAAGGAGTACGGCGAGCTGGTGGGCCGGCGTCTGCTGGAGCCGGACTTCTTCTCGGGCTGGGGCGTACGCACCCTGGCCTCCGGCCAACCTGCCTACCACCCCCTGTCGTACCACCGGGGCTCGGTCTGGCCGCACGACAACGCGTTGATCAGCCTGGGCCTCGCCCGCTACGGCCTGCACGACGAGGCCCGGACGGTGGCGCATGCCCTGGTCGACGCGGCGACGACCACCGGGCATCGGCTGCCGGAGGTACTGGCGGGGTACGGCCGTGACACCCACGCGGAACCGGTGCCGTATCCGCACGCCTGCGAGCGGGAGTCCCGGTCGGCGGCGGCACCGCTGGCCCTGCTGACGGCGGTGGGCGGGGCGTAACCGCCCACCGCATGTCCCCACC